>JAHBTJ010000013.1 GCA_019638595.1 Chitinophagaceae bacterium
TCCGGCGCGTGAGACACGCGCCGGGGCGATCGTCGTTAGCTTTTTTAGTGGATTTACTTCCTGAATTATTATGGCGGAAAATCCTGTCAGCCATATCTTGTGTATGACCTATATAATATTGATCAAGTGTAGATGAATAAAGAATGTAAACGGTGTAAGGCATAATAGTAATAATAGATTAGCTGGTAATAAAAAAGGCTATCAAATAAATGATAACCTTTTAAGTGGAGAACAGGGGAGTCGAACCCCTGACCTCTTGCATGCCATGCAAACGCTCTAGCCAACTGAGCTAGTTCCCCATATTTTACAAGAACTTTTTGTTGAACCGGTGACCTTCCCGCTATCCTGCGGGACGCTCTGGCCTTCCGGATATTCGGAAAAGTTAACCTCAAGAATTTTTCGGGACTGCAAATATAGACCGATGCGGTATTTAACCAAAATAAAAAACCAGGTTGTTCAACCCGGTTCCTTATTATTTCAATTCCTGTTTAATGAATAGTGTATTAATCGCCCCATATTTCGCCTTTGCCCTCCAGCCAGTCTTTTACAGAAGCGGTGGTAATGGATTTAGGCCTTTCTATAGGAAGTCCTAACGCCCTGTCCCAGCAAAGGCTGGCTAATACCCCCAATGCGCGGCTTACTCCAAATAATACCGTATAAAATTCGTATTCTACCAAACCGTAATGCACCAGCAGCGCGCCGCTGTGCGCATCTACATTGGGCCAGGGATTTTTTACTTTGCCGAGCGATTTCAATACCTCCGGAACAACATCATACACTCTCCACACTATGTTTACCAGCGGATCATCGGGCATATGTGTTTTCCCAAATTCCATTTGCGCGGAAAAACGGGGATCGGTTTTCCGCAATACCGCATGGCCATAACCGGGAACCACCTTACCTTCTCCCAATGTTTTCTTTACATATTCCTCAATCTGCTCTTTGGAGGGAAGCTCTACGCCCAGCTCATCGCGCATGTCAAATATCCATTTTATTACCTCCTGGTTTGCCAGTCCGTGCAATGGGCCGGCAAGCCCGTTCATTCCGGCAGCAAAGCTCAGGTAAGGGTCGCTGAGCGCCGATCCTACCAGGTGCGTTGTGTGGGCGGATACATTACCGCCTTCATGGTCGGCATGTATGGTCATGTAAAGCCGCATCAGTTCCTTAAAGCTTTCATCTTCAAAACCCAGCATGTGTGCGAAATTGCCCGACCAGTCAAGCAGCCCGTCGGGCTGAATGTGTTTTTCGTCCTTATACTTCCGGCGGTATATATATGCGGCAACCCTGGGCAGGCGTGCTATTAAAGTCATTGAGTCGTCGTATACGGCATCCCAATAGTCCTTTTTGTTCATGCCCTGGGCATATTTTTTGGCAAATATGCTTTCTGTTTGTAATGCCATAATGGCTATTACAAATTGTGTCATCGGGTGCGTAGATTTAGGCAACGCTTCTATTGCGTCAAATACATGATTAGGAACATGCGAGCGGCGTTGCCAGATGTTAGTAACTTCTTCCGCATCCCCGGCAGTGGGTAATTCGCCCAGCAGCATTAAATAAAACAACCCTTCAGGTAAAGGCTCCGTTCCCCCCGGCGCTTTGGGCAGCTTTTCCTGTAATTCAGGAATAGAATATCCTCTGAACCTGATGCCTTCCTGGGCATCGAGCAAAGATGTTTCCGTTACCAAGCCTGTAATCCCCCTCATGCCCTGGTACACCTGCGAAAGCTGAACTTCTCCTATTGTCCTGGTACCATGCTCTTTTAAAATCTCTTTAATTTCTGCTGACAAATCATCGGCTTTGGCTTTGAACCGTTCTTTTATTGTGGCCATATTTCGTGTTTTAATCAGATTGCAGGTGAATTTTATGAGCGGTTAGCGAATAGCGCTAAAGTTAGCCAAAACAGCGTTATATAGACGGAAAAATTTAGGTTTTACGGCAATTTGTAAAAATGAGCTTGCAAAAGCTGATCATTTAGGAGCCTTCCTGTATAAATAATAGGTAAGCACACCAAATATGGCATTAGGCAGCCAGGCGGCAATAACAGGTGGCAGGTTCCCTTTTACACTGAAAATGGTTGAAAACCGGTCGAATAAAATGAACAGGGCCGCTATAGCAAAGCCGGCTGCAATGTGCACCCCGCTGCCACCCCTTATTTTGCGCGAAGCAAGAATGGCGCCGATCAATGTAAGTATCAGCACTGTAACCGGGGTGGCATCTCTGCGGTAAAGCTCCACTTCAAGGTCGTTAATACCTTCCGATCCCCTGATCTTTTCCACCGCTACCATGCGGCGTAATTCAGGTGTGGTAAGCCGCGATTTTACGTATTCATCTTTTTTAAGATCTTCGGGAGTGAAATTAAAATTGAGCCTGCGCACCGTATCCTGTTTTACTTCTTCTTCCAAACCGTTTATTTTTCTTTCAATTACCCCGCTCAGCCGCCATTTTTTGGCGGAGGCATCCCACGATATATTATCGGAGCGAAGGTTGTACACTACCTTATTGCCCCGGAGCTTATCCATGAAGAAGCCGCTCCCGTTTTTACCCGCGGTATCATAATACCTGATGCCGCAATAGGTAACAGAATCAATGCGCATGTATATGCCCGTATTGCCTGAATAAGAGCCTACGGTTTTTACATATTTAAGCTCAAAGGCTGTGCGTATTTCGTTTGCTTTGGGCACCAGCGACCGGTTTCCCAACCACAATAAAGCCGCTAGTAAAATACCGCCGATAATATACGGCTTAAGCAGGCGGTTAAAGCTGGTGCCGCCTGCCAGCATAGCAATAATTTCGGACCGGTTGGCTAAACGCGATGTAAAAAAAATAACAGCAATAAAGGTGAACAATGGAAATAAAAAGGATACTATGAACGGAACAAATCCCACATAATAGTTGCGCATTACAAAGCCGGCAGACAGGTTGGCTTTGGCAAAGTCGTCGGTTTTTTCGCTGATGTCTACCACAACAGAAATGGCGGTAAACAGCAAAATGCAGTACAGGAATGTAAAGATGAAGCTCTTAAGTATATACCAGTCTAATTTTTTCATGCCGGGTTATAACAAAACAATGGACAAAAGTAACCGAAAACTCTAAAAAGAACTTTGTATCTTCCTGTTATGAAAAATATTCACAATAGTTTCAAACTTTTCCCGCTGCAACTCTTGTTTTTTTTATGGATGGGGGGCAACCTGTATGCCCAGCAGCAGCCCGATCTTAGTGCTTACGAATACCAGCTTTTTTTGCAGGACGAAGATACCCTGCGCTGCCGCATTCTTTCTCCGCTTCATTTTACTACCGATAAAAAATATCCTTTAATTGTATTTCTTCACGGATCGGGCGAGCGTGGCGATAATAATGAATCGCAGTTGGTATGGGGTGGCAGTCTTTTTGTAGATTCTGCGAATCGTGAGCGGTTCCCGGCAATTGTTGTTTTTCCCCAATGCCCTAAAGATTCGTCGTGGAGCGTGAGAGCAAGAGATCAGTCGGGCGATTCTGTTAAATTCAGGTTCCCGATGGATCAGCCGCCAACCCGCCCCCTGCAGATGGTAATGAACTTTATAGATACCCTGGTCAGCAGCGGTGTGGTGGATACAAAGCGTATTTATCTTGGAGGGTTATCTATGGGGGGATTTGGAACATTTGAATTATTATGGCGAAGACCCGGTCTTTTTGCAGCTTCTTTTCCTATTTGCGGGGGAGGCAATCCGGCAGGGGCAAAAATATACGGTAAAAACTTTCCTGTATGGGTTTTTCATGGGGCTGACGATAATGTTGTTCCCGTAAAAAATTCAAGAGTGATGGTAGAGGCGTTGAAAGAAGCAGGGGCAAAAGTAAAATATACCGAATACCCCGGTGTGAAACACGATAGCTGGATCAACGCCTTTGCCGAGCCGGAGCTGTTGCCGTGGTTGTTTTCGCAAAAGAAAAAATGAGGTGAGCGATCAGCGGCCGGCTGTAAGCTATGAGCCGTAAACTAAGTTTGCCAGGTTGCAGGAGATGTTGGATATTTCGGGTTTATGGTTAAACAAAAAACTACAAACCATAAATTACTGATAGCCGATAGCTCATAGCCCATATCCCAATTAAAATTTTCATTATGAACAGCATCTCAAAGCTCAAATTTATTTTTTTGTTTTTTCTTTTGGCAGCTTCGTGTAAGGTACAGCGTAATACGGCAGGGAGCAGCACCAATGCTCCATCCCTGGTAACCCAGGGTCCTTTATGGGGAGCCGTTTGGCAGCAAAAGGCTTCGGAGTATAAAGCGCTTTGTTTCCAGGCATACAACACCGCAAGGCTGCAGTTAGACATACTATTAAAAGAGCCGCATAATAAGCCATTGGCTGTTGTTACCGATATTGATGAAACCATTTTAGACAACAGTCCCTACCAGGTGCATATTGCCGGCAGGAATGAGGAGTATGCCGATGCCTCGTGGATTGAATGGACCAAACGGGTGGATTGCGATACCGTACCCGGTGGGTGGAGCTTTTTTCAATATGCGAAAAGCAAAGGAGTGAGTGTATTTTATATTACCAACCGCCTTGAAGAAGAACGTCCGCAAACACTACAAGACCTTCAGCGGTGGAATTTCCCCGATGCAACCAACGATCATCTTATTTTAAAAACAGCAGGCTCCGGCAAAGGCCCACGGCGGGATAAAGTATCACAAACCCATGATATCATTATGCTGTTTGGCGATAACCTGAGCGATTTCAGTTCGGCTTTCGATAAGCAACCCACCGATACCCGGAATGCGCTTACCCGCAGCAATGCCGAATTATTCGGTACCCGTTTTATTGTATTGCCCAACGCCATGTATGGCGACTGGGAGAGCATGTTATATCAATACCGGCATGAACTGGCGCCTGCCATAAAGGACAGTATTATTTTGCAGGGACTGAAAAAATATTAGTGTTCAGCCATACATATCCGGGTATACGCTAACGATTGAGTGATTTTTTCTCAAAAAGAACATCTCTGCATATTTTTTTAGAACTTGCGGCTAAAATGTAAAGCGATTACAACTATGCTGCTATGAGTCAAAGTGCGGAAAATATCAATACACTTATTGCCGGTTGGTATGAGGCATTCCGGGGCGATTTGCTTTTGGTAGGCCAGCGGTTAGGATATACCGGCGAAGAGCTCAACGATTTGCTGCACCAGTTTTTTCTTAACCTGATGGAGAAAAACATAGACTTTTCAGGCATCGCCAATCCCCGGTCTTACCTGCAAACCGCTTTCAAAAGACGCCTCATTGATCATTATCGTTCCGAAAAACGCTATCTGCGCCATCATTCCATGTATGTTGTGCAGGATGAATACCAGCCTTCCGTACAGGAGCTGCTCGAAAAAATACAAACGAACAGCGCTTTAATAGAAAAGGTCCGGAATATTTGTAATAAGCTCCCCGCTACCTGCCGTACCGTAATATTGCTCAAGTACGGAGAAGGGTTATCCAATGAGGAAATTGAACTAAGAACAGGATTATCACGCAGAACCATTTACAATAGCCTGTTCAAAGGAATAAAAACGCTGCGTAAAGAGCTCTCGGATACAAATGCCTCCCATTTCTTTACCCTCATCCCGCTATTGCTCAGCCTCTTTGTAAATGACTTTATTACCAGGAACTAAAAAACATGAAATGTGAGCCGTGAAAACCCGTTTCCCCGTCACGTTTTACGACAACATACCGAAATCCCTTGATTGCTGCTGTGAATACACGCTTTTTATTGCCTGAAGTTTTCTTTTTGACTAACTTCGTACAACTGACTTACAAAACTTCAAAATAGATTCAATATGTATACAACATATCATTTAGCATCAGCACAGGAGGTAAGCACAGATATTCTGGATGCTATAAAGGCCACGTTCAAATCCAAACCTATCACAATCATTGTTGAAGAGGATGACAGCGATTTTGAACTGACAGCTGATATGAGAACTGTTTTGGACGAACGCCTTCAGGAAGATGAAAGCACATATATCTCTGCCGAAGTATCTGTAAACCGGCTCAACAAAAAATATGGCTTATAAGATCATCGTTTCACCACGTGTACAGAAAGAAATCGAAAATGCTATTGATTATTACGCTCTTTACAGCGTTGATGCCCCGTTAAATTTTATTACTGCACTCAAAGAGGCTTACGCCACATTGGAAACGAACCCTTTTTACAGAATACGCTACAAAAACATACGAGCTGTAAGAATTAGAAAGTTTCCGTACCTGCTCTATTTTATCATCAGCGATGACAATAATACTGTCCGGGTGCTTTCTTGTTTTCACAACAAAAGAAACCCGAATAAAAGACCAGGATTATAAAACAACAGAGCCACCTGAATGAGCGGCTTTATTAACCTGTTCTATACCAATATTTTCCTCTTGCCGGGTGCAGGTTTGGCAGCATTGCCCGGCGGATGCTATAACCGGTTGCCTGTCCGGCAGGTCACTATCTGTCTGCGAAATTTTAAATGCACCCAAAAAAACAACAAATTCCGGGGTAAAGTTTTCAAAATTCATCGTCTTTACTACAAACCAGAACAACTATGCCTGTTCGTTTGTCGGTAGAAGAGCTTGTTATTAATGATTCTTTCATCAATTATTGTCTTGAAAGAAATGAACAGGATGTATTGCACTGGCTTCAATACCAGGAAGATCACCCTGACCGGCAGGATATTATTGAAGAAGCGAAGCAGCTTGTTTTTTTAATGACCGGCTCCCTGCGGGGGCTGGCTGCCGGTACACCTGCCGCACCTGTTTTTCCTATAAAACGTTTCCCCCTGTTAAAAGTGATGGGATGGGCGGCAGCATGCACCGGAATAGTGCTCACTACCTATTTTGTTTTTCAGCAAAAAAAGGAGGTGGGCATGCACGAAGCAGTGGCCGCTGTTGAAAATCCCCGGGTTTTTACCACAAAGGCGGGCGCCAAACAAACCATTACACTTCCCGACGGAACGAAAGTATACCTCAATTCCGGCTCTACGCTTAAACTGAGCGACGGTTTTGGCAAAGCCAACCGTAAGGTCTTTCTTACAGGCGAAGGAGGATTTGATGTAATACACAACAGTCGCTTACCCTTTACGGTGAGTGTTGACAAGTATGATGTAAACGTTACAGGCACTTTTTTTAATGTACGGGCCTATCCCGGAGACAAGATCACGGAAACCTCGCTTTTAAGAGGGAAAGTGGATATACTGATCAAAAATGGATCTTCAACGCCGTTACGCATGTTGTTAAAGCCCAAACAAAAATTTGTGCTGGATACAGAAACAGGAGAACAAATGACAGGCGGCAGTGATCCGGAAGCGCCTGAAAGCAAAGCTGCTCCTCATGTGGCTATTGAGGCGCTGTCTTACAATCGCGATAGTGTTAATATTGAAACTGCCTGGATACAGAATACATTGATCATTGAAGAAGAGACTTTTGAAATGATCAGGGAAAAGCTGGAAAGATGGTACAATGTACGGCTCATCTTTAAAGATGAAAAAGTGAAGCAATACGGGTTTACGGGAACTTTCAGGAACGAGAGCATAGAACAGGTATTAAAAGCCTTTAAAGATTCCTATTTTTTTAATTATACTATTGACGGAACGGATATAATTATATCAAAATAAAAGGAGAAATGGATTGCGCCCATTCCTCCCGGGTTCAAAAACAGGGTAGGTCAAACTTTGCGGGTTGTGCCTGCCCCTATTGTTCATTTTTAAACGAAACAAAAGTATGAAAAAAAGGGACTTTCCAAAACTGCCCTGGAATCAGAAAATGTCCAGAATGATTCTGCTTATGAAATGTAGTCTTTTCCTGGTTTTTGCTACCGTACTGCAGGTAGCAGCCAAAGAGGTCAGCTCGCAGGAAACGCTGACCGTTCATTTTAACAATGTAAAGCTCAGTAAAGCATTAAAGGAAATTGAACGCAAGACCGACTACCGGTTTGTGTTCAGCACGATGGTTATGAAAGATGAATTTAAAGTAACCATTAGTGAAAGGGACATCACCGTAAATGACCTGCTGAGGAAAATACTGGCAGGTACGGGGCTGGTTTCTAACCAGATGTCGGAAAAGCTGGTGATCATAAAAAGCGTTGAAGCGAATACGGAATCTGCTGTTGCCGCGCCTCCTGTAAAAGGAAGGATTGTAAATAATAATGGAGAGCCTTTGGCAGGTGTAACGATCAGGTCGGGTAAAAATATTACGGTCTCCGACACAGACGGTAATTTCTCTATTGAAGTAGAAAGCGGAGGATCCATCGAAGCTTCTTATGTAGGCTATGCAACGCAAACAATAAAAGCGGGGGCGCAAACCAGTATTGATATTGTAATGCAGGCGGTAGAAAATAAGCTGGATGAAATAGTAGTGGTAGGGTATAGTACACAGTCGAGGAGAAAGCTGACCAGCGCTGTAGCAACCATCAGCGGTGACGAAATAAACAAAAGAGTGGCCACTAATCCCGCTGCTTTATTGCAGGGTCAATTGCCTGGGTTACAGGTTATACAGGGATCAGGTGAACCAGGTAACGAAAATGTGAACATGCGCATACGTGGTGTAAGTACATTTAGCGGTGCCGGGAACGATCCGTTGGTTATTGTAGACGGATTACCGGGAAGCTTAACGGTTCTCAATCCCAATGATATAGAATCCATCAGCGTATTGAAAGACGCTGCTTCTGCAGCTATCTATGGATCGAGAGGCGCCAATGGTGTAATTGTTGTAAAAACAAAGAAAGGAAAATCAGGTGGATTTTCGCTTACCTACAATTATAACCTGGGGCTTTCAAGGGCAACTTCTTTGCCTGACATGATATATAATTCAGCGGAATATATGGAGCTGACCAACGAGGCAAGGAGCAATTCAGGCTTACAGCCCATTTATACACAGGAGCAAATTGATCTGTATAAGAATGCCACGGATAGAACAAAATATCCGAATCACAATTGGCTGGATGACCAGTTTGTAACAGCTAACGTGCAAAACCACTATCTGAACCTCAATGGCGGAAAAGATAATACAAATTATAATTTAGGTATCGGCTATACAGATCAGCCCGGAACGATGATCGGCTTCCAGTATAAAAAATACACACTCGACCTCGGTCTTCAATCCAAAGTGCACAAAAGGATCACCATTGGTACCAATATACAAATGCGCTACGGCGATAAGAAAAACCCACGCCAGGGCGCTACGGATCAGTTCTTGTCTACCCTGGCCCAGTCACCACTATACGCGCCTGTTTCGCCTGATGGATCAAAATATATTTTCAAGGCCTATCCTTTGGAGCAGGGAAATAAAAATACCGTTGCTATAGTACAGAATGATGTGAGAACCAGGACCGATGATTATTATATACAGGGCAACCTGTCGCTTGATGTTGAAATCCTGAAAGGGCTGGTATGGGAAAACAGGGGCGGCGCTAATTACAGTACTGTTAAAACAAACGATTTCCGTCCCATTATTCCGCTGTATTGGTGGCACGACTTAAGCTATGCTACTAATTTGGATGTTGGCTCTCCAGGATTGGATGTAGGAAGAAATGATAATATTTATACAGTGTACTACAGCCAGTTAAATTTCAGAAGAACCTTTGGGGATCATACTGTTTCGGCACTTGCAGGATTTCAGCAGGAGCATAACAAGTATAGCTTCTTGAACGCAGGACGTGTTCAATATACCACCAATCTTCTGCGGGAAATTAATGCAGGGCCAACGAGTGGTATGTATAACTCAGGTAGTTCCAACGAATGGGCTATACGTTCTTATTACGGCAATCTGAACTACGATTTTCAGGATAAATACCTGGTAGGTGCAAGCTTACGGTATGATGGAACCTCAAGATTACCTAAAGATACACGGTGGGGATTGTTCTATTCTTTTTCTGGTGCGTGGCGTATTTCCGAAGAAAACTTTATGCGCAGCATAACCTGGATAGACGATTTGAAAATTCGTGGTTCATGGGGCGAATTGGGTAACCAGAATATAGGTAATTATCCTTATCAGCCGGTTCTGCAGTCAAGAGACTATGTATTTGGAACAACTATTACTCCCGGTTATGCCGCGAGCGGATTGGTTGATCCTAACCTTACATGGGAAACAACAAGGGTATTTGATATAGGCGTGGATATGACATTGCTGCAAAACAAGCTTAATATTACTGCCGACTGGTTCAATAAATATACATTTGATATCTTGCGGCAGTCCCAAGTGCCACTTTGGTTAGGATTGAACGCCCCCACCATTAATAATGGAGCTGTAAGAAATAAAGGATTTGAAGTAAGTGCACAATATCGCGACAAGATAGCAGGAGAAGTAGGCTTTACGGTTGGAGCTAATGTACAGGCATATAAAAATAAGCTGGAACAATTTGGCGCCCGCGAAATAAGTGGCAATACCATACGGGAAGAAGGACGTGCACTGGACGAATTTTATGTGTATATATGGGATGGCATATTCCAGAGCCAGGATGAAATTGATAAGTCGCCCAAACAACCCGTTACTCCGACTCCCGGTGATCTGAAAATTAAAGATGTAAATGATGATGGAGTTATTAACGACCAGGATAGAACCTATGTAGGCGGAAGATATCCTGCTTACCAGTACAATCTTACATTGGGCTTTGACTGGAAAGGATTTGATCTTTCCGCGCAATTATACGGATCACAGGGACAAAAAGTATATGTATCCGGTTGGGGTATTGAACCTTTCAGGCAGGGCTCTGTACCTACTACCGACTGGCGTAACCGGTGGACACCGACCAACCCAAGCACCACCATGCCTAAGATATATGTTGCTGACGGATATGCCCCGGTTCAGAATTATGCTTCTACTTATTTCCTGAAAGATGCATCATTTACCAGATTAAAAAACATACAGATAGGATATACACTACCGTTGCAGATTGTAAGCAAAGCGGCCATGAAAAGTCTTCGTGTATATATTGCTGCTGATAATGTATTTACCATCAGCAAATATCCCGGGCTTGACCCGGAACGCATAACGGGAGGACAATATGTTACTTATCCGCAACTGCGCACTTTCACATTCGGAGCAACTGTTCAATTTTAATAGCTAAAACTCTTTGGTATGAAAACCATTAAAATATTTATATCATTTATATTAAGCGGAGCCATACTACAGTCCTGCAATAAAGGATTGCTGGATGTTGCACCGCCCGATCAATTATCAACTACCATTTTCTGGAAAACGGAAGCAGATGCAGATCTTGCATTGACCGGATTGTATAACTACTTATATGAGCCCGGTGGAAATTGGGCCAACTCACAATACAAAATCATGGGTTGGGATACCTATACAGACGATTGCTACGGACAGCATGATTACGGCGGAGGGCGTAGCGCCACATCTTCGGGTATTACACCTAACTCAGGCGCATATGTATACAGCTATTATAACAATAACTATCGCGCTATTGCGGCTATTAATTCCTTTCTCGCCAATGTTGATAAAGTTTTGACAGGCGAAAAGTTAGAACGCTATAAGGGCGAGGCTTATTTTTTAAGGGGATTTAACTATCTGTGGCTGGCAGCATTGTATGGAAATGTGCCTATAATAACTGAAGACCCATTCACATTAGACTTCTCGGAAGGTAAGGCAAAATCTCAAAGAACAGATGTGTATAAGCAGGTTGAAGAAGATTTAGATAAAGCAATTGCTGCCCTGCCTGATGAATCATATACCACAGGACATGCCACAGAAGGCACTGCACAGGGATACAAGGTAAGAGCGTTGATATATCAAAAGAAGTTTGAAGAAGCGGCAACCCTTGCAAAGCAAATTATAGATGCCGGTAAATTTTCGCTTAACGCTAATTACTCCGAAAATTTTTATAAGCCCGGACAGGAGAATAGTCCCGAAATTATGTTTAGTGTAAGATTTATGAAACCCAATATTGTTCACGGAGATGGGGCTGCGCTTGTAGTAACCATGCAGGCATGGGCCGGCTATATGGGAACACAGGATTTAGTGAATGAATACGAGGCAGGAGATCCAAGAAAAGCTTTAACATTTTTCCAGGAAGGTGAAGGCCCTGCAGAAGGCTGGCCTTTCAGTAATCCTGCAACAGCGATACCCGGAGAAGGTTCCTGGAGCGCAGGATTTTACCTGCCGAGAAAATGGATGACACCTGGTACTATGAACCCTACTTATGGCGTATTGGGAGACCAGGATTATGTTTTATTGCGATACGCAGATATTAAACTCATGTATGCGGAGGCTCAGAACGAGGCATCCGGCCCTGACGCGTCTGTATATCAACAGGTAAATGAAGTGCGCGCACGTCCGGGCGTAAATATGCCTGGATTGGCTGCAGGACTTAGCAAGGACCAAATGCGCGAAAAGATCAGGCACGAAAGACGGGTTGAATTCCCATTTGAGGGCTTGCGTTATTTTGACCTGAGAAGATGGGGAATAGCTACGGAGAAACTGAATGACTTTGTGCAAAATCCAACAGTAGCGCCTGATATTAAGATCAAGTATGAGGACAAATATGAATTTTGGCCCATACCGCAAACGGAGATAGACAGGAACAAAGGGGCGCTTGAACAAAACCCCGGATATTAGTTAGTTGACTTATTTGTAAGGTGTCTTCCTGCAACAGAAACAACTACTTCAGGAATGAAGTAGTTGTTTCTGTTGATATTCCTTTAGAGCATTACGTCCCCTAAACGTTAACAATCTCCAATAAAGATATATTGACGAAGACACAGAGCGATTTCTTCCAAAGAATATTATGAAACTTACGACTCAGGTCATAGTGCTATTTTTACTGTCGCTCCAGATTAGTTGTAATCCGGCAAAAGAAATTGTCCTTTCCAGTTTTAAGGAAACAGCTTCATTAAAAATCAGTGCCGGGAGGCATGATGCACAGTTATTTGAAATTGGGTGGGATACCGAGGGAACAGGGCGTGATACAATAAATTTATTGAGCGCACCTGCTAAATTGCAGCTACAAAAAAAGGGTCAATTATTAAACCCGAAAGCAAAAACCAAAATAATAAGCAGCCACGCTATACAATACGAATTCTTGTTACCTGGAAATAAGCGGCTCGCCTGGCAAATTGAAACAAAAGACAGTGAGTTGATCATACAACTGATAAGCGACGATGATATTGATGAGGAAGTTGATAAAATTGAACTCCTTTTACCGTTTAACCCCAGGAAGGCAATGACCTCGGTGATCAGCAGCAATTGGAATATAGAGAACAAGTTTAGATTACCGGTTGTAATAAGCGCACCGGATATCGGGCAGATGCTGACTACCGGAATAGGCAATAAAGAAATAACCGGCTATTCTAAGGGCAACAGGTCGGAAGGGACGTTGCATATAACAATAGAAATACCCGTCCCCGGAAAAGGGTTTAATAGTGGATTAAAGTTCAATCCCCTCATATTGCATGCCCCACAAGGTTATACTGATGAAAATAAATGGAAATCAGCCCGCAGGGGGTGGTTCAATTTTATTCAGCAGAGTTGTGGCGCTTCCGGTGGCGGAGAAAAAGTAGTGGGAGTATGGGCAAATAATGCCTTGAGCGACCCTGTTAGCAGTACCATATATATGCTGGCGGACGCTGTATTGCTAGTTCCCGAGCTGGCTCCCGGAGTTCCTGTAGCACCAATTCTCCGGCGTTCGCTAGATTATTTCATTAACCACAAAACAACTTCTTATGGATTGGTGGGTTATACTGCAGGAGGAACACCAGCTTTAGTGGATGATAAAGGAGACCCTGATCCGAATGACCGAAACTATAATGCGGGTCAACACCAAATGGTCATGGATGGAAACCCTTCTCTCATTATCGGCGCTTGGGCTTATTACAAAGTGAGTGCTGACAAAGAATGGTTGCTAAGCAACGTTAAAACCCTGGAGTTAATTGCCGGTTATATGGCGGGCAGGGATGTGGATCATGATGGAATGATAGAATCTAAACAAAGTGGGAACAGCAGATCAAGGCCTCCAAGAAACCCGGATATGGCGTATGATGCGTATGCTTCCGGGCACAAAAATGCGTATATAAACGCTTTAGCTTACAGGTCGTTTAAATGTTTAGCTTACCTGGAGAAAGAATTAGAAAACAACGAACGTGAGGAAAAATATTTACAACTGGCAGTCCGAATAAAAGCTGCTTATATAAATACATTTTATAATCCCGAAACAGGATGGCTTGCCTGGTGGAAAAGTGAAGACGGTAATCTCCACGACATTTACTCGGATATACCAACAAGCTTAGCCATCTCATATGGTATTGTTGACAAACAGGCAGGAAAAGAAATGCTTCAACGATATTGGGAGGCCCTTGAGAAAACCTCCTTTAAACGTTTCGATCTGGGGTTGCCTGTTTGCCTTCGCCCGGTTAAGAAGGAAGATATGGAGCATTATACGGAGTTTGAAATGTTCCTGAATGGCGGCTGTGCTGTTAGTAATACTTCTTGCACATTAGATGCTTTGTACTGTGTTGGCATGACAGAGCAGGCCGATATGGTTTTAAATGCTATGCTGGAAAGGCAAAGAAGAGGTGTATTTCCGAATGGCGGCGGCTTTCAGAATGGCTTTGTAGACAAGTATCCTAATGGAGGGGAAATATACGACTGGAGCGGAAATACCGCCGGTTATGAGGGGCACCTGGTATATTGCTGGACTTTTCTTCAATCTCTTTTATATAAGGATCTGGCATTAAGAAAATTACGAGACGTTTATTAAATTTTATTGCAAAGCATTTTTGATATAGCGTGATGTATAAACGCATTGTAGTGATAAAATAGTTAAGCTATGACGATACTATTTTGTATGAATAAAAAAAAGCTAAGAAATATTGGCTTGACTTTTTTATGTTCTTGTTGTTATATGTTTCTCCAGGCACAATTCAGGCACGATTACTCGCAAACGCTTGTAATGAAACTGTTCCTTTCAAAGCCGGATGAAACCGGCGGTTCATTCGTGAATTGTGATTTTGAAAAAGCGCTTACGATCATACAACAGGTAGATGAGCTGACATTGCAGGCGCCCAAGATCATTTACCTGGTAGGGTGGCAGTACAAAGGGCACGATGACAAGTACCCTGCTTTTTTCGAGGTCAATCCTCTTTTGAAAAGAAAACAGGATATAACTGCCTCCGAAAGCCTGCGGTGGCTGATGACGGAGGCAAAGAAATATAACACGACCGTTAGCCTGCATATTAATATGACTGATGCCTATGAGGATAGCCCCTTATGGGAGACCTATGTAAAAAACGATCTTATCTCAAAAGACAGGCAGGGTAACCTTCTTGTTATTGGTAATTACAATAACCGTAAAGCTTACCAGGTTAATTACAGGAAGGAGTGGGAAAAGGGCTTTACTCAGAAACGGATTGACAGTTTGTTTACTATCGTACCGCAACTGGTACAAGCGGGAACCATTCACATTGATGCGTGGATCGCAAGAGAAAGCCAGGGGCATTATGAGTCAGCAGTTGAGGAAGCGAAGTATCAGGTTAAGGCAGCCCGCTACTGGCAACAAAAAGGAGTAGATATTACCAGTGAATGGGTAATGGATTATATGACAGGAATTGTTCCTTTTGCATGGCATTTTAACAACAGGGGCGCATCAGATTATTTATCCGTTCCTGCAAACGTATATACAGGTAGCGGTTTGAATCCCGATTTGAAATGGACGGATTTTGGATTGGGCTTTTTATTTGGCACGAGCATGTATGGCGAAAATCTTTTCCCTAAAAAAGAGGAAGCCGATCAGGATGCCTGGGTGAAGTTATTTAGCCGGGAGTTTTACCTCAACTGTCTCCAGTATTTTTTTCTCAACCGTTATAAACGTTTATCAGTACAGGGAGAAAAAAACGAACGAAAAGCTTTTTTCTCAGATAGTATAGTGGTTTCGTTGGCAGACAGCAGTGTGTATAAAGGCGATACTCAGCTTAGGAATAGAGGCTTTGTTTGCTTTCCGGTGGTATGGAAAGAAGAAAAAATGCTGGCTGTTTACGCTGATGCTGATACCACCGTACCGGTCATAATCCCGCCAGAATGGGGTAAGCTAAGATCTTGCGACATTTACAAAGTAACATTGCATGGAAAAAAGAGCATTTCCTCAAAGAAATTAAAGAAGGGGCAATTGTTGGTACCACTTAAAAAGGAACAGCCTTACATAATTGTGCCTGGTAAAAATTGAGAACCCTTTTTTCATAAGATATTAAAGACGTATACGGATGAGAAATCACATGAATCGCAGAAGCCTGATCATATATTGGTCAAAATTTGTTTTTTGTTTTGGGTTGCCCTTTATGATGAACGCTCAGCTATATGCGCAAAACAGCCAGCCGGATCATTTATACAAGCTACAATCAGCTTTTGTTGATTTAAGGTTTGGTGTAATGCTGCATTTTAATATGGGTACTTTCACCAATGAAGAGTGGGCCTCACCCAATCATGATCCCGGGAAATTTGATCCTGCCAAATTAGACTGCGATCAATGGGCAGATGCCTGTAAGGCGGCAGGTATGACTTACGGCATATTAACCGCCAAGCATCATGACGGGTTTAGTTTGTGGGATACCAAATTCTCTGACTATGATATAGCCAATAGCTTGATTAAAAGAGATGTGGTTGATGAATATGTAAAAGCCTTCAGGGCAAAAGGCCTTAAACCCTGTTTATACTTTTCTATATGGGACAGGCATAATGGGATTGAAAATGGCGGGGCAAAAGAAGAAGCTTTTGTAATGGGTCAACTCACGGAATTGCTTACCAGCTACGGTGAAATACCTATGATTATTTTTGATGGATGGAGCTGGAAAATGGGGCATACGCTTATTTCTTTTCAAAAAATATACGACCATGTAAAAAAATTACAACCCGATTGTTTAATTGCCGAGCACAACGGTAACAGCAACTGGCAAACAGATATTATTTACTATGAAGGACCTAAAGGCGTTTTTCCACCGGGCAATAATGTATATGCTTCTCAAATGGCGCTTACTATTACCAATGGTTGGTTCTGGCATCCTGATTCGCCCCACAATGTAAAAAACCTCGACTTTGCATTGGATAAACTGCAGCGGCTCGAACCCCTGTATTGTAATTTTATGCTCAATGTTTCACCTAACCGTGATGGGCTTTTTGATGATGAAGTGGTAAAACGGCTACAGGAAATAGGAAAGATCTGGAAGCCCGATAACAACAGGTTGCCATTACCCTCTCAACCCCTGGTGCTTCGCACTTGTTATGAAATAAAAAAAATAACCGCATCGGGTGGAGAAGCGATTGTATCGCCTAAACCGCCTGCAACTATAGGTTCACCAGTAGTTGCAATTATTGCTGATAAAACAGAAAAAGTAATGATTGATGGTTGCATTGATGTAGTGGGCGACCGGGGAGGTTTTTCGCAAACGCAAACCTTGTGGAAATTTCCCGCAACGCTTCCTCAATCCGTAATGATCAATTTGGGAGAAGAGAAAAGAATATCCAGATTTTATTATTTGCCTGCCCAGTTGATGGGCTATGAAGGATTGATAACAAAATATGTTTTGAGCGCAGGCACAGACGGCAAAAATTTTACAAAGCTAAGAGAGGATAAATGGCAGAAAAATGTGGATATGAAAGTATTGGCTTTTGATGAAGTAAATGCCAGGTATGTAAAGCTGGAAATTATAGAAGCCATTGGCAGGGCAATGATCAGTGAGGTGGGAGTAGGAAATTGAAAGATTATAATACATTTACTCAACCGGATGTATAAATTACTTTGTATGAGAACCTTTTTTACAGTGCTTTTTTTATGTGCTACTGTCGCCAATGCCCAAACGATCCGTGTTACCGATTACGGTGTTCTGCCCAATAGTTTTGCCGATGCTACAGAGGGAGTGCAAAAAGCGATTGAAGCATGTCGTAAGCACGATCAATCCACCATCGTTTTCCCCGAAGGCAGGTATGACTTTTGGCCCGATAATGCTGTTGAAACGCATTATTATATTACCAATACTTCTTCAGAAGAAGAAGTTCCGGAAAAGAAACAGCGGGTAGGTCTTCTTTTTAAAAATCTTAAAAATGTAACCGTTGAAGCAAACAATGCTGTTTTTGTATTCCACGGTAAAATGATCACCTGGGCGATAGACAGCAGTGAAAATATAAGTATCCGGAATGTTTCGGTAAACTACGAACGCCCGGGCATGTCGGAAATGACGATCAAAGAAATAACGCCGGCATCTGTTACGGCGGCTGTTCATCCCGATTCAAAATTTGCCATTATTAACGGAAAGCTGGAATGGTATGGTGAAAAATGGGTATCCCGTAATTTCCACGCGGTGCTGGTGCGTCCCGGAGAAGGAACTTTGTTTTACAGCAACTGGGCCCCTTTTTTAAATAGCAGGGCGGAAGTGATTGCACCGCTTACCATACAATTTACCGGAGATTTTTCTTCGTTTAAAGCACTGCCGGGGGATGTGCTTACTATACGCGACCGTTATCGCGATTATGTTGGCGCATTGCATAACCGTTCAAAAAATATAAGCCTGTTTAATGTGCATATGAACTCTATGCACGGGCTTGGCGTTGTTTCCCAGTTTTGCGAAAACCTTTCTTACGACAGCGTTTTTGTGGAGCCGGCGGCAGGTAGCGGCAGGGTGATCGCTTCTTCGGCCGATGGTATGCATTTTTCCGGCTGCAAAGGGCAGATCACTATTACTCATTGCAGGTTCCGGGGTATGCACGATGATCCGGTGAACGTGCATGGCACTCATTTAAAGGTAACGGAAATCATTTCTCCTGTAAAATTAAAGCTGCGGTTCATGCATCATCAAACCTATGGGTTTCCTGCATTTGCCGCCGGCGATAGCGTGGCTTTTTTGCATGCAGCGGCTTTACAGATATTTGGGGCCGGCGTTGTTAAATCAGCCGGCCTTATTAGTGAAAGGGAAATGATAGTAGAAATGCAGGAGTCTTTTCCCGCCACATTAAAAGAAGGCGATGCCCTGGAAAATATTACCTGGACGCCTTCGCTTACTATTCAAAACTCAAGATTTGAAGGCACCAATACACGGGGCACGTTAGTAACCACCCGGCGTAAGGTTGTAATTGAAAACAATGTGTATTACCGTACCGGCATGCACGCTATACTGATTGAGAACGATGCTTCCGGCTGGTACGAATCGGGACCGGTAACAGATGTTACGATCCGCAACAACCAATTCATTGAATGCGGGTATAACTCCGGTAACAATAACTATATCATTAATATCAATCCCGAGGCCCATGATTGGGTGAAAGGGTATTATGTGCATCGCAATATAAAAATCGAAAATAATTATTTTAAGGTATACGACTACCCGGTGCTGCGAGCGTATAGCACGAAGGGACTGGTTTTTAGTAATAACACCATTGATAGATCCGGTTTTAGGACGCCCGGTAAAGAGCGCCCTGCTATCAGTTTGAAAGCCTGTACCGGTGTGCTGATCACTCGCAATACATTTGAGGGATGGCAGCCTGCATTGCAAGCGGAGCAAATGACAAAACGGGATATAAAGTCGGATATAAAAAACTAATGCGCAAAGTATGAGTAAAGTAAAATTATACTGGTTGCCCGTAGCATTGCTGTGGATATGTACCGCCCGGGCGCAAACTTACCAGTTGGATGCTTCACGTATACATGATGAGGCGCCTCAGACTATTCCCTTCTCCGGATACGGTCCGCAGGGTATAAAACTTTCGGCCAACAACAGGTATTTTTTAAAAAACGATAAGCCGTGGTTCCCGGTAATGGGTGAAATGCACTACAATCGCGTGCCGCCCCATGAATGGGAAAGCGGGATATTGAAGATGAAGAGCGCAGGTTTATCTATCGTAGCTACATATATTTTCTGGAACGAGCATGAAACAGCTCCCGGAGTGTGGGACTGGAAGGGCAATCGTGATCTGCGAAAATTTGTAGAGCTGTGCGCCAAACATGATATGTATGTATGGCTGCGCATCGGGCCATGGAGTCATGGCGAACAATTGCACGGTGGTCATCCGGAATGGATAGCAAAGATGCCGGGCAGACGCTCGAATGATCCCGCATATATTTCGGCGGCTGCAAAATTGTTTGATCAGATAGGCGCGCAGGTGCAGGGCTTATTTTTTAAGCAGGGTGGTGCCATTATAGGCACACAGCTCGAAAACGAATATGCCAGCGGGCAGGCAGCGCATATTTCAACATTGAAAGAAATGGCATTAGCGGCAGGTATGAGGCCTGTGTTTTGGTCGGTAACGGCCAATACGGTATTCGACCAGGATAAAATGGAAGTGATCCCTCTGCAGGGTTCTTATTGTTATCGTGGCTGGGAACGCGGAGGCGGCGGACCTACTGATGATTTTTTGTACGGTGATGATCAGTGGATCATGACCGGCGCCCTGGGCAAAGTGTATTACGACGCCAGCCTTTTTCCGCGCGGACTTTGCGAGCAGGGAGCCGGCAGCCAAATGACTTATCAAAACCGCTTTGTGGTGGCGCCTCACGTGGAGGAAGCGCATTTGCAAAACCAGGTAGGGCGCGGTATGAACCTGATCGGCTACTATATGTTCCATGGCGGCACGCAAACACCCGGCTTAAAAGAACCCGGTCTGCCGGAAAACTACGATTTCCAGGCGCCTGTTGGAGAATTTGGTATCCTCCATTCATCTTATCGGTATCTGAAAATACTACATCATTTTATCAATGATTTTGGCGGGCTGTTAGCGCCTATGCAACAGGTAGAGCCCGACAATCCCGTTCGGGATGTGTACAATACAAAAGACCTTCGGTTCATAGCCCGGGTAAAAAACAACAGTGGCTTCCTGTTCCTGAACAATACGCAGGTACGTATACCTATGCCTGATAAAAAAGTATCGGTAAGCGTGAAGCTGAAAAATGAAACCATCAGCTTTCCCCCCGTTGATTTAAAAGGACAAACCAATTTGTTATTGCCTTTCAATTTAACATTGAATGATATACTGATTAAGTACGCGACAGCACAACTCCTGGCAAAAACAGAAGACGGTAATACGACTACTTTGTTCCTGGTAAAACCCGAAGGAACTGAGCCCGTAATAGCGATAGATCGTACTACCTTAAGTGCAAAAGGAAAACCCGGGGATATTACAGTATTAAACCTCATACCTGGAACGCCCCTGGGCTTTAGTTCCAAAACGGGTAAAAAACTGGTGGTTATTACACTTACCCGTAAAGAAGCGGAGCAAAGCTGGCGCACTACCATCAATGGCAAAAGTGTTTTATTGATTTCTGATGCGGACATCATTGTAACAAACCATTCATTACAACTGGAACAGGAGCGCCCTGGTTTTACATTAAAAGTATATCCGGCAGGAGCGCTTTCTATTGCTGGTAATAACACTGCATTTTCCCGTAAGCGGATTGCCGGGTTTGATGTATTCAGCGCTACCGTACAAGCCTATACGCCTGATATAAAAAAGCCATCGGTTACCGGAAAAGAAGCCATACTATTGTTGCCGGAAAATATACCTGCACAGGTGAGCGGCCTGATGCTGAAGATCAGTTATCTCGGGGCCTCCTGCGATGTGCTGCAGCAGGGCAAAGTTGTTTCCGATAACCTGGTGAACGGCTCACCGTGGCTGATAGCCACCAATCGTTTTGAAAAAAATATACCTGTGCAATTTCGCATTCACGACTGGAATGATCAAATAACAGGACTGGACCCGGAGCTCGTGAACGAGATCAAAACCACCGGCAGTATATTTAAAAGTATAGAAGCCATTCCCCGGTACAGCATACTTATCAATTTTTAAAAGGAATAAATACAACCCTTAAAAGCGTAAAAGGTTTTCAGCCTTTGAAGCAGCTTTTTGATAAGAGATTTTATTCTTATAATGTGATTTAACATGTATTTCCTCTTATTTTTCTTATTTTTATATAGAAAATCACACTATAATGTTAGCGGAGAATATAGGAAAAGCTATAAAACAAAGGCGGAAGGGGTTGAAAATAACCCAGCCCGACCTGGCGCAACTGGCTACAGTTGCTACCAATACACTGTATAAAATAGAGCGGGGCCAGGCAAACCCTACTTTGGATATTATTGAGAAAATAGCCGATGTGCTGGGGCTGGAGCTAAAGCTGGAAGTAAAAAAAACGACTGATAAAGCTGTTGTATGAGAAAGCTGGCTGTTTACAGAAATAAAGAATATGCAGGAATGCTTACGGAATTGAGCCGGGATAAATATGTATTCAGGTACGATGATGCTTATTTTGCCGACAGTAATAAACCGGCAATAAGCCTCACGCTTCCCAAATCGCTGCAGGAATACCAGGCTAAAGTTTTATTCCCGTTTTTTTTTAACATGCTTTCCGAAGGTGTAAACCGGCAATTGCAAAGCCGCTTGCTCAAAATAGATGAAGCGGATAACTTTGGATTGCTTGCTGCTACGGCACAGTACGATACCATAGGCGCTGTTACCGTTAAACCAATAGAAACATCATGAGCCTTCCCGAAATAAAATATTGCCCCGGCAGCCTTGCAGAAGGGTTTGCCACGTATAGCCCTGCATTCCTGCGCAGGATGTTTGATAATAAAAAAGTGAGCCATGTACTGCCTTATGATGCACTGCAGGTAAATGAGGAAGATACCGCAAAGTTTATAGAGAACCGTAAGCGCATCTCCATATCGGGCGTGCAGGAAAAAATGTCTTTACTGCTAAGCAAAAACAAATTGCGGCTTACCGAAGCAGGCGAACAGGGTACCTATATTTTGAAGCCCGTGCCCCGGGATCTGAAGAAAGTAGACCAGGTACCTGCCAATGAGCATGTAACCATGCAGATAGCAGCCCAGGTGTACGGCATCAATACTGCCGAAAGCGGGATGATCTTCTTTAAAAATGGCTCCCCTGCGTATATTACCCGCAGGTTCGATGTAAAGCCCGACGGCGACAGGTGGGGAAAAGAAGATTTTGCCACACTTGCAGGTAAAACAAAAGACACGGCAGGGGCCGATTTTAAATATGATTCTTCCTACGAAGAGGCAGCAGAGCTGATAAGACGGTATGTTCCTGCCTGGCGGGTAGAAATTGAAAAATATTTTGTATTGGTGCTGTTCAACTACCTTTTTTTGAACGGCGATGCGCATTTAAAAAACTTCTCCCTGCTGGAGAACGAGACCGGCGATTATTTCTTAAGCCCCGCATACGACCTGGTAAATACGAGGTTGCATGTAGATGATACTGGCTTTGCTTTAAACCGTGGATTATTTGCAGACGGTTTTGCATCAGATGCATTTAAAAAAACGCATCACCGGGGCCGGCAGGATTTTGCGGAGTTTGCCAAACGGATAGGTGTAAGAGAAGACCGCCTGGAAAAATTGCTGGAGCCTTTTTTACTGAAGCAGGACAAGGTGGAAACGCTGGTAGGGCGCTCTTCCCTGAGTGCGCCCGGTAAAAGAGGATATTTAATGGATTACAGTGCCAGGCGAAACCTGCTCATTAAAAATTAAAAGAACAATTACCACAATGATGTTTCTTTTTGAAAAAAGAATAAATAATGGTGTTGTGTTGTGGTTGCGGAGAAAATACTAATTTGCTTCGCCATGCAAAACGAACTGCAGATACAATACTGGGTTGAGCGGGTAGCATTGTTTAACGATGGAGCGGCATATGAAAAGTTGTTTTTTCATTATAACGACTCGTTGTTCAACCTGGCTGTTTGTTTTGTGAAAGATGAAGTTGTTGCGGAGGAAATTGTGTCGGATGTGTTTGTGAATGTTTGGCGTAACAGGAGCCGTCTTCCTGAAATAGAAAACCTGAAAGTGTACCTGTATGTTTCGGTAAAAAATCTTTGCATCAAACATCTTACCCGCAATAAGCAAATAGCGGATTTTGACCTGGATGACCTGAACCTGGAAAGTACGGCGGCTACCGCCCAAACTCCCGAAGACCTGCTGGTTTCAAAAGAGCTGCTGAAATATATACACAAGGCTATTGAAAGCCTGCCCCCCAAATGCCGGCTCATTTTTAAGCTGGTGCGCGAAGATGGATTAAAGTATAAGGAGATAGCGCAGATACTGAACATTTCGGTTAAAACCATTGATGCTCAAATGGCTATAGCGGCCAAAAAGATCACCCAGTCTCTTTCTTTCCTGCTTGAAAAATAATTTTTCAATTTTTTTCTTTCGCTTTTAGGGGATTATTCCCGCCGGGAGATCCTTAAGATATATTTTGTAGGATCGCATGTTAAATAATCATATCTGGCATCTCATATCAAGAAAACTATCGGGCGAAGCAACCCTTGAGGAGCTAAGGGAACTGCAACAGTTGCTGAAGCATGATCCGGAAACGGCATATAGAGTGGAATTGTATTCAAATTTCTTTGAGCACCCCGTTCAGCAACAGCGCAGCAGTGAGCAAAAAAACACTCAATGGCAAAAGCTTCAGTCAAAGCTCAGCGAAGAATTTCCTGCAGATTTTCCCGGCGATACCGCATCCGAAGCGTTACAGTCCCGTCCATCTGTATTCTACCTGTATAAAAAATGGATGGCCGCTGCCGCAGTGCTCCTCGTTATTACAGTATCTGCAATTTATTTTTTACAGAAAAGTGATAAGGCACAGGACGTTGTAAGCGCGGCGGTAATCAATGAAATGAATACCATGCCCGGTACCCGGTCTAAAACCGTGCTGCCGGATGGAACCATTGTTTGGCTGAACAGCGACAGCCGCATAACGTATAACGCGCATTTTGGCGAAACCAGGAGGGAAGTGTTTTTAATAGGCGAAGCATTTTTTGATGTGGCTCACAACGCCGATGTACCGATGGTGGTGCATACAAAAAATGTGAATATATGGGTGAAAGGTACTGCGTTCAATGTAAGAAGCTATCCTGAAAGCAACCGCGTTGAAACTTCCCTTATACGGGGGGCGGTAGAATTAACTACCAATGCAGATCCTGAAAGAAAAATAATGTTGAAGCCTAACGAAAAAATAGTACTGGAGGCGGTGGAGCCCGATACGGCTGCGCATGCGGCTGTACGATCTTCCAGGCCGGAGCATGCGTCGGTGAAGCAGAACCTGTACCATATTCAGCAGTTAGACGGGAGCCGCTATAATGTTATTCCTGAAATATCGTGGGTGCAAAATGAGCTGGTTTTTGAC
This sequence comes from Chitinophagaceae bacterium, assembly GCA_019638595.1. GTDB lineage: Bacteria > Bacteroidota > Bacteroidia > Chitinophagales > Chitinophagaceae > Agriterribacter. The sequence continues at coordinate 25,118 of JAHBTJ010000013.1, forward strand.
AATGAAGTTTTTACTGAAGTGATCAGCAAAATGGAGAAATGGTACAATGTGGAAATAGTGCTGGAGAATAAAGAGCTGGCTAACAAAAATTTTTCGGGGGCGTTTAAAAAAGAAGATATAACGACCGCGTTACAGGGTCTGCAATTCATTAATAGTTTCCAGTTCGAGATAAAAGATAATATCGTTTATATTAAATAACAAAACCCAATAATATATGGCTTTAAAAAAAGGATAACGTGTTAACAAAAAGAAGAGATGCTGTCACACCTCTTCTTTGAAATACTTAATGTAAAAAGGGTATACTGTTCCCTGGCAGGTAGTGTATACCTATTCTTTAAACTTAAGAAAATAAAATTATGAAAAAATTGATTGTATCCCAATCAAAAAGGGATACTTATCCCAAATTTCTCAAACTGCTTATTATCATGAAATTAACTGCAATATTTTTAATTGTAGTGTGTCTCCAGGCTTCTGCCACGGGTTATTCGCAGAGCGATATAAGCATTTCTGTAAAGAATGTTGAGCTTAAAAAGCTGTTTAACCTGATACAAAAACAAACTGAATACAGGTTTCTGTATGAAGACGCCCAACTCCCCAAAGACGCGCGGATTAACCTCGACGTAAGAAAAGCCTCTATACAAACGGTGCTGAATGCCGTACTGAGCAATACCTCTTTGAGATACCGTATTTTGAACGATAATCTTGTTGTGCTAAGCGCTTTTGCCGGTGAGATCAGCAGCCATATGGTAAAGGGCAGGATAACAGATGAGAACGGGCAGCCTTTGCCGGGCGTAAGCGTTCGTATTAAGAACAGCACTTCCGGCGTATCTACTGCCGCCGACGGAACATTTTCCATCGAAGTGCCTGAAAACGCCGTACTTGAAATTTCCTTTATTGGGTATATCACCCAGGAAATTACTGTAAAGAAAGACGAAAGCATCAATCTACAACTGCAACCCGGCGATAAGAGCCTTGATGAAGTAGTGGTGGTAGGGTATGGTACCGTTAAAAGAAAGGACCTTACCGGCGCAATAGCTTCTGTAAACGGGAAAGACATACAGGCTAATATGGCCAAAAGCGCGGCAGGCGCGCTCCAGGGGCGCATTGCCGGCGTTACCGTATCTAATATGGGAGGGCAACCCGGCGCCGGGATGAATATTAATATCCGTGGACTGAGCTCTCTCGGATCTAATACGCCGTTATATGTTATTGATGGCGTATATAGCGATATCAGCCTTATAGACCCTGTGGATATTGCGTCTATTGAAGTGTTGAAAGACGCGTCAGCCGCAGCTATTTATGGTTCCCGCGCTGCCAATGGCGTTGTGCTGATCACCACTAAAAGCGGGCGCAGGTCCTCTCCAGCCGTTATTAGCCTGAATGCATACACCGGCGTACAATCTGTTACTAAAAAACTGGATGTAATGGATGCGCAGCAGTGGAAGAACACTATGAAAGAATCGGGTTTCCTTCCCCAGGAAGCTTTGAATTTCCAGGGCAAAGGAACCAACTGGCAGGATGAAATATACCGCACGGCGCCTGTGAGCAAAATAAATGTTGATATTTCCGGTGGCGGTGAACGTTCTACCTACAGCCTTTCGGCAGGTTATATTGACCAGAAAGGTATTTTGCTTAACACAGGTTATAAAGCCTTTAATATCCGCGCTAAAAATACGTTTGGCTTTTTCAATAACCATTTTCGTGTAGGCAATACCGTATTGTTAAGGTCGGGCGACAGGCAGAATACCGACTTTACTATTACGGACGCGTTGCGTCAAAACCCTATGATACCGGTGCTTGACCCGGATCAGTTAGGCGGGTATGCGCCCTTTGCCCCCTGGATGAAAAACCTCGATAACCCGGTAGGATACCTGAAGCTGCACAATATGCATACTTACCAAACCGACGTGTTGGTAAACGCTTTCGCGGAAGTGGATCTGGGTATAAAAGGTTTGAAATATAAATTCAACTTAGGTATTAACAGAACCAACGGACGCGATTATTATTACAACGACGCTTATAATTTTGGTTCAGGCCTGGTTAAGTCATTCCTGTCGGAAAGCGCGTTTTTCAATAACCAGTGGTTAGCGGAGAATACGCTTCACTATGACAACAGCTTTGACAAGCATACTGTTTCATTTTTAGCCGGCTATTCCGCGCAGGATAATTCCAACCGCGGGTTTGGCGCCAGCCGCAGGGATATTCCTTTCGGTACCAATGCCATCAATGCAGGGTCTCCCACTGAGCAAAATACTTCCGGCGGGCTGCAGGAATCCTCTTTGGTTTCTATGTTCTCCAGGTTGATGTACAGTTATGATTCCCGTTATTTGCTTACGGCCTCGGTGCGCCGCGATGGATCTTCACGCTTTGCTCCCGGGCATCGCTACGGGGTATTTCCTTCCATAGCGTTAGGCTGGAATATTGCGAATGAAAGCTTTTTTGAAGCCGCTAAAGAAAACATCAATGAGTTAAAGCTGCGCGCGAGCTGGGGTAAGCTGGGCAACCAGGAAATTGGTAATTATCCTACACAAAGCACGGTTTCAAGTGGTATTAACTACCTGCAGGGAAGCGGAAACAATGAAATGTGGTGGCAGGGCGCCAGCACCGGTGTTAACTGGGTGTCTCCCACAAACCTTACCTGGGAAGAAACCCGCACCAGCAATATTGGTTTAGACGCGGCCTTCCTGAACCATAAGCTAACGCTGAGCGCAGATTATTATATAAGGGAAACACGCAATATCCTTTTAGGTATCAATATGCCTCCTTCTGCGGGCCTGGGTGGTACGCCAACCATGAACGCCGGTACTATTGAAAATAAAGGATTTGAATTGCTGGTAAATTATCGCAATGCTGTTGGAAAAGTTAATTACAATATTGGCGTGAACGCTTCTACCGTAAAGAACAGGGTAAAAGCGGTAACGGTGGGCAATGTGCAGGAGTTTGGCGGTTACAACCCACAGGGCGAAGGTACCATCTCCTGGGCCAAAGTAGGCTATCCCATCGGCGGTTTCTGGGTAATTAAAACAGATGGCCTCTTCCAGTCGGATGCGGAAGCGCAGGGCTATAAAACTTCAGACGGTACGGTGATACAACCAAAAGCCCAGGCAGGAGATGTGAAATTCGTTGATTTTAATAATGATGGCAAAATTTCTGAAGATGACCGCCAGTACGTAGGTAGTCCTTTCCCAACACTGGCTTATGGCATACGTGGCGGAGTGGATTATAAAGGATTTGATTTTTCATTTTTCTTCGACGGTATGTATGGCAATAAGATATATAACTATACCAGGGCAAGAATGGAATCAACCAATGAGATCATCAACTTTTCCACCAGCCTGTTAAATTCCTGGACGCCTTCCAATACCAACACCAATATTCCATTATTTACACCAAAGGATGAAAATCAAAACTATCGCCGCGTAAGCGAACGCTGGATTGAAAACGGATCCTTCCTCCGGTTAAGAACTGTTGAGCTGGGCTATACCATTCAAAGCGCCTTAAAAAGCAAGGCAGGCATACGATCCGGAAGGATCTATGTTGCAGGAGAGAACCTGTTTACCATCACAAAGTATAAAGGGTATACTCCCGACCTGGGTCAAAACAATGGCCAGAACGGTGGTGGCTCCGGCACACTCACTGCAGGAACCGACCATGGACGTTTCCCGCTGGCCAGGACCATTATTGTTGGTATACAGCTTGGCTTTTAATCTGCTAACAGGAACAGTTTAAATATTATTCATCTTTTTTAAAACGATATAAATGAAAACTTCTATAAAAAAAATGTCTGCTATTGCAACTGCTGTTTTGTTGCTGGGTGGATGTAAAGAAGATTTTTTGGATAAAATAAACCCCAACCAGCCGGTTGAACAAACTTTCTGGACTACAGAAGAGAACGCCCAGGCTGCTATTCCAACTATTTATTCGCCCATCCGTGGGCAAATGTATGGCTATTACGGAGGGTATACAGGCTGGCATACCATGAACCGGGCAGATGATGTTTGGTTTATCCTGGGGGAAGAAGTACACAACTGGCAACCTACTTCTTTCACCAATACCCCCAATACATCAGAGAGTGATTTTGGCAGGTTGTATAGCGGTGTTAACCGTGCCAATGTGTTTTTGAAGAATATTGCAAATGTGCAGATGGATGCCGGCAAAAAAAATGAGCTGATTGGTGAAGCCAGCTTTTTACGCGGCATGTATTATTTTTTACTGGTGTCTAATTTTGGAGATGTGCCATTAAGGCTGATCCCCGCGGGCGATGACCCTGATGGAGTAATGAAAGCTTCTACGCCTGAAGCGGATGTTTGGAAGCAGGTAATTGAAGACTTTACCACTGCTAAAAGTTATTTACCTGTAGAAAGACCGGCGCAGGAAGCAGGAAGAGCCACCAAAGGCGCCGCTATAGCTTTTTTAGGTAAGTCGCTGGCATACACACAACGGTATGCCGAAGCGGAAACGGAGCTGGCGGCCTTGCTAAAAGCACCCTATACTTACGACCTGGTGGCCAATTACGATGATAATTTCAATGAGAATACCGAATTAAATAAAGAATCGGTTTTTGAATTGTTGTATGATGGCAAATTCGGATCAGGCTCCTGGGGTTCTGAATCGGCAACCAGCACGCAGGGTTTTGTTATCCCCAACTTTGCAGGATCGGCAGGCACCGGCGGATGGTTCAAATGGTTGCCCAGCGAATCAATTGTAAGAGATTTCATTGAAGAAGAACGCCCGGCTGGTTCCGACACCCGTTTCGACAAGAGAATGTATGGCAGCTTTTTCTGGAAATACTCCGACTATGGTGATAATGTTGCGGACGGAGCGTGGTTTGGCAACCGTTCGTTCGACCAGATGTGGCTGGACGCGGAAGGAAAACGTCAAAGAGGAGAACCCGACTTCCCGGTTATAGATGGCAAACCCGGCCGTTTTCTTATCAAGAAGTTCACCAACTTCTACAAAAACGTTCCCGATGCCAACAGCATGTACGACCAGGCCAATCAAAACAACAACCTTCGTATGCTGCGCTTCGCGGAAGTATTGTTGCTGCATGCGGAAGCCTGTATCAAGAACGGTAATTTAGGAGATGCGGCTGCCGACCTGAAACGCATCAGGGACCGTGCCGGACTGGCCAATAAAACATGGAACAACCCGGATGAAATGATGGCGGAAGTAGTAAAGCAAAATGAGCTGGAGTTTTTCTTTGAAGGACATCGCTTCTTTGATCTGAAACGCTGGTTTCCTTACGCTCAGCTAAAGCAGATATTTGTAGATAACAAAAAGCAGGGAGCGGATAATTTCCAGCCCAAACATTATTACCTGCCTATTCCGCAATCTGAAATGAATGCGAATTCAGCCATACAACAGCATCCTTTATGGCGATAAGAAACAATTTAAATACAGTTGTTGTTACCTATCTAAAACTACCAGGCTTCTTTTGGGGCCTGGTAGTTTTACTTTTTTCCTGTTCCAGAAAAGACAACGACTTAACTGTTGAAATAAAATCGAAGCAGTTACTGCAGAATATGATAGACAGCGGCGCCCTGCTGAACAGTATTTCTGAAGAAGGCAGTGAGTATGTCTTCAACTTTGAAACCGGCATATTGCGTGTGCCCGGGCCCGAAATTACAGGCATAGCGCCTAAGCCGGAGCAATGGAAAACAACACTTACATTTAACGACGGGTCGCAATTAACGGTGCCGTCAAAAGGAACTTCACTGGATTTTATAGTGGAGCAGGTACAATTGGATCCATCCGGATATAACCCGCTTGCGGCTATTGCCCAGCTACGTTTACCCACTTACGGACGTGTACGTGTTACGGTTCATGGAAAGAACGGAACGGCAGGTACTATTGCGCATTTGTGCAAAACCGAAACCATCCGGCAGGACATTCCTGTTTTTGGCTTATATCCCGGTCATGATAATATAGTAGATCTCACTTTTACGGATAAGGATGGACGTGAGCGTGGTACCACACAAATCCATATTCGTACACAGGCGCTCAATATACAGGATTTCCCCAGGCTGCACATCGCCGCTGCACAAACGGAAAAAATGGAACCGGGTGTGAACCTGGTAAGCTATCCCGGAATGAGTGAGCTGGATCTGTCAATGCCCTATATGGTAGATAGTGAAGGTGAGATACGCTGGATATTGCTGTGGAAATCTTCCCCTGACCTGCAGAAGCTTTCCGCGTCTATAGGGCTGAAACGTACTAAAAAGGGAACCTTTATTACCGGCGATCAAAGCATGCAACGGATCGTGGAAATAGATATGTTTGGGAATTTATTACATCAATGGGATCTTCAAAAGCTGGGATATACTTTTCATCATGAAGTTACAGAGGCGGACAACGGGAATTTTTTGATCACGGTATCGAAGTCGGACGCGCGTTTACTGAATGGCCAGCCACGTGTGAATGATTTTATTATTGAGCTTGATCCTGCAGGCAGCGGTTCGGTAGTAAAGGAGTGGGATCTTGCCGCTATGGTAGATACTTCGCGCTATGTGAAGCCCGATGGCATTACACCGCCGCAATTCTCTCAAAATCCTACCAACTGGGCGCACAATAATTCAATAGCGGAGATAGGGGATGACCTGTTGGCCACTATGCGTTACCAGGGCATTATCAGCTTTAGCTATGCGGGTAATTTGAGGTGGATCATCTCTCCTCATAAATACTGGTCTGCAAAATATCAACCATGGTTGTTAAATCCCGTGGATGAAAAAGGCAACCCGGTTACCGACCCTGCAGTAATAGATGGAGACGCTGCAGCCGATGATTTTGACTGGGCATGGGGACCACATACGCCGGTACTGTTACCCAACGGTCATATATTGGTATTCGACAATGGATACAACCGTCACTGGATATCCAATGCGTTGCCTGGCACGAACAATTACAGCCGCGTAGTAGAGTATAAAGTAGATGAAACGAAGAAAACAGTGCAACAGGTATGGGCTTATGGCAGGGAAAGAGGCGCTGAGAGCTTTTCGCAGGCGCTGTCGGGAGTACAGTATCTTCCTCAAACCGGGCATATTATGTTTTGTCCCGGAATGGGTGTTCCTGCCGGCGAAGGCTACGGAGGACGGGTGATTGAAATTGATCCTATAACAAAGCAGGTGATCTTTGAACTGGAGATATCCGCTTCCAGCAATACGGCTTTTCACCGGGTTACCCGTTTGCCATTATATCCCGGAAATATCTGATCTGTAAACAGCAAACAAAATTACAACCGCCTTATCAGCCACAATATTCCCGAAATAACAAGGCTGAAGAGGATCATGGTGGTAATGGGGAAATAGAACCGGAAGTTTTCTTTTTCAATACGGATATCTCCGGGTAAGCGGCCAATCCAATGCAGTTTGTCGTGAAAAAAGTAGATAATAATGCCTACCGCTACCAGTATAGTGCCGGCGGTAATGATGTATTTGCCTGTATCCGCATTCATAACGCAAAGGTAAAAACGAACTATTCAAAAAACACTCTTATAGTTTGGTAAAACAACCGGTTCTGCAGGTGGGCAGATTGTTTTTCAGAGTAACCCTGCAGGCCCAAGAGCCCGGCCGCGTTCCCTTTGTTGATAGCGATTTCGAGATAGCCCGCCGAATTAAATAAAGCCAGCTTTTCTCCTTCGGCAACCTCCGCATAGGTATCGCTGATGCGGTCTATTACCTCATCGCGTTTAAAGGCTATGAAAAATTTCCTGCCTTTGCGTTGTTCCTCAAATGCTTCACGGGTAATATTTACCACTACATTTTCGAAGTGATCAATAAAAATGATCTGTCCCTCTATCCAGTTATTTCCCAGCATGGGCTTAAGGGGATTTTTTTCCAGGATCTCAATATCGGGGTTGCCGATGCTTGAAATACGCTCTCCCTGGTTGACAGACCGGATGGCTTTTCCGAAGATCTTTGTAATATATAAAGCGTTCTTGGCAGCCAGCTTATCCATGGGCAGTCCTATTACCATTTCCGGCTTTTCTTCCGTTATCATGGTAAGAAGCCCGTTATCAGCGCATAATATATACTGCTGGTTATAAAAAGCGATCAGCAAATGCTCATTCTTATTTTCGAATAAATTAACCAGCACAATGTGAAAAGTATATTCCGGGAAATTTTTGATCGCGTTCCTGCATATATAGGCCGCCTGCGGGTAGTTAAAAGGCGTTAGCTGATGGCTGATATCAACCAGTGAACAACCGGGAACCGTTTGCAGCAATTGTCCCTTAACAGCGCCAACCAGGTAATCTTTTTCTCCTATGTCTGATGTGAGTGTTATTAAGGACATGTAGTGAAATAAAACAAACGTGTAATGATTGTATTCCTGCAAAAATAAGAGAGTAAGCCCGTAAAGAAAACGAAGAATTATCATTCGGATGCAAAAAGAAAAACAAGATTTTTTTAAAATTTGGCGGGATATGTTTTTCCCTTATTTTTGCACTCCCAAAAACGGGATAAGCGGCTCATTCGGCGAGGAAAGCTGTTTATTTTGTTGAAAATGCTGATTCCGTAGCTCAGTTGGTAGAGCAATACACTTTTAATGTATGGGTCCTGGGTTCGAGTCCCAGCGGGATCACCATATGGGACAAGTCAAAATTCAAACGACTTGTCCCATTTTTTTTGGGCTTCAATTCCTTGTCTATTAAGGATATAATGTTGATGATTTCATTCAATCTTTTGGTTCGATGTTGGCAACCGTCGAATACGAGATTTTCAGGGAACATCGAACCAACTACCTTTCGCTTTACTTCTACTGTACCTTCTCTATACAATGTTTCAAGCTGTGCGATGTTGCTAAATGCCTTGTTCCATAAAGGCTCTACCGTTGTTTGGAAATTTACAGCGGCCCTTAATTTTGCTTCCAGCCGATTGATCTTTTCCTCACATTCAGATTTGATAGCCCGATAATCATCGCCTTCAATATCGCCGCACAAAAGCAGTTCTCTTGCTTTTACAACCCGGTTGTTTACCTCCTGCAATTGTACCTTTAAATCTTTTTGTTCATCTCTTTCTCCACGTTCTTTTGACTTATATGTTGACGTAATTACTTCTTTGCACATTTCAAGTCTTGAAAGCGGCCAAACATATTTTTTGATTTCGTCAAACATTTTATCATTCGTGTCTTTTGCTTTGTAACGAACACCACAAGCAGAACTGCAATGATAGTAATGGTAATATTGTGTTCTCCCTTTTGATGCACTGGCTGTCAACATCCTTCCGCATTTTGGACAGATCAGGAAGCCTCTCAATGGAATGCTGTCATCGGATGTAACTTTTGTTCCCAAAATCCGTTTGCGTCCATCCAATACATCCTGAACATCATAGAAAAGGGCTTCAGAGATCAAAGGTTCATGTTGCCCCTTTGCCAACAGGCTTTCTTCTTCTTTGTATTTGGGAACAAATATCAATCCGCAGTATATCGGGTTTCGTATGGCAACCCAAAAATTATTCTTGCTGCACTTTAATCCTTTTTCTTTTGCTTTTTTCCATACCTGTTCTGTATTGAGCTTACTGCGGGATAGTTCTTCAAACGCCCACTTCATTATATCACCCTGAATTTCTTTCGGGGCAATATATTTCTTACCGTTCTCATTAACCTTGTTGGCATAACCAATGGGTGCGGTTCCCATCCAGCGCCCTTCTTTCTTAGCCCTCCGCATCCCATGAAACACATTTAACGCTCTCCGGTCATTCTCTACCTCCGGTGCAGCGAGGTAAAACGCCAGCATCATTTTATTTTCCGGAATGGAGAGGTCAAGCGGTTGTTCTACCGCCTGCGGCTCGATACCTAACCGCCGAAGGGTACTGATCATTTGGTACGCATCTCCTGCGTTACGGCTAAACCTGTCCCATTTCGTAAACAGGATAAGGTCGGTATGCCCTTTGTGTTTCCGTAAATCACCCAATAGTCCTGTCCAAGCCGGTCGTTTGAAAGTCTTAGCCGAATGGTCTTCCAAGATCACTTTCCTAACCCGGATATTGTTGATTTCACAGTATTTCCGCAAACGTTCCTCCTGGTCACGTTGCGAATAGCCTTTATCGGCCTGTTCGTCCGTACTTACCCGTACATAAAGGTCTGCTATTTTCATAACTAAAAATTAAGTGTGGTACTATGTAAAGATAAGAAGAAAAAACGAGAATGAGCAAGATTTAATAGTATTATCACGTCAAAATTTACTAAATTTGCTACATCTTTGTTTAATATTAGAAAACCGACAGGGTTCAATAAGAATTGAACGCCATGTTTAATAACTTAACAGGCTCAATAGCTTATTAGCTGCATAAATTCAAACTATTCGATATGGCCACACCCCGCGAAAGATTGGTAGAATCGCTTAAATTCCTGAAAGAATTACAGGATAACGGTGTTGTCGGTATCCATACCGATGAAATGCCCAACAGGAAATACAGGGAGATACTGCTTAAAAACGGCTTTATCCGTGAGGTGACAAAGGGATGGTACATACCTACCGACCCCGCTGAAAAGGAAGGGGAAACCACGTCCTGGTACAGTTCCTATTGGGAATTTATTGTAAAGTTCCTGAATCATAAATTTGGCGATGACTGGTGCTTGTCAGCAGACCAGTCGCTGCTTATACATGCGGGCAACAGTGCAGTACCCCAACAGTTGATGATACGTTCACCACAAGGAAATAATAACCCTACGCCCTTACCGCATAACACGTCCCTGTTCAATTTAAGGACTGGTATTCCGCCAGCGGATCAAACCATCATAACCAATGGAATCAGGATGTACAATCTGCCGGCTGCTTTGGTTTACAGTTCACCAAGCATTTATACAAGGAATGCCATAGATGCCCGCACCGCCCTTGCGTTGATAAGAGATGCTTCTGAGATACTGCCTATCCTTTTGGAAAACGGTCACACCACATTTGCGGGAAGATTGGCAGGTGCTTTCAGGAATATAAACAGGGATAAAATAGCTGACCAGATTGTTGATACTGTTAAGCAGGCAGATTACGATATACGGGAAGAAGATCCTTTTGAAACCAAACTGAACCTTAATCTATCCTCCCGTGAACGCTCTCCCTACGCCAATCGCATCAGGCTCATGTGGCAGCAAATGCGTGAGATTATTATTTCCAGCTTTCCCAAAGCTCCCGGCATACCCGATGATTCACAAGCCTACCTGAAGGACGTTGACGACATTTACATAACAGATGCCTATCACTCCCTCTCGATAGAACGGTATCGGGTGACACCGGAACTTATCGAAAGAGTAAGCAGCGGTCAGTGGAACAGTAAGGCGCATGAGGAAGATCGCAAGCAAAGGGATGCTATGGCTGCCAGAGGCTACTACCAAGCCTTTCTGCAGGTGAAGGAAACCATCACAGCAATATTGAAGGGAGCCAATGCAGGAAAGCAGGTGGATAAAGATCACTCAAAATGGTACAGGCAACTATTCGACCCAAGCGTTACCGCCGGGCTTTTAAAAGCGGCGGACCTTGCAGGGTACCGAAACCACCAGGTATATATCGGGAACTCCAAACACGTTCCTCTGAACGTGGATGCTATGAGAGATGCCATGCCCGTTCTGTTTGAACTATTGGAAGAAGAACCTGAGCCATCGGTCAGGGCAGTATTGGGTCATTTCATTTTTGTTTTTATTCATCCGTACATGGATGGTAACGGACGAATAGGACGGTTTCTGATGAATGCTATGTTGGCTTCGGGTGGATACCCGTGGACGGTTATACCTGTGGAAAGGAGAACTGAATATATGCAGGCGTTGGAGCAGGCAAGTGTAGGACAGGATATAACTTCGTTTGCTACTTTCCTTGCTTATCTGGTCAACGAGCGGTTAAAAGGGAAAATAGTGGCTAAGTTGCCCGACGCTAAGTAGAAAGGCTATATCCTATTTCGTAGTACGGCTACAGCACGTTTGCGGTGCAGATGGACACTTTCAGCCTGATAGTTCTCATTACTTCTTGCCTCTATTTCCTGTGGAGATTTCCTGCTTTTGGTCAATAAGCTGATAGCTGTACTCACTGTTGTGCGATGAAGTTTTTCACCGTTGAACGTCAGGTTATCGGGAAACAGTGTACTTACGATTTTTCTTTTTTGTATAACGGTTCCATTTTGAAACAACTCTTCTAAATGCGACAATTTGGAAATAGGAAGATCCCATAGTAATTCCATATTATCTGAAAATGAAATAGATGTTTGCAGTTTTACTTCAATATCAGTCATTCTTTCATTGGCTTCTGACTTAATAGTACGATAGTCTTCGCCTTCAATTTCTCCACGCAGCAATAATTCACGAGCCTTTGAGAGCCGGTGCTTTATCTGATCCAGTTGAGCCACCAAGCGTTTCTGATCTACCTTCTCAACACGGTTCACATCCATGAAAGTAGCTGTAATAATTTCCCGAAACAGTTTAAGTTGCGGAACATTGTGGACTTCATTCCCAATGGCTTCTATCATTAACTTGTTTGCGTCATCTGCTTTATAACGTACACCGCATTCGGAACTGCAATGATAGTAGTGATAGTATTTGTTTCTTCCTTTTGAAGCACTGCCGGTCAAAAATCTTCCACAGTTAGGGCAAATCAAATAACCTCTTAATGGAATATCATCCTGTGCAATTACCTTTTTACTTACTGCTTTTCTCTTTCTGCCGTCCAGCACATCCTGCACATCAAAGAATAGTGAAGCGGCAATAATTGGTTCATGTTGCCCCTGTACAAGTTGGCTTTGTTCCTCTTTGTGCTGAGGAACGAAAATTAATCCGCAATAAATAGGGTTCCTTATCGCTACCCAAAAATTATTCTTGCTACATTTCAATCCTCTCTCCCTGGCTTGCTTCCAGATTTGTTCTGTGTTCAGTTTGTTGCGAAAGATTTCTTCAAATGCCCATTTCATGATTTTAGCATCCTGATCTTTCGGCGCAATATATTTCTTGCCATCTTCCGTAATTCTGTTTACATAACCAATCGGAGCCGTGCCCATCCAGCGCCCTTCCTTTTTAGCACGGCGCATTCCATTAAATACATTTAAGGCCCTGCGGTCATTCTCTACCTCCGGTGCTGCGAGGTAAAAAGCCAGCATCATTTTATTTTCAGGGATAGATAAATCCAATGGCTGTTCTACTGCCTGCGGCTCTACTCCGAGATGCCTTAAAAGGCTGATCATTTGATAAGCATCCCCGGCATTCCGGCTAAACCTATCCCACTTCGTAAAAAGAATTAGGTCTGAATGTCCCCTTTGCTTACGCAAATCTACCAGCAGGTTCTGCCAGGCAGGTCGCCTGAAGGTCTTTGCGGAATGGTCTTCAAAAATGACCTTGCGTATTTGAATGTTGTTGATGTTACAATACCTACGCAGCCTTTCTTCCTGATCCCGTTGGGAATAGCCTTTATCTGCCTGCTCGTCTGTACTCACCCTGATATAAAGGTCTGCAATTTTCATAGCTGTTTTTTTACTTTACAGTCTGTGTTACGATTTCGGCATTGCAATGCCGCATACTTATGTATTGCTCAACTACTATGTTCGCCATGCTATATAAAAAGTCGAGTATAATCTGTGCTTCTTCGATATTGACATCAATTCCATCTTTACGTAAAATTTCTATCGCCTTGTCTGGAGTGATCCTCATCAACACTTCATCTTCCATCTCACACCTCCTTTTTTAGATGACAAAAGCCCATTGCGGGCTTTTGCAAAACTTTCCAAATCACTTTTCTATTTAATCGCTTCTTTCAGCAAAATAGATTTTGCTTCCCTTCATACGATTAAAAGACGGCTCATACCTTATATAGCCGTATTCGCTTAGTTCTCTAACGCATTTGTGGTAGGTGATAGCGGAGGACAATTTTGCAATGCTTAATATCTCATGACTGAAGACCTGGATTGGATTGGCAAAGCCATTCTGTATGCGATACTGTAACAAAGCCGCATAAATGCCTATATGAGTAATACTGATGCGGGCATCAGTTCCTATGGCTTCAAAAAAATCCGACAAGTAATACAGCCTATCCATTGCTCACGCCTTTTATTACCCTAATCTCATTCCGTTCTTTTTTGCGTGATTTTGTTGCTGCTGCTCATTAACCTTATGCGTCACTTTCATGGCATCCATTGTTTTATTGCCCAATGCTGTATGAAGCGTTATTTTCCTGGAATGCTCATCGTAAATATTTACTGATTTAAACTGTGGATTGGCTTCAATATAGAACCGCTGTTCATTTCCATCCTTCACAAAGCTCACCGACACACGGTTTCCATTTTTTAATTCTGATTGCAGCTTGTCTGCTTCACCTTTATTGAGCAATTCCTTTAACGGAAGCTGTTGCAAAGCCTTTTCAAGATCGTAGCCGTAGTCGGAGTGGAATTGCTTGATTCGGAAATTGCCGTTTGGGTCTTTGTCGTTAAAATCAAGCTGCATCCAAGTTCCACCGTTCTGAATGCAACGGCCGGATAAAAGATTATAGCACTCCGTGGCATTTACATTATTACCGTTACGCATGGTAAAGTATTGCTGCCGTTTTTCATCCGGTTTGGATTCATTATACAGGGTTGTTTTATACCCTTCAAGCTGGTATGCACCGGATTGATCTTTGGCGAACGATAACTGGTGATCTAACCTTTCTTTATCATTGAGGTAATAGGAAACAGGAATGGAAAATTGTTGCTGCCCAAGTTTCATCTGCTCATCAATTTTTGCAGAAAGGTCAGGAAAGCCAGCACGCTGCACCTGATGGTGCAACGCCTGGCTGTTTTGCTCTGTTTTCCTGTTATCCTGCCTTATTACGATTTGTTCCTTAACGGGTACAACTAATAACCTGCGCAACAGCCTTATCAGCAGATTAGGATAAAGCTGCTTTTCAATACGATTGCGCTCCTGCCTTAGCACTCTGAGCGCAAACCGCTCGTCCATATCCTGCGTGCCTTTATACTTTGCAGCAATACGGTCGTAGTAATCCAGCTTTTCTTTTAGCAGTGCCCTATTATTTGAAAGGCTGAAAGAAAACAGCTTGCTAAACCTTTCCTCCCTCGAACGCCATTGGTTCAGCTCTGCTTCCACTCTGTTTACAAGACTGTTATTCATAACCTGATTTTTAAGGATCAATTAAGGCATACTGTACGTCACCAGATCATAGGCATAGGTGCTGCAATCGGCGGCGTATTCCACACTGCCGCTCACGATAGCGCCGCCTATATCACTCGTGACGGCGGCAATCCACTTAACGATGTTTTTAAACTTAAAGGCCGCCGCCGGAGCCGGGGGCTGGAGCGTATTCATCCAATAATAAATGGAGTAACGTGCTACCGATGCCGCTTTAAGGGCAATTTCACGACCTTCAGGACTGAGCAGATTATTTTGCATTACCCTGCTCTCAAAGTCCACAATCATGGCTTTAATCACCGGATAGGGACTATCGCTATCCGAAAGTCGTTTGATCAATTGCACCAGCGAATCCAGGGCGGCCTTTACTGGTTCTTCATAAGGACAATTAGCTATAAGCGTTTCGATGCTTTCGTTGCTTTGCCTTACCGTCTGGTTTACTGTTGAGAAAAATGATAGGGGCGGCTCAACACGTTCCATTTCCCTGCAAAAGCGAAGTACACATCGCGTTGACATCTCTACATTAGGTGTGTCTGTAACTGGCTTGCAGTTCTGCACGTATGCCACGATCTGATTATGCCAATAGCCTATGCTATCGTAGGCATTTTCCGGGTTTTCAGGACCTGCTTCGCCAAGTGCTGATCTTAACTGCGCAATTTTATTTTCGCCTTCTGATATTACAGCTTCATTATCTTTCGTACATGCTGAAAGGCTTATTATAAATATTAGCAGCATTAATATTTGACTTCTCATTTTTCAATCTGTTTTTACGTTATAAATAGTTACCTTTTCACCATTTCAACTTCACGACTATTTATAATAGACGGGGCTACTTAGTGCTTAGCTGATGCTTTGGTTCTTTTTCCTTTTCTTAGATGCCTTCGGTATCTCAGGGCCATCATCTTCAGCAGGTGTCTGCCTTTCCTTTTTACCGTCTTGTTTAGCTGACTGGCCTTCACCTTCAGACTGCTGTTCTTTTTTCGCCTGTCTGTTATCAACCCTTTGCATACTGCTATCATATATGTTGATTGTCTTGAATTGAGGGTTAGCTTCGATGTATTGTTTTTGCTCCGCACCGTTGATCTGAAACGTGGCAGATTGCAGGTTCCCTTTTTTAAGGGAATCCACCAGATTGGATTTGTATTCCTTGTTACCTAATTCCCTGATCGGATGCTTGGATAAAACCGCTTCCAAATCGTAGCCGTAGTTTTCATGATAGTGCTTCAGCTTGAAATTGCCGTTGTTATCACTTTGTTTAAAGTCCATCTGTACCCAGGCGTTGTACACCTGTCCTTCTTTATTGGTGAGGTCTTTATTCACTGACCTTCCTTCCATCAGGTTATAGCCTTCCTTCAGGGTAATGTTGTTGCCTTTGTTGATGTAGAAGGTTTGCTCCATTGTTTCAGAGCTATTTTCCTTTTGCACTTTCACCTGATAGGAATTAAAGAAATACATATCGCTTTGCTTCGATTGGCTGAAATTCAATGTAGCGTTTACAGTATCGTTGCCATACTTCGTTTCATAGGCCAATTTAAACTCCGGGGTCCCTTCCTGAATTTTTTGCTTCAGGTCATTTTCCAACCCTTCACCGAACCCGGTGTACTTTACCTGGTCACGCAGGTATTCAAAATTTTTCTGATTCATAACTTCTGAATTTTGATTGTTACTTAATTGTTCTCTTTCTAATCTTTCGTAACGAACCGCTACCATCAGGGACACGTCAATGATGCCCTCCCTTTCAATCATTAGTTTGCTGTTCTCGGCAGCTTCCTGCATAGTCTTATATGCCGACCGTATTGCCAGAAAGTTGTAAAAGTCAATGTCGGTTGACATTTCGTAGCAGAACTCCCTAACATCGTATTCTGTGGGGAATGTGAATAGATCTTCTTTAGTTACTGGAGAAACATCATCGAGAAAGGCGACAAATTCCTCACCTTCCCAACGCTTTTTAGTCAGGTATTCAAGAATATCCTTGTAGTCGTCTTTCCTTATTTTCATAACATATCTTTTAGCGAAAACGAATAATTGAAATAGAATGGAACAGTTTCAATGGAGCGTTCAGGTTTAATTAATCGGAGCTGCCTTTACAATTTTCTTGTTCTTTATATGCAGTTCCAGATGCCTGCCGCCGTTCTTCTCCATCATTTGAACTGCGAGGTACTTCTTATCAGGAATAGTAAATTTGGGTACAATAAAAACGATGGTAGTATCTGACTGCCCGATTACTTTGGTCGTATTGTTATGTACAAGTACGGGTACTATTTCTATCTCCTGCGTAGCAGTTCTTTTACTTTTCTTTTGGTCACGGATGTAAAGCCTGAGCTGGTCAATATCATAGTTGATATTTGTTTCATTGGCAATATTGAAGCACATCAGCATAATGTCATCATGGATAAACAGGCCGTTCAGTTTAAGACGAATGCCGAAAGTTTCATCCTTTATACCCCGTATCTTTTTCTTCGATTCAAAAGCCATTGAAGCGTAATTCTCCATTTGTTCCTGGTTGATACTTTCTGAAGGAATAGAGATGGTGTTTTGCTTTGTCAGACCCGCTAATGAAATATTGAGTATAGTAGGCTGTTCAGCGTAATCAACCAGAAAGGATGTGAGCTTTCCGTCAGCAGTAATGATGCTGATATTGGTTTGAGGAAAGCTATCTTTTGCGGCTTTTATCTGCAAGATATTTTCTACTCCCTTCGCTTTTTGAGCCAACACATCCCTGCTTCCTATATCTACACTGACAATAGAATAGGGAAAGATAATGTTGGTTGTTTTGGAGAAAGCAATTGCCAGATGATATGATTCAATTGCTTTTGTTTGCCAGGCTGTATTTGTTTGCGCCTGCGCTTTGAAAGTTGTAATAAGCAGGAAAATTCCCATTACCATTACTGCACTGATCTTTTTCATCTTTTGGAATTTTTAAGTGATTCAAATATTTAATTGGATTGTTTTTGCTTTTCGTCACGTAAAAGCACTTGGTAGCCTGCTTTTACAGTTACTTTAATCAGCTTGACTTTTTTGCTGAACAAAGTCTTTGCAGCTTCTATACCTGCGCTTGCAGCCTGCGCTCCCCACGAAGGGTCAAGTGAAGTCAAGCCGATGGTTTGCATAGACCGGTCTGCGGACTGCTTTGCAACATCCCTGGTAATTGCACCGGGAATGTAAATGCCATCCAGTCCGTCCATATCGTACACCGCTAATTCAACTGGAAACAATGAATTATTATACCGCACACTGGTAATCTTGATACTTAATCTTTCACCACGGAGCGAAGCGATACCATATATGAAGTTGTCTTTAGGAATACGAACCCCGTTAATGAATACATCATTTACCAATCGCAATTTGACAGTGGAACCATCAACGATAGTCTGCGTTTCGTGTATGACCGCTTTTATGGCGTTCTGTGAATCTTCGATAGCTGTTGCACCAGTGAACGAATAGAAGCCATTTGTTGAACCACCCGCAGGCAGGTCGGTGTTGAGCAATGTGATGTTGTTTTCTTTTGTTTTTGACGATACTGCGAATACCTGCCCTTTGTTTGCCTGGGAGGTCTGCTTCAATTTTTCCTGTACACGTTCAGGATATTGCACATCAAGTATCTTATCCAGCATTCCATTCAGTTGCTTCATTTCGGGATCTTCGCCAGCAGGTTGATTCATCATGTTCATCATTTGCTCCAGCCTGTCCACGTCTGACGAATTAACGGTTGCACTATTATTATTACCTCTGCCGGGAGTACGTTGATACATATCATAAGGATCATCTTCCATAGAAGCAGGTACAGGCTTGCTCATCTCCCTGTCAAGCTCTGCCAGCTTTCGATATATCTTGTCCGTATGGGGATCATTACCCCCACGTCTACCGTAAAGAGAAGTGTTCAGCCCTCTTTCATCGGCAGGTAGTTGAAATGTGTCTTCTTTCCCTGACAGGTATTCATCCGTATCTGCTAATCCAATGTTCTTGTAGTTGGGATCATTCTTAACCAGTTCAAGAAATTTGATTGAATCCAGTTGCGCCTGATCGTAGTAACTCATTTTATCCATCGGCTTGTCATCTTTCAGGTTAGCGTCCGGCAGGTTAATGTTGAAGCCTTTTTTCACTGCTGCCTGCGCTTCAACTTTTTCAACTTTGCCACCGCCAAGCGCCCAGAATATCATGGTCATAAAAGGCAATGCGAGCATTGGCAATACCAGTAAGAACCTGCGCTGCCTAATCATTTTCGGAGTTTTCACTTGCTTTTCCATTTCTATTTTTGTTTTAATTGTTGATAATAATTTTCAATAAACCTCACACTATCCATCAGTCCCGGACGATGGTTATTGATGCTGTCGTACAGGGCTTTTCCAGAAGGACTTCGCGCCAGGCTATCCATATACACCCTGAACTTTTTGATGCGGCTGTATTCTGCCTCCGATACCTCGGCAGCGTCTGTTTTTGTTTCTCCTGTTTCAGTAGCGTGCTTCGGTTTTTTAATCGGCGTTATAGTGATTGAATTGCCTTTCTTGCCCGTAAAAGCGTTCACCGCCAGATAAACACTGTATGAACTGGTGAACATCACAAAGAGCGCAAGCAGCACGAGCCATGTACGACGTGAGAATTTCTCCGTACGCTTCATCATCCAGCTTGCCCAGCCACCCTGCAAACGCTTATAGCCTGCCTCCATGCCTTTGCTAATCGCATTGGGCTTAGCTTCGGTATTGCCTTCTCTTCTTTTAGGAAATAGTTTCATGATCTTTATTTTTATTGGCGCCTGCTTACTGTTTTTAAATCCCTGTTGTCAATCGTACTCCATCGTTCAATGAGAAAGCCATGCGGGTTATTGTCACTCCGTGATACATTTCGCAACGCTCCATCGGTTACCAGGCTGCGGGTTGTAATGCTGGTAGGGCGTACAATGCTTTGTGTAGCGTAGCACCGGAATTTGTAGGGATACTCGTTTATATCTACCGCAACACTATCCACCACAATAGTCTGATTGACGTTGCCGGAAATAAGCCCGGCGTAATAGCCATTTTCTTTCAGATCATCGTAAGCACGTTTCGCACTTCCATCGGCCAGGTATAATGCTTTAGTGATATTTGCGGTAATGGCTTTGTCGTCAGGGTCAAGTGTGAAGAACAGCTTGTGAAATGTTTTTACGTGATCCTTTGCCTCAACAGGTATGTTATCTTTTCGCTCCGAAGCGTAGGCTTCCAGTGCCTTGCCGTTAGCGAGAATGTATATTTTGCTTTGCATCTGCGATACCAGACTGAAACTTTTGTACAATGCAAAACAGCAGATCAATACACAGCCGATGATCACCACCAGGGTAAAGCTCCTGACGTGCCGGAATGCTGTATCAATATTTTTCATCTTTTTGAACATATATCCTCCTTTAGATTATTATGAATTGCCTTTTAGTTTATCGTTCATGTAACCAGAGTTTCCGCTACTGCTATCGCCGAAATAGGGATTAGATGAACCACTGCTTGCCATACCTTGCGACATGCGGTTTGCTGCACTGCCCATAGCATCCACAGCCATGCCTGCACCCGCAGATGCAGTGTTCACTACGGTTCTGGAAGAACTGCCGAATAAGCTGGTGACCTTATGACCTAATGCGCCACCGCCACCAGCGTGAACGATATAATTAGCCACGGAGGGAACGGTAAAGTATCCGATGATGCCAATAATCATGAAGACCAGGTAGGCCATATCCGTTCTGCTGAAGAATGTATCGCCGTAGTCTTGCACCTGCGATATATCCAGCTCCAGCATCTTTTCCTGTATTTTACCGATAATGCTGCCGAAGATGTTTGCCACGGGCAACCATAAAAAGATGTTGATGTATCTTGCTATCCAAACCGTAAGCGTATGCTGAAAACCGTCGAATACTGCAATCCCGAACACCAGAGGCCCTAAGATGGCCAGTACGATTAGCTGAAACGTTCGTAGCGTATCTATACACAGAGATGCCGCTTCAAAGAGTACCCTTAACACTTCGCTCATCCATTCTTTTACAGAGTTGCGGAAATTGTAAGAGGCTTTAGACATGGCAAACTTGATGTCATTGCCAATGCCCTCGAAAAAGCCTTCCTCTGAAGGGTCTTCGTTATCATGCGTGTACTTATACCATTTATCCCTGTCGCCGCTGCCACTTTCGCCCACATACATTTGCCATACATCTGTTTTCTTGATGGCTTCTTCTTTTTTCTGCAAGAGAACTGCAATAGCCTTATCGGAACCTTCCACCATAGCAGCGGTTGCAGTTACCGTAGGCTTCATCACACCGTTAATCACACCAAGAACGACGGTTGGAAAAAATAACACGCAGAAGCCAATCACGAAGGGACGAAAGAGCGGATAGAAGTCAATAGGCTCTGCTCTTGACAGGTGTCCCCATACACGGGAGGCGATATACCACATAGCTGCAAAGCCTGCTAATCCTTGTCCTACGCCGATTAACTGGCTGCACAGAGGCATCATCTCATCATACAGTTGCTCCAGTACACCATGCAAGCCTTTCATTTCATCGGCTATTCCCTGCGCATGGCTTATAAAAGGCAATATCAAACCCACTGCCGCCAGCCAGACGGCCTTTCTACACTTTGCCATATTTATCTGTTTAATTGTTTAACCCATAGATTTTTCGGATGGTCTGTGCGTCGTTGCGCTCCTTCGCCCTTTGCACTGCCAGTATTGTAGTATTGTTATTAAAATGCCGTAGGAACATCAGTTTATCCTGCATGTCTGCATATATCCGGTCAATGGCCTGCAAGCGTTCATTATCGCTCATACGAGCTTTGCCTGCCGTGATTACCGTAAGCAACTCATCGAGGTTGCGCAGACTTTCTTTAAACAGATTATCATATACACGACCCAAATAAGCCAGCTCATCTGCATTGAAATTGTTGTCCTGCCGGAAGCGTTCATAAGCCTTACGGTATTCTTTAACCAGAATGATCTGGTAATTGGTAATGTCTGCCACACGCCGGTAATTGCGTACCGCCGGACTTACCTCCATCAAGCCATCAAGAAAAGCCTTATGCAAACTGAAGTTGCCTTCTGAAATATTCTTGATAGTGTTATATCCTCCGCTAAGAATTTCGTAGCCTTTCTTCATGTCGCTAAGTATTTGCTTGAATTGCGCCAGTTTCTCAATATTGAGTATGAGCTGCGCTATCTCATCTGCCTGCGCAGATGCACGAAAGGCAGGCAATATGCCCAGGAAGGATAGCGATATCAGTATGATCAGCTTTTTCATAGTTACTCGTTTTTAATGCCCTGTAATACACGGCTGGTTTGTACATCTGTTTTTTCTTTGATTCTGGATGCAGCAAGCGATTTTGCATCGTTGGAAAAACTTTGCGAGAAAGTGTATTTGTCCTGCATGTCCAGATACAACTTATCAATCCTTGCAATGCGCTCATCGTCCTTCATTTCCAGTTTGCTATCTGTTGTAATCGTAATCAGCTCGTCAAGACTTTTATCGCAGTCGTCCAACAACCGACCAAAGACCCTTCTGATGTAGGCCAGCTCATCGTTGCTAAAGGCGTCGCTGCTGTTAAGCCTGCCGTAAGTGCGGTTGTAGTTTTGTACAATTTTTACCTGTAAGGCGATTATATCCGCAACCTTTGCATACCGCCTGATTTCCGGGTTCACGGACTTCAAAGAATTTAGGTAATCCGTGTGCAGGTTAAATTCTCCCCTGGTGAAGCCGCCGATAGTGTTCAACCCATCTTTGGCTATGTTGTAGCCCTTTTTAGCATAGCCGATATACACCTGGAGCGCAGCAATTTGCTGAAGCAGGTATTTCTTTTGTGTCTTCTTTTGCTGAAACCATTCTGCAAAAGTTTGTGCTTGCAGGTTACTCCCTGCCGACACAACCAGCAATAGAAACAAGAGTATCTTTTTCATACGTTCTGATTTAAGGAAGTCCATATAATTTTTTTACTGCCTGCACTTCGGTTTCGGTTTTAGCACGCTGAAGGCTTAGTAAAGTATTCTGCCTGTTGAACTGCACCAGATCCGAATAATTGACATCTACCTGGTCGGCTGCGTTGTTAATCAGCTCCAGCCTTTTGGCATCGCTCATTTTTGTAGTGAAGGATTTTATGATGAGGCTGATCTGGTCAATGTTCTTCAGGCTTTCGTCAAGAATGCCTGAATACACTTTTTCCATGTAAAAAATTTCCTCTACAGTAAAATGACTGTCCTGCCGGATCAGCGACCATGAGCGTTTGTATTCATCTACAAGGCGTAATTGTTTCTTTGTAATATCCCGGATGCGCTGGTAGTAGGATATAATGGATTTAACTTTAGCCAGTTCCTCATAGTATTTCCGGTATTGCTCTTTTTGCTTTTCCGTCCAGTCCGAAATCTCATCCAGTTTTAATTTGGATAAAGTATTCTCTAAGGTTTTCTGAGCGTTTTGCAGCCATATCGTTTTATTCTGCAATCGCTGAATTTGCAGGTCAATTGCCTTGATCACTTTTTTGACGGCAGCTTTTACTACAACCCAAACCACTGCGTGGCTTTGTTGCGTGGGTGCTACCACCAGTAACATGGTAGCTAACATTGTGATGAACCATATCTTTTTCATGCCTTATAGATTTTTAATAAATAATTCAATCGTTGTCTTTCCCTGCTCCGTCAGTGCTTCGAGGTACAGTGATTTTGAAACTGTCTCGAAAACGCAATACCGATCTCCGCCTATTTCAATGAGGTGGCCGTTGGAATGCCAACCATAGGTAGCCAACCATGTTTCTTCAGATTCAGGAGTGTTACTTACATATTCTGTTCGAGTAACCTGGTAGAAGCTGCCACAGGGCTTTATGGTAAGGGTGGCATCTACTCCTGCAATCTTTTCATTTTGCGGCGGCTGTCTTACATATATGCCTTCCATCATAGAGAGCGTAGCATGGTGCTGCCTCCCGAAGTGAAGTATCATTTTAACGGCTACGTGTAGGTCATATATCAGTTTATTCAGTTTCATTGAGTAGATGTTTAGCTTTTATTTCTTATTTCTTCTGCCATTGCCGCAATGCCTTTGCGGATGTCGCCATCAAACTTTGCAGCATATTCCATCAGTTTTACCTTTTCTGTTTGCTCGGTAGTATAGGCGAGATATTCCTCCAGGCTTACTTCTGTACGGTACACTTTGCTTAGCATACCTCCGAGGCTGATGAAAACCTCCTTGTATTTCTTGGTGGGATCATTAGCCTTGTTAACGGACAGCACCAACGCCTTTTCCTTTTCTGTTAGTCCCAACAATTCCTGTATCTGGTCAAACTTGTTCTGATATTTACTTTGGTCAAGCAGTATCTTGCAATCGCTGTTGTTAATGATGGCCTGCTTTACCACCGGAGAAGAAATAATATCTTCCACTTCCTGCGTTACCACTATCGCTTCTCCGAAAAATTTCCTTACGGTTTTGAATAAGTATTTTATGTATTCGGCAAAGCCTTCTTTCATGAGAGCTTTCCAGGCTTCTTCAATCAATATCATTTTCCGGATGCCCTTCATCTTCCTCATTTTGTTGATGAAGACTTCCATGATGATGATCGTTACGACAGGAAATAAAATCGGGTGATCCTTGATATTGTCCAGCTCGAATACTATAAACCGTTCCTGTAATAAGTTCAGGTTTTCGGTTGCGTTGAGGAGATAATCAAATTCGCCACCTTCATAGTAAGGGCGAAGCACGTAGAGGAAGTTATTTATATCAAAATCCTTTTCTTTCACCCGGTCACCTTCCAGCACCTGCGTGTACTCGTCCCTCAGAAAAGCGTAAAAGCTGTTGAAGCAGGGAAACACTTTGGTATTCTTTTCCAGATAGCTGTAATAACCTCCGATAGCATTGGACAAGGCTACATACTCA
Organism: Chitinophagaceae bacterium; assembly: GCA_019638595.1. GTDB lineage: Bacteria > Bacteroidota > Bacteroidia > Chitinophagales > Chitinophagaceae > Agriterribacter. The sequence goes on from JAHBTJ010000013.1 coordinate 50,067, forward strand.
CTGCGCTTAAATTCCTCATCATCTTTTTTCCATAATGCCAGGAGCAGGGTTTTAATGCTTTCCTTTTTTTCGGTATCAAGGCTATCGCCTTCGCCTATAAAAAAGGGATTGAAGCGGATGGGATTGTCTTCACTATAGGTAAAATAGTAGCCATTCACCATATCGCACAGTCCCTTGTAGCTGTGCCCTACGTCCACCAGCACGATATGCGTGCCCTGCTCGTAATAGCTGCGTACCATGTGGTTGGTAAAAAAGCTCTTACCGGAACCACTGGGGCCAAGTATGAATTTATTCCTGTTTGTGCAAATGCCCATTTTCATAGGCTCATCGCTGATGTCCACATGAACAGGTTTGCCGGTGAGCCTGTCACCCATGCGAATACCTACGGGGCTTACTGAAGAACGATACCCCGTTTCCAGGTTCAGAAAGCAGGTAGCCTGTTCCGCAAACGTGTCGAAGGTGTCGTTCATGGGAAAGTCTGCGGCGTTACCGGGAATACCCGCCCAGAATATCTGCGGTGCGCCGATAGTTTCCTGTTTCGCTACTGCATCCATCTGTGCCAATGCAGAGGACACCATATTCTTCAGGTCCTTCAGTTCTTCCTTGTTATCTGTCCATACCAGTACATTGAAATGCGATTTAACCGGAAGGCGCTGTTGGCTGATTGCTTCGTTCAGGAAATCATTGGTAGCGTCCCTTGCAATCAAATTCTCCCTGCTGTACGCCGAAAGGGATTGCAGCCGTAATCTTTTGCTTTCCAGCTTTTGAATGGCTTTTTGCGCATCTTCAATAAAGAGATATTGATTATAGATGTGATTGCAGGGTAGAAGTTGTCCTAACGTAGAAGCAAAGCCAACGCTGAACTTTGTTTTATCGGTACTGTATTTGTCGTAATTGATACGGCTACCGCACAGTGCAGGAAGATCTGCGGCATCTCCCAGCGTATAGAGCTGACAATACTTGTCACCCACACGCATTCCTTCATCAAAACTGATGTCAGCCATCAGGAAACTATCGTTTCGCTCGGACAGATAGCAATACTGCTCTATCAAACCCATCTTACAGCTATGGCTCCGCAGCTCTTTTTCTTTAAGCCTTGTCAGCTTCACGAAACCGCTGTCTTCCATAATGCGCTTGAACTGACCCGCACTGTCCAGAAAGTCCTGCAACAGTTGCGGCTTTAAAGTTTCTTCCGGCACTATGGATTTGCGCAGGAGGCTTGAAAACATGGAGCTGGCTGTTTTACGTCCTTCAGGCTTTTTGGTGAGCATGATGTAGCAGCTATGCGCCAGGAAGGGGCGCTCGTTGAAGAACCGCTCACTGGCCCGACTAAGGAAGCTGGTATCTTCCTTTGTAAAGTCCGGCTTATGGCTGCTATCCAAAAACCAATCCTGCTTGTGGAATACGCTGTATTTGGGCAGTAGCTTGATTGCTTTTATCCATGCCTGGTGAAAGGCTTCGTATTCCTGATCGGAAAGCGAAAAGATTTCCGGCAGGTCTGCTTTAAAGACAACCGTCATGTCGCCTTGCTTGCTTAGGATGCAGTCATGCTCTACATCCATTATTGGTAAAATATCATCCAACACTTTTTCCATCTCACTTTTTTTACCTGTTATCACTTCAATGCACTCATGGCATTGTTACCTCATAGCTTTGGACCTCTACGCTGCCGCTGGCCGGTCTTCCGGCTTTCATCTGCTTGTTTGGATTGCTGCTGTTTTTTTATATTCTCTTTTATAGTTTGTTCAATGCCGGTTTCTTTCCAGTCAATAATCTTCGCCTCAAAATGAGATTTGATGTTCTTTAGCTTCAACCCGTCTGTTTCGTCCCAACCTCCTTTTCTATTGAAGCCTACCGGGTCTAATACTATTTCGTGCGGAAAGGAAATAACAATAAGGTCTTTAGGAATGGAGGTGAGGTTTTCATAGTCCAATTCCTAAAACTCATGTTTTTTTGGATTGTATGGTATCACGTAAGCCTCTTTGTCATCATCGTAGTAATGGTCAATCTGTCTGAAGACGATGCCTTTGGAAGCGAAATCATCTTTAGGACGCAGCATATCCATTGTTATATCTACATAGAAAGTGTGACCGGCTATGTCCACGGTAGGCAATTGCCCCATCAGCCTCCTTCCAAGCGCCTGCTGATCTACCATCAAAGCGAAATCTGTTTTTCCCTGCACCTCATGAACGGAACAACCGTATTTCTCCGCCATTCCCACAGGATCAAGCTGTACCAGCTCCGGTATCTTTACTGTGGTAACGTCCGTATCATCACTAAACAACCTCGGTATGTTTTTCTCTTTAGGACTATAATCAAATACGTATCCATCACCAACATCCCGCATGTCAAAAAGGGGAATTACGTTCTCCGGGTTTGCTTTCTCACAGAGTTGCAAGCTGGCAACGTCCACGACAAAATCGGTTCCTTCGATGTTGTACACCGGCAATTCTCTTTTCATGATTGGTTGTCTTTAATGTCCATAAAGATTTTTCTGCTCCTGGACTTGATCAGCTTAGGAACCTGCTTCCGGGCAAGGGCTTTCATCAAGCCATGTTCGCCGTATTTGTTACTCATGCCGTAAATCTTCATAACCAGGAATGTTCCTGCGGTCAGAATGATACCGATGCACAGGTAAGTAGGAAGACTGATGATATACATTGCGGCAAAGACAATGAGCAGCGCCACGACACCACCGCCTAAATACCAGATATATTGCGCCTTCAAGCCTTTGAACTCGATGCTCTGGTTAATTCCCTTGTTAATTTGATAAACACTATTTGCCATAATATTTCCTGTTAATTTTTTTATAATCGCATCCTGCTACGGGAACGTTCTGCTACCTGTTGCGAGGCCAGTATCACTTCTTTTGGAACAGTATGCTCGTTCACTTTTTCGGACAGTTGAATGACAGGTGTATCAATAACTTCTTCCGGTTCGGTTTCCGCTACCTGTTGCTGCTTCAACTGGTTTTCCTGTATCTTGATGGCTATCTGCCTTTCCAGATTTGCCAGTTCATTTTTCATTTGTTGTAATTCCGCTTCCTGTAAAAATGGTTTGGTAGTAAGCTGCTCCAGTTTGGGTATCTCTGTTTTCAGTTCGTTTAAAGTATGCTCATACTTTTCTTTCAGGCTTTCCACCCGGTCAATCGCATTAAGGAAATGTCTTGCCGCCAGCTTAGGATTGTCTGTATTCGGAAACCCGTTGTTGTAAGTGTACTTAATACCGTCACTGCTTCGCTGTGCATAAAAGCTATTGGAATAGCGGTATTCAAAAACTCCGTTTTCCTCATAGGCTTCCTGCTGCCTGCGGATATACAGGCTGAAACCGTAGAGTGTACCTATCTGTGCTGTATGCTCATCTGCAACAGCAGGCTTCCAGTCCTGGTACAGCTTGATGATGTGTTTACCAATGGCTTCACTGTCCGTTGAACTGATAGTATCCAGTTTGATAGGGTTAACCTTTACACCGTCCTTATCCAGTTGAAGGCCGGCCTTGTACACTTTTTCATCTGCTGCAAGTTTATCGAGCGTTTTAACGGTGGATGCCTGTTCATTTTGCAGATTTTCCAATTGGTATTTATTGCGTGCGATTTCTCTGAAGTGAGAAACTTTCAGGCTTTCCATTACAGCTATCTTCTTTTCCAGTTTTGATTTTTCCAATAATGAAGTGTCGCCGGACAGAATGGCTATATATTCGGAAAAATTCATCCCGCTTTTTTCGTCAATCGCACCTTCATCAATGGTACGCACGTTCAACTCACAATTTTTCATTTGCGAAATGAACGTCTGTTTATTCTTCAGAAGGTTGAATTTGTAATTATCCAATGACTGTTCTACTGCGTAGATATAGTTCTGAACTTTGTTGCCGTAATATTCTTTGGCAATAAGATTGCCCTGGCGTGCGCCACGGCCATTACGTTGTTCCAGCTCTGACGGTTTCCAGGGAATATCAAGGTGGTGCATGGCCACTACACGTTGCTGCACATTTAGGCCGGTTCCGGCTTTCTCTGTGCTGCCCAATAAAATGCGAATCTCACCTCTGTTCATCTTACGGAACAGTTCGGGCTTTTTTGTATCTGTCCAGTCGTGAATAAAAGTGATTTCCCGTTCGGGAATATTAAAGTCCCTGATCAGTTTTTCTTTAACTGCATCGTAGATATTAAATTCAACAGGCTTGGGTGTACCAATGTCTGAGAAGATAATCTGTGTACCCTTATGCTCGGTAGTTTCTTTATAGATCTCTGCAATCTTGCGGGCACTGACATTTACTTTGTTGTCGGGATGATCACTATACTTCCACTCGTTGATCAATCGCATATCCGCCGACATTTTCTTAGCGTAGTTGGTTGCGATCAGCATTCTGCCTTTGTCTTCCTCTGGCGTCAACCTGCCACGACCAATCAATTCACCATTGCCTGTTTTAGCGAATTGCATCAGGTTTTTAATGAACTCACTTTGTTCAGGCGTTGGCTTTATGTTCACCAGCGTTTCACTCAATTCGGGCTTGTCAAGGTTTATATGTTTTGCCGTTTTGTAGTCGGTGATCTCGTTATAGAACAAAGCAAGCTCCGGTACTTTAATAAAATGCCTGAAGCGTTCTTTGGCAATGATCTCGTTGGTCACTGAAAATTCAAAGTCTGTTGTTTTACGTGCAAATACAGCAGCCCAACCATCAAAATTTTCAATATGCTGGCGTTCCATTTCTTTCGGACGCAGGTATTTAAACAACAGATACATTTCGGTGAGGCTGTTGGATATAGGTGTGCCGGAAAGGAACGTGACACATAAATCGGAATTAAAACGTGTTTGCAGTTCGCGAACAGCGAACAACATATTCAGCGCCTTCTGGCTACCTTCTGTATTACCCAAACCGGCGACCCTGTTATGGCGGGTAGTGAAAGTGAGATTTTTGTACTTATGGGATTCGTCCACAAATAAGTGATCAATGCCCATTTCTTTGAAATTGATACCTGTGTCTTTCTTTTCCTCGATGTCTTTCAGGATAGATTTCAGTTTTCCCTCAAGGTTGTTCTTCCGTATCTCCAGCCCTTTGAGCATTTTCTTAGAGATGTCGCCGCCAAGATCTTTGACAGTGTCCAGGTCACGTTCAACATTGTCCAGTTCCGTTTGAAATATCTCTCTTTGTATCTCCGATGACTGCGGTATTTTTCCGAATTGGTCGTGCGTAAGTATGATGCAGTCCCAATTGTTGTTCTTTATTTCATGGAAAAGCCGCAACCGTTGGGCGGGTGTAAAATCATTTTGCCCCGGAAACAGGATGCGAGCTTTAGGATAGGCTTTTTTATAGGTTTCTGCTATCTGGTTAACGTTTGCCTTTAGCGCAACAATCATAGGCTTATGCACGATACCTAATCTTTTCAGCTCCTGTGCGGAGACGATCATGGTAAGGGTTTTGCCCAATCCTACTTCATGATCAACCAATGCTCCCCGGTTCTGTATGATTCGCCAGGCTGCATTCTTTTGTGAGCTGTATAAATCCTCAATGCCTAATGCTTTTTTGTCTAAGCCGGGAAAATTGAGGTGATTGCCGTTGAACTCTCGTAATACATAGCAGTTGAACGTATCATTGTACAGGTTTTCCAAGTTCTTTTTCTCATCATCGGGTATTTCGTTCAGCCAGTTGATGAAACCACTCCTTATCTGCTCGATCTTTTGGTGAGCCAGTTGTATGGCTTCATTATCGGGGACCCTAATGGTTGTATTATTAGGCCCTTTCACTTCATAAGTAAAGAAAGGGGTTGTATTCTCCAGTGCATGTTCCAGCAAAGTGTATCCGTAGGTAGTACGTCCGCTTTTCGGTGTAACAGCGAACTCTCTCGATACTTTGATATTCATTCCTGTGTTTACCTTGAAGGCATCCAGCGACGGAAAATAATTGATGGTAGTGTCCAGCTCGAACAGTGATGTAGCAAATCGCTCGTAGTATGAATTAGGTATCCAGCGTTCTCCTAAATTGAAATCCAGTAATTCAAACGGAATACGCTCCGGCTGCACCTTTGCGATGGCTTCCGCACTTCTTTTATATTGCAGGTTATCCGGGAACTGACCGTAAAGGTGTTCTGCCTGCCGCAGCTTTTCAACTACATTACCGCTCAAATACTGGTCTGCTGTTTCCCACTCATTGCTGGCAGGATTCATGTACACATGATTGCCGAGACGATTGATGACTTCGTTTTCATCTAACCCCATTGCTGCACTGATGAAGCCTGTATCTACCTTTCCAGTATCGTTGAGGCTATGAGCAAGGGCTTCAATGGGATCATCGGTTATAAACCGCTCTTTAACCTGGTGAATGGAGTGAGTTAATATATCTGCCTTCACAAACCGTTCGCCTTCTCTGCGTTCGAGCGAGGACAATGCAATAACTCCGAAGGCGGTATCTTCCAGAATACGCCTGCGGTTATCAGGGCTGTTCAAAAGACCGTATTCAACAACAAAATGTTCATACTTGCTGTTGAGCTGATCCCTGTCTGCATTGCTGATTGTTTCCCCTGATACTTCTTTGGCTGCTAATTCGAGATAAGCATCACGAAGTGCCGCATAGTTTTCGTAGAAATGAATGTTTCCCTGAAGACCCAGGGGCTGGAACACGGCTTGCTTGTATTCTGGATCGGGATTGCCAATTGTGCCGACACTACCCATGTGTACCACCAGCGTTCCTTCCTGGTAGTAAGGCTTTAGCCCGATAAAAGGAAGCGGAACTTTTTGTTCAAACCGGAAAAAGCCTTCCAGTGTCTGGTCGCCCTCGTACCTGAAACTGTGGTCAAACTGTTTAAGATAATTGGAAATACCCGTCAGCTCATGACCCAATAAACGGGCATCCATCCAATTTGCTGACAGATGATCTACTTCTTTGACATTAGAATACAGCTTATATAAAAAACGATTGCTTTTGTGCTGCTTCGCGGTAAGCAATACAACATTCTCATGACTTGGCTTATCGGTGGTGCGTATCGTGCCGATGATGCGTGCTGATGTTTTTTCCACAACCGTTTCATCGAGCGGATTGATATATGCCATTGCCCGGTTGATCTGCTCTGCCGGGGCTGTATCAAACAATCCCAATTGTACCGAAGTGCTTTCCGTTGTGTTTTCCGGCATCGGCAGGTACGTGAGTTTTTTACCCTCATTTTCAGGAACAGGTAATAGTACCGTTTGCGCCTTCTGATATAATTCAGTGTTAAAGCGATTTTGGAATTGATTGATCAGACTGGCATGAAGGCTTTCCCTGATCTGGTTGATGTCACCATCCTGCCAAACCACTTCTGAAGCTCTGCCGTATTGGTTTTTGCCTGGCTTACGCACATTGCCCATGACCACATCGTGATCGTGAGTGGAGATAAAATAATTATAGGGAAAGCGACCAAATTCATTTTCTCGTTCCCTTACTTCATTCAGCCAATCTTCTTCCCAGCTTATCTTTTCCTTTCCCGTATTCTTTTGAACAATCAACAAATGATTCGGCGCTTCGGTATTGCCGGTATCTTTCATAAGATTATCAGGCATCACCGCAAGGCCCACAAAATCCGCCCGCTGAAACAGGTATTCTCTTGCCGTATGATTAGATGGACTGTTCAGGAAAGCATCTGTTGTTATGAAAGCCATCAAACCACCTTCAGCCAGTTTGTCCAGACCTTTGGCGAAAAAATAATTGTGTATTTTACCCGATATTTCTTTATCGGGAAAGGCTTCATCATATACCGAAAAATTCCCAAAAGGAATATTGCTCACCACGAGATCATAAGTCTTATTATCCTTTACAGGTGCTTCTTCAAAGCCCGTAATATGCGTCGCTGTTTTTACAGGAAGCGTACTGTTGATAGCAGACAGCACTAATCCGGTTAGCCTGTCCTTTTCCACTGCGGTAATCTGTTCCAGTTGAGGGAATGATGTAACCGCTTCGCTGATGAACACACCTGAACCGGCTGAAGGTTCATACAATCTTTTAGGCTGAATGCCCTGTGCTGCGAGTACGCTGTAAAGGGTTTGGGGTACTACCTCCGGTGTATAAAATGCGGTGAGAACACTATTGCGTAATGAAGCAATGATTTCCTTGTAAGCTGTTTCAGGATAGTTTTCTTTGAGCAGGTCGTGTAATTGCATCATTTCTGCGTGATGCTTCAAATCTTCTTTTGTAGCACCATTAGCCTGCCAATCTTCCGGTGATCCGTAAGGATATAAAACGGCCTTGATGCCGCCAAAACCTGCATATTTTTTCAGGCTGCCGACATCTTCCGCAGTAAGCGGACGACCGTTCTGATAATCCAACGCTGTACGGATAGCACGAAGGTTATCATGCAGCTTTTGGGAAACATTGTAAGCCATAATCACACATTTTCTTTCTTCACTTTTCTATTGGCTCAGGCCAGGTAATCATGCACCTGTCCTATAATGGCATATCTCAAATGCCTGTTCGTTTCGTTTTCACTGTTAAAATCAAAATCACTAAAAATGCCTTTGCATGTTTCGATAAGATTTACCACTTCGTAGGTGAGTGTTCCGTTTTCCTTCATCTGCTCGTAGTCTCCATTAAATTCTTCTTCTATAATCGAGCGTATGTACTGATAGCGGGAAGGCTGTAATTCCACCGTCATTGCATTGAGGCATAGTTCCTCGATGATGTAGGGTGGTCTTCCTTCGCCAAGAAGCTGCTCAACCATCGGCAATACAGCGTTCACCTTTTCTTCCAGATACCTGGTGACTGAGTAGTCTTCCTGCAAGCTGATCATGAGATCAGGATTGTTGTGGACGATATACGCCCACAACTTTTCTGTTAGCACACTTTGCATACTTCCTGATTTTTAAACACCGAAGAAGGATTGAATAACGGTTGCAACCACCACCAGAAAAATGCAGCTACCAAACCAGGCGGCGGCAACTTTTCCAGTATCCTGATCACCCGCATTCCATTTCTGGTAAACTTTAACTGCGCCAATCAAACCCAGCAATGCACCCACCGCATACATAAGGTTGGTTCCTGCGGAGAAGTAGCTGCGTACTTTAGTATTGGCTTCATTGATACCCTGAATGCCATCCTGGGCGAATGCCCCATAGTGGATGGCCAATAGTGCCAGAGCGACACAGATCATGATAACCTTTTTGCGGTTATTTCCTTTTGTTTTCCTGCTGCACATTTCCATAACACACGTTTATTAAAATTTGAAATCAACTCTTCTAAAAAACAGAGCGGCTTCGCCGTCACACAACCTGTTATTCCTACCACACTTTGCCCTTACGCACCAGGAGGGACAGGGAAGCACGCTCCGTTAATGGACTGCTACACTGCTTCTTTCCACAACAGTTCCACTTCATCTTCCTTGAGTGTAACAGCACCATATTTTTGACACTCGGTTACAATCAGTTCATTGACTGACGACCGAATGGGCGAGTATCGCACGGAAGGGTATTCCTTCAGTACCATGCTCAGATATTGTTTAAATTCCTGTGGGATTAGCTTTCTGCGGGAGGCATCAGCCACAACAGCTTTGAGACGTTCAATGAGATGTTCCACTTCTGTAAACTCATCATCCGTTGTTTTTTCAAAGCTGCTCATTTCTTGCTGCCCCGGTTCATCGCCAGGATCAGACATGCCGTTGTTATCAGAAGATATTGTTCTGAGTTTCGGTTTACGTTTCCCTGAAAGCAGATCTTTGATTTCAGCAGAAAAATACCTTACACCTACAAACAGGTAGTAAATGGCTAATAGTATGGCAACTGCAATAATGTAGTCACTCCATGAAATGTTCTTTAACATACGCTTACTTTTTTCGTTTAACAGTTTTCAATCCGACCCTTTAAGAACCAGTTGTTTCGATTGGTTTCGATAGCAAAAAAACAAACACAGCGAAGGCGTTTCAAGTCCAACTTTATCTTGTACTCTAAGTTGTACCCCTTGTACCCCTTGATAATCAGGCATACAGTCTTCTGCAAACCGATTATTTTTTTTAAATTAGTATTCGGAATTTTGAATGACTATCGTGAAAAACTAAAAGCGAATCGTTATGAAAACTGGAAGTGTATTTGGAATTGCCATTTTTCTCCTGGCCTCCTGTAGTCAAACCAAATTGGAAAAGGAAGAAGCTGCATCAGCTATACGTGAAGCCAAGAATTATCCAAAAGTGTACGAGTATGAAATCAATATGACTGACCCCGCAAGTGCGAAGAAGCTACTGGATGCGGGGCTGGAGGGAGAGGGATGGGTGACAGTTGATAAAACGCAGAAGCTAAAAGATGCAGGACAACCAATCGTCCATTTTACAGAGAAGGCAAAACCTTACCTCATTCGCATAGATAAGAAGTACGATAATGTGCAGGTAGTAAAAGTTGCTGACATGGATTTAGGGGAAATTACGGGCATTCAATTACAGGAGGATAATAAGAGCGCAACTGTGGAATATACTGTCGTTTATAAAAATGTAACACCTTTTGCCAAACTCATGAAGCGTGACCTTTCCCAAACAGAAACACAACGTGCCCGCCTCGATCATTTTGATACGGGCTGGAAATTGGATAGCCAGCGTTAAATATCCCGTTGCAGTGTGTTCTTTGAACAAGCCGGGTGCTATCAATATTCATTAATCTTCTTAATCATCTGTTGCAGAGTTTCCGTTACTATTTCTTTATCCCTTCCTTCTGCTGAGTAGGATTTACTTCTCATGCTGTCGTAAGAGATGTTTTCCTGATAAGGCGTTGACAAAAATGGAACAATATTTTTAAAAACACTATTCAGAGAGCGGGCCATTACGATTCTTAAATCATCTGCCGCCCTCAATATCAGCGCCATTTGGTCAACTGAGAGTATTGAAAGCAATTTCTCTTTTTCCTTGTCTTTTGGTGCTGACTTCTGTTCACCACCTTTCAGTGGAACAATTGCATAATGTATTTTCTTTTCGAGGTAAAATATTTCCTGAGAAAACCAATTGTCCACCTGCTTGTGCAGAACCGCATTTTGCGTTAGAAAAATCATTCCAGGCTTTTTATGAAGCTGTTTAAATGATTTCAAGTCAAACAGCAAACACTCCATTCTTTCAGAAGGTTGCTCCACGCTGTTGATGTGTGCTGCTATTCTTTCCGTAAGGTTATAGATGTACGTTTTGCTGTTAAAGTTCATACGGATCAATACCTCATCCAGTGTGGTGTAAAGCGTGGCATCATCATTATATTCCAAAAATTCCAGCTCCACACAAAGATCTTTCAGATAGAACATCTCCCTGAAAGTATGCTTGTGCTTATCTGAAGGCAGGTTTAGAAATGCTTCCACTTCCCGAATAATCAACTCCAGCACCGGAATTAATGAATGCTGTTCCCTATGTTTTTTTATTGTCCGTGGCAACCTTTTTAGCAACTCTTTTTTGAGCAGGTCGAAGTAGGTGGCAGGCACACGTTCATCAATGCCCAAATAGCTGGTAAAACGCCTTTCTATCAAAAAAAGCAATTCCTCGATACATGAAATAATATTATCCAGTATCGCCTGGGGCGCTGCATTTTCCGCAAACGGACCCTTGTTTTCCAGTGCCTGGTCAAGCAAGCTGACAAGGCTGGAATGATAGTTTTTTATGGCGCACTTTATCGCTGTTTCGTCATTCAGATTAAACACCGTGAATTTGATGGCGGACTGAACTTTGTCCTTTTCCTGAATTATCAAATTCTGTAATTTGTTGATGTCTTCCGGTGGTATTGAACCAACCTCCGATTTTAATGGATTCAGAGTGACGGAAATCAAAGTGTCCAGCCATTCAAGTACATAACCTTCACACATAAGCCCTCCCTTTTATATGGCAAACATTTGTCACCACAAATGTAGCCCCATACCACCCCTGAAACTATACGTAATTCCTACTATTTCCCTACTCAAATAGTAGTAAATCAATGCCTTGTAGCTATTTGTTCAGCTTATTGATGAGTTGAATCTTGTTCCTGACATCTGCTTTCTCAAACAGATTCTGGATATGTTTAGTGACCGTTTTTTCAGAGATAAACAGATCTTTGGCGATCATCTTATACGTTCTGCCTTTCACAATCAGGCGGGCTATTTCGATTTCCCTTGTGGTAAAATGCAGCAGCTTACAGTTTTCCTCAAACTTTGTCTGGCTGGAAGCGGAAACACCTTCTTGCCCCAGGTTTTTTAAGGTTTGAAGTTGGGCTATGGAGGAACTTAAGATAGCCTTTTGCTGTTTGTTGATACTATCCAAGATGGTTTCAATCTTTTGGCTCAATTCTTCAAAGGAAAAAGGTTTTGAAATAAAGTCTATTGCGCCCAACTTCAGGCCCTTCAGTTTGTCAACCTGTGTGGATTTAGCCGTTAGGAAAATTAAAGGTATATGTGAATATCTTCCCTGTTCTGCCAGTTTCCTGGCGAAAGCAAAACCATCCATTTTGTCCATCATTACATCAGAAAGAATAAGGTCGGGAATGACCGTTATTTCGTGGAGCTTTTTCAAAGCCTCCGCACCATTTCTTGCGCAGAATACATTATACACCGTACTTAATTTCTGAAGCAGGAAATTAATCATTGTAATATTATCTTCAATCAAAAGCAAAGTGCGCCTGCCCGCTTTAAATTCACTGTCGGCAATGGTATCATAACTGTATTCGTAACTGAGCTTACTGATAGCTGTACCTGATTTAGCAATTTCTTCATTGCTACCTAATGTATGTTGAGTGAGCGTGATTGTAACCGTTGTTCCCGGAACTACTTCCGGCTGGCTTTGAATAGCAATAGTTCCTCCAAGCCCATCCACTACTTTTTTGACAATAGGCAAGCCTAACCCCATACCCTGAAGTCCCGTATTTTTATGCCCTATCTGGTAATAAGGCTCGAATATTTTCTTTTGTAATTCAGTGGGTATTCCGTCGCCGGTATCCTTAACCGCAAATACAATTTTATCTTCCTGCTTCGTCAGGGATATAGCTATCTGACCGCCTTCGTCTGTAAACTTTATTGCGTTTTCAATAATGTTGTTGACTATACGGTTAATCGCATTGGGATCAGCTTTTATCAGCAGCCCATCTTCTATGTCAACAAAGCAGGTAATCTGTTGCATATAACAATAATGCTGGAACAAAGAAAGGCTGTTGCTTAAGATAGCACTGAAGTCAGATATACGAGTGTGTTTGTAAGTATCTATACCCTTTGTAAACCGCTCAATGTCGAACAGGTTTATCACGTCGGCTGTTAGTTTATCAACGCCGCCTTTTATTACATCCAGTTCCTGGACAGAACCATATTTGGATATGTATTCATCGAGATAATTTTTGATCAGCGTAAGTGGTGTCTTTGTTTCATGAACGAGGTTAATAAAGTTGTTAGTCTTCTGTTCATTGATCTTTTCCAGTTCTTTGGTGCGTTTATTCACTTCATCCTGCAAATCGGCATTCCAGCTTCTTAGCCGTTGCTCCGATTCAATCAGCTTTCCATGTTCTATCCGAAGCTGCGTTACGTTTCTATGCACCTGCAAGCCGAACAGTAGCAGGAAGCCGATATTAGTAATTGATGCTTCGATTGCCTGTCCGAATTTAAAATAGTCAATGATCGGTAACCCAATCCACGGTGTCAGACTGAACAGTAATACGACCATCTCCTGCCTTGCTTCAAGGCTGCTAAAATTATTATTATACTTGTAGCGAATAGCTTTAAACAAAGAGATAATGACCCAAATTGCATAGAGAACTGGAATGACCAGAAGATTTTGAGCATTCCGTAGGTCGTTTGAAATCCAAAAAATAAATACGAAAATCAGATAAGGTATAACCAGGAAAAAGTACACGCCACGGTAAGCGTGAAATTTCAATTTTGTAAGACCGAATCCCTTATATACATAATATGGAAAATAACAGGGTGTAATAAATCCGGTAGCGTATGCAATTACCTCCTGTGTGAAAAATGAGCCTGGCAAATTAGGATCAGGAAGCAAACCACCGGTCACGTTATACGTGATCAGTAAAAGCAAAAGAATGATGTTCAGGAATGTTGTCTTATCACCTGGTCGGGATAATTTAAAAATGACCAGATAGAAAAAGAAAACAATTTCTATGCTCACAAAAGCGAATGTGACAATGTGCATCTGTGTCCCGAACACTAACATTCCCTACTGATTTTTGACTGCCCTGCTGAAGAAATAAAGATGATAGGTTAGATACTCCTCATGGTAGGATTGAAAGCCGAACTTATCGTACCACGGCAAGTTCCTGACTGTTGATGTTTCAAGATAAACGGGGCGATTCTGCTGATCGCTGTAGTCAAGCACTGATTGGAGCAACTTGCTTCCTGCGCCCTTATTCTGATCTTCCGGTGCAACACCGATAAACCACAGATAACTAAATGGTGCTTTAGGATGAAGGCTATTTATCAGTTTTTCCCTTTTAAGCGTTTTCATAATATTGCCAATGCCCACGCATTGGAAGATCAATTTGAGGTCTAATGAGATTGATTTCAGGGTAGTTTTCTTCTTGTCGGGATATACAATAAGAGCGCAAGCCTTGTTATCGTTGGAGAGAAAAATTTCACCGAACAGGTAGCATACCTCAAAAGAATAGTCCATCAGTGCACGTATTCGTTTCTCTCTATGTTTATCCTGTTTAATAATGTAGTTAACACTTGCGTTGGTGTCAAATGACGATGCAAGAATTTCAATAACTAAATTCTTGTGGGTGTAATTTGCTTTTTTCATAAATATTGGTTATACAGTTTTATATTATTTTACAAGGATCTAATCGCTTCGGTGAGAAGATTACGCATCAGACCAGTAAATATCGTCGTTATGTTTATCCATCTTAATAGGTCAATGATAATCCGACACCCCATCCCATATCACTGTCGTAGTGAGTGCGGATGCCGATGTTTTTGTTGATGATGTAACTAAGTTCCCCCATGTATTCAAAGTCCGTATTCACCATAAAGCCGCCCCGTAATCTTTTGGATATAGGAATATCCTCTCTCATCATTTGCAACCGGACGATTCCATCGTGATATACCTCTGCCTGGAAGTTAACCAGCATCGGCAGCGTATAGATAAATCCTAAACTAAACTGTCTGCGGGTGTCTTTCTCATTTCTTTGCCCAAACAAATTCTTTTCGTGCTCATCAATACCGAGTCTGCGGTAACGCCAGTCAAAACCTATGAATGGCATAAACCATTGCATTCTGCCCAAATACCTGCCTAAATGTGTTTCTACCTCGTAGCCGTGCATATCATTGTAACCTAAACGCCATTCCGAACTCAGGTTCCACCTGGTGTTTTGTAGCATTGCCGTTCCGTCATTTCCATTGGTGGCAAAATCATTCTGCGCCATGAAATGTGGCATATTGCTTTCCCGCTGTAAGGCTCTATAGGCTTTAGCCTTATCGGGTAAGTTGGGATTTTGGTAATCGCCTACGGCAAACACCCTGTTCATGCCCGACATCATGTGATACAAAATATGACAGTGAAAAAACCAGTCGCCCTCCGTATTAGCCGCGAACTCAAGGGTGTCTGTTTCCATCGGCATGATATCAATGATATTTTTAAGCGGTGAATGCTCACCTTTTCCGTTTAGCACCCTGAAATCAAACCCGTGCAGGTGCATGGGATGGCGCATCATGGAGTTGTTGTAAATCGTAATGCGCAGTATTTCTCCTTTCTTGACAGGTATTTTATCCGTTTCAGAAAGTACCCTGTTGTCCATGCTCCATACATAGCGGTTCATATTCCCGGTAAGGGTGAATTTTATGTTTTTTACAGGCGCATCTTTAGGTAGTGATGTGTTATAGGGAGATTTGAGCATGGCATAATTTAAAGTAACAATATCTCCTAAAGCATTCGCATTATAACGGTTGGGATCATTATCCATATTCATTCCGCCATGCTTACTATGGTCAGCCTTTTTTCCTGCTTCTCCTGTAATTTCGGGGTACATGACCACATTCATATCCATTTGGTTCAGGCTCATCTTCATACCCATGTCGTCCAGGTCGCCGTTCATCTTCATCATGTCGTTCATCATCTTCATCCCTTCAAAATATTTCAATCTTGGCAGCGGTGAAATAAGCTGCTTTACCCCGTTACCAATGAAATAGCTTGCCGATTGTGTCCTGTCTTCGGTTGTCGCTAAAAATTCATACGCCAAACCATCATCAGGTATGGTGACCACTATATCGTATGTTTCGGATACGGCAATAATTAACCTGTCCACCTCTACTGGCTCCACGTCGTTACCGTCATTTGCCACTACGGTAATTTTACCACCGGCGTAACGCAGCCAGAAATAAGAAGATGCACCGCCATTGGAGATACGAAGACGGACTTTATCCCCAGCCTTCAATGTTTTTCCATCCACCGATTTTAACTCCGGCGAATTGTGGCCATTCATAAGGATCTTATCATAATACACATCACTTACGTCCATTGCCAGCATCCGTTTCCACTCATTCTTTACTTTTACGCCTAATTTTCCTTCTCTGATAGCTTCAACGTATGACTGCGTTGCATTCTTTTTGATGGCAGCCCAATCATTGGCGTTGTGCAACATCCGGTTAATGTTATTAGGGTTATAATTTGTCCATTCGCTCAGGACAATGGGTAAGGTGGGCAAATCGTCAATTCCTTTTCTAAAGGTCTTATCGTCTGCACGCTTGTTCATTACAAAACTGCCGTACATCCCTATCTGTTCCTGCAATCCTGAGTGGGAATGATACCAGTGTGTACCGTGCTGAATAATCGGGAAACGGTAGGTATAGGTAGTACCGGGCTTAATCGGCTGTTGCGTAAGATATGGTACGCCATCTTCTTTATTGGGCAGGAATACGCCATGCCAGTGCAATGATGTACTTTCCTTTAACAGGTTGTGTACTACAATTTCGGCAGTATCTCCCTCGGTAAATGTAAGCGTGGGCATGGGTATTTGCCCGTTTACCGCAATCGCTCTTTTTTGTTTTCCTGCATAGTTTACAAGGGTATCTTTTACATACAGCTCGTAATGCACCACCTTCTGTGCAAACAGGGTTTGTGTGCAAAGCAGTATCAGCACTGTTTGCAGTATTTTTATGGGTATGTCTTTATATCTTTTCATTATTTCAAATTTTATTTAATACTGTCTTCCATCGTGCCAAACCAATTAATCAAAACCTGCTTATCATCCTGTGATAATACTGCGTTGCGATGAATCAACGTATATGACGACAACGGCATTTCCCCGTCCTTGACCTGACCCGCCATTGCCCTGAACTTATTTCGCTGCTTGCGGGCGGAATAATCCCCAAAAGTGCTAAAGTTGAGTTCCTCTTTGCCTTTTTTGATATGCCGTGCCATATACCATGCTCCGGGCTGGATACGGCTATACCACGGATAGCGGGTATTATTGCTATGGCAGTCATAGCAGGATTGGGTAAGGATGGCCTTTACGTTTTGGGGTACGGCGTAAACCCTTTCAATATGAGAGGCGGTTACTTCATCCGACTGGTTTCGTAACGGCTGAAAAAACTGCATGCCGATTAAGATAACAGCCAACCCCAATATGATTTTCTTTTTTAAGGACATAATATTGTGGCTTCATTTAAAGTGTGACTACTGTTTTTTTAAATAATTGTCGTAATTATCCTTGTTCTCAAAGTAGGATACTTCGCCGTTGTTTCCCGTTACGGCAATCACCGCTACAGCTTTGTCCACTTGCTTGTGGGAGTACGGGTCCGTTGCCACCCGAACGCTGGCATCTTTTGGAATACGCTCTTTGCACATATCACAGCAGCCATAGTATGTTTTACCTTGAAATTTTACGTCAAATTGCTTTTTACCCATATAGGCATCGTTGACCATGCAGACTTCATCTGAGGGGACCAATTCGCCTTTTTGGATATGATGTTCGTGGCCTGTTGCAACTGCCTCCGGGTGATGGTGTGTTGCTTCCTCCTTATTGGACCCTGCCTGCCCGCAAGCGGTGCATAGCAGGGTTAACAGGGAAAGCAAGCCGATTAATACTTTGCTCATGTTGAAATTATTTTTTGAATTTTATCATCGTCCTATTTATCATTTTCAAACTCTTTTAGTTTGCGCTTCATCAGTTCAATTTCTTCTGCCTGAGTTTTAAGTATGTTTTTTTGCAACTGTATCAGTTCCGGGTCGGTCAGGTGTGCCTTTTCAGACATCAATATGGCTGCTGCGTGATGGGGTATCATACCCTTTGCAAACTGCTTATCGCCGACATTGATTTGTTCCCTGATACCAAACCATGAAAAAATGCCAACGGCGACTGAAATTATTGCTATCAACCAGTTCATCTTTCTGTTGGGGTACATCATTTTCATGATCAATAATTCAATAAGCAACATTGCCGAGGTCATCAGCAAGGTCATATACAAATTGTTGATATTGAGTAGAAGGTTCTGCCACCCGTCTATCATGGCGTACATAATAAAATACATAACTCCGAACATTGCGACAGCCATCACCGCAAAGCGTTTGTACATGCCAGAAGCATGTTTTGAATTGTGCACACCATGCGCTGAAGCATGGTGTGCATTGTGACTGTTTTCCATATTTTCCATATAACTGATTTTTATTTGCTGTTAATTGTTTGCTGCACCTTACCGCAGGTCAGCATTTTCGAGCCATAATAAGGGTTTTTGATTTCCTTGTTTTCACTGAACCAAACCGCTCCCTTATTGTCGTTGAACATCGGGCAATGATCTTGATACAATGTTTGTGATGTACCAAACAAATCAATCAGGTCTTTCAAATCTTCGCTAAGCGAGGATAAATGTTCGCGTTGATGGTGGATGTTACCAACATTTGCCCCGATATGCTCTGCATGTTCTTTAGCATCATCCGCTATGTCCATGTATTTTTTGTGCTTATCGGCAGGAATGGCTTTCATGTCTACCTGGTTCAAAGCAGCTAAGAGTTTTTTACCGGCTCCGGCAGCAGCTTTGTCATCGTCTGAAACAAGAGCATTCTTTAATGACAGGTAGCCGGTAATGATGGGCGCAATGGAAAATCCTTTGGCTGCGGCATTTACTGATTCGCCTGGCTGTTTACCGTTTGATGTATCGATAGCGGCAGGGGCGGTTAAGGTATCATTTGATTGGGAAGTCGCCTGCCCGCCCGAAACCGCGGTGGTATCCGTTCCAGATTGGTTTTTGTTTGAAGACTCAGTACAGGATACTGCTACAAATGTTATGATAACTGCGAAGATTGATAATGCGAAATTTTTCATTTTATTAATTTTTAAATTGAATAAGTATTTTAAGTTAGGGTTACCACCGTACCATGCAGTACCGGCAACCGGTAAGAGTTATTGTTAGCGGTATAGATGATAGCATCTATGCCACCTTTCTTTTACATTTTTATCACGAGGCCATTGGGCTTTTTACCAACGTTGAGCGTCTTTGTTACGGCATGTGATGATACGTTGATTACTGAAACCGTATTGCTTTCCTGGTTGGTGACATAAGCGGTATTCCCGTCCTGTGTGAATACAATGGCGTGCGACCCTGCACCGGTATTAAATACACCCGCGTGCATCCACATACTCATGGCATTGTCCCAAGTCCAGTAATGAACTTTCCCATTCATAGGGTCAGTTACCCATAGTTCATTTTTTGACGCGTTATGGGCGGCAAATCCGGGCATAAAACCTAAACTAACAGTTTCGCTTACCGTATTGGTAGCTACATCAATTACGGAAATGGTCTGTGAAGCTTCATTGTCCACATACATTTTACCGTTACCGGCAGGCCAGGCTCCGACAGGATCGTCGCCTACGGTCAGGGTAGCTACCACAGTTTTTGCAGAAGGACTGATCACTGAAACTGTACCACTGCCACCATTGCACACGTAGGCTTTTGTGCCATCCGTGCTAAAGGTTACTTCCGCCGGATCTTCACCTACGGAGATTGTATTTTTGACAGCATAGGTGGTGGCATCGTAAACCAACACCTTTCCATCCATCGCCATTTGCGTTGTCCATATTTCTGTACCGTCCGGTGAATAAACGGCATTGTGGTTCATTGCCGGTGTTTCGATATCCTTTAAAATGGTTCCTTTCTTTGCATCCAGAATCAGGATACGCCCTTTCATACCTGCCATGCCACCAGTATGACCTGCACTCAAATCCATACCCGGCACGCCGATGCTTAAATGATCTTGATGGCTATAAATGTGATGCGGCCACATAATCATATTACCACTGGAGTTCATGATGTCAAAGGTTTCGCTCAGGGTATTATCGCTTAGCTTGATAATTGAAACGGTGGCGCTTTCACCATTGACCACGTATGCTGCGGGGTAATCAATATTTTTGTCCATTGGCATGTCTCCCTTATCATCTTTGTTACAAGAGGACAAGGTGGTAAAGGAACCGGCAGCGATTACTACAAAAAATGCTATGTTTTTCATTTTAGATTTAATTTTTTGATTTTTAAGAAACTTGCGTTAATAGCCACTACAATGGTGCTTACGCTCATCAGCACAGCACCCATAGCGGGACTTAAAATAAATTTTGGATAGAGGACACCTGCTGCAAGTGGAATTGCCACGACGTTGTAACCCACCGCCCATATCAGGTTCTGCACCATTTTTTTGTAGGTGAGTTTACCGAAGTCAATCAGCTTAACTACATCCCTGGGATCACTGTCCACCAATATGATGTCCGCTGTTTCGGCAGCCACATCCGTACCGGAACCTACGGCAATACCCACGTCTGCCTGCGCCAGTGCAGGCGCATCATTGACACCATCACCTGTCATGGCAACCACTTCACCTTTATCCTGGAACTCTTTTACCTTTTCCTGCTTGTTATGGGGCAGCACATTTGCCAAATAACCGTCCATTCCTAATTTTCCGGCCACCGCAGCAGCGATCCTGTCATTGTCCCCGGTGAGCAAAAAGGACTTAATGCCCATTTTTTTGAGTTCATCAACTGCCTGTCCGGAACCCTCCCGGATGCTGTCTGCCAAAGTGATGAT
Source organism: Chitinophagaceae bacterium (assembly GCA_019638595.1). Lineage (GTDB taxonomy): Bacteria > Bacteroidota > Bacteroidia > Chitinophagales > Chitinophagaceae > Agriterribacter. The sequence goes on from JAHBTJ010000013.1 coordinate 71,025, forward strand.
GCCGATTACCTGATTTTCGATGAGAACGAAGTTGACCGTTTCGGCTTCCTGGTTGATTTCTGCTGGAATTTCCGGTAAGGAAAGGTGGTTTTCTTTGAAATAATTTGGCCCCGCAGCTACTACATTTTTCCCTTTGACAACACCTTTAACACCGATGCCCTGCATATAGCTGAAGTTTTCAGACTTCCATAAGGCAAGGCCCTTTTCTTTTAATATTGCCATGATGCCTTTTGCTATATGGTGTTCCGAATTTTGCTGTACTGCGGCAGCATACTGGATCACTTCATCAGCCTTATACTCGTCCGTTAACGGGATCACTTTTTCCACTGCATGGGAACCTTTAGTGAGCGTTCCGGTTTTATCAAAAATGACGGTAGATAGCTTCCGGGTTGTTTCAAATGCCGTCCGGTTGCGAATGAGCAGACCATTGGTTGCCGAAAGTGTGGTGGAAATGGCGACCACCAACGGGATAGCCACACCCAATGCGTGCGGGCAGGCGGTTACCATGACCGTCACCATCCTTTCAAGGGCAAAGGCAGTATCACCACTGCTGGCAAACCAATAAACGAATGTGCCTATGCCAACGGCAATGGCAATAAAGGTGAGCCATTTGGCTACTTTGTCAGCAAGGTTCTGCGTATTGGACTTAGTGGCCTGCGCCTCCTGTACCAGGTTAATCACCCGGTTCAGGTAGCTGTCTTTTCCTACTGCTGTTACCTTTACCTTCAACGCACCGTCGCCATTGATAGATCCTGCGATCACCTTACTGTTCGTTTCCTTTTTTACGGGAACACTTTCCCCGGTAAGCATACTTTCGTTGATGTAAGAAACACCCTCCAGTACCAAGCCGTCCGCCGGAATTTTTTCCCCCGGCTTTATGATAACCGTTTCATTGCTTTGCAACTCTTCGAGCTTTATTTTTACGGCTTCTCCGTTTCGTTCAACGGTGACATCGTTTGGCAGTAAGGCCACCAGTGATTGTAATGCCCGGGAAGCAGCCATCTGGGAACGCATTTCCAGCCAATGCCCCAAAAGCATGATGTCGATAAGGGTTGCCAGTTCCCAAAAGAAATCCATGCCCTGCAGGCCAAACACCACGGCCACCGAATAGATGTAGGCTACGGATATGGCGATGGCAACAAGTGTCATCATCCCTATGGCTTTTGCTTTCATCTCGCCCATCATTCCCTTCAGGAAGGGGAAGCCTCCATAGAGATAAATTGTTGTTCCGAGTGCCAGCAATACATATTTATCGCCGGTGAAAGCAAGGCTGAAACCCAACCATTGCTGTATCATATGTGATAACAGCAGGATAGGAACTGTAATGACCAGGCTTACCCAAAAGCGTTTCAGGAAATCGCCGGTATGATGCCCTGCATGCTTATTAAAGCCCTCTTTTTCATGATCATGAGAAGAATGCTCAGCATGCCCATGTCCTGATGTATGCTTATGAGAAGCTGATGTACTGCCAACTGGCACCAATGTCATACCGCAGAGCGGGCATTTGCCCGGTTCGTCTTTTAGTACCTGCGGATGCATCGGACAAGTGTATTTATTCATAACAAGGGGTTTTAAAATTTATGTGCATTTAATTTTTTTGCCATCTCATGGGTCATCACACCGGCATAAGTACCATAGGCATCAACAAGTACCCCTTTGTTCTTACCGTCATTGGACGATATCGCGTACACGACTGCATTGTTATCAGGACTGCTGTCGAGGCTTTCAAACCTATGTGTTTCCGTTACCGTAAAATCCTTCGGTTTTAGCTTCAGGCTCCTTGATGCACAGTACAGGCAGTCCGGTAACAGACTAAAGTCCATACTGTACCCACGTTGTCTCAGTTCTTTGAGCGCCTGCACCATGTCATCGTACTGTACCATAGCGTTCAGATCTGTTATTTAATGGTTTCTACCGTACTGCCGCAGCTAAGCATTTGTGAGCCATAGAATGGATTTTTAATTACATTCTCCTTACTCAGCCAATTGGCTCCCTTGCCTCCATTATACATAGGGCAATGCTGGTAGTAAACGGGAATGTCCTGCTTGGAGACTTTCGCCAGTTCGTAGATATTACCTGAAAGTGCTGCGAAGCCATTTCTTTGTTTGGCTACATCTTTTGATGTTGAAATACTCGTTGCATTGGCCGCTAAGTCTTTCATTACTTTCATCCAGGCAGTATGTTCCTGTGCCGACAGCTTATTCATATCTACTGCTTTGATGGCTGCTGCCAATTCAGTGGCTTTGGCGGACGCGGTGGCAGCGTCGGTCTTTACCAGGGCATCTTTCACTGAAAAGTAGCTGTCAAATACCGGTTTTAGCGGTGACTGATCCTGGGGGTCCGTCGTTTTAGCTGAGGCATCCATTTTACTGTGATCATGATTGCCGTGCTCTGTTTTCATGCCGGTCATATCCATACCCGCCATATCCTTACCCGCCTCTTTATTTTTGGCAACCGTCTTCAAGGGTCTATCGTACTGGCAGCAGCCAGCCAGTTTTGCATATACGTCATCGGGAGCGCGGAACTTCTCATTGTCATACCCGGCTAAAGCAATACGCTTCAGGATTTCATCCTGGTTTGTTCTGTCGCTGTCGTAAGTGAGTGTAGCCACTTTGGTGTCTTTATTCCAGTCCACGCTGGCTACCTTCTTTACATTACCTGCTTTTTCGATGGTGGTTTTACACATTTCACAATTACCGTAGATCTTCACGGTTTCCGTTTTCGCATTCTTTATCTGTGCAAAACCGTTAATTGATGATAGTAATACAGCGATTACCATCACCATTTTCGATAATGATTTCATAATAATTACTTTTTTAGAAACGGGGTATTAGCAACCCCTTTCCTGGTTAAAGTTTTGAATAAATGATACAAATAGGGGAAGTTCAAAAGCGGAGAGTTGCTTTTGAAAGGGCACACCTATGGCTATCAGGCCATAGGTTTAGCTTATTTTAGGCGGTAGCCAAATGGAGTAATAGCCCGAAGAATAACAGGCTTCTTTGAAACCGAATTTTTGCTTTTTAGCTGCTGCAAAAGGATATTTTGCTTTTAAGTCGATGGGGGTTGGTATGCTTAAAGAAGTTACAGAAGCGCCGCACCTGCAAGAGTTATGTTTACAATTGCCCCCGCAGCCTTTGCCATGCTTGCACTTTTCACAGGATTTATCTTTACAACCTGCCTGGTGTTCTGCTTTGATGGACTTTTTCTTGGAACACGCAGCTTTCTCGGCCGTTGTTGCATTTTTTGGACAGGCATAACTTAGGTTGGGCATCAGAAAGAAACCCAAACACAACAGTGTTAAAATGCCTATATGTATTCTCAAATTTTTCAACGCCACAAAGTTACAAAGAAGATTCGTTTTTTTAATCGTTTTACATCTTTTTGTTATATAAACCAAAAAAAATTACTTACCCTGCTGCCTGTCTTTCTTTAATACGGAAAAAATGCCCTTACCTGAAAACCTAATATATTGAAAGTCATTGGTAAAATGGGCATTTTTCACCTTTTTATGCTTAGGCATTCAACGGCTCTATTGTGAAGCCTGCCTTTTGTACTGTCGATATCACTTCCTGCTCTGTAATGCCCTCTGACTTCACAGTAAGTACTTTGTCCTTATTGGCTGTGTCCACTTCCCAATGGCAAATGCCCTCTGCATTATCCAAATGCGGCTTTACTGATGCGATACAACCGCCACAATTAATGTTTGTCTTGAATTGAAATTCTTTATTTTCCATTGCTTAAAAATTTTTACAGTTATCTGATACTGCAAATTTCCATAAAATGCTGCATGGCTGTATTACGTAATTTCGGGTTTAATTTATAAGATTTACGGATTTCTTTTCCCCTCTCAACCGCAAGCTATAGCGTTCTATTTCCGATCCTGCATTCTTTTGGTTAAGCAGGAGGCTGCTTACGCGGTTAACGGATATATTCCGTTACCGGAAAGCTGATTACATTGTAAAGAAATACCTAAAGCAGGGCTTGCTTTTGTCTGACAACCTTATGGCTTACGGGATCTCGGCAAGGTCAGAAGAAATGAAGGTATCTGCTAACATCCATTGCGATGTTAATGCCTTTGTTTTTTGAAGTACTTACATGCTGTCTAAATTCGGTGTTGTTATTATGCACCTTGATAAAGTTTCCTTTTTAGTGACAGCGCTTTTATCAATAATCAGTAGCCATCAACGTTTGTTTGATTTTATCCAATTGCTTAACTCTTGAATTTCTTTTGTCTGGTCGTCAATCATCATCTGTGCCATCGACTTCAATTGAGCGTTATTGCCAAACATAATGTAGGCTTCTGCGTCTTCAATCGCACTGTTGTGATGTAGAATCAACAGCGTAGCATAGTCATTGTCCAGATCACCGGTTATAAGCTGAACATCTGCCATCTGATCCATTTTCTTCATGTGGGCCATGTGCTCGGCTGAATGGGCCGGTACAGCGTTATTTACTGACTGTGTGGTTAAGAAATCTTTCAATTCCTGTATTTCCAGGGTTTGAGCACTAATTACCTTTTGAGAAAACCGCTTTAAAGAGTCATTCTGTCCTTCCTGGCTTTGAACGGTACTCATGTTTATTGCTCCATCATGGTGCATAATCATCATTTTCGCGAAGTCGATCTCAGGATCGTCGGTCATAGGCATAGCTTCCATTCGGCTCATCATGGCGTGCAAACTATCCATCATGCGGTTTTCGTCATGGCTTTGCAGGCGCAGTTCATCACTATTTTTGTTGCAGGCAGCAAGAATGAATATTATCAATGCGGCAATGGGCATAATTTTTTTCATAACATAGATTTTAGTAAGGAGGGTAAAAACTGTGCCATTAGCCAGCTTGAGGCTCTATTTAGTTTAATTACGTGTCCTGCGTTGATAATGAGCAAACAAGTCCCTGCCTTTTTTAAAAGTTGGACCCAAATATCCCCAATGCCAGTAGATTTATTTGCACATTGTATGTTTTTATGTACGGTTATATTACGCGTTTTATCCTTACCTATTTTTCCATTTCAGTAGCAGGCTATTGCTGACTACACTTACGCTGCTGAGTGCCATTGCCGCCCCTGCAATCATGGGGTTAAGCAGGAAGCCATTCACAGGATAAAGGATACCTGCGGCTATCGGAATGCCAATTACATTGTAAATAAACGCCCAAAACAGGTTTTGTTTGATAGTGGCTACAGTCTGTTTTGACAAGCGTATTGCCTGCGGTATCTTGGTAAGGTCTGAGGAGATGATGGTCATCTTGGCAACATCCATTGCTATATCGCTGCCTTTGCCCATTGCGATACTTACATCGGCTGTTGCCAAAGCGGTGCTGTCATTAATGCCATCGCCTACCATCGCCACTGTTTTACCCTGCTGTTGCAGTTCTTTCACAAAATCGGCTTTGTGCTGTGGCAATACCTCGGCCTTGTAATGCCTGATGCCTGTCTGCTCTGCAATGGATTTTGCGGTAGCGTCATTATCCCCGGTGAGCATATACAGGTCAATGCCCATATCCTGCATTTCTTTGATGGCCTGTACTGATGTGTCTTTAATCTTATCGGCTATGGCAATGACAGCAAGAGCCTGTTTGCTGTTTGCAAACCAGATAACGGTTTTGGACTGTTTGCCCCATTCTTCAGCTTTGTCTTGTAATTCGCCGGCAATGGCAATCTTGTTTTCTGCCAACAGCTTTTTATTTCCTACAAAATAGGTTTCGCCGTTGTGATTGGCTTTTGCCCCTTTACCCGTAATACTGTCGAACAGGGACAAAGAGGTGTTCCCTATCCCTTCATAGTGTTTTGCCACTGCTTCTGCCAATGGATGCTCCGATTGCTTTTCAATGCTCAACAGCACATTTTTGGCAGCGTCGTCATTATTCAGCCATTGGATGCCGGTTACCTGTGGTTTTCCTTCGGTAATGGTTCCCGTTTTATCCAGTACGACGGCATTTATTTTCTTGGCCAGTTCGAGGCTTTCCGCATCTTTAATGAGGATACCCTTTTCTGCTCCTTTGCCTACGCCCACCATGATAGCCGTAGGCGTGGCCAGTCCCAATGCGCATGGACAGGCAATGACGAGTACGGTGACGGCTGCCAGTAATCCCTGTACGATCCCGTCATCGCCACCCAGCACCAGCCACAGCAAAAAGGCCAGGATGGCAATGCCCATGACAACCGGAACAAAAATGCCCGCAATTTTATCTACCAATTTCTGAACAGGCGCTTTGCTTCCCTGTGCATCCTGCACCATTTTGATGATGTGGGCAAGCATGGTCTCTTTACCTACCTTCACTGCTTTAAACTGGAAGCTGCCTTTTTGGTTGATCGTTCCTGCAAACACTTTTTCGTTTTCATTTTTAAGTACCGGGACCGGCTCTCCGCTTAACATGCTTTCATCCACATACGAGCTGCCTGATGTTACCATACCGTCTACAGCAATTTTTTCACCGGGCTTTACCAGTATCACATCACCCGGGTTTACCTCTTCAATGGCGGTCTGCTTTTCTGACCCGTCGGCCTGGATCACCATTACGGTTTTAGGTTGTAAGCCCATCAGTTTTTTAATGGCCGATGATGTATTTCCTTTGGCTTTTTCTTCCAGCAATTTCCCTAACAGGATAAATGCTATGATAACGGCTGCGGCTTCAAAATATACGTGCGCATGCAACCCTCTGTGATGCCAAAAGTCAGCAAACAGCATATTGAATACGCTGAAGACATAGGCAATCCCCGTACTTAACGCCACGAGCGTGTCCATATTGGCGGAACGGTGTCTGGCCTGTTTCCAGGCATTGATAAAGAAATCCCTGCCCAGCCATGCCACAACAGGCGTAGCGAATGCCCACATGATCTGGTTGGCATAAGGTATATCCATGAAGAACATCCCTATCACTACCACAGGTAAAGACAGGATGATTGCCCATACGGTTTTAGTCTTCAGCTTGCTGAAGTTTTGGGCGTGGATGGCTTCCAATGTTTCCTGCTGCCTGGTTTCATCTTCAATCAGTAAATCGTACCCTACGGATTGTACCGCTTTTTGCAACGTTGAAGCGCTGGTCATATTCGGAAGATATTCCACGGTAAGATTCCCGGTAGCAAAGTTGACGGATGCACTGACTACGCCGGGTTGGTATTTTACGATACTTTCAGCACTTCCTGCACAGGATGCGCAGGTCATTCCCAGGACAGGAAAAGCTCCCTTAGTGGTGGTAATGTTATACCCGAGATCCTTTACTGCCTTCACCGCTTCGGGTATTGCCTCATGGTCATTTACCGTTATGGCGGCCCTGCGGTTGTTCAGCTCTACTTTATGGGTGGTGATCCCCTTGACTTGTGCCAGCCCCCTGTCAACGATGGATGCGCAATGGTCACTCTCTACGTTTTCCAAAGGCAGATAGATGATTTCTTTATTATTATCTGTCGTCATATTTTGCTGCTTTATTGAATAATGCAAATTTGACCATAATGCCAGTGGCTACTATTACGAAATTTTGGAATTGATTTATAAAATTTCATGGAACAGGGTTAACCTTGCCAGGGATACTGTTCGCTGCTATTCCGTTTCATGTTGCCAAAGCAAAAACAGGCTGATCCGCACGGGAAACAGCCTGTTTGTTTTAACTTCTTCACTGGTTACCAGTTAAAGTTCAGTGGCACGTTTATTTTGAAACCAAAATTCCTGCCCATAGCAAATACACCCTGCCTGATAATAACCCGCACAGGCGCACCATCGCCATTAATGGTCATGCATCTTGCTTGCTCCCTTTTTGAGGATAAACTCACTGCTCAGCAGGTAGGCACCATCTGTAACCACTACTTCTCCGGGTTGCACTCCTGATGTAATCTCGATCCATAGTGCGTTTTCGGCACCTGTTTCCACCATCCTCGGTTCAAACTTTCCGGCACCTGTTTCTACCCAGATGTGAGCGCCTTTACCGTCATGAATGACCGCATCTACCGGTACGGTGACGGCTCGGGATGTATTGGCCACAGGTAGTTCCACCACGGCCTGCATGCCTGCTCTTAGCTGGTTGTGCAGGTTGGGTATATTGCCCCTGATCGTGAGCAACTGGCTGCCTTCCTGTAAGGCCGGTGCGATAAATTCAACCCGCATTTTTTGCGGTTCGTTCTCAAAGCCGGCTACGGTCACATTTACCAGGTCACCCGTTTTTACCAGGCTTGCTTCGGCAGGATACAGATCTGCTTCTACCCAGATGTTATGGTAGCCTTCCAGGCTCATAATGGGGGAACCTTCTGCTACATATTGCCCTTCGGTAACCAACACTTCAGCAACAATACCATCTACCGGAGCCATATAGGTAATATAAGGGCTGGTTTTTTTGCTGGTTTTTAACTGGTGTACCTGCGCTTCACTTTGATCATAGAGCAACAATTTCTGCCGGGAAGCATCCAGGAGTTGCTGAAATTTTTTGTCTTCCGGAAACTGTGATGCCTGCGCAACGGCAACCAGGTATTCCTGTTGCAATGCTGCGAGTTGTTCTGAATATATTTTATACAAGGGCTGCCCTTTACGCACCGGAACGCCTGTCTCTTTCACATACAGGGCTTCTATTCTGCCCGCTGTCCGGCTGGATATCATATCCGTTTGTGAAGGGTTTACGGCAAGCCTGCCGTTTAGTTGTTTAAAGGAGGAAAAGGAACCCGTTCTCACCGTGTCTGTATTGATGTTTCCCAGCATCTGTTGTGGGACGCTAAGCGTTAAGAAATCACCGGCATTGGTTTTATCAAACGGAACCAGATCCATTCCGCAAATCGGACAGCTACCAGGCTTGTCGCTTACGATCTGCGGGTGCATGGGGCAGGTATAGGTTTGTTTTTGGGTGGTTTCCGTTTGTGTTTTCGTGTCCTTGTTTTTACACGAACCCAAGCCCAACATGGCGATAGCGGCAAGTAGGAAAACGGAGAGGATGTTTATTTTCTGGTTCATTTTGAATAATTTGATGTCAGTCTGATAAAGCTTTCACTGTCCACCAGGAAACTGGCATTTTTTGCTATCTGCCAATAGCCAATGGAATCTTTTATTTCTATCATGTCATTGATTTTGATGCCTGCCTGCACCTGCCTGGGAATAAACACGCCCTTTTCTTTTTTAAATACCACGGCTTTTGTCCCCAGTTGAAGCACGGCATTTTGAGGCAGCCAGTAGGTACCGTCTTTTATTACGTGCATATTGGCAGTGAGTAACTGCCCCGGCTTTAAATCACTACCCGACAGGTACACCCGTGCTACCGTAAAATTTTCGCCATTTTTCTGCGTGGGTTCAATCAGGCCAATGCTGCCGGTTTTTATATCGCCGGGGTTGGCATCGGTATGATACGTCAGTTGTTGACCCCGTTTTAGGGTTGCTGCAATGGAAGGGGCAAACGAAAACGCTGCTATCAGGCTATTGCTTTTGTAAATGGTGAAAACCGTTTCTCCGGCACCAACATACTGCCCTTCCCGGATGAGCACCGGCGTTGGATTAATGGCTTGCTGCGCTGCGGTAGTATTTGACAAAGCGGTACCACCGCCCATTGCGCCCATACCATCTGCAGCGGCGGCGGGTGAGGGTGGCATCGCCGTATTGGCGGGCGATGCGTTGGCAGCTACCTTTTTTTCTACGATGTAACCATCGACACTGCTGTACACGGGCACACGGTACAAAGGCTTTCCGGTTTTAATGACCTGGTTGATCTGTGCCGTTTGCATGCCCAACAAATTAAGCCGTTGCGTTGCCCTTTGCAGCAATAAAGCATTGTCATCGCTGCTGCTGATGTAAATCAATTCTCGTTGTGCGGCGGCCAGGTCAGGTGAATAAATTTCCATAATGAGCTGTCCTTTGCGTACCGGCTGGTAATTGTACCTGATATACATTTTTTCAATTCTTCCGGCAACACGGCTGGAAATGCTTTCCTGGTGCCTGATATCATAGGTAACGATGCCCTGCACCGGGACGGCAAAAGCCTGGCGGCCGCTGTCCGGAGTGATCGTGCTGATACCGGAAACCACCTGTTCGTTCACCGGCTTCAGCAACGGCAAAATGCTGCTATCTACATGAAGCTCATTGGAATGGCTCATGGGTACCAGGTCCATGCCACAGATAGGACATTTACCCGGATGATCCCGCACAATTTCCGGGTGCATGGGGCAGGTATAGGCCGTTGCTTTGTCGTGGGCATGCATTGAATCCGCAGTGGCTGTTCCTGTTTTTTCCTTGCAGGAAAAAAGCAATAGTGAGAACAGCAGCGCGATGAGCAGTTTATCTGAATAATTCCTTTTCATAATCGACGATCATTTGATATAATTTTTGTTTTTCGTCCAGCACATCAAGTCGCATCATGTTCAGGGCGTCCCAGTTATCCAAAACCACTGTGAGGGTGAGCTTATTTTCCTGGTAGGTAATGAAGCTGGCATCAAAGGTTTTTTGCAATGCCGGTATCACTTTTTCTTCTATGGATTGAATGCGCTGCTGCATCGTTTGAATTTCTGCCTGCATGCCGTACAACATGCCCTGTGTCTCCTGGAGCATGGCAGCACGTTCCTGTTCCATCGCCTGGATATTGGACCGCATGGATTTGATTTCCGACTGATACATTTTTTTTGACCACGGCGCAATAGGAATAGAGACCATGCCCATCACACTGAATGCCTGTGGCATCATGGAAGACAACGGCGACATGTGGTCGTATTGAATGCGAAACGAGGGCTTCCGTTCCAGTTTCATGGCTTCGATATTGAGCTGCATGGCGTGGATGCTTTCATTCATCCGCAGCACATCTTTTCGCTGGGTGGCAAGACTGGCCGTGTCATAGAATGTTGCGGCAACAAAGCGTGGTTCATACACCGTATCTATCTGAAGATCTGCATTGCCCGGACGGTTCATTAAAGCATTCAGATAGGCTTTTGCCTTCGCAATTTCGCTCTGTGGCATAAAGAGCATATTGCGGTTCTTTTCGATGGATGCTTCTGCCCGGTAAACTGTGCTTAGCTGCGACTGGTTGTAAGGATAGCGTACCTCTTCAATCTTCTTCATCATCTCCAGCACTTTTTCGTTTTGTTGGATGATCCTGATTTTCTCCAACGCTACCAGCCAGTTAAAATACTGTGATTTTGCCTGTGCTTTCAGCTCATTAAGCGTTACCGCACGATTGGCATTTTCCACATTGCCCTGCGACTGGATGTATCTTTTTTTCGCCTGCAATTTTTTGCCGTTCGGAATTTCCTGTTCCAGCCGCAGCATAAGGGAACCTTTGTCCCTGGCCTCCATTATTTTCTGAAAAGGATAAGGCGTCATAAACGACCCTAAGCCCACCATCGGCGGCATCCAGGCAGTGGCGGCATCGGCGCTGTACTTGTATCCTTCCGCTTTTAATCCGTAGGTTCTGAGCAGGATATTATTGCTGTCTATTTTTTGCAGCACATCGGGCAGGCTCAGCACTTCCTTTTGTTGTGCAAGGGCACTGAAAGGAAGCAGTACGAGCAGCCACAAACATTTTTTAATGGTGAACATCATATACCTCCAGTTTTCCGTATTTTTTTAATTCGTACTCTTTTGCCATTAAGAAGATGAGCGGCGTTACCAGCAGGATGTGAATGGCTGAAGTAAACACACCGCCAATCATTGGCAGCACTACCGGTTTCATCACATCGGTTCCCACGCCGGTGGCCCACAGCACCGGCACCAACCCAAACAGCGAAACACAAACCGTCATGATCTTTGGACGCAGCCTTTTGGCGGCACCCTGAATGACATACTCCCGCAGATCTTCCCTGGTAATGGCTTCACTGGAATTGCCTTTGCGTTTGATCAATTGCTGCATGGCATCGTTGAGGTAGATCACCATGACGATACCGGTTTCCACCGCAATACCAAATAAGGCGATAAAGCCCACGGCAACCGCTACCGAAAGGTTGACGCCCCAGAAATAGATGATATAGGCTCCGCCGATCAACGCAAACGGAACGGTGATCAGGCTTAAAAACGCTTCACGGATGGAGTGAAAGGCGAAGTACAGGGAGAAGAAGATAATCACCAGCACAATAGGCGCGATCCACATCAGCGTTTGCTGCCCCCTGATCAAACTTTCATACTGCCCGCTCCATTCCAGAAAATAGCCTGCCGGTAAAATGCCTTTTTGCTGATTGAGCTTTTCTATTGCTTCTTTTACCGTGCTGCCCAAATCCCTGTCTCTTACATTAAACAATACAGCTCCTCGCAGCAAGGCGTTTTCGGAGTTGATCATGGGTGGGCCGTCTTCAAATTTTACATCGGCTACGGCGCTCAACGGCACTTCGCCGAAACCGGCTGACCGAAGTGGTATGCGTTTAATGTTGTCTACACTGTTGCGGTAATCCTGCGCCAGCCGTACATTAATGCTAAAGCGCTGCCTGCCTTCTACTGTTTGCCCGATGGGCGCACCGCCCAATGCCGTTTCTACGGTTTGGTTGACATCGTCCACGCTCAGACCATAGCGACCTAAATCTGCCCGGCGTGTGTCAATAGCCAGGTATTTGCCGCCTGTGATCGGTTCAACATACAGATCAGCTATACCGGCCGTGCCTTCAAGTGCTGTTTTTACCCGCTCTGATACGACGGCAATCGTATCGAGGTTTTGTCCATAGACCTTTACACCCACATCCGTGCGGATACCAGTAGAAAGCATATTGATACGGTTGATGATTGGCTGCGTCCAGCCGTTTACCACGCCGGGAATTTGCAGTTTGGCGTCCAGTTCGTTAATGATCTTCGCTTTGGTGATGCCTTCCCGCCATTCTTTGTGCGGTTTGAGCATAATGATGGTTTCAATCATGCTGATAGGCGAATTATCGGTGGCGGTACTGGCCCTGCCAGCCTTCCCCAACACCTTGTCCACTTCCGGAACGGATTTGATGATCTTATCCTGCACCTGTAATATCCTTTTCATCTCGGAGTTGGAAACATCCGGTAGCGTAACAGGCATGAACAAAATGCTTTGCTCATCCAGCGGCGGCATAAACTCTGTGCCCAAACTTCTGAGCAGGGGAATGGAAACCAGCAATGCCAGAATATTGATGGCAAGGGTGGTCTTTCTCCACTTCATCACCCATTGGATCACCGGGGTATAGATCCGCTCCAGAAAGCGGTTTACCGGATTAGCACTGTCGGGGCGGAACTTTCCTTTCATGAAGAAGGAAATCAGCACCGGCGCAAGGGTTAATACCAATAGCGCATCCACTATGAGTATAAAGGTTTTGGTGTAGGCCATCGGGTGAAACATTTTCCCTTCCTGCCCGGTGAGTAAAAACACCGGAAGAAAAGAAGTAATGATGATAACCGTGGCAAAGAAGACACCCCTGGATACCTGCTTGCTGGATTTTTCAATAATGGATAACCGCTCTTCCTCGGTGATCCATTTTTCTTTTGCTTTTTTATTTTTTTTGTGCCAGATCATAATTGAGGATTGTCTTTTTGTTCTTGTTGCCAATGTGCGTAGCGGTCTGCCAGGTGCTTGTAAGCATTTTCACTCATCACAATGCCATTATCCACAATTACCCCGATGGCCAATGCGATACCGGTAAGCGACATGATATTAGAGGAAATACCAAAAGCGTTGAGCAGGATGAAGCTGATGGCAATGGTGACGGGAATTTGAATAATAATGCTCAGCGCACTGCGCCAGTGAAACAGGAAGATGATAACGATCAATGAAACCGCTATGATCTCTTCGATAAGTGTGCCTTTGACGGAGGAAATGGATTGCTTTATTAGTTGGCCACGGTCATAAACAATATCAAATTTTACCCCTTCTGGAAAGCCTTTGGCTACTTCCTGCATTTTGGCCTTCACGTTTTCAATTACCTCCGCGGCATTTTCGCCATAGCGCATGACCACAATGCCGCCGACCCGTTCTCCTTCGCCATTCTGGTCAAAAATCCCTAATCTTGTTTCACCGGAAGTTTGCACACTGGCTATGTCCGATACTTTAACGGCAATACCGTTACTGCTTTTTACGGCAATGTTTTGGATTTCCCCGATGGACTGTAAATAGCCGGAGGTCTTGATCACATAGCCGATATCACTTAACTCAAACTTACTGCCGCCCGTTTCGTTGTTATTGGCACGAACGGCGCTGATGACATCACTTACAGCAAGTTTATAGTATAAAAGCTTGTTGGGATCGAGCGTGATCTGATACTGCTTTTGGAACCCGCCAAAGGAAGCGATCTCGCTTACGCCTCGTACATTTTGCAGCGCGAACTTGATATACCAGTCCTGCAAGGCTCTTTGTTCACCGAGATCCATGCCCGGTGCATCGAGGGTGTACCACAGGACATGCCCAACGCCGGTACCATCGGGGCCTAACTGCGGGCTGACGCCTGGCGGCAGGTTGCGGGAAATAGTGCTAAGCCGTTCCAGCACCCGTTCCCTTGCCCAATAAATGTCTACGTTGTCTTCAAAAATGATGTAAATAAAGCTCATGCCGAACATGGACGTGCCCCGCACGTACTTGATCTTAGGAAGGCCCTGTAAATTGGTAACCAGCGGGTAGGTTACCTGGTCTTCGATCAACTGCGGTCCCCGTCCCATCCATTCGCTGAAAACGATGACCTGGTTTTCGGAAAGGTCGGGAATGGCATCTATGGGGTTGTTTTTAACAGCAAAAACGCCCCACGCAAAAAAAGCTGCCGCCAGGACTAACACGATGAAACGGTTGCGCAGCGACCATTCTATAATACGATGTACCATAAATGATAAATAAGGAACGATAAGTAATGCTGATGGTAGATCAGCGGTGGATAGAAATGCCTTTAGCCCAACAGCATACTGTCAGGCTCAAAATGTGGAGCGGAGTCTAAATACGGAAAACGCAATTTCGCTTGTAGATCGGAGTTCCGGTGCTGTAGGGTGGTGCGTTACTGGTGGGATTTTCCTCAGTAATAGAAGAAAAGGTGATAGCTGGAATGTCAATGAAAGAATCAGGCAAGGCTACCGCCATCAAATACAATCCCTGGAAAGCCGTTTCTGTTATGCTGTGATCATTGGTAATTTTGAGCTGCTTGTGTTCATCCTTGCAGCAGCCCTTTTCCACCATTTTGCCCTTGTCGCTGCCGCAAATCGGGCAGTTTTCCTCTTCATTGTCTGATACACTCCATTCTACCATTTTGCCCATACAATAATGCAAATGCAGGGTAGCGCCTGAAGTAGAGGCAAAGTAAGTAAAGGCTAATATGAAAAGGAAAATCTTTTTCATTTTGTCGTTGCAAATATATAAACATTTTTTTTGAGAATGTAGCGTAATAATTTTTTAGCCCGATGATACATGATAAGATAATTGGATTTGGCGTGCTATACGGCTAAGTCTCCGGGCTAATGTATGTCCCAGATTCCGGCCGACCTTTCCAGGTTGATCAGGGCGGAGGCATAGTTCAGCAGCGCCTGGTAATAATCTGTTGTACATCATTATAGGTTCGTTGGGCATTTAATACTTCCAGCAAAGAAGTTTCACCACGCTTGTAACTGTAGATCTTGCCCTCTAAAACTTCTTTTGCATCCGTTAGCATTCCATTGTCGAACTGCTGCACTTGCTTTTGGGCAGCCTGGTAGTTAATGAAGGCTTGCGTAACCTCTACCTGGATTTGCTGTACTACCTGTTGGTACTGCACTTCTGCCTGCTGCATAGAAAATGTTGCTGCTTTGATGTCGCCTTTATAACGATTGGAGAACTTTACAGGAGTGCTTAACCCGGCACTCAGGGAACGGTAAGCCGGTGTGGGCGGCAATATCATTAGTGGACACACCGCTATATAAGTATCTTCATCTGCATGTGTCCAACTGCTTTTAGTTGTATCCAAATCGTTTGACATAATAGCACAACCGGAAGGGCATTATTAGGAACTGATTTATAAGTTTACACCTGATCCAACGATTTGCGTTTATCTTCCCTGATTTGTTTACAATGACTGGGTGTAGAGCAGGCTTACCTGGTTGCCACGTTTCTTGCAATTTTTTCCATGATCAGGTGGCTGTCGCCAAATTTGCAGAGCGCGTCGCAATGTTGGCGCAAATCGGAAAAAAGAATATACTTGATCATTACCTTGTTCTGTTTTATGGCCGGCCGTGACAATTGCCCCACCACATCTTTTTCTCTTTTATCGGGTACGATCAGATAAAATACTTCGTCATCATCGGCGATCGTGTAACTCAAATCTGTAAGCCGTAAGATACCGGAATAGATGCTGGTACTTTTTTCCACCTCAAAGGCAGCAATGACATTATTGGTTGCTTTTTGAAACCATAATACATCAATCAGTTTTACGGTATTCAATGTTTCCCGGTCTAAATCAATCTCCGGAAATGCCTGCAAACAAATAAAAGAAAAATTGTTGCCGCAATGTGATTTGGAGCGGTCATTGGAAGCTGCAATGACATCATACCCCAAAGCGTGACCAATTTTTAGTAAGTGATACTGCATTTCTGTATGCAGATCCTCTTCCTGTTTTTCATGTTCTACTTCTTCTCGTCTTTTTTCAATCAGCTTTTCCAATTTCTTTCTCTCTGGTTCTGACAAATATTCATCTGTACCCAATATGATTTTTTGGGTGCCTATTTCAAAAAGCAATCCTGCAATCGCTCCCAAATCCAGCGAAAGTTCCGAGCGGTATTGCTTATTGGTATCGATCAACACTTCCCGCAGCGCCAGGTACTCGCTCCAACTTCCTAATTTCTTCCTGTCTTTGAACAGATAATTGAATCCATTCAGGATGGCTGTATTAAAGGGTGGTACAATGGTGGGATGCAGGAAATAAAGAATGTTCGATACGGCAGGCCCCAGTCCTTTTATCTTGTAGCTGTCCAGCCGGATAATTTCTTTAATGATTTGCGCCTCTGCTTTTGCATTCAGGCAATTTTCAAGGAACTGGCCAAAGTGCTGCTTATTTGTTTCATTTTCGTAAATGTCGGGGATTCTCAGCTTGGGCTTCCAATAGAAGGGGTGCGCAGCTCCCTCAAACACCTGCTTTTGTTCGGTTATACAGGTGAGCACAAATTCAAGAGAAGATCCTTTAAAATCATTTCCGAATTTCTTGTTTTTAATATCATCCACTATCTGCTGTACGCCTCTGCGGATGGAGCGGAATGCTTTCAAACGTTCTTCGTTATTAGTAAACCAGGTATTATAAACTGATTCCCTGTCAGCTTTATACTGTTGGATGATTGAATGAAGATGGCTATTCATCTTTGATGGCTTTAATGAGTTTTACGGTACCGAACAGGGTATTAAAATAGCGTGTTTCTTCCACATTTTTACATCCAGCTTTTTCGATATAGCCAGGTAACAGATCCTGCAAAACAATCCTTTTATTGGCGGTGGAGATAGGAGAAAAACATGGGAAGAAACACCAGTCCATCTTTTGCTTTTGTCATTTGCGGAAGGCCGCTACTTCGTAACACCAATTTGTTTTACCCTATAAAATTAGACTTTATCCAACGGTTTCCGCTTTTCTTCCCTGATTTGTCTGAAATGGCTTGGCGTAAGACCGGTAACTTTTTTGAATTGGTTGCTCAGATAGGCAACACTGGAGTAATTCATACGCAAAGCAATTTCACTTAATGAAAGCTCGTCGTACACCAGTAATTCTTTAACCTTCTCAATTTTTTGAGCGATAAAGTATTTTTCAATAGTGATACCTTCCACTTCCGAAAACAGATTGGACAGGTAATTGTAATCATGATGCAACGCTTTGCTTAATAAATCGGATAAATTGGTTTTTTCATCATGGTCGCTATGATGTACCATGTTTATGATCACCGTTTTTATTTTTTCAATGATGCGTCCCTTCTTACTGTCTATAGGTTCAAACCCCAGGTCAAGTAAAGCTTGATGAAGCTGCTCCTTTTGATCGGCCGTAAGTTCCTTTTCAAGGGTCACTTCTCCCAACGTGATTTTTTGGGCATTTATGCCAATTTTCTTTAACTCACCGGCTACGACCAGTACACAGCGGTCGCAAACCATGTTCTTGATAAATAAGGTAACCATACTAAAGGGTTCATTTACAGACATTGAATTTGTTACGATTATCCTTGCCAAAGTTACGAAAGGAAAATCTTGTTTAGGGAAGCAGCCATTAGTGCTGTTACATCCAGTGCATTGGAGGCATGCGCAATAGTATTACAGGTAATAATGCTGTCTACTCCGGCATTTTGGAGTTCCTCATAAGCGTTACCGGCAAAAACGGCATGTACACCAATACAGACCGGCGGCTTCATTCCTGCTTTTTTCAGGTGATTCACCGTTTCTATCATGGTACGTGCAGTGGAAATGATATCATCCACCAATACCGGGGTGTGATCCTTGTATTTTTCAACCTGCGGAACGGTTACATTTACTTCCGTATCGCCCTTTCTTACTTTTTCCAGCACTATGTAAGGAGCATTGGCATCTTTAGCTACCTGCGAAACCCATTGCTCGCTTTCACTATCAGGCCCTATCAACAGGGGATTGCCGATATGATCGCGGATATAATCCGAAATAAGAGTTGATGCGTGCAGTACCATGCAGGGAACCGAATAAATTTCGGCCATTGAAGTTCTGCGGTGTAAATGCGGATCAATCGTAAAAAGTCTTTCTGCAAAACCGGAAATCAGTTTGGCAAAATATGCAGAGGTTATTCCCTCCCCTGGATGGAAGACCTTATCCTGCCGCATGTAGGCAAGATACGGGGCTACAATACAGGTGCATTTTGCGCCCAGCGATTTTAGCGTATGAGAAAGAAAATATAATGGCAGCAATTTGCCATCAGGGTGATCAAGCGTACAGACCAAGATCACCTCCCTGCCATTTACATCGGTCAATACGCGGACGTATGTTTCCCCATCAGGGAAATTGCGTATGGTGGTTTCCCCGGTATCAGCTTCTAAAGCTGTAGCAAGTTGCTGTGCAAATGTTTCGTTTCCCGGTAGGGCAAATACAATGGGTTTCATTGACTCAATAGTTTTAAAAAAATAAAGATCATTTTCTATAACAGTATGCTTTGCTGGCAGCAGTTCAGGTTAACCGCTGTGTTACTGAGCGCCCCAACCGCCGTCAACGGTCATAGCGTTGCCGGTCACAAAGGAAGCGGCATCAGCACACAGCCAGATAGCGGCCTCGGCCACTTCTTCCGGCTGTCCCATTCTGCCTATCGGTTCCATGCTCTCAAACTGCTTCACGGTTTCCTGATCCGCTCCGGTAAAACGGTCGATCATCGGGGTTTGAATAACTCCCGGACAAACTGCATTTACCCGGATACCTGATTTGGCATATTCCAGCGCAGCAGTTCTGGTCAGACCGAGTACGCCGTGTTTACTTGCCACGTAAGCGGGAGATCCGGGGAATCCGCCCAGCCCGGCGATGGAAGCATTGTTCACGATAGCGCCTTTTCCCTGCTTCAGCATTTCCTGTATCTCATATTTCATGCAAAGCCAGACACCTTTCAGGTTGATCCCAATGGTTTTTTCCCAGTTCTCTTCCGTGCATTCATGGGTGATGGCAGTAACCCCTTCAATACCGGCATTGTTGAAAGCATAATCCAGGCGGCCAAAGGATTTAATTGTTGTAGCCACCATTTCCCTGACCTCTTCGGTGCTGGATACGTCGCATTTTACAAACAGGGCTTCACCTCCTAAAGCCTGAATAAGATGGAGTGTTTCAGTATCTTCCACCCAGTCGGCAATAACTACTTTGGCTCCCCGTTTGGCAAAACCTATGGCGGCTGACCTGCCAATGCCAAAGCTTCCCCCGGTCACTATGGCTACTTTATCTTTAAATGTTGTTTCCATTGTTTTGATTTTTTTATTCGATAGTAATGATGTTATCTGTTTTTAAATAAGTAAGGGCGTACTCCAGTTCTCCTTTTGTATGGGCGTACAGGGTAAACAGCGTGTCGCCCACGCTCACCTGTTTGCCGAGGGGCGCATTGAACAGGATGCCGGCTGAGGCCGACTGCGGCGCTCCTGCCAGCTTCGCTACCCGCGCCAGTTTACGATTGTCTATTGCGGTAACAACGCCCTCCTTGTCCGAGCAGACTTCAAAATGGTAGGGTGCAAATGCAGGTTCCCTGAAACCGCCCTGACTTTGACAAATGGCCTGGAATTTTGCCCAGGCACTTCCGGTTTCAAGAATGCTTCTGGCCATATTGTTACCGGTTCCAGGTGCATATTCGCCCGATAATTCCAGGAGCGCACCTGCAAGCGTAATAGCCCTTTCCTTCAAATCCGTTGGAGCCGTTTTCTCGTTGCGCAAAACAGCCAGCACATCCATTGCCTCCAATGCAGGACCAATACCTCTTCCTACCGGCTGTTGTCCATCGGTGATAATGACCTGTAATTGCAGGCCAATGGCCTGTGCCACCGATTCAAAATCATGTTGCAGTTGGAGGGCGATTTCATGCGTGCGTACTTTGGCTGTTTTACCGACCGGGAGATCTATGACCACGTGCGTGGCACCGGCTGCCGATTTTTTTGACAGTACGGAGGCAATCATCTGCCCCTGGCTGTCTACGTCCAGCGATTTCTCCACTGAAATCAATATGTCATCTGCGGGGCTTAGTTTTACAGCACCGCCCCACACAATACAGCCATTTTCTTTTTCAACCACTTTTTTGATCTCATCCATATCCAGGTCAACCGGTGCTATCACTTCCATCGTGTCGGCAGTTCCTGCGGGGGAAGTAATGGCTCTTGATGAGGTTTTTGGAATCGTCAGCCCGGCTGCGGCAACAATGCTGACAACAATAGGTGTGGTACGGTTACCGGGCAGTCCGCCCACGCAGTGCTTGTCCAGTACCACGGATTTTTCCCAGGAGATACTTTGTCCTGCATTGATCATCGCCTTTGTAAGCCCGATGATCTCAGGTACTGAAAGGTTATCGTCAGAACAGGCTGAAATAAACGCAGCCAGTTCAATGTTAGAATATTTCCCTGCAACGATATCCTTCATGATCTCGTTGAACTGTTGCTCCGTCAGTTGATCGTGATACATTTTTGCCCGTACATAGCTCAGGGAATTGATGTTCTCCAGGTGGGAGAACGTGAGACAGTCCCCATCAACAACGCCCAGCCTTTTCATAGCTTCCATTGACAATGCCGCTTCATCCACGGCAAGCAGATCTGAGTGAACCACGTTGAGGGTCGCTACAATGGTTTTTTCATGGTGGTGTATCACTATGCGGGTGAGTGCTGTAAAGCCTTCTGACTGGCATATGTGGCAATCAGCACGCATGTAGACAATGTTCTCCCGGTACGTATCAATACCGATAGATTTAACCCTTAACGTGTTGTAGGAATGATGATGTTCCATTTATTCATTGATTGTTATGGTGTCATTTAATGCCGGTATTTCGCATGTCCATCCGTAAACCTCTTTCACTTTATCCCTGAGCGCCTTTGCAGATGGCGGCTCTCCATGTACGATAAATATCTTTTCAGGCTGTTGCTTCAGCTCTTGCAGCCACTCAATGAGTTCCTGCTGATCAGCATGGCCGGATAAGCCTTCGATGTTTTCTATGGCTGCGCGGACCGCGAAATATTTGCCATACAACTTAACTTCCTTTGCGCCCTCCAGTAAAGCGCGGCCCCGTGTTCCCGCTGCCTGGTAGCCCACCAGCAGTACCGTGGCATTCGTATCGCCCAGGTACTTTGCAAAGTAGCTCAATACCCGTCCGCCGGTTGCCATACCACTTCCTGCGATCACAATTTTCGGCTGCTTGCTGTTTATCAGTGCAGTTGTTTCTTCCAGCGTTGTTATACGCCGGATCGTATCGCACATTTGCGAACATTCTTCGACAGACAGCTTATGCCAGGTGCCATTTTTGTGAAATACCTCCAGTACATTTTTCCCCATCGGGCTATCCATGTAAATCGGTATATCGGGCAATCTGCCTTTTTGTTTCAACTGCCAGAACAGGTACATCAGCAACTGTGTGCGCTCAACAGCAAAACTTGGTATGACGATGGTGCCTTTTTTTAATGCAGCCCGAATGATAATGCGTTCTAAAATATCCATTGCCGGTTCCTTCGGGTGGAGCCGGTCACCATAGGTCGATTCGATAAACAGGATATCCGCCTTCTCAGGTTTTTCCGGTGGGAAAAGCAGCGGATCTTGTTTGCGGCCGATATCGCCTGAAAACACAATCGTTTTCTCCCCGATCCGCAGCTCGATAAAGGTTGCTCCCAGGATATGTCCATTATACCTGAACCTGTAACTGATCTGTTCACCAAACGGCACCCACTGGTTCAATGGCGCCGTCTGAAAAAGCGGCAGTGTACGGTCCACATCCTGCAGCCCGTAAAGCGGAACAGCGGGGCTATGCTTAGTGTATTTATGCTTATTAGCCCGCAAGGCATCCTCTTCCTGGATTTTTGCGCTGTCCTTTAAAATAATTTCCGCAATCTGGACTGTAGGGGCCGTAGCGATGATCTTTCCTGAAAAACCTTCCTTTACAAGACGCGGGAGGAAACCGGTATGATCTAAATGCCCATGCGTCAGTAAAACGATATCAATGTCTTTAGCAGGAAAAGAGAGCGGTTGCCAGTTAAGCAGCCGGAGTTCCTTTAGTCCCTGGAACATGCCGCAATCCACCAGTATGTTTTTGCCATAAGCGGAAACAAGGTGCCTGGAGCCGGTTACTGTTTGCGCAGCACCTAAAAATTGTATTTTTAAACCTGATTTTTCCATATCTGTTGTATTAGTATCTATATGATTTTTCAAGCGCTTGACACAGTGCAGCACATTCTTCCAACACCTTTTGCAACCTGGGTGGTCTTACGCCGATGCTTTCCAAAATACCCTCACCATGGTGCAGGGCCTTGCATAAAACAATCTTCCTGTTGAGCAGCGCTTGCTTTTCCTTTCCGGTGAGCGTGGTAAGACTTGTTATGGGATGGAGACCAGACAGGTTGATCCAGTCTTTTATGCCGTTATTTTTAGGATAATCCCAACTGACCAGGTTCATTTTCATACACCTGCCATACTGGGCGGCATCGTCTGAGAAACGCGTGTTGGTAACCACCCAGCCCTGATGGATCTTCTTGTCATGCCCGTCGATCTGTTTCCATTGGCGCTCCACATCCAGGAACCGGGCTTGTATGTACAGGGGAATCTTGACATCGCATATATAACCCTGTTGATTATGAAACTTGCACTCGATCATAAAGTGCTGGTCATCCTTTTCAGCTATAACATCTATTTCGTGCTTCACACAATGCCCCTGTATGGTTACGCCAACTTCAGTTTTATACCCTTTGTATGTCAGTAATTCAGCTACAAACTGCTCAAAGGGGAAACCCGAAGGTCCCAATTCCATCAGCGCACGCTTCAGTTTATACCTTGCAGCCATTGGACGCGACCTGTCTTTCAATAACCGGAAAGCTTTCCTGTAGATTTCCTTAGTAGACATATTATCTACCAGCCTGTTCACAATTTCATTGGCAATACCCTCAGCCTGCTGGCCGCTGGCTCCTGAGCGGAGCAGCGACTGTTTCAATTTGTTCTTATTGAAGGGCACCCTGATACCCGATGCCTTTGTAACATTTATATTTCTGTTGTTATCCCGCATGTGCTATTGAGTTTTTGCTGTTGTCTTTAAGGTTGCTTACAACCTGTTATCCGTTCACAGCTCATATAATCCAGCGGCTTCTTTTTAAAGCCTGGTTGATAATGAGTGAAAGAAAGGAGAACACAATGACGATTGACCAATCCTGCCATCCGTAAATTGAAACTTCAAGGACTTTTCTTAAAGGAACAACGAAGTAAGAGAGCAACGCTATAACTATACATCCCAGCACTGCATACCATACATACCTGTTGCGGAACACTTCTGATTTATAAAATGCAACGCCCTTTTCAAATGACATATTAAAGACGTGGAGTATCTGCGAAAAAATAAGGGTATAGAAAAGCATATTGTTACACAGCTCACCGTTCCAACCTTCCTGCTTGTGCAGCCACTCGTGACTGGTAAGTACCGCACCGATGGTGGTAATGGAGATCACCGTAGAATAGGCAAAAATGGCTGTCCATCTTTTTTTATCAATGATCAGCGTACCGGCCGAATAAGGTTTTCGCTGCATGATATGCGCAGGCGCTTCGGTGACACCCAGGGCAAGCGCCGGCAATACATCTGTTACAAGATTGATGAAAAGTATCTGGAGCGGAAAAAGCTGAAAATGCAAATTCAGAATGGATGCAGTGGCAATGATCAGCAGTTCACTGAGATTGCAGGAAAGCAGGTAGATCACAAATTTCCTGATATTATCGAAAATTACCCGTCCCTGTTTGATGGCCAGGACGATGGATGAGAAGGCATCATCTTTCAGGACCATATCTGCTACTTCCTGCGCTACCTGCGTACCCCTTTGTCCCATTGCAATACCGATATCTGCTTTCTTCAGGGCCGGAGCGTCATTCACGCCGTCGCCGGTCATCCCTACGACCATTTTATTTGCCTGGAACAGGGTCACCAGGTCCAGCTTGTGTTCCGGAGATACACGCGCAAATACGGGGGATTGCAGCCACTTTTGCTTGTCCTCCGGCGTCAGTTGATCGTAGGGCTTCATGCTGTTTCCGTGAACTACCTCATCGCTTTCTTCTGCCAGCCCCAATTGCATGGCAATGTTCTTAGCGGTGGCCGGGTGGTCTCCGGTGATCATCACTACTTTTATGCCTGCTGATCTGCATTCCTGAATGGCTGCACGTACCTTGGGGCGGGGCGGATCTAAAAAGCCGACCACGCCTACCAATGTAAGATGATGCAAGAAATCTTCTTCTTCCGTATCAGCGCTTCTAAAAGCAAAAGCAAGCATTCTTAACCCGGATTGCGCGTGCTTTTCAGCATTGGATAGCCATGTTGTTTTTCTTTCTTCAGTCAGTGCAACAACATCACTTCCTTCCAGTACGGATGAACAGCAGGATAATAGTTCTTCCACTGCTCCTTTTGCGGCTACATAATAGTCACTGTCTTTGTGGTGAAGGGTAGCCATGACCTTCGTATCGGAAGAAAAAGGCACTTCATTTATTTTTGAAAAAGCCCGCTGGTATTCATCCGGTTTAACGGGTGAACAATAGACCATTTTGAGTAGTCCCACTTCCAGCGGGTCACCTGATTCTTTGGCCGAGGTAGCATCATACTGATACGTTGCGGTGTTACACAGGGCAGCAATCCGATGCAAATGCCCATAGGCCGGGTAATGGGGCAACTGATCATTATCCTTAAAGCGTATCACACAGCCTGCAACGTCCACTTCTATGCGGGAGCCGCCCTCCTTAAATTCAATGTAGGCCGCTTCAATTTTGTTCTGTGTAAGTGTCCCGGTTTTATCGGTGCAGATCACGTTGGTACCACCCAGGGTTTCCACCGATGACAGCTTCTTTACGATGACCTGGTGCCTGGCCATCCGTAACATGCCGAATGCCAGCGCTAACGTGGAAACGATGGGCAGCCCTTCAGGAATTGCGGCAACGGCAAGTGCAATGGATGTTTCGAGCATCTGTACAAAATCCTTCCCGTTTAATATCCCGGCAGTAAATATGGCAACCAAAAGCCCCACAGTGATCCATAGCAGGTTCTTACTGAGCTTCTGTATTTTCTTTTCAAGCGGTGTAGCCGATTGCTGCGCCTGTTGCACCATGCGGGCAACGGTTCCCAACTCGGTGGCCATGCCGGTGCGCACCACAACGGCAAAACCATTTCCTTTTGTTACAAAAGTGCCTTTGTACAACATATTGTCCCGTTCGGCCAGGGGAACTGTTTCCAGCAATTGGCCGGTCTGTTTTTCCACCGGCAAGGACTCGCCGGTAAGTGCGGATTCATCCGATTGTAACTGAGCCGAACTGATCAGCCTGGCATCTGCTGTAACCATGTCTCCGCCTTCCACAAATAGAATATCACCCGGTACCAGTTCCTCGGAAGATATTGCACCAAGTGTCCCATCTCGCAGCACGCGGGCCGGTACGGTGGTTAGTTTTTTTAAGGCTTCCATTGAGCGTTCTGCCTGAAACTCCATCAAAAATCCGATGACGGCATTGATCACGATCACGGCGATGATGGCAATCCCATCGAGCCATTCCTGGAAGAAAAACGACAGCCCTGCAGCAATGGCCAACAACAGCACAAACGGGCTGATAAACTGGTTGACCAGGATCATGAGCGGGCTTACTTTTTTCCCCGATTCAATCCTGTTATATCCTGCAATGGAAAGCCTGCGTTCGGCTTCCGCCGCAGTAAGCCCGGCTTCCTGCGTGGTATCCAGTTCATCCAGGATGGTTGAGCGGTCAACTGACCAGGGTTTGCTCACTTTATTAAATTCTTGTAGTAACATATCTTATTTATTAAGTCAAAGCAGTATTACTGACGTGCTCGGTTTTAGTGACTGTTTACAAATTATCCGCACCTGTCTGTCTCAAGTTTTCTTTGGCAATGAAGTCCAGCGCAACATTTTCTTTTTGTTGTTGGCGCTTTGGAGACGCTGTTACATCTTCATTCCCTCCATGCCGGTGCCCTTCTTCAGCACCAATGCGCTGTTTAACAGGTAAGCGCCACTGGTTACCACCAGTTCGCCCTCCTTGAGGCCACCGGTCACCTCCACTTCCTTTTTATTCTGAATGCCTAATTGAATGACCCGGTTTTCATACATGCCATCGCCTTTTTTCACCCATGCCGTTACCATGTTGCCGACCAGGATGGACGACTTGGGAATGACCATCGTATATTTTTGATTCCGTTTAATGTTGACGTATGCCATCATACCCGGCTTTAGCGAAGCGCTTTTGTTACCGATCAGAAATCTTACAAGGCTGATCTTTTGATCTGGTTCCACGGAAGGATTATCGAACACCGGCGTAACGGAAAATACCTGGTTGGGATAAGCATCAAAATCCGCAGTAATGATGGGCTGTTCCGTTAACCACCTGAGTTCACCCGTGTACATCTGGGCTTCGATCCATAATTGTGACAGGTCTGCCAACCGGAAAAGCGGGGTTCCGATCTCTACATACTGACCCTCGCTTACAGAAAGGTCAACCAGCGTGCCCCCGACAGGGCTATGGATGGTAATCAAAGGGGAGGCTTCGCCGCTTTGTTCGATCTGTGTGATTTGATCCCTCGATAATCCCCACAATAGTAATTTTTTTCTCGCCGCTTCCACCAGTTGCGCCATTACCTGCTTCATATCGGCGAGTTGCACCTCCTGCCGCAGTACATTGAGCAATTCATTTTCATCAGACAATAACTCTTCACTGTAGATGGCATATAAGGGCATGCCCTTGCTGATGTTTTCCTGCGGATTGCGGACAAATAATTTTTCCAGCCTTCCCCTGATGCGTGATGTGACAACACTTACATTACGTTCGTCAATGCTGGTAGCGCCTACCAGGGTGGTATATTCCGAAATAGCCTGCCTCTTCACCGTGTCCACCGCAATGTTGGCATACTGTTCGTCCCGTTTTGAAAGCGTCACCATCTCCATTTGTTCCGGCGCCGGCCCGTCCGCGCCATGTTGGCTATGTTCCGGCTTTTGTGCATCCCCATCCTTTCCGGTGCATGAAGCAATGGAAACAATGAGCGGTAGCGCAGTAATGATCATCCATATTTTCTTGTTCATACCTACAGCATTAATATTTGATAATTGTCTCCCCGTCTGCGAGGTAAGCAGCATCCCTGGCTATCCATTCTCCTTTTTGCAGTCCTTGCAGTATTTCGACCCGTTCGTGGTCCCGGTGACCGATCCGTACCACCCTTGACTGGAAGATGTTGCTTCCGTCCTTTGTGACACCGGCCCGCACCCACACAATGGCTACCTTTCCAAGATAAAAGACACTGCCTGCCGGAACCGTAAGGGAACTGGCCGTTACGGATGCCGTGGCTGTGATCAGGGAATTTTGTTTAAGTATCCCCGAAGTATTGGGTAAATACACCCTTGCCTGGCTGAATTTTTGCCCGCGCTGATACACCAGCTCCAGGAATTGAACAGGGGTTGTAAAGGTCTTTTCCGGCATCAGCTCACTGGTAACGGACAGCGGTTGGCCTTTGCGGATATACTTTTCATTCTCTTTGGTAAATGCCACTATGCCCCAGGCTTCCCTGAAATCATTGATCCAAAAAAGGGTCTGGTCTTTACTCACGTACATCCCTTCGCGAATGCTGTTATCGCTTAACCGCGTAGCCGGACTTACCGCCGATGAACCAGTACCGCCAGCCATTCCACCACCCATTCCTGCGTCATTACCTGCGCCTCCGGCCATAGCTGACGGTGCCGATGGGTCAAAAAGCACAAATCCTTCAAAAGGGCTGTAAATGGCTATGGTATAAGGCGCTTCCCCTGATTTTTCAATCTGTTTTACCTGGCTGGAGGTAAGCCCGAGCAATAAGAGCTTTTGCCTGGCCCTGCCCGCGAGGATACTGTCGCCGGAAGACTTTTGCAGGTAAAGCAATTCTTCGATATAGGTGCTTATGTCGGGGCTGTAGAGTTCCAGTATCTTTTCGCCTTTGCGCACATACTGGTAATTGTATTTTACATACAGCCTTTCAATCCTGCCGCCAACGCGAACGGGTACTTTCCGGTTGCGCCTGTAGTCAAAGTCAATATACCCGTTACCGTGAACCGTAAAATTCGCCGGTTGGTCAAGCGGTTCGATTGCCTGTTGGGTAGAGATCACGGTTCGGTTGGTCGGCAGTGTATTCCAGTACGTTTCATCCGCTATCGTATCAGTGGACGCCTGTTCACCGGGCATATCCATACCGGCCATACTGCCATGCGCAGCATGGGCGTTGCTGCTATCCTTTACCCCGCTCATTTTCATGCCGCTGCTGTCCTTCATGGTGGCATGATCTGCTGTGCCGCCGGAATGGGCACCGTGATCTGCGCTGCGATTGTTGCAGGCAAGCAACACAAAAGCAAACGCGATGCATATAAAATATACCCGGCTTTTGTGCCCGCTGAAGCTGGTATGTTGATTATGATTACACATGCTATTTTATTTCCCGTTGATATTCGTATTCAGATTGTATCGTAAACACCTGTCCCAATTTATCGGTACGTTCAAGTTCCTTCATGAGCAGCATGTTCCATGCATCCAGCAGTACAAAGAAGTTACCTGTGTTCTGGCGATAGGCCAATAGGTTACTTTCCAGGTTCTTTTTGTAGGAAGGCACTACATTTTTATCATAGTTATCCAACTGCCTCGTCTCATAGATCAACATGGTGATCTTTTCCCTTACCATTTGTGTGGCCATGAGCTGCATGGTTGATTTTTCTTGCCGCATGGCATCAATCTCAAACTCCATAGACCGTACATCGGACTTGTACATCTTCGATGACCAGGGCACTATGGGAATGGTCATCATTCCCATGATGGAGAACTGGTTAGGCATGCCGAACATCTGCCCGTGTGATATTTGCACACCGAAGTCGGGCCGGGAACCGGTAGCGGCCCATTTCTGATTGAATTTCATAGAACTGATGCGGCTCTCCATAGAAAGAATGTCGTTTCTCAAAAGTGCTGAGGTATCATTGACCATCAGGTAATCTGCCCAGTAGTCAACAGGCAGCAAGAGCGTGTCAATGGCAAACGGGGCATTCACGTCACGGCTCATCAGGGTATTAAGGCCGATGTTGCTTTCCGCGATCTGTGCCAGGCTCATCGTTTCCATGTTTTCCAGTTCGCTCAGCGCGGCTTCCCCCTTGAATATTGCCGGCAGGTCAGACTGGTTATAGGTGTATTTATCCTTTGCTGTTTGGATCAGTATTTTGAGCAGGTCGCGGTATTGTTGAATGGTCCTTAGTTTGTTTTCGGCAATAAACCGGCGGTAATAATAAAGCCTTGCGGTAAAATGCAGGGTGTTTCGCTGCCACTCAGCGTCATTGCGCTGTACATTTTCCAGGGAACCGAGGTAATCTTTTTTTGCATTTAATTTGGCAGCGTTGGGGATCATCTGTTGCACGGACACCATCATACCCGCCTGGTTATCGGGCATC
Organism: Chitinophagaceae bacterium; assembly: GCA_019638595.1. Classification (GTDB taxonomy): domain Bacteria; phylum Bacteroidota; class Bacteroidia; order Chitinophagales; family Chitinophagaceae; genus Agriterribacter. Next base: position 100,997 of record JAHBTJ010000013.1, read on the forward strand.
ATTTCCTTTATCAGGGAAAGCCGGTAAGGGAACCGGTCAAAGGCCAGTGACACGGTGGGAGGCATCCATGCTTTTGCACCGTCAACCAGCGAACGAATGGAAGCTATTTTAGCGTCGTAATACTGAAGCTGTGGATAGGATTTGTCTATAGCGGTAAAAACTTCCTGCATGCTCAGCTTCACGCTGTCTTGTGCCGCAACATTTACAGAAGCGATCAGCAGCAGGAAGATTGTATATAGCTTATTACTTTTCATGAATCCGGGTTTTAGTCTTTGATTTCAAGCACCACCAGTTTGCCATGCTTTTTCAGTTCCCATTCTTTTAAAAGATTATAGATTACCGGCAGTACAATCAGGACAAACAGCGTGGAGGTGATCAGGCCGAATACAAAGGGAATCGCAATTGGCTTCATCACATCACTACCGGTTCCTGTAGCGGTCATTACGGGTATCAGGCCAAGTATATTGGCTAATACGGTCATGAGCAGTGGCCGCACACGTTGGGTAGCACCCAGCAGGAAAGTTTCTTTCAGATCATCGTCGCTGATGTTTTCAGGGCCGTTCCCTTTAGCTGCTACAAGCTTTTTGATGGAGTCATTCAGATAGGCGATCATCAGTACGCCGGTTTCCACGGCAACACCGAACAATGCTATAAAACCCACTGCTACAGCCACCGAGAAATTGACATTATAGTAGTACAGGGAATATACACCGCCCATCAGCGCCACCGGCACGCTGATAAACACAATCGCCACTGCCTTGAATGAATTAAAGGTGACGTAGAGAATGAAGGCGATGATCAGCATCACAATCGGTATGATTACCTTTAACCGCTGCTCTGCTCTTACCTGGTTCTCATACTGGCCGCTCCAGTCTATATAGTAACCCTGGGGAAGTTGTTTGAAGGTTTCTTCTATCCTTTTTTTGGCATCGTTTACCACGCTACCCATATCCCTTCCCCGCACATTGAAAAGCACTGTGCCCCTGAGCATGGCATTTTCAGAATTGATCATCGGAGGCCCTTCCGATACTTTTACATCCGCCACGGAAGAAAGTGGCAATACCCCGTACTTCATCGTTTGGATGGGAATGCGTTTGATCTCGTCAATATCATTGCGGTATTCCTGCGCCAGTCTCAGGTTTACACTGAACCTTTCCCGGCCTTCAACGGTGGTGGTGAGGATCATGCCGCCCAACGCACTTTCAATAACCATGTTCACGTCGTCAATATTCAATCCATAACGGGCAGCATCCTTCCTCCTGATCTTAATATCAAGATATTTGCCCCCGGTGAGTTGCTCAACATACAGATCTTCCAAACCCTCAATTCCTTTGAGGGACGCTTCTACCTTGCGGCTGATATTATAAATGCTGTCAAGGTTACTTCCATAGATTTTAACGCCCACATCTGTCCGGATACCGGTGGATAACATATTGATGCGATTGATGATCGGTTGTGTCCAGCCGACAACAACACCTGGTATCTGCACTTTTTCATTCATTTCCTTGATCAGTTTCTCTTTGGTCATCCCACTGCGCCATTGACTTTTTGGCTTCAGCACGATGATCGTTTCGATCATGCTGATGGGCGCATTGTCTGTGGCAGTATAGGCGCGTCCGGCTTTACCAAGTACATTATCCACTTCCGGGAAGTCTTTGATGATCTTGTCCTGTAACTGGGTGATGCGTTTAGCCTCTGAATTGGATACATCCGGTAATGTAACGGGCATTAATAACAAAGAGCCTTCATCCAGCGGTGGCATAAACTCTGTACCGAGGTTTATAACCAGGGGTACGCTTCCTGCAATGAGTACGAAACACATGGCCAGGACTGTTTTGCGCCATTTCAAACACCATCTTGCCAGCGGCTGATAAAGGAGAATAAAGAAATTGGATACGGGATTTCTACTTTCCGGCACTAAGCGGCATTTCATCAAAGTGCGCGTTAACATCGGCGCAACCGTTATGGCAAGAATGGCCGCACCAATCAGGGAAAACGTTTTGGTAAGCACCAGCGGTGCAAACAGTTTCCGTTCCTGGCCGGTCAGGAAAAGAATGGGTGCAAAGGAGATGACCATGATCACCACAGAAAAAAATACCGAGCGGCCCACCGTCCGTGATGATTCTTCTATAATAGCCACTCTTTCCGCTTCAGGGATCTCCCTGGTGTGGCCTATTCGTTCTTTTACTTTCGTTTGTTTTTCGCTTGCCATACCTGGTTACTTGTTTTCTACGTTAAGAACTCTGTTGGTTAACATCCTGTAGGCATTCTCTGCCATGACAATTCCCGGATCTACCACATCACCAATGGCAAGCGCAATACCGCCCAGTGAGAGGATATTGGCCGTAACCCCGAATAATTTCATGAGGATAAATCCGATAAGTACCGACAGGAGAATGGAAACAATCGCGACCAGCCCGCTTTTGCCGCTAAAGAGAAATAAGATGACAACGATACAAACAATCAGTATTTCCTGCCAAAGGGCCTCTTTGAGGGTATCTATTGCAGCCAATATGAGGTCGCTGCGGTCGTAGGCCGTTTTAAATTTGACACCGGCAGGCAATCCTTTTTCAATGTCTTTCATTTTGGCCTTTGCCCTTTCAATCACGTCCTTCGCGTTTTCCCCGAACCTGGCCACAACAATGCCTCCGACCACTTCTCCTTCGCCATTCTCATCAACGATCCCCAGTCTGAGATCGGGACTCATCTGCACTTCCGCAATATCACTCAGTGTAATCGGTATGGATTTATAGGTGCCGATAGGGATTTCCTTGATGTCATCAAGGCTGGTAATATAGCCCTGACCCCGGATCAAATAGCCGGTTGAATTCATCTCATACAAGCTGCCCCCGACATCTTTATTATTGGCGGAGACGGCACGGGTTACATCCATGAGTGAAACCCCATAGTACACCAGCTTATGCGGATCTATTGTAACCTGGTAGCCTTTCTGGAAGCCGCCAAAGGAAGCTACTTCGCTGACACCTTCCACATTCTGAAGCGCGAACTTTACGTACCAGTCTTGCAGTGCCCTGAGTTCCCCAAGATTATAACCCTTTCCATCGAGTGTGTACCAAAAAACATGACCCAGCCCGGTACCGTCCGGCCCCAAAGAAGGCGTAACCCCCTGTGGCAGGAATTTCTGCGCATAATTGAGCCTTTCCAAAACCCTGGTTCTTGCCCAGTAAACATCCACGTCATCCTTGAACACGACAAATATGAAACTCATCCCGAACATGGATGCCGCTCTGATGGACTTGATGCTGGGTATGCCTTGCAGGTTGGAGACTAACGGGTAGGTGATCTGGTCTTCCATGATCTTGGGATTTCGCCCCATGTATTCTGTATAAATGATCACCTGGTTTTCGGAAAGGTCGGGCAATGCATCTACCGGCGTCTCTTTTATGGAGTAGATGCCACCAACTACGATCATGATAATCCCGATCCAGACAAAGAACCGGTTCCGTATAGACCATGAAATTATTTTTTCTATCATGATATCATTGTTTTAGTAGTTGTCTTTTCATAACACTACGATGGTTGTGGTTTTAATCAAAGGGCTGCCGCCCGCAAAGAGGCAGCCCCTGAATAATCAGAGATGGTTTTTCAACACCCAGTTTACTTTATACATTTTGTGGAAACTGTCATATGCGGTAAGTTCACCGTCTTCTTTGAAGGTCTGATCCAAAGCGTCGTGGAAAGGATGGTTTTGCGGAAACGCTTTTTTCAGGTTTGTCTTTGTAAGCGGTTGCAGTACGTCGGAATCTCCCGTTGTAAAGAAATAGGTGATCGGATACTTGTCTGCCTGTTTGGGCGCATGTGCCTTGTGTTCGTATTTATACAGGACGACTTTCTCTCCGGCGTTCAGAACGGTATAGCCGTTCTTTTTAGTAGCGGTTGCAGCCGTTACTGAATTTTTCTGTGCTACCGAATTTTGTGAGAATGCCAGCAGGCTTCCTGCCAGCATAAAAAAGAAAAGGAACCTTTTCATTGTTTTTGATTTTAATTGTGAAATATTGATTAATGAACGAATTGAAATAACAAACGGCTGAGCTGCCTGCGGAAGCTTTGACAACATTTACCACATCAAACAGGACTGGAAAATCATTCATGCCAACTGAAGAATAGACATAAGTATATCTTCCGTCTGAATGTAACAGACCGGCAGCGCCGCACACAAGGGGGATCTCATCAACCTGCCTGAGCCGGGCGTGTTGGTTAATGATTTTGGAACATCAAATCCGGAAAACCCGGTTTAAAACATACAGCCGGGGATGTAGCTGGTCGGGGGGATGATAGAAGGATGGTTTGGGACTGGCTGACCAGGAGAATAGTTGAAAATCGGAATGAGAGGCTGGTACCAATGCGATATCAACGTCAAATGTTTTGGACAGGTCGAAGGATACCTGCGTTGATTTTTGATGACCATCATCCAGATGCAGGTAAAAATCTTTGTCATGGCAGCAGTCCTTCATATCCTCGCTGCCACAGGCACATTTATTGGTATGGTTGTGCCCAAAAGAAACAGAGGCAACGGTATCGCCGCAATAGTGTATGGAGCCGCTGATACCTGATGATGCGATCAGGTAAACGAACATTAACGCTATGACGGCTATTGGTTTCATTGTTTATTTTACAACTATTTCAATTTTAGCAAAGTTAGTTTTAGGCGTTTTGAACTTTGTACGCATTATTTTGGATTTTGTATAAAATTTTGCACCTCTATTTTATCCAGATGAACACGCGCCGGAACCGGACTGAGCCGGTATTGTCCAGGTGTTTTTCCGGTAACCTTTTTAAACTGGGAGGACATGCTTTGTGACGAACTGTAACCCAAATCGTATGCGATATTGCTGATTGTTGTTTCGTCCTGTAAAAGCAGTTCCTTCACCCGTTCCACTTTTAACAGGATCAGGAACTTTTCCATTGTTATTTTTTCTGCCTCTGAAAAAATGCGGCTGATGTAGTAGTAACTCATGCCGACTTTTTTTGCTACATAATCTGATAATCGCAATTTTGAGCTTTTGCCGATCATTTCATTCATATACTCAAAAATGGCTGTCTTTGCTTTGGCAACTACCTGCTCTGTATGTGAGTTCACCACGGTAAAGCCCCAGGTTGCCAGCTTTCGGTTTAATGCCGCTAAATCTTTTTCTGTTAGTTTATTTTCAAGCGTTACTTCGCCGAGGGTTGTTTTCAGGGCCTTGTAATTTCCTTCACCAAGCAGTTGTTTCACCTTGTCAATACAACGTTCACAGCACATGCCTTTGATATATAATTGATTTTGTTTCATTCTTTATTACGCTTGCAATAGACTTCGCATTTTGAACGTCCTGTATCAAAAACCAGGTTGTATAAAATCTTGCATAAAGGTAAACCGTGAACAGTCGTTTAAAGAATGACCGTTATCAATGAAAAAACTGATTTCCGTCATGCGCGAAACCCTGCCTTTATTTCACTGTGCTAAACCATGATGTTATGCTAACATTCAAAGAAATCCGCTTAAAATTATATCTTTGCACAAAATATTCTTGAAGCGTTTTAGCTTTAAGTCCCGCACTGAAACTTAGGAACTTTCAAAAAGGCAATGGGACAATAAGTGAGAACGCTCATGCTACGGCGTGGGCGCACTTATCGTTGCCGGGTTTCCTAAGACCTCAGTGCGGTGAGTTGTTGCCTGCGCTCTTTTTTGTGCAGGCGGCAAGTCAAAAGGGAACCTACTAAAAGCAACATAGTATGACTTCAGCCAACCGCTACCCGGATTTTAAGTACACTGCCGGACAATTAGCAAAGTTTCTTGCTGCAAGTGACTTCTTCACCATTATGCTCAAAGATGGTGACATCATTCATTTTACCCCTAAAGACGTAGCTGCTTTCCAGAAGTGGTTAGAGCAAAATAACATACCGAGCATCCGAACGCAGGAAGGATGGGTGATCACGAAGAAGACTTGACAACGTAGTTTCCCTGTTGCGCTGTTACCTCTCTTCTTTTTTGAAATTCGCCCCAAATTGTTAATCCGAAACTTCCTTGTTTATGAAATTCAAGATTGTTCCCATTACAGATAACCGCATGATATTGCTTATCCTGATTGCAAGTGCAGTGATCTTTGGCGGTGTCATTTTATTGACAGGGTATTGGGAGAAAAGAGCCGATATGTACCTGATACCTGATGGCTTTAAGGGAACCGCTACCGTATTCTTTAATGACCCTGATGGTATGCCCGAAAAAAGGGACGCAAAGAGAAGGGTTTTTGAAATTCCCGCTTCAGGTACTTTATATACGCAAAGCACCTATAAGAAGAAATGGAATAACTATTACTATGTGCAGCCAGAAGGCAGGTTGCGTCAATTGATGTGTGGCGATGCACGCGCCGGGGGAGTGCCTATTTCTTACAGTGGTATTGATAGTATATGGATAGACGAAATAGACGTTATTCAACGTGATACTAATAATAAAAAATTAATGGTTGCCACTTTCACCGTAAAGGAAATTCCATGATAATCCAGGGTAGTTGAATAATAAAAAAACCATTTGAAGGAATTGCTTATGGTTATGCTGTAAACATCCGTTTCCCTCCAAATGGCTTTGCTGCATTCCTGGCTACTTTGTACTTAGCGCCTTCAGCTTCTCGCTAAGTTCAGTCAATCCTGCTTTGGTTAGGTATTCATCGGCAATTACGTGTAATTCGTCCAATGCTTCCTTTGGAATACTTTCCAGCAAGGCAGATGATTTATCATCGTCTTTCGCCATCAACCCACGCTTGAGGACACTATGCAACAACAATACGTTCTTGCGGGAAATCCTCATGTCAATCTTCACTGTTTCACTCATGCCAGGGATACTGAGAATAGTATCATACACTTTGGCTACATCACTCGTTGTTAGCATAATCACACGGTTTTAATTTAAACAATACTCACTGCACAAAAGTAAATGACAAAGGTTTTTGCATCCTCATCAAAATATGATGAGGATAGGTTAATGCAATATCGCCTGTTTAACTTCGCATAGAAGAACTGAATGTGTGTTTGAAAATGTGTGGTTATGAATTTCAGGAATAAAAGGCTTTCCGTTAGTGAAGCCAAAGAAATAGACATAGTTCATTTCCTTGCTGACTTAGGGTATGAACCATCAAAAATCAGGAACAACGATCATTGGTATTTTTCACCACTTCGGGATGAAAAAACGCCTTCCTTCAAAGTTAATCGCAAGCTGAACCGCTGGTATGATCACGGCCTCGGCAAAGGCGGTAACCTGGTTGATTTTGCTATCCTTTATCACGGCTGCACCGTTTCCGAATTGCTACAGAATTTAAGCGGTAATCTTTCCCTTCAAAAGCCCTCAATTCAGCAGTCTGTCACCAGACCTGAACCTGAGAACCAAATAAAGATTTTGGGAGACTTCATACTTTCCTCTACCGCCCTTCTACGCTACTTGCAGCAACGCCGCATACCCATTGATATAGCTGACCGCTACTGCCGTGAGGTTCGGTACGAACTTAACGGAAAAGTGTATTATGGTATCGGCTTCAAAAATGACCTGGGAGGCTTTGAAATACGCAATCCTTACTTCAAAGCCAGTAGCTCGCCAAAAGGCATCACCACCATTGATAACAGTGCCGGTGAGGTCATCGTTTTTGAAGGCTTTACCGACTTCCTTTCCTTCAAGGCTACCCACCAACAAGACCCCGAAGACCGCTTTGATTTTGTAGTGCTGAACTCTGTATCCTTCTTTGAAACTGCACGCCCTTTTCTGGAAAAACATAATACCATCAGGCTTTATCTGGACAGAGATGCTACCGGACAAAATTGCAGTCGGTATGCACTTTCCCTGAGCAGTAACTACAAGGACGAAAGCAGTCTGTATCAAAACCACAAAGACTTCAACGACTGGATAGTGAATTTCGGTAAGCCGCAAAGGAAACATCAAAAACAGAAGTTGAAATAAGTGATAACAGAACTATAAGAGCCGCTTTAGCTTCTTAAAGTGCTTTAGCCTCTTACATGCTTTAGAGCCTTATCAATGTCTGAAGAGGTTCTAAAAGCTGAAAGATTGCAACTTTCCCGCAATCGGCCAGATGAACGGTTGTTAAACAACCGGATCTGGCTGCCCATCACTCGGAACTCGTGGGCAGGGCGTCTGAAAGGTGAAAATGAGTTTGAAAACGTGAAAATGATCAGTGATGAAAGAACAAAATTCAAACAGGACACGCATTATCGGGCTGCGTCTGACACCCGATGAGTATGCTAAAATTGAAAAGAAGTGGAAGGCTTCTACCTGTCGAAAGCTAAGCGATTATGTACGTCGAAGCCTGTTCGATAAACCCGTTGTAACAACCTACCGTAACAGCTCACAGGATGACTTAATGGCAGAGCTTACCCGGCTTCGCAGCGAGCTAAATGCAGTAGGAAACAACTTCAATCAAGCTGTTAAAAAGCTCCATACACTCAGCCAGATCGCTGAATTTAAAAGCTGGTTGATAGCGTATGAAGTGGAGAAAAATATCCTTAGCAGTAAGGTAGATGAGGTCAGGATAAACGTAAAAAAAATACTGGAAATATGGTTGCAGTGATAAAGCCTGGCCACTCTATGCACCGTATTTTCAACTACAATGAGAACAAAGTTAAAGAAGGTGTAGCAGAGTGCATCGGAGCAGAAAATTTTCCGCTGAATGCTGATGAAATGAGCCTGAAGATTAAGTTAGGCTATCTGCTGAAAAGGACAGAACTGAGAGGGAATGTTAAACGAAACAGCGTACATATTTCCCTCAATTTTGACCCTTCGGAAACACATTTGAGCAAGGAAAAGTTGATGGGAATTGCCAACGTTTATATGCAGAAATTAGGCTTTGGTGAGCAGCCCTATCTTGTTTATCAGCACCATGACGCAGGTCACCCGCATATTCATATAGTTACTACTAATATCCAGTCTAACGGCAATCGCATTGACCTGCATCACCTCGGCATTCGCAAGTCAGAGCCTGCAAGAAAAGAGATTGAAAAAATGTTTGGTCTTGTAGTCGCCGATGCCCATGCAAGAAGGCAGGCATTCAGGTTAAAACCTATTGATGCAAAGAAGGTACAATACGGGCGTACAGAAACAAAAAGAGCCATCACCAATGTACTCGATTCGGTACTGTTTAAATATCACTACACCAGTCTGCCGGAGCTGAATGCAGTATTGAAACAGTACAATGTACTGGCGGATCGAGGCAGTGAACATTCAAGAATTTTTCAGGGTGGCGGATTGGTTTACCGCATACTGGATGAGGATGGAAAGCCTGTAGGCGTACCCATTAAGGCCAGCGACTTTTATAATAAGCCTACTCTGAAATTTCTGGAAGAAAAATTTAACCCGAATGATGCCAAACGACAACCATTTAAAAGCCGCGTAAAAAATGAAATAGACAGGTTGTTTATTGGTAAAACGCCAACATTGGACGAACTGGTAAATCAACTCGAAAGAAAGGGCATACACGTTGCCTTGCGTCAAAATGATGCCGGGTTGATATATGGCATAACCTACGTGGATCATCAGACCAAAAGTATCTTCAACGGAAGTGCATTGGGTAAGCAATACAGTGCCAAAGCCATACAGGAACGATGCGGCTTGAAAGAAGTGATGAAGTCAGAGTTATTACCACAGACAGCTCAAAAAGCAGGCAAAGCTACACAGCCTGCGCAAGTGACCGACCGCGACGTTAAAACGCTTCCCCAGGATCATACGCCAGATCCAATTAGCATCCCTGTTGGCAATGCACTGGATGCCTTGATACAACCCGACCAAGTAGCTGATTATATACCCGGTCAGCTAAAGAAAAAAGGCAAGAAAAGAAAAAGAAACAAGAACGTTTCCAATAACCAATAAAACATAAAACAATGGCTGTGCAGACAGGTGAGAACGAACAGGCGCTGAGGAAAATTCTGGACATGACCAGGTTGATCAGTATCGTTATTTTAGTGATACACTTCTATTATTATTGCTATGCTGCCTTTCAGGAATGGGAGTTGAGCAGCACTTTCAGCGACCGCATTTTAGGTAATATTTACCGAACAGGTATCTTCAGCAACTTTGTTAAAAGCAAGCTGATTGCTTTAGGCTTTCTGGCGATTTCGTTGCTCGGAGCCAAAGGCCGAAAGGATGAGAAACTGAATTATAAAACAGCTTTCGCCTACCTCATAACGGGGCTGTTGCTCTATTTTGCCAGCTACCTTTCCTTGATGCTTCAGTTGCCTGCACATGAGAAGACAATTGTTTATATAAGCATTACCGCAATAGGTTTTTTACTGATACTTTCTGGAGGCACATTGCTTTCCCGGATCATTAAAAGCAAGTTCAATAACAAGGATATTTTTAACAAGGAAAACGAGACGTTCCCGCAGGAAGAACGCTTACTGGAAAATGAATTTTCCATCAACCTGCCGGCACGCTACCGCCTTAAAAACAAGGTTCGCAATAGCTGGATAAATATCATTAATCCTTTCAGGGCGATAATGGTATTAGGTACTCCCGGAGCAGGTAAATCCTATTTCGTAATCAGGCACGTCATTACCCAACATATCCGTAAGGGGTTTACCATGTTTGTGTACGACTTTAAGTTCGACGATCTTTCAAGGATTGCCTACAATTCCTGGTTGAAAAACAAGCATAGGTACGCCAAGCCTCCGCGATTTTTTGTGATCAATTTTGACGACTTAACAAGAAGCCATCGGTGCAATCCTTTGGAGCCATCAGCCATGACCGATATTACTGATGCTGCGGAATCAGCCCGCACCATTTTAATGGGACTAAATAGAGAGTGGATAAAGCGTCAGGGCGATTTTTTCGTGGAATCGCCAATTAACTTCCTAACGGCTGTGATATGGTATCTGAAGAAATATAAGGACGGAGAATTTTGCACGTTGCCACACGTCATAGAACTGATGCAGGCAGATTATGACAGCCTTTTTACGCTGTTCAGGACAGAAGCGGCTAAAGAATGCGAGGTATTGATCAATCCGTTTTTAAATGCCTACTTAAATGATGTGATGGAACAACTGGAAGGCCAGATAGCATCTGCTAAAGTGGCTATGGCAAGGCTTTCATCACCACAGTTGTATTATGTTTTATCCGGCAATGATTTCAATCTCGATGTAAATAATCCTGACGACCCAAAAGTCGTTTGCATGGGCAATAATCCGCAAAAGATACAGATCTATGGAGCGGTGCTTTCTCTTTATGTAACCCGTCTTGTAAAACAGGTAAACAAAAAAGGAAAATTGAAAAGCAGTTTGGTTTTTGACGAGTTTCCAACGATTTATTTGAACAACATGGACAGCCTTATAGCCACTGCAAGGAGCAATAAGGTTTCTACCTGCTTAGGCATCCAGGATTTCAGCCAGCTTCGCAAGGATTATGGCCGGGAGCAGGCAGATGTAATTATGAATATTACCGGCAATATCGTAGCGGGGCAGGTTACAGGCGATACCGCAAAACAGCTCTCCGAACGCTTCGGGAAAATCATGCAGGACAGGGAAAGTTATTCCATCAACAGCGGGGATACTTCTATCAGTCGCTCAAAGCAACTGGAGGCCGCTATACCTCCATCAAAAATATCGGCGTTAAGTTCTGGCGAGTTCGTGGGCATGGTAGCTGACGACCCTGATAATAAAATAGACCTGAAAGCCTTCCATTGTGAAATTATCAATGACCACGATGCACTAAAAAGAGAGGAGGAAAGCTATAAGGAGATAGAGATGATCCGCAAGCTGGATAATGGCATGGTACAGCGCAATTATTTACAGATAAAGCAGGATATAAAAGATATTATTCAATCGGAAATGGAACGATTATTAAATAACCCAAGCCTGAGTCATTTGGTGGTCAATAAAGAATAAAAAGGTTGAAACACAATTTCCGTCTGTACCAATTTTGCATTCAATTCAATGTTATAGGCTATCAGCAGCAGGAAGTCCCCAATTGTTTAGGAGGGCATTTAATGGTTCCATAACTGCAATAAACGCAACAGTCACCTTGTTTGGGTTTTAGTCTTGTTTTGCAGTTTTCACATTCATAAAAAAACTGGCAAGCATCAGTTGGCATTGTTTCTTCTTTTTGGTGCCCGCAGTTGGGGCAGGTGATTACTGATTGAAGTATTATTGTTGTGCCCATTTTATTTGTTGTCAATGATGGTTGATGAAGTTACTTTATAGCCGATGCTGTTTATACTGTTTGCAATAGTGTCAGCAGATGTTTTACTATTGTCAAACTTTACGATTGCATTTCCATTTTTGTAAGATGTATTAGCTTCAATAACTCCGTTTACTTTGGAAAGTTCTCCGTTTATGTGAGCTGTACAACCTTCACAGTCCATTCCGCTAATGTTGAGTTGAACCGTTGCAATATTGGCTTTATCAACTATGATTACTTTTGTTTCTTGTGGCTTGGAATAAAATATTTTAGCATAGTAAGGAAACGCAATTAGAAGTCCCGCTATAATTGTGACGATGGCTAAAAATGATTTTGATTGCCAAAATGATTTTTTGTTATCTGCTTCGCAATCGCAATCAACCTGTTTTTGTGGTTTCAATTTTTTATACCAGGCAAATGCGAAAATTGCAATTGTTAAACAAATTAAGTAAGGTCTGTATGGATCCATCCACGAAAAAGATGAGGCAAGTCCGCTTGCACCACCCAAGAAAGCCAAAACAGGAGTAATGCAGCAAAGCGAAGCTGCAACTGCCGTCAACAGTCCTGCAATCCAGCTTTTATTTTTTTTTGTTGTCATTGTCATACTGTCGCCAAATTTTGGTGATTGATAATTTTAAAAAACGGTCTTAAAATTTTCAAATGTTCACTGCGTAATGAATAGAAAATAGTTTGTCCTTCCTTTCTGGCTTCAATAATATTCCTATCTTTTAGTTTGCGTAAGTGTTGAGAAACAGCCGGGATGCTCATTCGTAAAATATCGCTAAGGTCGCAGGGGCAGAGTTCATTTTCTTCTTCAAGCAAAAATAGGATTTTCAATCGTGCTTCGTTGCCTGCCAAAGCAAGAACCTGTCCCAACTGTAAAAAGGCTTTTGAATTAGCCTTTAATTTTTCACGGCAACTTTTAATTTGTCCGATGTCTGCTTGCAACCTGATGCAGGTATCACCCATTGTCAAACTTTTTGTTTTAGCAAATGTAAGAATTATTTACTTATTTAAGCAAATACTTAAATATAATATAGATACTCCATAAGACATACTCACAAAACACCCATTAAAATTCATTTTTCTTTAAAAGTGCATGTCCCTTTGGGTCGGGTCATTCCAGGGTACGCTTCGCTTCCGTCCCTCTTTCATCGTGACCGGCTCGTTCCTCACCGCCTTACATAGCCGCCAGCTATTTCGCATAAGCCAGTCAAAATGAAGATTGATACCGATTTTATTACTTCCATTTTTGTACAATTTACGTTACTCAATCAAGATCGAACAAGGGACAGTTTTCTGTAGCTTGAGGCTTGCAGTACGCAGCATTGCAGCTTTCGATACTGCTTTTTAATAATGATTTCAATGCTTTCAGTTCCTGTATCTTTTCATCTACAATGGCAATTTTATCACTGGCTGTTTTGCTGATAACCTCGCAGGATGCAAGGTTGTTATCCAGCAAGGCTATTATCTCTGCTGCTTCGTTTAAGGTAAAGCCGTAGGACTTTATTTTTTTGAACAACAGCAGGCGGCGTAGCACTTCTTCAGAATATTCTTTGTAGTTGTTTACCCGCCTTTCCCTTCGTCCTAAAGAGATTAAGCCCTGCTTTTCGTAAAAGCGGATGGTATCTCTTGTAAAACCGCTACGTTTTGAAAGCTCACCTATTAGCATAATAAAAAAATATTTGACTACAAAGGTACACCGTGGACTATACTCCACGGTTTAGTTTTGCTTATAAAATAAATTTTACTAAGATGATTATTAGAAACTTACTACTGGCTGGCGTTCTGCTGTGCTGTAGCTGCAATGGTATCTGTCAAACTAAAAAGGCTCATGCTTCCTGTACGGATGCTTGCTGCAAGGACGGTAAAAAGGACAAAAAAACAGTTGAAAACAATGTAATAACGATTGCCATGAATGACAGTGCCAAGAAGAAGCCGATTACCTGCAAGCTGACCACACCTGAATTACAGGAAAGAAAAACAGAGGTGCTGGCATCGCTTAAAGCTAAGGTGATGAAACGGGAAGAATTGCCCAAAGGTTATTCCTATCTGTTTGCTTCAACGGATAAGAATATTGATGAGGTAACTGCCTTTATTAAGACAGAACGTACCTGCTGCGATTTCTTCAGCTTTAAGATTGCGATAGAAGACAAAGACCTTTGGTTGACGATAACCGGCGAAGACGGAACAAAGGGTTTTATTACTGGTGAAATGGGGCTTTAGCCCCATTGCTGTACTATGTCGTTATTGAGTTATTGCCCGGTATGCCGCGGCATCCAGCAACTTAGCTGTTTCGCTTGTGTCGGTCAATTCTATTTGTATCATCCAACCTTCGCCAAAGGGGTCACTGTTTACCAATGCTGGCTCCTGCCGTAAACCTGAATTGATAGCGGTTACTTTTCCGCTAACAGGCATAAACAAATCGCTTACGGTTTTGACGGCTTCTACTGTGCCGAAAACTTCATCCTGCTTGTAGCTATTACCGATATTGGGCTGGTCAACGTACACAATTTCGCCTAACTCACTTTGTGCAAATTCGGTAATGCCTATTGTACCTGTATTGCCTTCTATGCGTAACCATGTATGCTCTTTGTGGTATTTCAGTTGTTCCGGAAAGTTCATATTGATTGTTTTTTTGTTTGGTTAATAGCCTTTCCTTAGCATATCTGCATACTCATCAGGCAATGGGCTTGCTTCTACTGCTCTGGCTGCTTTTTCTACATCGTAATCGAAACGGATAAATTCTACCTGTATGCTGTCTTTATCCAATATGCTGCTGTTATCGTTGATGTGCAGCATTACATAACCGCCTTGTGGGTTGCCGTCTTTCGGCTTGCCTACAGAACCTATGTTGATGGCGTGGCGGTGTCTTGTTTTATTTTCTGCTGTTTCCTGCAATGTGCGGTGATAGGGCTTGTGTGTATGACCAAAGCACATGATGTCTGCATCGGCATCGTGCATGATGCGTAACAGGCTTTTTTCTTCCCTGTCTTCAAACAGGTATTCGTTTATTTTTCTTGGGCTGCCGTGTACCAAAAGCAGGTTCAGCTTGTCTTCGTTTAGCTGGTATTCTACTTTAATGTGTGCCGGTAGTGTACGCAGGTAGGCTCTTTCTTCTGGTTTCATTATTTCGTTGGTGTAGGAAATGGAAATGTTGCCGTTTGATTTTTCGTGGTCGGTTTTGTAAGCACATCCACATTCGTTGCTCATTCGCCCTATGCCAAAATCGTAGTTGCCTGCAATGGTGGGTATACCCCGTTTTTTTATTTCGTTCACTACTTCATTTGCCCAAACGTTGTAGCCTACCAAATCGCCTAAACAATAGACAGCATCGGGCTTGCGGCTGTCAAGGTCTTTAAAAAACGCTTCCAGTGCAGGAAGGTTTGCGTGAATGTCGCTGAATAATGCAATCTTCATTTGTTATTGTGTTACTGTTTTTAGATAATATTTTTTGCGAAGCCAAAAGGCTACGTTCACCAGTCCTATTAATGCCGGTACTTCTACCAACGGACCTATAACGCCTGCAAATGCCTGTCCGCTGTTGATGCCGAAAACACCTATGGCTACTGCTATTGCCAGTTCAAAATTGTTACCTGCTGCGGTGAATGCGATGGATGCATTTTTAGAATAGTCTGCCCCTAATGCTTTACCAATAAAGAAGCTGGTTAAAAACATGATGACGAAGTAAACGGCTAATGGTATGGCTATGCGTACAACGTCTAAGGGTATCTGTACAATCAGGTTGCCTTTAAGGCTGAACATGAGTACAATGGTAAAGAGTAATGCAATGAGTGTAATGGGTGATATGACGGGAATAAATTTTTTGCTGTACCATTCTTCTCCTTTTAGCTTTACCAGTATAAAACGGCTTAGTACGCCTGCGGCAAAGGGAATACCTAAATAGATGGCTACGCTTTCGGCTATCTGTGCAATGGTAATATTTACATCAAAGCCTTTCAGCCCGAACAATGGCGGCAATACGGTAATAAACAGGTAAGCATATACGCTGTACAATAACACCTGGAATATACTGTTGAGTGCTACCAAACCTGCGGCATACTCCCTGTTGCCTTCTGCCAGTTCGTTCCATACGATTACCATTGCAATACAGCGGGCAATGCCTATCAATATCAAGCCTATCATGTATTCGGGATAGTCGTGCAGAAATACTACTGCCAGTATGAACATGAGAATGGGACCAATTACCCAATTGAGCAATAAGGATGCCCCTAATACTTTTGTGTTCTTGAATACCTCGCCGATTTTCTCATAACGTACTTTGGCTAAAGGTGGGTACATCATCAATATTAAGCCTATTGCTAAAGGGATATTGGTTGTGCCGCTGGAATAGGAATTGATGAAGCCGGGGGCGGCAGGTATGAAATACCCTATTGCCACACCCAACGCCATTGCAGCAAATATCCATACGGTAAGATACCGGTCAAGGAAACTTAGTTTTTTTCTTTCGTGTGCCGGGGCACAATTGTTTGCTGACATGCTTTTGCTTTATGGATTTATTAATTGCAGCATTCAGGACCGCAACAGGCTTTCTTTGCTTCGGCTGGTTTTTCTGCATAAACGGTTACGCTGAATATGCCTGTGTTGCCTGCTTTGAATTGTTGTAGTTCTTCTGCATTGAGGTAGTTGCTTAAAATATCGTCTGGTATTACTATCGCTTTTTCTTTTTGCAGGGTAATCTTGGTAAAGCCGTTTGTTTGTATCAGTTCAAGGTAAACGTCTTTCTGTATGGCTCCAGCTACGCAGCCTGCATACATTTCTGCGGCTTCCTGTAGAGCTTTGGGCAGGTTCCCTTTCAGCACCACATCGGAAATACTGAAGTGTCCGCCGGGTTTTAACACCCGGTAGATGTCTTTTATTACCGCATCTTTATTGGGTACAAGGTTTAATACGCAGTTACTTACAATTACGTCTGCTGTGTTGGCTGTTACAGGCATATTTTCAATATCGCCCTGCCTGAACTCTACGTTTTTATAGCCTAATTTTTCTGCGTTGGTTCTCGCTTTGTCAATCATGGCAGGGGTAAAGTCTATGCCGATGATCTTACCTCCTTCGCCAACTTCTGCCCTTGCTATAAAACAGTCGTTACCTGCTCCACTGCCTAAGTCTATTACGGTATCGCCTTTTTTTATCTTGGCAAACTGTGTAGGTAAGCCGCAGCCTAAGCCTAAGTCTGCATCAGGGTTGTAACCGTTCAACTCTGTGTAATCATCATTCATGATGTTGTACACTTCGGTACTGCGACAGGTGGAACCGCAGCAGGATGCTTCGTTAGTTTCCTTGTCCTGTAAGGCTATCTCGCTGTATTTCTGCCTTACAATGTCTTTTAACTCTTGTTCTGTTTGCATAAAATGAATTTTTAAATGTTGCTATATCGTAATATCACGATAGATATAAGCAAAAAAAATCAGCAACACTCGTTGCCAACTTTCTTATAACTGCTAAATATGTCGTTCAACAATACCTGTGCTGCTTTCCATTGTTTTTCGTCAATGCAATAGCAGATGGTCACGCCTTCTATCTCTCCTTTAATCAATCCTGCCCCTTTCAGTTCTTTCAGGTGCTGTGAAATAGTGCTTTGTGATAGCGGTAGTTCGTCCACTATATCGCCACAAATGCAAGCCTGCCTTTTGATAAGTATTTTAAGGATGGCTACCCTTGCCGGATGCGACAATGCTTTAGCAATTTTTGCTATGGTATTGTCTTTTACTGAAAATTCTCCCGACTTCGTTGCTCCCATATCTTTAAAATGTATCGCAATATTACGATTAATTTTTGGATTTAAAAATTTTTTCAATTCTTTCAAAACAGTATAGGGCATGTCCCTTCGGGTCGGGTCATTCCAGGGTACGCTTCGCTTCCGTCCCTCTTTCATCGTGACCGGCTCGTTCCTCACTGCCTTACATCCCCCTCATGCTTCATTCCATAAGCCGTTAACAAGGTTGCATTGATTGAGATTGCCAACCAGCCTGCTATGGCATTTTCCAACGAAACGGGTAAAAAGGCAGCTAAGATAGTTACGCCTTCGTTGCTACGAGCGCATAATGCTGCGCTGCGCTTGCACCCTTCGGGACTTATAGCTCTCCGCGCCTTCGGCTTCACTCTGTCGCTGCTTTCTTTTTTCCCGTTTTTTCTTTTGGAAAAATGCTTTTAAGGCAGGCGGGTGAAAAAAAGAAGCAAACAAATGGTTTAACAATTAAAAATTAAAAGTCATGAACATCATTGGCAGATTAACAAAGGACGCACAAATTAACACCTTGCCGAGCGACAAACAGGTAGTGAATTTTTCCGTAGCGGTCAACGACAGCTACCGTAACAAACAGGGCGAGCGAGTGGAACACACCGAGTATTTCAACTGCGCTTACTGGATTTCAATAAATGTTGCTAAGGCACTCACCAAAGGAACATTGGTTGAGCTTACTGGCAGAGTAAGCGCAAGAGCGTGGATTGATGGCGATGGCGAGGCACACGCAGCGCTCAATTTTCACACTTCACAAATCAAACTGTATGGAGGTGGCAAGCGAACTGAAACCGTAGCAGGTAGTAACAGCAACAATTCCATAGCACCTGCTAACAAAGGCAATGACGATTTGCCTTTCTAATCATTCATTTTTCATTTATCAACTTTTAAAAATTTTCAATCATGGCACATAATCTTAATTATAACGCAGGTACGGGCAAATACAGCTTCTTTAGCGTACAGCAAAAGGCATGGCACAACTTAGGGCAGATAGTAGAACAATATCCCACAAGTGCCGAAGCTATCAAATATGCAGGGCTTGACTTCGAGGTAGTCAAATCTCCCTTATATACACATGGTAAGGGTGTAAGCATAGGCAATGACGGTGAAATTAAAGAAGGTAGCAGCATTTTACTCCCCGACAATTTCGCCACCATGCGCACCGATACCAATAAGGTTTTTGGTGTAGTGGGCAGGGAATATCAGATAGTACAGAATGCAGACGCTTTCGCCTTTTTCGATGCCATTGTAGGTGGCGAAGATGGTATCCTATACGAGACAGCAGGAGCATTAGGCAACGGGGAACGCATATTTATTACTGCCAAACTCCCTGATTATATCCGAGTAGGTAACGGTGATGATGTTACAGAAAAATACATCTTTCTGACCACCTCACACGATGGTACGGGAAGTATTACCGCAGCGTTTACACCTGTACGTATCGTTTGTCAAAACACCCTCAATGCAGCATTGGGCAATATGTCTAATGTGGTACGCATTCGCCACACATCAGGTGCAAAACAACGTTTGGAAAATGCTCATAAAGTAATGGGACTGGCTAATCAGCTAAGTGTACAACTGGAGGGCATATTCAACCAATGGACAAAGGTGCGTATCTGTGATGAAGAAGTAAAGAAACTTATCCAACTGGCACTTTGCCCCAACAAGGAAACATTGGACGCACTCAAAAAAGGTGCAGAGGATGAACTGTCAACCGTTTTTAAAAATACGGTGGAAGATGCCTTTGCTTATGCAATGATGGCAGATACACAACAGTTGAATACTACCAAAGGAACAGTGTTCGGGGCATACAATGCGGTAACAGGTTACTATCAGAATGTACGCAATTACAAGGATGATGAAAGCAAACTCCAATCTATTGTAATGGGAGGCACAGCACAGGCTAAAGCACAACGAGCATTTGAGTTGTGCAGCCAGTTTGCAAAAGACGGAGCAGACGTGCTTGCGCTGAACTAAAGTAACAGGACAGGCAGCAATGCCTGTCCTTATTATCCACTTACAAATACAGGTATATGAAACCGTTAGATAATTTGATAAACGTAGAGAAGGCAAAATTGCTGCACGAACTATTTCCGCAGGAAATTCCTGCCTTACTGGAATACACCGACAATATGTGCCTTACCATACAGGAGGACGAACAGTTGATACGCAGCCAGTGGGAAAACGGGTTGCTAACAGTAGAAGCCTGGCTATCCTTTGTTGAGGAAGTCAGGAACAAGATAAATAAGTATGGGAAACGTCTGCATACGCACAGCCGCTTATTTGCAGACCAGCTTTTTGATGGCTATGTCGCATTGTATATGGTGCATTGTATGACCTTATATACTACTGTAAGGAAGCATAGCAATCCCAACTTTACATTAGCCATAGACCTATTATTTAACTCATAAAATACAAGGTTATGGAAGCGTTGATAAAACTATTACAGGCAATGTCTTACCCGACTATGGTTTTTGTCGGTTTGGCAATCAGGCTCTTTGTCGGTATGCGACAATTCAACCGCAGGGGCTTAGGGGGATTACAGCATTTCAATAACTATTTCGTGGGTTTAATCACACTTGCGATAGAATGGGTGCTGAAGTGGGCAGCATTAGCCCTTTTGATTTGGGGACTGTGGGGATGGCTGTTTAGGTAACGCGGCAAATAAAACTATACAGGACTGTACAGAAATTCTTTTAACAAAAAAACATTTGACAATGGAAACTACAAATTTTTTCAGCAGCATAGCTGCATTGAATATAACAGGCGACCTGCAAGTAACGATACGGAAAGGAGCAGAAAGTAACTGGATAGTATCGGTTATGCTCAACAATGAGCAGTGCGGGGACGATGCAAGGAAACTGATACCACCCCTCAATCTAAGAGGAAGCGCCGAAGAACTGGACAACGGTTTCTTTGAACGAATAACAACACCCATACAGACCGCTTCAGGTTTAATGGTGGACATGGAAGGCTTTATGAAACAGTTGGAAGAAGTGAAAAAGCAATCTGCTATGGAAAAGGAAAAGACAGACAGGGAGCGAAAAGAAAAAGAAGCCAAAGAGAAGAAATACAGGGAGGCGATGCAAAAAGTAGATGAACTGGAAAAAGAAGGAAAGCACAGGGACGCATGGATGAAAGTGCCAGACCCATCAGAATATCCCGAACAGGCAGAAGCCATACGCAAACGAAAATCATCCTTATCCTCAAAGTTTGCCCCTGACTTGTTTGGTGCAACTGCAACACCCTTAACTGTTGAACAGCCACAAAGCGATGAAGCGAATGTTGAAGAAGAAGAAACAAATCAATAACCTGTAAAACGAAAAGTCATGTTAATAGCAAAGCATTTAGACAGGATTTTCCTGCTCAAAGAAAATGGAACGGATATAAGGCTTACAGACCCTGAACCTTCATGGAGCGTGGAAGCGGTGATGAACTTCTATGCAAATACCTATCCTATACTCACCACTGCCAAAATATCCGCACCACAAATTGAAGATGATACGGTTCAGTATCGTTTTGAAAGTGTCATGGGAACAAAAGGTTAATCTTAAAATTTAAAGCAATGGAATATGCAACACAATATTATATCGGGCATCATCCAGATGCCCCAAAAGCAAAGGCAAAGAAAACTCTACAAGCAGTTGGGCGAGTTCACAGCATGGGTACAAAGGACAAAAGATGCACACGAAATAAGCAAGGACAAACGGAAGTCAGTACCACAACAGATGTTGCCAATGGTTTTTTAAGAACCACCTTCCTGCCTAAACTGGAGGCGATGAAAACGGTACAACCTGCTACGGAAGTGGAGAAAATAGAAACTGATTTTTATTGTTCGCTGTGTGCAGTTGCCAGGCATTACAACGGCTTCGAGCCTATGGATACAAGGACGTTTGGCTATCCCTACAATATCGCCCTTTCGGTATGGGAAGTGGAGAACCATTTAAAACGGAACATTAAAAACTGGAATTGTTTGCGTTTGGTACAGGACGATAAGGGAAAGACCTTTTTTATAAGCGAGGAACAATATAATACTGGAACAACCTTGTTTTATATTCCCGTTATACCGTTATATAAAATGCTCAAAGACCCGAAGACAAAAAGAGCAGCCCGATTATTAATGTCCGTATTTGCTTACCTGTATCATGTAGCGGATATACCTTATTACAGGCAGGAAGATGCTTACCTCTATTGGCAATACGAAATGATTGCAGATTGGATAGAACAGGACGATGAAGCAGAATTGGACAGCCGTAAAGAAGAATTAAACGTTGCTCAATGGTGCGGTGAAAAGATGGAACAAAAAATGTTCAACCGAAAAAATCTTGATGTTTTTGCAGAACGGATAAAGGCATTCAAGCCTAAGAACGACTTTGAACCTGAATGTCTGCATGTAGCGAAAGAAATGTTTGTGCTTTATACTGACTATCCTACAACAACGGTTTTTCAACACGCAAAATATGTACAGGATGATGAAGAACAGGAGGACGAAATAATTGCAATGCGAAAGTATATATCCTTTATAGCAGATGCAAAGGGATGGCTTTATGAAACGGTTGCAGAAAGTGTAAACAATGAGTTCAATGAATGTGGTGAAACAGAAGAACCCACTTTATTAAAAAAGTTTAACGGTACAGCAATCACCGATTGCAGCCTTGAATTTGAAAACAGGCTATTCCCATTGATAGGCGATTTATGTTACCTGCTGAATAACGATTAAACGAATTATTATGAAAGATGTACTGGCAAATATCGGAACGCTTTACCATCCTAAAACGGCTTTGGTTTTTTATGAAGCGAAGGGATTGGATAAAGAAGTGTATGTGGAATATTTTGATATGGATAAGAACGGCAGTCCTATCAATGCCCATCCCTTGACCATCAAGGAAGCACAGCGTTTGTCGAAGGCGTTGGATACAACAAGAGAAGGCAGTAAGGCTTTTCTGAAACCCAAAGGCATCATCGCATCAAATGTCCTTTACACAGACCCTTCGGAAAACGGTTTTGTGATGTGGTTTACAAAGGCGACCTGTAAAAATCTCTTTTTCGTTGAAGTTTTAGGCATTTCAAACGGTAATGCGAGTGTACCCGCATTACTTTGGATAGCCAATATAGACAAGCTGCATATCTATTCCCTGAAAAGCGACAGGAAACCAACTGAAAACACACCGCTTTATCATGCTCCTTTTTTCAATGTCTATGCAGACGGAAGCGTATGTATGGGTACGGTGGATGTTAATATCAGGAAGTCATCATCGTTGGAGGAATTTACAGCCGCATGGGAAGCCTATTTCTTTAACAGCTATTTCAGCCACCTGATGCAAAATCATAACCCCATACACGGTAACTGTGTGAGTCTATGGAAGAAACTGCGGAAGACTGGAGAGCCATTTCCAAAAGAGGTATTGAAAAAGACAGACAGAACAATAAAAAATATACTACGATGAAAACGGATAAAATAAAAGTACACTTTACAGACAAAGACCTGATTGCTCCCACCAATCCCATCGAGGTAAACCTGATAGGTGCTGGAGGTACGGGTTCAAAGGTGCTTACCGCATTGTTGGAAATGAACTACAGCCTGAATGAATTGGGACATGCAGGGTTAGCGGTCAGGCTTTGGGATGATGATATTGTAACGGATGCCAATTTAGGCAGACAAAGGTTTGCTGAATGTGAGGTAGGGTTATATAAGTCCGTTGCCCTGATAAACCGTTCCAACAGATGGGCTGGAACAAATTGGAAAGCAGAAACTACGAAGTTTGAGAGGGATGGCTTAGACAGGATGCCGGATCATGCACAGGCAAGTATTTACATTTCCTGCGTTGATAGCGTAAAGGCACGATTTGAAATAGCTGAGATACTTAAAGGACTGAATAGTTACAGGGCATACCGCAACCAAGCCAAATATTGGATGGATTTCGGCAATAGCCAGTCCACAGGGCAGGTGCTACTATCCACTATTGGAAGTATTAGGCAACCGCAGTCTGAAAAATATGAGGCGGTTGCAAACCTGCCATTCGTTACGGATGAGTATGGGGAACTGCTGAAACAATCCGAAGAAAACGATAATACACCAAGCTGCTCACTTGCAGAAGCTCTGGACAAGCAAGACCTGTATATCAATCCCTCCCTTGCACAAATGGGTTGCTCCCTGCTATGGAGCCTTTTCCGTAACGGAATGACCGAAAATAAGGGCTTCTTTCACAACCTTGCCAACTTTACCACCCAGCCGATAAAGGTTGCCTAAAGCCCTCCCAGGCGGCGCATCGGCATTCCTTTCCCCGTAGGCGGAACACCGCTGCGCTGGAAGCGGTACAGCCACTTATGCAAAACCGTCCTCACTACCTTTTAGTCCGTTCATCCGTTTCCGCATAACAGGCTGCGGCATTATTAATCATCTATATTACTGGAGATGGTCTTTAAACGTACCTAACAGGCCATTCTTATTTGAGGCTGCAATTATGAATTTGTAAATTCTTCAGTTCTTGCTTTCTATGAGCATCTAAGATTCCTCTTCTTCATCTGATTTTGTAGCCCATTCCAGATGTTTTATTATACCTTTTTGTAGGCTCAAAAGGAAAGGTATTCCATCGCTTCTCACTATGCTATTGGGATTGCAAATCTCAAGAAGAGTGCTTAAAGAATTAGCAAACCAGGCATAATTTCCTCTAAGTGGAGGAATTGCTTGCACATTCAAATACCTGATAGCACCAATAAGTATCTCATCACCATCCGGCAAACCCTCCACTTGATAATAATTTTGATTTGCGATTTCAATAAACTTATTGGTCATTTCATTTAATTCAGAAATATCTTCTGGAAGCCTTTCAATAGGAGCCGAATCCTTATCCCACATTAAGTCTTCCGCTAACATAAAGCAAACCTCAAGTAATTTGTTCTCGTCCATGTTATACTTTTAAATCATTACGATTGTCAGAGATTATATTTATGCGTCCGGGAGCTTTATCTAAGCATTTACTCTGGCATACACCAGCGGTACTATTCCTCGTAATAATTGAATTGCCGGTGACAAAAGTATTTCCTGATATTGATGCAGTCCCTTTTCTCCGTGAACAATGTTACACCGGATTGAATAAAGCGTTTTCATTAAAGCAAGGATTTTTGTCGCAGGTGCTGCTGATTGCAATCCATTGATAAGTTGTTGGTCGCGGTTGGGCTGCGGTGTTCCTCTATTCAGGTCAATATTAAAATGAGGCATCGCCTGATATAATGCCTGGATTTGGTTGTCAAGTCCTTGCTGTGTTAAATAATGGGCAATAGCAGCAGCTCCAAGAAAATCAATTGTAAAAGTAGTAGCTCCCGCTCTGTCACCAACTTGTTCTCTCGCATTACCAGTTTCCTGAGCTTTTTTTATCGGAACAATATTGTACAGGAAGTTATAGTTGATAAATAAGGTTACGTATTTATCAATAAGGCTGGCAACATCCCCATCTACTATATTATCGGCTTTCTGAAGCCACCTGTTATAAAAATCCTGTTGATCTGGTGATAGCATATTTTAGATTAATTTGATGCTTTCAAATCTACGGTAATTCACTCCAATGTTGTAAGATTCTGTTCTGGAAATCCGAGAATTTCGTCGGCACTTGGTAATGGTAGAGTGAATTAATTATTTAGAACAAAATATTATATTTTGCAACAGTCTATTCAAACCCTGTAAAGAAATTGTCTGATGAATGATATGTCACTTTTTGAAAAGAAAGAAAGAACATTAGATGGGCCTGCTAAATACAACGTAGATACCTATCAGTATTATAACGATAGTGCCAGGCAAGACATGGAAGTCATAAGACAGCTACTTGAAAAATGGTTTTCGCATTATCCCGATGATGAAAAGCAAGACCTAAAGACACGATTTCAAGCCTCATTTGATGCCGCATTTTATGAGTTATATATTTATACACTATTCACGAAACTGGGATTTTCATTATCAATACACCCTGATATTCCCGGCACATTAAAACGTCCGGATTATCTTGCTACAAAAGATGGGGAGTTTCTTTATATCGAGGTAAAACACATGACAATGCTATCCCAAGATGAGCGGTCGCTTGAAAGGAAAAAGAATACACTTCTCGATTCGTTGGATAAAATTGATGCATCGAATTTTTTGTTGAAACTGGATGAAATAGTTTTCAAAGATAACAGCCAGCCAAGTGGAAAAATGATCGTCCGTTATTTTAACCAAGCCATTTCATCGTATGATCCTGATATATATACAGACCTTTTAAGTCAACGTGGATTTCAGGCAATGCCTAAAATTGTATATGATGATGATAAAGTCAAAATAGAGTTGCAGTTAATTCCAAAATCGCCATTACATCGTGGAACTAATTCCCGTTCCATTGGCACTCATCCGATCGTTACCCAAATAGGTAATGATAGCGAGGATATAATTACTGCTTTGGAATCAAAAGCTACGCGCTATGGAGCATTAAATGCTCCGTACATTATTTGTCTAAATAAGCAGAGCATTTCTCTTGATATTATAGAAGTGCAGGAGGCGCTATACGGCTCATTGCAAATTTCTTGGCGTGATATTCCTGACAACCGGGATGAAAGATTAGAGCTTTCAGGAAATGGTTTTTTTGGTTCAAAAAATAATCCCAAGTTTACAAGAGTGTCAGGAGTATATATTACCAACGCCAATACGGCTAATTTAGCCACAACTGTAGATCACGCATTCCGACACAACCCATTTGCACAGTTTCCGACCTATATGGTAATTGACAAGCCGGTGCAGGAATTGTTGAGCATCCCTCTTGATTACCCAATGTCATCTAAAATCTGATTCTATGACAGACGCCGAATTGATGGTTAGAGCATCCATTCAAGTTTTTCTGGCAAAAGCAGATTACCCCAAGCCAGAAGGTTTTGGTTCTTGCTGTGTAATCGTTTACGAAAACCGAAGGTTTTTTATTTCAGTTTCGCACGTTACTGATGCAGAAGGATACACCACTTTTTTAGAGACTAATCAACCATTTGATAAGAGGGGGCCAATCATTCAACCCATAGGAGGTATTTGTTACTTCGATCAGATAAAGGTAACGAAAGACATGTCTCTGGAGGACTTTGAATCGGTATTACAGCAAGGCAAAAGATTGGATATTGCGTTTGCTGAAATTAAACATAATATAGAGCTGCTGCAACCTGAAATGGATTTTAAAGCATTTAAGGTGGAAGCATCAACAAAGTTGCCGTTGTTTATGGAGGATGCTGCTATGCCAACCAAAGACGAACGGTATGGCTTCTTTGGAAAAGTTAGGCATAGCTATAATGGAACACAACTTTCCATGATACCAACCTTGAAACATAGTTTAAAGTTCCATCGCACTAAAGGAGAATTTTATATGTTCTTGGCTCCCCAGATAATATCCGATAGCGAGGATTATGAAGGATGCAGTGGTGCGCCTATTTTAGATAGTCAATGCAGAATTGTGGCTCCTGCCTGCGCAGTACACACTGGTACCAGGATTATTTATGGGTTCCCGATTCAAAAGTGTAAGGAATTATTAGACTACGCACTGCAAACTGGTATGCTATAGTGCCGTATCTTAAATATTGAAAATCAGTATATTGTATTGTAGTATTTTGAGTGTATTTTTTATTTAAAGTTCGCACAACAGCTTTAAATCCGCTAAAAAGTGGTTCGAGTTTTGTACCACAGGGTTCACTTAAATTGAAATAGATCACTGAAAATCAGTGGTCTTTTCTTTTTAGTCGAATTTTTAGTCGAAGAACTTACATCCATACTCTTACTTCTTCCTTCACTTTACCCCTGATAACATATCTTTACAAAGGTACCTGAATTTTTACTTATGCTTATGAAATTGTCCTGATGGATAAATACGGGTAGTATTATACCCTAAAAAGATGTACCTTACAATAAATTGATTTGTGATGAAAGATACAGTGAAGAAGATACAATCCTTTATAACATTCGAGCACCCCATTCATCTGGACTATATTACCCAGCAGTTTTCCAATACCCAGCAAAAATTTCAAAAAGTTGTGCCGGAATGGAGCATCAGTGCCACCCGGCAGAAACTGATAGCCGATTATTGGTTTACTTATGTGATCAGGCATTTTGCTATCATCTTAGGGTTACCTGCTTTGCTTTTTTATCTTATTCCCGGCAATTTCGAACTGCAAAACTTACTGGGCGTTTTTATGGCGGGATTTTTAAGTTTCCCCGTTCTGTACCTGTTTGTTTATCGTCCCAGCTTCGGGGCTGCCTATTTGCCACGGCTGGAGACTATCAAAGAAGCCTATGAGCGTAAAGAATTGGAACATCTGGAAAAATGCCGGAGATCCCAACTTTCTAATCTTGCTCTTTGCCTGGTTTTTTATGTTTTTGATAAGGCTTGCAGTATGAATAACCTGCAGCCTAATGATCAGTATGCCGGGATTCTTATCAGGCTTTATGGCGTTGATCAGGGCAGTCTGAAGAAGAACCTTGAATTGATATTTTCAAATGCTGCCAAAAGAAAGTCACTTACAGATCGTAAAATAACTGAAATCCGAAACAGGTTTTCAGAAGCGTATAATTTTTTTGAAGAAATGAATTTCCCCGAAGGTATTTCTATTTTAAAACAGCTTGAATCAAAGCTTACTTCGATTTAGCTAAAAAATTTCGGACAATGAAAATTTTGTAATTTTAAAATATGGGAAGAGATGCACAAATACGGGATAAACCTCAATTGCCCAAACGTCTTTTTTGGGACTTTAAGTATGAACAGATTGATTGGGTGGCCGGCTATCTTACTGTGATTGCAAGAGTCATTGAACGTGGAAGCAAAGAAGAATGGGAAGAAGTGATTCGCTTTTATGGGCGGGATCAGGTTTTTCATGCATTAAAATACGAGATAAAGTTCCTGGCAGATTATGCCATTGAGGAAGTGTGTGCCTATTTCTCTATCCCCAAAGAGAATCTGTTATGTTATACACGCAAACAGTCGAGACCGGGACACTGGATTTGATAAAAAAGTTGATGATTGATGAGGTGTTGTCTAAGTTTAACCTTGTTGGAGGCACAGCTCTTTCCTTAAATATGGGTCACAGAAAATCTATAGATATTGATCTTTTTACAGACGCTGGCTTTGATGCTTCTTACCTGGCCAATCACTTAGCAAAGACTTATAACGCTACCATTTCGGGTGTTCTTGCCAATGGCGTTTTTGCTTTTATTAACGATGTGAAAGTTGATTTGCTCGCGCATCAATATCCCATATTAAATCCAATAGAAATAAAAGAAGGGATACGAATGTTATCGCTGGAAGATATCGGGGCGATGAAACTAAATGCTATTCTGTATAACGGAACCCGTTTAAAGGATTTTGTTGACATATATGCGTTGGTTGAATATCTTCCATTGAATAAAATAACGGGGAATTTTATACGGAAATATCCTGAAGTAACCAGCCAAATGGCTTATAACGCACTCCTTTATCACAATGATATAGATATGACAATGAAGATTGACTATATCAGTTGGGAGATTCCCTGGAAGGAAATTGCAGCCAGATTACATGATGCTGTGACCAACGATCAAAAAATATTTCGGAAGAAAAATCTTCTTTCGCGCAAAACCATTTCACCCATTCCGAGAAGAAAAGGAGGGAGAAGGATATAACACTGGGCAGCAAGTGTTTAATTAAATATTTCCCAACCTTTTATCATTTCTAAATTTCTATTCCTCTAATTTTTCCGGACTTTTCTTCTAACCTTAAGTATACTTAGCTTCTTTCCCCTTGCATAAAGTTCCACTTTGCCTTCCTAAAATATAAGGCAATGAAAGGATATGTGAACAATACAGCTTCGCCAACCCCAATGTTATTTCCTTTTGAACCGGAACAATTCTGGTTATTCATGCGGCAGGTAATCCGGGAAGAAATAACAAACGTTCAAAAAATAAAGCCGGTAAACTCCGGCTATGATACGCCCGGAATGATCTATAAACCCTTGTTTAAGATTACAGAAGTCTGTCAGCTCTTCCAGGTCAGTAAGCCTACTATTTATGATTGGATACGTCACGGAAAGCTAAAACCCTACAAAATTCGTTCACGGGTTTATTTCCTGTGGCAGGATATCCAGCATCTATTACACCCGGCTTCCGGCGACAGTAATACTTCAATCTAAAGAAACTTCTGATTACTTAACAGGGAAATTATTTCGTTATGAACAAACTAACCGTAGCCGAAGCCCGGAAAATAGACATGGTAGATTATCTTTCTTCATTAGGTTTCCCGGTTACAAAAATACAGGGAGAAGACCATTGGTACTTCTCTCCTTTTCGCGATGAGCGAACTCCTTCTTTTAAAATTAACCGCAGGAGCAATATCTGGTATGATCACGGTAGCGGAGATGGAGGAAACATTATTGATTTTGGCATCCTCTATCACCGCGTAGATGTACGCGGATTCCTGGAACTATTAACCAGGGACTACAGGCAAAACGCCTTTTCTTTTCACCCGCCGTTAAAAAGGGACAACAATATCAGCCCGGTTGCGGGTGAAAAAGAAAATTCAACCGAAAGCAAAATTATCATTACTGCTGCCAGGCAGTTGGGGAATGCGGGTTTATTACACTACCTTAATAAAAGAGCCATAGCACCCGATCTTGCCAGCCGGTTTTGCCAGGAAGTTGATTTTACGCTATATAAAAAGCAACACACAGCCATTGGCTTTCCCAATGGTAAAGGTGGTTATGAACTCCGTAACAGTTATTTCAAGGGCAGCTCATCGCCAAAAACTTTCCGGTTTGTTGACAATGGCAGTCAGGAATTACAGGTATTTGAAGGCTTTTTTGATTTCCTTTCCTGGTTTTCACATTTTAAAAATGATCAGCTCACCAGCAATTTTTTAGTATTAAACTCACTTTCCTTTTTTCAAAGAGCAAAGCAAACGATGGAGCAACATAATTCCATAGGGCTTTGGTTGGATAGGGGAACCGCCGGGCAGGCGTGTACTATGCAGGCGCTTAAAAGTAATTCAGCCTATACAGATAAAAGCAATTTATACAAAGACTTTGACGATCTGAATGAATGGCTCGTGCATCAAAATCAACAAAAACAATCAAAATTGAAAACGATAAAACCTACATATTATGGCAGACATTAAAAGACGAACAATGACCCTTACCAGTGGTAAGCAGATTAAACTGTACGGAAACAGCATGGCTATTGGAAGTAGCCTGGAGGTTGGAGAAGGCGCAGCGCCTAATATTCTTTCTTTCATGGAGCAAAGCGAAGATGAAAAGCCCGATGGTACAATGCCGGATTTCCCTGCTGAAATTAAACCAAAGAAAGCAAAACCAGTTTCCAAGCCCGTTGCAACAGTGCTCAATCCACACCGGTTAACAGTAATGGAGATTTTGGAAATGGCAGATTTTAATATCCAGTTATGGATGCAATTGAAAGACAATATCCGGCGGTATGGTCTTGACAATCCGAGAATCTTTAACCGGGAGATGTAACCGAAGCTGGTGAAAAGAAAAAATAATTACCCTTCAAATTCGCACCATCTGCCAGGATTTCAGGTTAAACCGAGGCAATTTTCAGGCTGATATTTTAGTGTGCTATTAAGTAAACAATAGCGGACAGGTTGCCCGCAATGCAACCGGCAAGGTGTATCAAATGTTGGACATTCGTATATCAACCTGTTTACCTCCGTAGTTGGCAACAGCAATTTAGAGCCGATTTAAAGCTGCATATCCGTTGGATGAGTAAATAAGCCAATGGAATTGATATAGCATCTATAATAAACGCTAAATGCACAATAACCGCTTTTCAGGCTGATGAATACAGGGGATGCTTTTTAAAGTTTCAGGTAGCCAGCTATGTTTTGGTAATACCAAAACGCCGGCTCCTTCATCCCGCTTTGAAGGCGGGATGAAGGAGGAAGATTTTTTCATGCTATCGCATTCAAAAATAATGGAGGCACAAAATATGATACAGACAAATGAACAGCCAAAAAATAAAGGCGGACGCCCCGCCAAAAGCATTAAACGTAACCAGGTAGTGACGCTCAAATGTGCCAGCTACGAGCAGGCAATGATCAGCGCCAATGCTAAAAAGGTAGGGCTTTCCGTATCAGAATTTCTCCGGGAAATGGGACTGAACGGACAGGTTGTCACTATGGAAAAAGCGTTGCCCGTAGAAATCTTAGCGCTTACTGGTACGCTCAACCACATGGCAGCAAACCTTAACCAGATCGCTAAAAAGGGCAATAGCTTGGTGGAAGAACTGAACGCTGCCGAGCGTGCCGGTCTTGAAATTCTTTCACGGGAAGTAAAAGAAGTTGCACAGCTTATCAAAACTTATCTGCAATGATCGGGAGTATATCACTTGGGGCTTCGTTCTTCCATTGTATCAGCTATTGCCTGGAAGATAAAAGAACATTAACAGAAGACCAGAAAATAAAGAAGTCATTGGAAGATGGTTTACAGCATAAAGACCGGGCAGAAGTATTGGCTTATAACAAATGCTTTGGCAATAAATACGAGCTGGCTGAACAGTTTAAGGAGGTTTCCCGGTTGAGCAGGCGGGTTGAAAAACCGGTGCTGCATTTGTCCCTAAGCCTTCCTCCTGGCGAACAATTAAACCGTAACCAACTGATTGAAGCCGGCCAGGAACTGGCAAAAGAATTTGGGGTAGCTGATAATCAATACCTCATCATCCAACATAAGGATACTAACAAACAGCATATTCATTTGGTGGCAAACCGGGTAGGTTATCAGGGAAAAGCCGCCAGCACCAGTAATAATTATTTGAAGATGGACAGGCTTTGCCGCCGGTTGGAAAAAAAGTACAGGCTGCAGCAGGTGCTTAGTGCAAAGCGTTTTTTGCCAAAGGAACAAAAATTAACTCCACGACATGACAGCCGGAAAGAGAAAATGAAAAACGATATACAGCAGTCGTTGAAGAAAGCAAAAAATTATGATGATTTTGTAAAAAGAATGCAGGCATTGGGCTACCAAGTCATAAAAGGGAGAGGTATCACTTTTATAGACGATAAAAAAGTAAGCGTTAAGGGTAGCGACCTGGGTTACTCTTTGATGACGATAGAAAAACTGTTGCAACGGAATCAACCGCAGGAATTAAAGCAGGAAAATATTTCTAAAGTTCAGGAACAGGAAATTAAAAAGCCATCTGCCAATCAACAAATCATTCCTGCCAATGCCAGATTTAAGAGAAGAATTACCGGAAAGCAGCATCCATCCTTCTTGGAAAAATCACCGTTGGAAGAATTACAAAAGGGCATTGGCGGTATAATATCCGAATTATTAAAGCCAGGATATCCTGAAACGGATGAGATCAATCCCGAGCTGTTAAAAGAAGCGCACAGGAAAAAGAAACGGAAAAAACCAAAATGGTAAAAGTTTTATGAATAAAATAAGCAGATCATGGATACGAATAACAATAAATTGAACAAAGAGGAAAAGGAAAATGTACTGCTGGTGCTCAATGAATTTTCACAGGAGTATAAGGTTAATGCCAAAGCAATAAGCATGCTTACAGCAAATGTAAAAGAATGCATTGCTAAAATAAACGAGTTTATTGAAGAATCAAAAAAGGAGTACAAGGGCGGTGAGGATCTTCAACAAATAGAACAGTTGAAAGAAAGGATAGATGAACTAAAAAATTTGATCGTTACCCAGCCAACAGAGGTAAAGCAAGAGAAAAGGATTTTACTTTTCCCGGAACACGACACAAAAGAATATTACGGAACCGTTCTGCGATGGATACTATACATAATTATCGCGACTTATGGATTCTTTTTGTTGAAATATTTAATTGATCTGCTAAAGATTCAACAATGAGAACTAACACTTACTTTGTACCTTGGAACTAACGCTTTTTGTAAAATAACAATGAATGGCTTTTCTAAGATAGTCCATTTGCGTACACTATAGTTGTAACTAAAAAAAATGAAGTATAGAATCCGAAATGATAGATATTGTCAAGTTCTCAATTGGAGTATTTTTGGCTATCGGCGGTTGGGTAACCAACAGCCGCGATAAAAAGTTTCGTTCCTGCTTTCATAGTTTTAACCGATTGGATAAACTTCGATTTTATTCCCCTATATCAATAATTGCCAACTGAAATCAAGCAAAATACTTATTCTGTTTCTGTAGTTACCGTCCAAAGAATCTGTGTTCGTACAGTCCTACCTGAAGATGATAAAAGCTGCGCTGATGCTAATAACGTCAAGCCGCGCTTTCATGAAACTGATTGTTAGCGGTTCAGGCTTTTGTCAGTATATAAACGGTATCAACATTTTTGTGTGGTTTGCATAGTCGTCATAACCTTTGCCATATTTGCCTTTCAGATATTTGTCAAGTTTGGGTGCGTTGTAAAAAGCGAATAAACAAAAAAGAAAAATCGGAATACTCACCGCATACCAATTCCTTGTAATAATCGCATACCCTGTCACCCAAAGCATATCGCCAAAGTAATTGATATGTCTGGAATATTTGAAGAATCCTTCGGTATAAATTCTTCCTTTGTTGTCAGGGTTCTGTTTCCATTGGTTACGCAGGATCTCTCCGCCTGTGTTCAACACGCATCCGACAACAAACAGGATTATTCCAAATATGTCAATAAAGTCAATAGGTTTAGAAGTCGGCAAAGCAAACAAGGCAAACCCGATAAAATATAAAGTAAAGGCAAACGGCACACTAAAACTTTCCTCCCAGGGGATTGCTCGTTTCAGTAAAACCGTCATCATAAACGCAAATCGAAAAAATGTAATAACGCTAAATGTGAAAATGATTATTCGTCTGCCGGTAAATTCGATTGCATTGTGAATGTGTAAAGTGTTTTCAATCCAGGTTCCTCCTTCCCGGAAAAGTATCCAAAACGATAACCATAGTATCAGAATTTCAAGAACGTGAATAATCACTTTTTGAGGTATGCTTTTACTGTATTGTCCGTATAGCATCATTGCAACTGTCTTTTAAAGTTGTACTATGTCATTACTTGTAGAACTCTTCCTTTTGCCATATTCTACTTCGTGAATAGTAAATTTACAAAAATCGAAGTGCAAGTTATACAGCATCTCAACCTTTATAATTATGAAATTCAGTTTCGGTTATTAAATGACCGTGAGGGTAGTGCCGCTCCTTTTAGGGGAGATCATAATGATAACGGCCTGCCGTTCTTTACACATCCGCCCACATGCGTTACCTCCCTTACATCCACCAGGTGCGCGGCTTCTACCAGCTTTATCAAATAGATGCATGCTGTCAGCGGGGCTGTTATAGCAGTAGTATCACTGTTCAGGGCATTGTCCACTACCTGCTCCCAGCACTGCAGCCAGTTGTTGAGCGACCGGTAGCTGAAAAACTGCTGAAATGCCCGGTAGGGATCACTGTATTCTTTTTCAGACAGGCAGCGCGGAAACTCCTTCCACGCATCTGCGCTAACGTAATGGCTGCAATAGTATTTTTTATGGAAGAGGTCTTCTTTTGTAATAGTAACGGCATTGTGCTTTGTATGCCTCAAAGCATGGGCGGCTTTTATAAGCGAGCGGATGAGCTTGCTGTATAAAAGTATATCGCCGGGCGAACATCCTTTGTACACACCTGCCCCGCTGGCATGACACACGAGCTTTTTGATGAGCCTGCGAAAGTGGTGCACATGCGCTTCGGCAAAGAAGTGGGCAATTACCTGGTAAGGGTCTGTAATGCATTCGCAGAGCCAGCATTGGGTGTTGAACGGGTCTTTGTGGTGCTTGGTTTTCATCTTTTTATTTTTGAGTGAGGTCTTGCTGTTGCGGTGGCAGTACACCGGGGAAGGCGGTGATGATCTCTCCGCCGGTGCTGGTAATGACGGTAATAGTGGTTACGGTATTGCCCGAAGTGTCTTGACCGAGCGGCGTGCCGGTATCCAGTACCCGCTGCAGGTGAGGACTGCAGGGCATTGTTTGGGGCGGTTGCTGGCAGGCGTCTCTTATGCAGGACACAATTTGCGGTATGGGTATGGTAAACTTGCCGGTAAGCGGGTGGCGCGGCACTTTGTAGTAATGGCGCTCTAAAATATGCGCCAGGGCTTTGCTGCTTAAGTACGAGCCTTTGCGCAGCAGCTTTTTACGGTGCTTTACGGGCAGTTGCCAGATAAGCCCCTCCTGCATTTGCTGCAGCCAGCTTTGGGTATCTGCCAGCAGGAACAGGGCCTGCAGCCATTGGGTTTCGTTGAAATGGATGTTGGTGTTTTGTGCAGGTGTGGCAACGGCGTTGTCCATAACAAAAAGTTTTAGGCTGGCACCCGCACAAAAAAATAGGTGCGGGCCTTACCAACCACCGTTCTTAGTGACAGCCAAGAAAATGGATTTACGGCAAGACCCACACCTACCTTAGGCTACAAATATAGCTATGCCAGTAGATATGGGTACTTTCACCGTCTCGCTTTCTTGGCTGTCAATCTTTGAACGACGAGACTTTTAAATATTTATTTTCTATTATGCCCAATTATAGGTTGGGCTACTATAAAGATATATACTTTGCAATAAGTAAACAACTTTGTTTACTATTTTTTAAAAAAAATTGTCCACAATTGTATTATGCGTAAGTTGGACAAGGACGATATTGATATTAAAAATAAGATAGCTATTCGCATGAAAGCCTTGCGGAAAAAGACAGGCAAGCATATGTCTGCTTTTGCATCTGAAACAGATAAAGACAAACAAAGTCAATATAGGTGGGAGAAGAAAGGTGCATCTATTCTTACAGTGAATAAATTTTGTAAGGAGGTCGGGATTTCTGTTTATGATTTTTTTAATGCCCCTATTTTTAAAGGGAAATGAAAAGCATCTATTAAAGTCAGCTTTATTTTGAGGATTGAATCTATGCTGTAAAAGGATTAACTATTGGCAATAATTCTTGTCTATGCAGTATTTATTTTAGTCGCTATCCTGAGATAAAATCAATAGAGCACTCACGTTCAGCAATAGTCTTAATGGAAAACCAGGGGTTTCAATAATTGTCAATTTCTATTTGTGCCAATCCATTCTGTTTGATTTTTAATTCGGAAACAGCTACCAATTAGCTGAAAAAAAACAAATCACTTTTGAATTATCAAGTTTGGCGTGTATTTCAATTGTAAAGCTGAACAGGATTTTTAACGGGTAAAGCTTCCTACTTTGATCACAATATTATCATATTCGTAAGGCGCGCTATCATCATCTGTCAATGCTGTTCTTTCTTCCATAAACATATGGTCTAATAACTGTCCGGTAATATCGTATTTTGTGTAGTACGTGTCTGTCAGGGTCTCGTCGTCGTCAATAATATCGGGTTCTCTGTAAGCAATCAGGTATTTTTTATCAGCATTTGCATTACCGTAAATTAAGGTCGTGTTCCTATGACCTGGATAAAAACTGGGGAGGCTGTAAAAATTTACACAATTAAACTGAGTTTGAGAACCATTGTCGAACGGAAGCCAAAGCCCTTCTTCGCCAAGATTTGGATTTGTAGCATTTTTTAACCACCAGCCATCGCTG
Source organism: Chitinophagaceae bacterium (assembly GCA_019638595.1). Classification (GTDB taxonomy): domain Bacteria; phylum Bacteroidota; class Bacteroidia; order Chitinophagales; family Chitinophagaceae; genus Agriterribacter. The sequence goes on from JAHBTJ010000013.1 coordinate 138,450, forward strand.
CGTTTTTGTATGTAGAACCCAAGTTGAGAAGGGAACTCTACTCCAAAGAGTGTCTCAGATATATACATTGCCAGCCATTTTTTTCCATCCACTACAGTATCTTTTGTTTTCCATTTAAATGTACCAATAGTATCAATCAGGTTCCCGAAATCAGGTTCGCCATTCGATAAATCTCTGATATCTGCAGTACTGCTGTAATGATACGACATGTAATAAACGGCCCATGTGCTTCCGTCCCTTGGGTCGGTATCAGCCCCGTTGCCATTATTGTCAGGCGCATTTTTTTTGCATGAAAGAAAAGATATGGTTATCATCAGGGAGCAGAAAAGGAAAATAGCAGGTTTCATTTTGTCAAATTTTAGTAATGCTAAATTCCGGTATGCGGTAAGCGGATACAACCCCAAAAAGGGGGATATGATTTTTTGCCCGCAGATAGGCGCAGATTGTTTCCGCAGATTTTCACTGATATTTTCTGCGGGAATCTGCGGTGTATTTTATCTGCGGAGATCAGCGGAAAACACTCATATTAACCTCTCATTAATAGCTTTGGAAACAGCTTCAGTAGCGGAATTCACCTGCAATTTCTCATAAATTTTTTTGATGTAAGACCGGATGGTTTCAAACGAAAGGTTTAATTCGGAAGCGATCATTTTATAACTATTGCCCTTGCATAATAAAGTAAGGATTTCATGCTCTCTTGCCGAAAGCCGGTAATCGGCCGCCTGCCGCTGCATGGAACTGATCACCATTTTGGCAATAGCAGGGCTCATGGATGCGCCGCCGCTAAGCACATCTTTAACAGAGGAAATGAGCTTTTCCGAAACATTTTTTTTGAGCAGGTAGCCCGAAGCGCCGGCGCATATTGCATCAAATACATTTTTATTGTCGTCAAATACGGTAAGCATGATGATGGCAACGCCGGTATTCACCTGTCTTATTTTCTTTACCGCCTCAATACCCGTCATACCGGGCATATCAATATCCATTAAGATTATATCGGGATTTTCTTCTTTTAATTGCTCCAGCACCTGCATGCAATTGCCGTAGCTGCCGGTTACCACAAACTCATCAGAAAGGGTCAGCAGCTCCTCCAGCCCTTTGCGAAGGGTCTCGTTATCTTCGTATATCGTAATCTTTGTAAGCATGCCGGGGCAAATTACATTTTTCCTTATTTTATAGTCACCCCAAAATGGGGGTACGCTATACCCGGAAAACCAATGTTACCGTTGTTCCCGGTGAAGCGCTGCTTATAGTCAGTATGCCATTGATCTGCCTTGCCCTTTCCTGCATATTAATGAGCCCGTTACCCGGCTTAATGACAGCTTTATCAAAACCATTGCCATTATCGGCTATTGTCATGCTAACCTGTTTACCGGATATTTGTTCAAATTTTGTGGTGATCACCGAACACCTGCTGTATTTAACCGCATTGTTCACTGCCTCTTTGTAAATAAGAAAAATGTTCTTCCTTATGTCGGCAGTAATGGTCACGGCATTGAGCTTATCCGGCGCATCAAATCGCATGGCAATGCCCAAAGGCTCACACAGCTCCGAAGCAAATTCCTTCATGTGAGAGAAAGTGCTTTCAAGGTCATTATTCCCGGGTTTTATGGCCCAGATGATATCGCTCATGCTTTCCATCATAGCGCCAGACTGGTCATTAATTTTTTGCAGGTATTCCGATACACTGGTTCCCTCCTCTTTCTTTTGCAAAGCAATTTTACTGGCAATGCTGATGCTGGTGAGCGCTGAGCCTATATCATCATGCAGGTCACGAGCAATATCTTTGCGAAGCCCTTCTTCTATAAGTTGCGGAGTGATTTTTTTGGCGCAGATATCGGCTATTTTCTGAAAGATCCGCAAATGCCTTTTAGTATAAAACCCTTTTTTGCTATGTTCGGAATCTATAATGCCGATGAGCTTCCCTTCTACCAGGATCGGCACCGCTATTTCAGCGCTCCGGGCCATATCATCTGTTATATAGCGACTGTCCTTACTTACATCATTCACTATTTCAGGCTCCCGTGTTTGGGCCACATGGCCTACAATGCCTTTGCCTACCGGTATTTCAATATAATGGCTGATCTGGTATCCACCGGGATTTTTTGGTCCGTAAGCCGCCTTTTGCACCAGCATATTTTTCGCTTCATTAAAACCGTATATCACACAATCCTCCAACTGTAGTTTTGAAACGCAATTTTTAGCTATATCCCAAAATACATCCTCCACTGTATTTTGGTTATACAGTGACGTGGCAAAATAATTGAGGATCTTTTCCTCCTTAACTTTTCTGCGTACATAAAATAACCAGATGAACAGCCCGGCGATTGCAAGCGCCAGGACGCCCGAAAACAGCCACCATTTTATCATCTGCTGCTGCGATAACAGCAGATCTATCTCATGTTGCTTTTTCTGAGATTCATATTTTGCCTCCAGGGCATTCATCTTCAGCAATTCGTTTTTAAAATTGACAGAATCGCTCCATTCATTTTTTTTAATTGTATACCGGTAGGCATCTTTCCAGTTGCCTTCCTGCGCATACATGTTTACAAGCTCATAACTCGTTCTAAAAAGGTATTTATATATTTTAAGAGAGTCGCTCATTTTATATGTTCTAAAAAAATATGCCTCAGCTTCGCGATACCGCTTCATTCGTGATAACACCCGTCCTATGCAAAACAGTTGGTAGGCAACATCCGGTGCGCTTCCAAGCTGCGTAAAGATTGCCTGCGAAGTGTTAAAATGTGATAATGACGTATCCCATTGCTTCATATCCAGGTAAGTTTCTCCCAATCCTTCTTCTACGGATGCCAGTTGATAATTGTTGTTAAGCCCGTTTACAAACAGTCCGCTGCATTGTTGAAGCACCAGCAGGCTGCTGTCCGGCCGCCCTATTGCCCTGTAAAGGGCGCTGAAGCTTAAGCCGGCATCAAGATAGAGGCTGTCGCTTTGCCGGGAAGCAAAACCTTCCATGGCTTTTTTAAAATAAGGCGCGGCCTTCGCGTAATCACCGCTATGCTTATATACAACGCCCAGCTTCCAGTTCACTATATCCTGAAGATCCCTGTCATTTTGTTTTGATAATGCTGCATTCGCTTCAATTAAACAGTTGAGCGCATCACTAAGCCTGTTTTGCCTCATCAGTATTTCTGCAAGGGTAATATCAATACGGGCTATATCGTATTTGTTTTTATTTTTTTTCGTAAGCCGAAGCGCATCACTGGCTAATACTATGGCCGAATCTGCATTGCTGAATGATAAAGCAAATGCCCGTGAGGCTTTGGCATAAGCATCATTGCTGCCCGCAGGGGTTTGTGCCCGGGAGCATATACACAACAGTATACAGTAAGCAATAATACCTGGCAGGCGATGCACCATAAGTGTTTGAGATTTGGGGGCAGTGCTATTAAAGATAGAAATTTTACTAGAGCAATTGCAATATATTGTGGGCTGGATGTAGAAAAATCAAAACCCTGCGGTTGTGGAACAGAATGTTGCAGTTAATCGGTTTTGGACAAAATATCGTAAACCAATTGTTATAGCTACTTCTGTAATTGTGTTGTAACTTATTTTTGAGCTTGATCCAAAATTTTGCATTATCAATATTATTTGTCTTTTTGTTTAAATATGACACATAAAAAAATATTAGTGCTTTGCACGGGCAACAGTTGCAGAAGCCAGATTGCACAAGGTTATTTGCAATATTTTGCAGGCGACAAAGCGAAGGTTTATAGTGCAGGTGTAGAAACCCATGGCGTAAACCCCAAAGCCATTGCCACGATACAAGAAGATGACATTGATATTTCAAATCACACTTCTGACAATATTAATAAATATCGCAACATTGCTTTTGACTTTGTCATTACAGTTTGCGACAACGCTAAGGAACGCTGTCCTTTCTTTCCCACAACTGCAAAAAAGTTTCATCAAAATTTTCCAGACCCGGCAAAAGCAACGGGCTCTGGCGAAGAAGTTATGCAACAGTTTCGACAGGTACGGCAGAAAATAAAAGACTATTGTAGGCGGTTTGTAACGGAAAATTTGTAACCTGCTGCTTTCAAGAAAATAAATTGATCCCCCGCAATTTCCTGGTGCAAAACTTTACATTCAGGTAAAGGGTTAAAAAACAGGATATTTGCTTTCCCTAAGTCCTATAATTTTACCTCCTTGCATTAAACCGGGCTTACACCTCCCATATTATTCTTTTCTAAGAAAATAGTTTGTGTAGGATAGGCAAAGTCTATTTTTTTATTTTCAAAAGACCTGTAAATGTTCAGCAGGACCTCCTGTTGCGTGTTCATATACTTGTTGTAATCGGAGGAGAGTATATAATATACAAATTCAAAGTTCAGGCTGAAATCGCCCATGCTGGCAAAGTGTCCCCGGTCGTATATCACATCGTTTTTCTTTTCAATAATTTCTTTAACAAGCTGCGGTATGCTTTCCAGCGCATCTGCCGGGGTTTGATAGGTAACGCCGATACTGAACACCACCCTTCTTTTTTGCATGCGCTTGTAGTTGTGCACACGGGAGTCCGTAAGGTCTTTATTGGAGCAGATAAGCTGCTCTCCGGATAATGTTCTCAGCCGCGTGGTTTTTATACCGATATATTCTACCACACCCATTTTGTCGTCAATAATGATAAAATCACCGATCTCAAAAGGCCTGTCGAACAGAATAACAAAATAGCTGAACAGGTCGCCCAGAATGGTTTGTGCTGCCAGCGCAATAGCAATACCTCCAATGCCGAGCCCGGCAATAATTGAGGTTACATCGTACCCGAGATTGCTCAGCAGGAACACAATACCCAGTATCCATACAGCCACCTTAACAATTACCAGCAATCCCCTGGCCTGCTTTTGCTTCAGGTCGCCGTCTTCCTGCCTCTTTAAAATACCTAACACAAAGTATTGTATTACTTTAGTGATAAGCTGCAGCACAAAAAAAGTTACGATAAGCAGCAATGCAATGCGGATAATATTGCGGATTTTCTCCGGAAAATCAAGATTATGGAGCAGCAGGTATATTACCAGGAAATAAGAAATGGGTATAACGGTTTTTTCAATGGCGGCTACTATAAGATCATCTATTGAGGTTGCGGTTCGGAACGACCATTTTTTAAGCCATTGTAACGCAATTCTTTTAAAAATCTTGATCAATATAAACCCCAGCACAATACCTCCAATTGTAATTGCCCAGGAACGTAATGAGTTGCCTAAATAAATATTATCCCAAAAATCATTCATAACGTTTGGTTTTTGAATGTTAATCAATAATAGTGAAATAGTTCCAGCAATGTAGTATCCTGCAGCGTTTCTGAAGAGATTATGATAAACTCCTGAATAATGAACAGGCAGGAAGAATAGTTAGCGCTTAATGCATTTGCTAAAACGGCATGCTATATTTTACTCGGTGTGTATTACTTGTAATACAGAAACGGCAAAGTTAATTAAAACATCGCACTTTTGCTGTTTTTGACCGCAGATATCTCGTATTATGAATGCGTATGTTTGCAAAAAATATAATTTTTAACGTATATCGCATTGCAGCGTTAAATCATTTCCAGATGAAAAAATATCATATCCGTAAAATAGCTATTGCCACAAACTTTACGCCGGAAGCCGACCATGCACTGCAATATGCCGTGTTACTTGCCAAAAGGTATAATGCCAGCCTGGACATTATACATGCGGTTTCCCCGGCAGAATCAAAAAATAAAAAAGCAATATTTGTAAGTGCAGCCTATGAAAAGCTGAAAGAGCAAAAAGCAGAAATACTTTCTAATCATGAGCTGGAAATAAAGCTATTTGCCAGGGTGAGTGAAGCAGACGTGTTCCTGCATAAATATTGCATTGAAAATAAAACAGACCTTTTAATCATCGGGGTGCAGACGGGGGTGAAAAAGTATTTTGCTGCTACTAAGGCCTATAAGATCATTATGAAAGTTGAATGCCCTGTGCTATCTGTTCCGGTAAGCTTTACACAGCATCATTTTCATGGTATTTTGTTTCCTGTAAGGGATGTTGCCGGCGTGGAAGATAAAATTTTATATACAAAACCATTTATTGACAAAGAAGGAGCCGCGCTTTATATTGTGAATTTTGGCAAGATAGATACAGGAAAGATCAATGAAATTACCGGCATAGCGAAAAGCCAGGGGGTTGAATTCAACGTGAAAGATCTGCAAGATCCCGCTAAAAAAAATATTCCTGCACAGGTAATCGCTGTCGCCAAAGAGAATGGTAACGACCTTATTGTTATCAATGCCACATCAGAAAAAGAATGGTACGATATATTTGGAGAAAACTATACGGAATACATCCTGAAGGAGTCTAATATCGCCGTTGTATCCATAACGCATTTATTTGAGTCAAAAAGCTAAGTGTTCGGGATTATTACTATAGCTTAGAGCAGTCTCTGTTGTAAAGGATAGTTAGGGCTAATGGAGTATAAACCTTATTTTGGTATATTCTATTTTCCCGATATTAGAGATTTTCAATACCCCTATGACACCTTCCAATAGGAATAGATGTCCCATTCACTTCAACCGATTTTGCAGTATAAGATTCCAGCTTACTAATTGAAATGATAAAAGAGCGGTGAATGTATTTAAAAATATGGTCTGGCAAAAGATATTCTATTTCATGTGTACTGATTCGAGATATGAATTTCTTATTATAGTAACAACTTTTATGTACTCGCGTTGGCTTTCTATTCTGTAACAAGGTATGCATCATTAAAGCTGTCTTATAGTTTCAAAAAAGTACTTGTGCAACATACTCCGCCATGCCTTAACTGCAATTGGTTCGTCATCTATTGTTTACATTTTATTTTAGACACCTATCTTGCTAAATTTATGTTTTTCGCTGCATATTTGCGTATGAGTTATTTTTTTATTACTGGCATTTCTATTGCATTATTTCTAACAGCAATTCTGTTAACCAAAGAAAAAAAGTCAACATCTGATTTTATTCTTGCCGCACTGTTGTTTTTTGCAGCCCAAACTATTTTCAACACATTTTTAGTAGAAACGGGATTATATTTAACTTATCCGGATTTATTGGTTCTTGGTTTTTCCAGTCCAATAATAGTAAGCATATTTCTATATTTATACAGCAAGTACCAAACCAATAATATCCCGTTTCAATGGCGGGAACTTTGGCATTTCGTCCCTGCTGCAATCATCTTCCTGATTTATACCCGGTTTTTCTTTTTGAATCCTTCTCAAAAACTGGCTGTCATGCAATCTGGAGGGGATGGTTATGAATTTGAAAATTTGTTAAGAATAGCGGCAATTTATATTTCTGGTATTATTTATTGTATTTTGTCGCTCCGAATTTTATTTACGTACCGCAGAAATATCAAAAATGAGTTTTCAAACACAGAAAAGATTGAATTCAACTGGCTGGTATTTCTGATAATCGGTATGCTGGCAATATGGCTGATAATTTTGTTTTTGCAAGACAACAAAATAATTTCTATATCGGCTACCATCTTTGTGATTTTGCTTGGTTATTTCGGTGTCACACAGGTGAACGTTTTTGGGCCAAAAGCTATTTCCAGTTCCAATGTAATTTTTGTAAATAACAAAAAGGAAGATAATAATGAACCTGATAAGCCGCCGCGCCAGGAAAAGTACCATTATTCTAATTTGAGCAGTGAAGAATCTTTACAGATTCATGGGCAGTTATTGAAAATTTTGGAAGGCGAAAAACCATTTTTGAATCCGGAACTAACCTTGGCAGAACTGGCAAAGCATATTCCCACCCATCCCAATAAATTATCCGAGGTTATCAACAAATACGAGCAAAAGAGTTTCTATGACCTCATTAACGAACGACGTATTCACGAGTTTTTTCGGCTCCTGAATATGCCCGAAAGCAAGCAATATACGCTTATGTCGCTTGCATATGATTGTGGCTTTAATTCCAAAGCCTCATTCAACCGAAATTTTAAGAAATATACCGGCAAAACACCAAGCGAGTACCAAAACAACCAAAAATAACCCAAATGCCAACGGTATCAATCCTCATTTAATAAGTACCAATTCTCACAATTTGCTTATTATCAATGTTTAGTGGCGAATAAGCCATTCGTTTCAAAGTGGCCATTGAGGCCTCACAGTAATATTGCCAGACGATTTTTGCATTCTGTTTTTCAATCCTCTTTCAAGAAAAGAAATATGAATGCAAATAAAAATACAGCAGGTGCTGCAGGTTTAATTTATCTGGTTGTAATCAGTACAGGAATGTTCAGCCTGGTTTATGTTCCTCAAAAACTTATAGACTGGAACAATAGCAGCGTAACATTCAATAATATTATTGCTTCATCTTCTTTATTCAGGTTTGGTATTTACAGCAGCGTGGTTTGCTATACAGCGTTTATTTTTTTGCCATTTTTTTTGTACAAACTTTTAAGAGCGGTTAATGAATCGCATGCAAGGGCAATGGTGGTATTGGCATTATTAAGTGTGCCTTTGTCGTTTAATAATTTGCAACATAAATATGCTGCATTAACGCTCACTGGAAAAGAATCTTTTCTGCAAAATATTTCAATAGAAGACTTACAAAATAAACTGATGTTTTCTCTCCATCAGTATAACGACGAGCTTTTGCTTGCAACGGTATTCTGGGGGCTTTGGCTTTTCCCTTTTGGTTTACTGGTGTACAAATCAGGATTTATACCAAAATTATTTGGCGTTTTACTGATGTTTGGCTGCGTTAGCTATTTGATAAATTTCACCGGCAACAGCTTACTAGAAAATTACTCCACTATTGGGATAGGGAAATATGTGGGTATGCTGCCTGCAATTGCAGAAATAGGTATATGTTTTTGGCTGCTGTTTTACTGCTTAAAATCAAAAGAAGATGGAAAGTAAAAAAAGCGAATACGAAGATTTTAAAATCAATACCAAAATGATGCTCTCATCACTATGGGCTTCCGTAATGTTTTTGTATATCTACGGCGATTATTTTGAACTCTACGTTCCCGAAAAAGTAGAAGGGCTAATGAACGGGCAAAACATTTTGAATACACCCTACAGGCTGTTTTTTGCAACAATTATTTTGACGATTCCTTCACAGATGATTTTCCTTTCACTTATGATGAAGCCAAAATGGAATAGAGTTTTAAATATTTCTATTGGCGTATTTCTGACCCTGTTTACCTTGCTTGTAGGAGTTTCATCTTTTACTGAATGGAAAATATTTTATGTAATGCTGTCTTTTTTAGAAAGCATTATAACATTAATTATAGTATGGAAGGCTTGGTGCTGGCCTAAGAATTAATGCCGCCGACTGATAAATACAATAAAGTAACCAACGAAATACAAAACAATTAACCTCTTTATATAACACATATATAAAACTTAAAAAATGAAACAACTTAAAATTTCTTTGCTCATCGCATTCATCACTTTCGTTGCAGCATCCTGCAAAAAATCAGACTCTGGAAATAGTAATTCTTATCCTAAACAAGTTTCTATTACTTATAAAGTAACGAGTACAACAATTAATTCTGCCGCACTCATTCAGTATAAAAATGAAAGTGGCGGGAATACGGATGTTCCAAATCCTGCTTTACCATATTCTAAAACAATTACAAGAACTGTAAATAAAAATGATGTTTTGTCATTAGGTTATGGTACACATACGGCTCAAACCGTTAAACTAGAAATAATAGTAGGTAACAATACTGTAAAATCCCAGGAATTCCCATCTACTGCCGGTGCTATCATTTATACTTTTCAATAGTAATTTTTAAAAAATATCATGAAGAAAAATTCAATAACCCTGCTGTTTATTATTTTGTTTTCTTGTGGAACTCTCTTTGCCCATAATGAAAAAAGAAATTTTTAATACCCAATAAACAATTATTAAAAATGCTATACTTCAGATTATAGTGATGATAAATTTACCTATGCCGAATTAGTTTTTCAAAGAGATCTTGGACAAGATAAATTTTGGGTGAGTGGAATCAATGTTTCTAAAGAGATAAGAACTGCGGTTTCCGCCTCTAAATACAGGGATGAAGCAATAGAAATAATGGGGAAAAACGGCTGGGAGATGGTAAGTAGTCTTATCCGAAACTTCGAAGGCGGGTTTGAAATCTTTTATTACTTCCAAAAAAAAATTAGCTAATAAAAATTATACTCAAAATAATTGTCCTAACATATCATTATAAAATAATTTATTATACAAATAATTTAAAAAATGAAATTATTTAAACCGTCCCTTTTTATCGCATTCATCATGTTCCTTGCAACATCTTGCAAAAAATCAGGTTCCGATATTGGTAATAACTATCCCAAACAAGTTAATATCACTTACAGGGTTAGCAGCACAGCAACCAATAGCCTGGTGTCAATTACTTATGATAATGAAACCGGAGGGCAGACTACTGTTAACAATCCATCATTACCATTTACAAAAACCATCACAAAAACTGTAAATAAAAACAATATTATAACACTGGGGTATTTTGTCAATCCAGATCAAACGGTAAAACTGGAAATATTAGTCAACAATGAGGTAGTAAAATCTCAGACATACAGCAATCCCAATTCTGCGATGTCATACACTTTTCAATAACAAAGAAAACTGGTCATACCATTAAAAAATAGATAGCATGAAAAACTTGTTCAAACTTTATTTCACTTTCGTCATCTTTTCAGTATTCTCCTTTTCCTGTACTAAGGAAAGGTATATTAATGAGCCTGGAAATCTGGTGCCAAAAACTGTAATGGAAGATGCAACTCTTCCGGCAATATCTGTTAATGGAGCAAACTTGCACTCAGAAGCTTTTGGTCCAAAAGACAGTACATTAATTATATGTATTCATGGTGGTCCGGGTGGCGACTATCGATATATGCTCAATTGTAAAACACTTGCAACAAAAGGCTATCGGGTTGTTTTTTACGACCAGCGGGGCGCAGGCCTTTCTCAACGATTCCCCAAAAGCTGGTATAAATCCCAGGGCAGCGATGCTATTAATAAAATTTTTTATGATGAATTAAAAGGCGTGATAGCGCATTACAGAACAACTGCTTCGCAAAAAGTAATCCTGTTAGGGCAATCCTGGGGAGCAATATTAGCTACTGGTTATACCGGCAAATATCCAACCGAGATAAATGGTTTAATTGTAGCGGAGCCAGGCGGATTAAAATGGGATGATGTGGTTGACTACGTTGCTGAATCAAGGTCGTTTAAGCTGTGGAGTGAAACCTTAAACGATGCTACATATATTGACCAGTTTATTACCGGGAAAGAAGACCAGCACGAAATATTAGATTATAAAGCCAGTTTGATGGGCGCTACAAATGAAATAGTTGGCGATGTAGGTGCTGATTTAGGTAATAATGCACCGTCTTATGCGGCTTCAAGAAGTGGTGCCGTTGTGCTTGCTGCATCGTTTGAATTGGGGCAAGACACTAAGCCTGATTTTTCAGCCGGTATCAATAATTTTTCCACCAAAACATTTTTTATTTATAGCTCTAACAATAAAGCTTACCCGGACAGTTGGGCAACAAAAATTTCATCGGTTTATCCTAACAAAGAAATTTTTAAAGCACAGGGCGTGGGTCATTCGGGAATGATAGACCAGGTAAATTTCTGGACAACAACTATGGAACCTAAAATTATTTCTTACATACAATCATTATAACATCACAAATGAAGACGATTGCTCTTAAGTCAATTATAATAGTTGCTGCTTTCTCATTTTTTCAGAATAAAATAAATGCGCAGGTCATAAACTGGGAAAATATCTCTAAACAAAACAAGCATTTGTTGCATGCTAATGTGGGAGCAGAATATGGCGTAACAGCCGGTTTGGGGTATCATCACTTAATACCCATTAAAAAATTTCCACTATGGATTGGTGGCGAATTTTCTGTGCCGGCGGGAAATCAGTTGGCAGATGATTATAAGGCAAGGTTAGGTGCACAGATCAGGATCGCTATATTCAGTCATTTCCAGTTTTCAGCGAGGATACAGGGAATAGCCAGGCGCTACCAGAATCAGTCGGTCACACTTTTGAATTTTGGAAGTGATTTTGCCGGCACATTGGGTTATTATCGTAAACATTGGTTTGGGGGTATTGAAGTTGGTTTTGATAAAGCTATTGTTACACATTTTAAACACAGTGACTGGTACAAAGAAAATATCTATGACAACGTTCAGGATGGCTGGTATGAGCCTGCCACTGGCGGCAATTTTTACTATGGATTGCAGGGTGGCTATTCTATGAAAAAAATTGATATTACGCTCAAAGTCGGAAAGCTTTTGCAACAGGATTTCAACTCACAGCCATTGCTTCCTTTTTATGGGCAATTGGGAGTGAATTTTAGATTTTAAAACAGATGTACTATTGATACAATAAAATTATAGGGAATACATCCTGAAGGAATCTAACATTGCTGTTGTATCAATAATACATTTATTTGAGTCTAAAAGCTGATTGTTAAGCCCCAACAGTCAGCTGCCTAGTTTTTTACCTCCTGATCAAAACAATATTTTTTGTTTTCAGCCTTTCTGCCAGCCAGGGCTTCAGCTTTTCTTCTTCAACATCCTCCGGAGCGCTATAAAGCAGTATACATTGTATCTGAACACTGTCCGTGTTCGGGAATTGCTCAATTTTTCCCAGCGATATATTTTTTATGGCAGGGAAAAGAATATTTAATTCTTTGGTCAAGGTAGGATCATCCAGTTTGTACTTGTTTAATTCGCTTTTCAGATTATTGATCGCAATGTCTTTTTCGGAAAGCACATTTTCTTTTTTATTGATCTCGTTTAATATCTCGGTCTTTAAATCTTCATCGTTTTGCCTGAATGTAAGTTCCGTATTGGCTGCACCCATATTGAAAAGTATCCGGTTATACGTCTCAATCTCCTTTTCGCTCAGCTTGCGGTTTAGTAGAGCAAGCTCTACTTTTTTGGGATCGCTTTTGTAATCAATTTTTTTGTAAATAACCATATTGCCGTTGCTCACAAATTCTGTGTTGATAAACTGCTCCACTATTTTGGTATATTTTTTTTCATTCCAGAGCGTGTATGCGAGGTAAAAGCTGGGAATGATCATGATAAGGATCAGCGAAGTAATGCCTACCCTGATCTGCCTGCTATACCGTATGCTCTTAAAGCTTGCCGCCGGGTATTTCAGGTATTTCACCACGAAGAAAGTAGCGATACATATAAAGAAGCAGTTGATGGTATATAAATAAAATGCCCCGGCAAAATAAGGAAAGTTAAAGGTGGCGATCCCATAGCCGGCAGTGCACAGTGGAGGCATTAATGCTGTAGCGATAGCCACGCCCGGGATCGGGTTCCCTTTTTCAACCCGTGTTACGGCAATTACGCCTACCAGTCCTCCAAAGAAAGCAATAAGCACATCGTAAATATTGGGTGAGGTCCTGGCTAAGATCTCCGATTGTACATCCTTAAAAGGGCTGAAATAAAAGTACAAAGCAGAGACTAATAAACTTACCCCGGTAGCGATAACAAGGTTTTTCATAGACTTCTTCAATAACGGGAAGTCGTAAGTACCCAATGCAAAACCTGCGCCCACAATCGGACCCATCAACGGGGAGATCAGCATGGCTCCGATGATAACGGCCGTGGAGTTAACATTCAGCCCGACAGAGGCAATAATGATGGCGCACGCTAATATCCAAAGATTAGAACCGCGGAAGGAAATGTTGTTAAACACATTTTCCAGCACTTTCTTTTTATCTTCCTCTCCGTTGTGTAAGTTTATGAACTCAACTATTTTATTGCTCATATTCGTGCTATAATATTAGATAGATGTTCTGAACTGAAAAGCAAGATAAATATCAATTCAGAAAAGACATATTCAATTTTCATTATTGTTCTTAATTTGGCTTTTCAGAATCATATATCCCAAAATACCGCCGATAATAGATGCGGCAAAGATGCCGATCTTCGCTTGCACTTTATATGCTTCGTGCGAAAACGCAAGCTGTGTAACAAATAACGACATAGTGAATCCTATTGCACCTAAAAGCCCAAGCCCCAAAAGGCTTTTTAAGTTCATTCCTTTGGGAAAGGAAGCAATCCTGAGCTTCACACAGAGCCAGGTAAATAAAAATATCCCTACTGTTTTGCCAATTAAAAGACCCAGCGCAACACCCAATGCTACATTTGTACTGAAGATCTCTTTTATATCAATGTCCAATAAGGAAACGCCGGCATTGGCCAAAGCAAAGATCGGAATGATAATAAAAGTTACAATCGGGTGCATGGAATGTTCCAGTATTTGTAAGGGTGGAATAGCTTTATCGGTATTGCTTTTCACTTCATCGAGAATATGCAACTGCTCATTGGTGAGGGTTGGTATCTTGCTGTTGGAATCCGCCTCTTGAAACCGGTCAAGATAATTTTTGATCTTCCGGATATAATCGTTCTCGCTTAGCTTCACATTGGCAGGAATCGTAAAGGCCGCCAGGACGGCCGCAATAGTGGCATGAACGCCCGATAACAGGAACGCCGTCCAGACACCGCCGATACCGAAAATGGCGTAAAAAAGGATACTCCTTATACCTGCTTTATTGCCTAAATACATGATCACCAGGAACCCGAATCCAAGCAGCAGGTTCGATACCGAAATATCTGACGTGTAAAAAAAGGCGATCACCAAAACAGCTCCCAGGTCATCTACAATGGCTAAAGCGGTAAGAAATACTTTTAAAGCCAGGGGAACTCGCTTACCCAGCAAATACAATACCCCCAGGGCAAAAGCAATATCTGTAGCCATCGGGATACCCCAGCCATGCTGCACTTCGCCGGAAGGGTTAAAAGCAACATAGATAGCGGCGGGCACGAGCATACCGCCTATGGCAGCTGCAATGGGCAGTAACGCTTTCCTGGGGTTTGACAATTCCCCGGCTACTATTTCCCGTTTTAATTCAAGTCCTACCACAAAAAAGAAAACAGCCATCAGCCCATCGTTGATCCAATGGTGCAGGTCATATTCCAGGTAGGTTTTCCCGTCCCATTGAAAGCCGAACCTGTGCTCCAAAAAATGATGATAATCGTGCGCCCACGGAGAGTTGGCTAAAATCAATGCTACAATCACACTCATGCCCAGTACAAGTCCGCTGGACTTCTCATTCTGGATGAATTTTTGAATGGGATATACAACTTTGTCAATCTGGTACTTTTTTGAACGGCTCATGCTTATGATCGGTATATAAATACGAAATAGACAAAGGTAATCTTTAAAAAAATTTAATGACTTCCAAATTGTGGTCGCTAAAAACGATCTTCATAGCCAGCTTGACAATTTTTTATTCTAATAGCTATAAAAGCTCTTTTCATTTCAATTAATGCTATTGAAGTAAATTCAATAGTGCAGTCAAATATTCTTATCTCCCCAATGCCATACGACTGTGATGAATAAAATACTAACAGCTATGAAATAAATGCTGCAGCATAAAAAGTACCTCGGACTGTTGCTTCGTAGGCTATGCTGATGGCACATGCCCAAAAACCTTATTTATGTCATCTCCACCATTGTTGTTTATCATATTGTTTCATAAAGCGGATGTTTATTTTTGCTTTTGAAGCTGTAGTATTAACCCGAAGAATATATTATTTACCTGGCAGGGTAATGAAAGCAGTATTTTTATACCTTTGCAAAAAATTACAGATCGTAAGTATTATTTGCTTGAAACAGTTATCTAAAATAGCGAGTGTTTTTGTAATGTTGATTATGCTTTTGAGCATAATGAAAACCTCTATTCTTTATACTGTTTATGAATATGACAAAGCCTTCTTTATTGAATTGTTCTGCGTCAACAAGGATCGCCCTCAATTAAAATGTAATGGTCATTGCAAATTGGCCCAAATGCAGCGAGAGGAAAACGAAAAAAATGCGGACAACATCCTGAAGCAATTACAGTCTGAAATCGTTTATTTTTCTCCGGTATCAATGTCGCTAATAGACAAGGATTGCTTTTTAGTGACCAATAAAATACAATTTCCTTCCTACCACAATCAACTGTATTCATTCCTGTTTACTGCTAAGCTGATAAAGCCACCAGCAACATTACTCGGTTAGCAATACAGCTAATATCATCTTGTTTTTAAGCGGTGAAAACTTTTGTGTACCATAAGTGTGCAAGGGTTGCCTTGCATGCATGATCAACATATTCATATATGCTGATGACACTGTTTTCTTTCTGCTTACCAGTTTTCCTGTGTATAATTTGATACGACCAAGAAGCGTCGGCGCTTACAGCGACCTGCTGCCTGTCAGATATTTTTCACCAGACTTTCGTCAATAATGAAAAAAGCAATATTTTTTTTCACCACCCTGTGCTTATCGGTGATGTCGTGCACCAAAGAAAAAACGGATTATGAAGCAGAGATAAATACGGTAGTGACGGAACATTACGAGTTTAAAGAAGCTGCTGCCATCAGCAGTGAAGGCTATACTATCAGCATTGAAGCGCTGAACGGGACTTTTTATAAAGGGTACAACGAAATCCGGTTGAAGATCACGGATACCCGTACCAATGAAAATATACATGCGTCTTCTGTAACTTTTTTACCGGTTATGTCTGGCGCTGACGGAAGCAACACTTCCTGTCCACACCTGTACGATTTGACTTATAATACCGATGATAAATATTTTACAGGATATGTGGTATTTACAAGCGAGAGCAATACAAACAGAAGCTGGGAGCTTTACACCAGCTTTGTTGTAAATAATAAAAACTATCCGGCCAAGCAAAATATTACTGTTCAGGAGCAACCCAACAAAAACCTGAATATGACTGCATTTACGGGAAAAGATGGTGAGCAATATATCATCGCTTTGGTGTCGCCGCAAAAGCCGACAGTTGCCGAAAACGAGCTGATAGCAGGGATTTACAAATTCAACCAGCCAGCCAGTCCTCCATCCGGGAGTTTCCCTGATCCTTCGCAGTTCTCCTATACAGCTGTAAGCAATTATACGTTGCAGCTCGACCCGCGAATGCCCGAACCTTCTATGGGAAATCATTCTTCGATCAATAATAAGGATCTGACACAGCAAAGCGATGGCTTGTATTACGGTGTTGTCAATTACACTATGACTGGGAACTGGACACTGAATTTTATTATGCTGAACCAGAACGGTAAGATACTGAAAGGAACCGAAGTGCCAACCGATTTTGCACCGGGCGTGGAAGGCGTAAAAAGTGACCTATACATTGATATTTTATTCTAAGATTTATGAAGAAGCTATATACTATTTTCTGGACTCTTTTTCTTGGAATGAATGCAAATGCGCAAAATACGCAAGCGCAAAAGGATACGGCTAAAGTGCTTGAGGAAGTAAAAGTAATTGCCATTGCCAAAAAGAAAATACAGACCGAAATGAAAATGGCGGTTTCGGTAGATGAGTTTTTAGCATCTTCCGATAATATCAGTTTCATAAAACGAGGCGCTTACGCCTGGGAACCTTTGCTCAATAATATGAGTACGGAACGCTCTACCGTTACTATTGACGGTATGCATGTTTTCGGCGCATGTACGGATAAAATGGATCCGATCACTTCGTATGTGGAAAGCAACAATCTTTCTGCTATTGATATAAAATCCGGGCAGGAAGGCAGCCTGCACGGCGCAACCGTTGCGGGAAGCATTGACCTGAAAAGAAAGAGTACGCCGTTCAGCCCTGAAAAAAAATATAACGGCGCTTACCAAACCGGTTTCGAGTTCAACAACAAACAGTTTTTCAACCTGGGAAACCTGTCTTACGCAAGCGATAAATTTGTAGCCGACGGAAGTATCTCCTTCCGCAAAGCAGGCAATTATTATGATGGAAATAACAATGAGGTAAACCATTCGCAATACAATAAATTCAATACCTCCGTAGCGCTTGCTTATAAAACAAGCCCGTTTTCCGCGGTAAGAGTGGATGCTATTTTTGATAAGGCAAAAAATGTAGGCTTTCCCGCGCTTCCCATGGATCTGTGGCTTTCACGGGCGATCATTACATCTGCCTCCTACAAACAATTATTTCAGCACGGACTGATAAGGGCTTGGGACACGAAGGTATATTATAATGCGGTAGAACATTATATGGATGATACACATCGCCCGGAAAATTTGGTTCACATGGATATGCCGGGCTGGAGCACTACCTATGGGTTGGTTTCAAGAGCCAATTTGAAGCGCGGTGATTACAGTGCCGAAATCCAACTGAACGCATACCATAATTTATCCATTGCAGAAATGCGTATGTATCCGCAAGACCGGAGCAAACGCACCATGTTTGCATATAGTTGGCCCTGGGTTACAACACGGTTTACAAGTGTTGCCATGAATAATTCCTGGGATATTTCAGAGAACAGCCGGGTGAACTTCGGCGGCTCGCTGGGCTATAATTATAATCGTTCCAAATATGTGGAGTTCAACTGGATCTTTCACCCCGGAACACCACAGGAAAAAAGCAGGATATTACCGGGCTTGCATGCAAGTTATCAGCTTACGATCAATCAATTCAACTTTTCGGCCGGCGGCGGGTACGGACACAGAGCGCCATCTGTTTCGGAAGGATACGGGTATTATATCTACAATAGTTTCGACCGGTACGATTATATCGGGAACCCTGACCTGAAAAATGAAATTTCTTACGAAGCCAATGCGAGCGCGGGGTTTAAAAATGAAAGGATGGGTATAGAAGCCAAAGTGAACTATTTCTATATTCAAAACTATATCATCGGGAGAATTTTGAGTTTGGGAAGTCCTATGAACTACCAGTCGGTTGGTGTGAAAGGATATACCTCACTGGATCATGCCAGGCTTTTCAATATGGCGCTGAATGCCAATTACAATATCCTGCAGCATTTACACTGGAAGGGAACGCTCACGTATGCACGCGCAACGGATGATAAAGGCGGGAATCTGCCGTTCATCCGTCCGTTAAGTTATCAAACCTCCCTTCACTTTATGTATAAAAAAATCGGTATTCAAACTTCGTTGAACGGCGATCTTACACAAATAAATTACAGCCCGGAATATGGCGAAGATCAAACACCGGCATATATGATCTGGAATATCTCTGCGAATTACAGCTTTAATATCAAAAATTGTAAAACTGTTTTGCAGGTGGGCGCGGAAAACTTATTGAACGAATACTACAGCACTTATGCAGATTGGGGCAATATACCCAGGATGGGACGTAATATTTTCACTTCCTTAAAATTCAGCTTTTAGCAATGAAAACCGTTTATAGTGTTTTATTGATGGCTTTATCCCTGCTGATGGGGTTTCAGCAGGCGATAGTCATTATGCACTTTAAACTGAACCGGGATGTGATAGAACAAAGATTCTGCATCAACAAAAACAGGCCCGGGTTGCAATGCCACGGAGCCTGTCATTTAAAAAAACAATTGCAGGAAACGGAAAACCCTGAATCAGCTTCAATTAGTATTTACCCGAAAATTGACATATTCCCTGTTTCAATTGCAGCATTTGAAGTAAAATATTCAACAATTGAAATGCTAAATGAAATACCTGTTTATGAAGAACCCCGGTATATGGAACCCTACCGGGAAATCTTTGTACCGCCTCCAATTATATAGCACATCACCATAAGCATATTCAAAACGATCATTCAATCAGAATTCTCGATTAAATAAAAAAACAGAAATGAAAAATCTAAAAAAATACTTATTAGTATCCGTTGTTTTATCAGCATTAATATCCTGTAGCAAGGATGATAAGGATCCTGTTGCCAACAATGTTACTTTGCACTTCAATAACACTTTTAAAAGCAATACCATTGTGCTGGGCAATGCCGCATCCACTACTGCTACAACAAACACTTCTGCCGAAGGGCAGGTGCATCACTTTTCAGAATTAAAATACGTGATAAGCAATATCCGCCTGATAAAAGCAGACGGAACTGAAATCCCTTACAACATTAACGACCTGGATAAGGGCGCAACAGTTGTAAACCAGGCAAAGTCCGAAACGCTGGACTATACGTTGAGCAATATCCCTTCCGGTGAATACAAACAGATAAAATTCGGATTAGGGGTTAAGCAGGAGCTGAACACTTTAGACCAGGTAAAATTTCCAACATTTTATGCTAATGCCGGCGCTAATGAAACCGAAATGATGTGGGAATGGGGAGCGGGATACCGTTTCACAAAGCTGGAAGGTTTTTACGACAGCGACAATAAAGAAATGTCTATCCACACAGGGAGTACTATAGAGGGAGAAGAAGGCGCTTATACGCAGGGGGTTGACGCCTACAGGGATATTACTTTGAACCTTACCGGCAATGCCGTGGTAGGCCGTAATGCTCCAAAGATCACCATCAAAGCAGATTTTGATAAGCTGTTGAGCGGAAAGACTAATACAATTAAACTGACAACAGGAACAGGAATGAATGACAATGCCACACCCAATATTCATACCGCCGTTCAAATGACAAAATTTGTTGACAACCTGGGTGGAGACGGGTCAAGTGATATTACCGGGATGTTTTCCATAGACGGTGTAGAAAATTAGGATAATAGTAAGAGCCGCCCGAAGCTCATTCCCGGACGCGGCGGCTCTTTTTTAAAATGTTCTCTTCATTGATTGATCCCGGCATGAAAAAAGTATTCGCAATTTTGTCCATCTTGTTTCTGTTACAAGCCTGTAACAGGGATGATATTGTTCAGCCGGTATCTTATAACAACCCGGAACTTTCATTGAATATCCCCCCAGGCTTTCCTGCATTAAACAATTCAGTAAATGCAAACAAGCCCACAAAGTATGGCGTGGAGTTAGGCGAAAAATTTTTTCAGGAAAAAAGATTTAGCGCTAACAGCACTATTTCTTGTGCCAGTTGCCACAATAAATCAAATGCTTTTACTGATAACAATGCCCAGGCGTTAGGCATTTATGGCAGGGTCGGACTGCGCAATACGCCGCCCATTCAAAATATGGCGTTTATGAAATTTTACAATTGGGATGGAAAAATCCTCCAGTTGGAAAAACAACCGTTGGTTCCTATCATCACACACGAAGAAATGAATTCTTCCATTTTAGAGATTATTGGTAAAATCAGTGATGACCGGGAATACAGGGATTTGTTCAGGAAAACATTTGGCGATGAGAATATTACTGCTGACAGGATTTACCAGACTATTGCGCAATATCTATATACGCTGATCTCTGCCGGCAGTAAGTATGATAAGATAAAAAGAAACGAAGGCGACACGTTTACGGAAAGTGAAGCAAGGGGTTACGAGGTTTTCCGGGAGAAATGCGAAAGCTGCCATAGTACAGCGTTGTTTACCGACCAGAGTTTCAGAAATGTAGGCTTTCCTTTGAATCCTAACAGCAATGAGGCAGGACGTGCCAGGGTAACAGGAATTGATGCAGACTATATGAGCTTCAGGGTTCCTTCTTTAAGAAACATTGAATACACAGCACCTTACGGCAGCTTCGGCCAGTTCCCTACATTAAGATCTGTTTTAGATTATTTTGATAACGGCGTTTTAGATGCGGGTAATCTTGACCCGGTTTTAAAAAACAATAACAGGCGAATACCCCTGACCGGACAGGAAAAAGAAGACCTTATTTCTTTTATGAAAACTTTGAGTGACAGTGTGTTTGTCGGAAAGTGATCCGGAATAAAATTGTTTAAAGCAAAAATCAAAAAAGAATGAATAAGCTAATGAGCATAATGAGCGCTATTGCACTGATAGTGCTTACCGCCTGTAACACAGGTAATAAAAATAAACCGGAAGAAAAAACCGGCGACGCACACGCTGCGCATACCATGCACAGTGATCTGCTTACCTGTTATGCAGACAGTGTAAATGCCGGGCTTATAAAAGAAGATACACTGAAAGGAAGTCCCCATCGCACCGCCATGAACACCATAAGCGGTACGCATGTGCACATTGAATACAATTCGCCGGGCGTTAAGGGCAGGATAATATGGGGCGGGTTGGTAGCGTGGAACAAAGTGTGGGTAGCCGGGGCGCATAACGCTACATCCATCCGTTTTTATAAAGATGTTACCATTGGCGGGCAAGCAATTAAAGCCGGAACCTATGCTTTATTTGCCATACCGGGTAAAGAAAAATGGACATGGATACTCAATACCAATTTTGAGCAGCACCTTACAGACGAGTATAACGAAAAAGAGGATGTTATACGCATAGATGTAGTGCCTGAAAATCATCAGCCCACACAACGGCTGACATATACAGTAGAGAAAACCGGCGAAAAAAGCGGAGTTGTTAGTTTATTATGGGACAGCCTGAAAGTAGCGCTTCCATTTAAAAGTTTATAGCATGAAAAAAGATAATTACTTCGGGTATTTGCTATGACGCCTCTGGCAGCTGTAAAATAATTCAGTAGTCGCACATCTGTTGAGGCGAAGCTCCTCAACCCGTCTACTGCCAAACCGTGTTAGCGGTTCTGGCACTTATGTTATGTCATTAAAAGCTCGTAAGGTATTGGGGTGTTTTTGTCAAGCTTTTTGAATGTTATATTTGGGTTCCTGTATGGTTTTTTGTTTTCCACATTACGAAAATAATTATTGCTGATCTGGCAGATATCCTGAATGCTCTTACCGTCAAGTTAAGATATTCCTGCCAGTCTTCTTTGTGCAAGAGCGAACCTTCTCTTATTGCAGGCTCATCAATCAGCATAAATTGAAGTAACTTTATAGCGTAATCGCTCTTTGTTTCAACGTTGCCTTAGCTACTGGCAAAAATGAAAAAGCCGCCAATGGCAACTTTGTAAGTTGTTGATTTTTAAGCTCCCCCTTCAGGGAAAACAACTATATTGAGTTTCAAACTATTATCTCAAAAACCGTAAAACCCTGCTTTTTGATCTCTTTTTCGCGGTGAATTATCAGAACAAAAATAAGGTATTTTGACTCTTTTCAATGACGCTTCTTAAGTGTGCGAACTACCCACCGGTCTTTTTCAACGGCTGCCGGAGGTACATTTTTTAACATGTTGCGTAGTATTATCAAGGAGGAAATGAAAGCAGCGGTGCAGCAGGATGAGCTACTGACCAAAAAAGCGCTATGAAAATGAAAGGCGCAAGTAATTCCACCTTTATGAAAGCCATTGCAGATGGGATCGTAAAACCCCAATTGGTAAAGGAAAGAAAGAAGGCGATGTACCTGGAATCAAAAGTGTTGAAGGCAATCGCAGATCGAATTTATAACTGTATCATAAACAAAAAACCGGGAGTTTCGTCAATCCACAAGAAATTGCAGTATTCATACCAAAATCTAATAAAAGTTATCTGAACCCCCTGTAAATATCCTTTCTCTCCTGTGCACTCCTCGTTTCTTCCCATTCCATGCGTTTCTCCAGGAGTTGTACATGCAAATAGTATTTTACCGGTTCATTAAGTTCCTGAATAGCAGTCTTTACTTTTTGAAGTTCGATAATCCGATAATCTGACCATATAGCATTTCCCGAACTGCTAAAATGA
This sequence comes from Chitinophagaceae bacterium, assembly GCA_019638595.1. GTDB lineage: Bacteria > Bacteroidota > Bacteroidia > Chitinophagales > Chitinophagaceae > Agriterribacter. The sequence continues at coordinate 161,912 of JAHBTJ010000013.1, forward strand.
TTGTTATTCCATTCAATCTTCTCAAATAATTCAAAGTCAGGATTTATCTTCAGGTAATGCTGTATTAACGATCCATAGTATTTTCCGATGCAATTCCTCGAAATATAAACAGACATATTTATTGCATCCGGGTCTGAGGGGAAGTTCGAGATTATTTTTTGGAGAATATGTAAGGTAGACATGCTTGATTCGTCACTGAGATTGGAAAAGAAAGTATTAGCGACATACTCATTTCTGTACCAGTCCTTATTTTTCAGGAAATAAAGCAGGGCGTCATAAATACCGGCCTCGATTCCCTGAATCCTCCATAGTTTGAAAAAATGACGCGAATTATGCGTAAATATCGGTCTGTATTCCTCATTCCGGAGATCAAGATATTCCAGTAAAAAGCGCTGATCGATGCTATATATCAATTCAAAGGCCTCACAGTCTACATCGAAATGTCGGTCAATATCATCCTGCTGAATGTACACGTGTTTACTAAGTGCCAGATTTTTCTCTATGATATCCGGGTGCTTTGAAAAGAAATTGTATGGAAGTTTAAACACAAATGTCGGATCGGCAACTCTCCTTTGGCTTAAAATCGTAAGTATGGTCAAATAAATTTCTTCGTTTATTTTCAGGAACCTTTCAAAATATTCCAGGTCAAAATGTTTCCCGGACGAACAGGTAGAAAAAAACAGGATGACCTCGTCCACCATCTTTTCATTTAAAAGATTTTCCGGCAGGCGAATTAAAAACTGGTATTTCCACTCATCTGCACCATATGCAGTATTCTTTTTTAATAGATCATAGAACTTTATATACCAATCTTCACCGATTTCAAATATCGCATTGGTGATCCGAAAAGGTGAAATAAATAACTTATTGCCCTCAGCCAGATAACTGTTAATTACCTGAAATCCTGTTTGAGGATCATGCTTTAGTAAATCCGATATCAAAATATCGCATCCATAGCTTACATTATTTGGCTCGTCAAAACGACTGTTTATTATTTTTAAAGCTTCCTCATAAAATACGAGGAATTCGGCTTCACTGCGAATGGTAAGTTTTTCAAGGATTTCATTGATCTTATACATTTCCACTTTAGCAAAATCCTGATATTGCTCGAAAAGTGTATCACGAAGGTCTGCGTCCCAGGTTAGTATCTGATAGATCTCGTACGTCTTACAGGTATATCTTGATTTGTAGTTTCCAATGCTTTCCAGGTCTGTTTTTAATCTTCTCACCTTACGGCAATATTTTTGCACATAAAAACAGTCGTCAAAATCGTTGACCGAAAACACCTGTGAAAATATTTTTAAGAAATATGGCAGGTCAAAATGAGCCGGAACGATTCCGAAATTTTCAATCGTCCTCAGATATTCATCCAGTATGGAATAAGCTATTTCCTTATCATCGCTAAAATTCATAACAAGAAATGTCCAGTATTTTTCTCTGAGCAATTCAAGGCCTTCCGTCATTTTCCAATCTTTCCCGTTTAAGCGGTAGGCTTCTTTTGGATAGAAGTTACCTAATGCAATTTTTTCAAACAAATAGTACAGTATAAATCTATTTGATTCGCTGTCTACCCTTTTAACCAGGAGATCAAAAATCAAATGCTGCCGTGTTAGTCCGCTGTTGAAGTCTTCCCAGTCGGGAGTAAAGCACTCAAGAAGGATTGAAAAAAGCGGCTTAAAAGAACCCGGTCGTTTACCGATATATTGTAGTGACAGCTCAAAGGCGGTGGCAATAATATGATGATCGTGAGAATAAAAAAGCTGTGGAAGAGTACTTAGATCATTATCACGGGCTGTCGTCGTCGCCGGGTGAAATTTTCTTTCAATTAAAAAGTGAAGGCTTATAGATTCTTGCTGGTGCAGGTCCTGCGTCAAAGAATAAAATGCAGACAAGGCATAGTCTGGAAAATATTTCCCAAATACATCAATGAAGTCAAGCGCTTTGTTTTTGTCCTCCTTAATGGCTGCCCAGTAATTTTGCAAATCAGCCTTTGCAATACTAAAAACTTTCTCGCTTCCGAAAGCCCGGCACGCCCCCTCAAAACTATCCCGCATCCTGTTCTTGTAATCTCCGAAGTAACGGTTGACAAAAAACGAAAACGGAATTACCTTCTTTTTAAAGATGGCGAGATAGAAAAAATATGTCGATAAAACCTGCTCGTTAATCTTCGCGGTGGAATCGCGATACACATCCACAATTTCAATATCCTGCAACTCCAGGCATTTTGAAATAAATTTTTCAATAGTAATACCGGCTGCCACTATATTTTTGATCTCACTTTGAGCCGTAAAATCTACAGTACCAAAGAAAGATAACAGGGAAATTGTTAGAAGAGTATCCGTATCCGCTAATATCGGGTTTTCATATTCTATCGATCTGAAATAGCCCTCAAAAATTTCCGCGGCTCCTGACAAAGCATCTATTCCCTGTTCTTTATATACTTTCAGGGCCATGAGTGCTAACCTGGCATTTCCCCCGGTAACATTATAAATTAAGTCTTTAACACGGCTTTCTAAATTTGGTTCCTCGGCAGAAAGTATTTGGTAAATTTCTTCAGCAGACAGCCTGTCGATGGTAAGTTCAAAAATATCAGTATCCCCAAACGCCCTGTAGATCGTTTCTTTGGCATAATCCCTGACAGTCATTACAATTTTAATGGTACTGTCTTTACTTAAAGTTTGCTTGGCCATTACAGAAAGCAAATTCTCTATCTGCCTGTTGGCATCATCAACAACCAGGATGTATTTTTTAGCAGGGTCAATATAAGACGGCAGATCATGGATGATCGAGCCTGCAGTTTGATAAATGTAATAAAGGGTATACTCAGGAAATTGGGAAATAAATTGTTCTACTGCTTCAATGGCAAGTTTGGTTTTGCCGACGCCGGGTGCTCCTTTGACCAATATACAGTCCTTGCTCTTAAATGCATTGAGCAGCGACTTTAATTCATTTTCCCGGCCGAATAATTGGTTTTCCAGGTTTGTCGCAATTTTTTTTCTGCCATATAAATCGAGAAAACGCTTCCTGTCTATTATTTGCCCGGTGTCAGGAAGAATTCCTAACAGGTCCATCGCAACGGATGCACCCGCAGCCATCAGGTAAGGAATGATTGAATCATGTCCGATAATTGACAACTCGAAACCTTTCTCCCTGGCACTCGCTATCAATTGGTGATTGATGTCCAAACCAAGCGTGCTGGTACCGGCAAATGATACGATACATTCAACATCATTTATTTCTATTCCATGTTGTTTGATATCCATCAGGTCGTTCACATCGCGCGTTAATTTCTTCCCAAAACCACTTTTGTTTTTGGGATCTTGCGTGGTTACTTCTGATAATATATATTTTCCGTCCTTCCTGTAGATATAGGCATCCGGTTTACCGCGGCGTGTCTTTTGTTTTCCGGGAACGGAGCCCACGCTATGTAAATAGCCCGGATACAAGTGGTTCAGATAGGCGTTACAGATTTGCTGAAAAGTAGCGGGATCTGTGCTGTTCAGTGCCTTCTGAATCGTATTGTATTTGCTCATGTATTAGGAAATTAAAATTACCATAAAAAAACAGTAAATTGCTAATATTTTTAGCCAATGAAATTACACACCGGAAATTAAGCATTCGCTTTTGTTATAAATGATTCTATTATCTGTTTATGCTTTTCCTCCATCAGCTCATAGTATTTTCCGGGCTGTTCATATCTTGCTTTAAAATCCTTAATAAACAGGGACGTGACAAAGCAACATTGCATGCAGGAAACGTAAAGCATGGCATATATATCTTCCCTTGTTAGTCCGTCATTCTGCCTGACACCGCCATACGCAGGATGAACGTGCATAGAAGTATGCTCATACATATCTTTAAAATGTGACAGGCTGATCCCTGTATTTAATATAAGCCTGTCGTAAGACAGCTTTGTATTGACGTCTGGCAATACAAATCGCCAATTTGCTTTCTACAGAAGGGTCTCCCGGGAGCGTTCCGGAAGTTGGTTAAACAACGGCAGATTTTTAATGGACTCTTGGCAGATCGTTTCATTTTGTAATAATTGCCGGATAGTGTCACTGATCTCTTCTTCGACGAGGTCCCTTTTGAATCGCAGCATGGAACGCAGGCTATCCAGTTCCCACAACCTGAACCGCAGTATGTTTTCCTCTATGTTTGCACACGGTTGGAAAAGATGACAGAACACCGCATGTGTCTCGTGCAAAGCCCTGACGAGCGTCCAGATGGATGAAATATCCAACGATGTATTTTTTTGATCGTTGTTGTATTCATCTATTGCATGAAAAAAAATCAGTTCCAGGGATTTTGCATGATTGATAAATTTCCTGCAAACGGTTGGACCGAACACCCGCCAGTTTGTATTATCTTTCAATGCATCTTCCGTTTGGGAAGTCATCCGGTTTAAATGACCGAGCATCATTTGAAATGTTGGTAGCCTTTCCATTTTTTATTCCGTAAGCCCCTGCCAGATCCTTTTCAACAGCGCTACATTTTCAGCTACCGTGTTGCCGAAATATTCAATCATTATTTTTCCGATAGGGCTGTTGGTTGTATCGGCCGTATTGGCTTGTAATATACCCTCGACTCTTTTGAATAATTTTTCATTGGATCCGGTAATTTTTTTTAATTCTCTTCCCATTACATGTGCGGCAATATCTATAAGTTCCGCGTCATCCCGGTCAAACAGATCAAAATGATTTTCCCATATTTCATTATCGTGCATGTTGAAATAGTGATGGAGAATATCGCTGATGTCTTTGATATCATCTCTGCGTGCTTCCGGCCGGTCATCCCAGGCCAATAGTTTTAATAAAACAATGCCGGGAAGCGTAGCAAACTTGAAGGTATGGCCATTCTCCAGTTCGAGTTCCGGCAAATCGGTGTCATATACTTCTTTGAATCCTGGCACGTGAACCGATGTGTAACCGGTTCCCTGTACAGTAACCTTGCTGTCTTCGTCTTCAATCGCGCCAAAGGGTAACAGGTCTACTTGAGCATCGCCCTTTATAAGGACAAAGGCATTTTCTTGGGAAGGAATAAATCCTTCCTCTTTGATCAGATATGCTTTCAGTGCTTCATAGGTACCTTTGTTATTGATCAATACAGCAAAATCAGTATCTGCTGTGGTGCGCCGCGGTGCGATACCATGGATACTGCTCATCCAGACATTTCTGGCGACCGCACCTACCAGGTAGAAGTCAATGCCGAATTTTTCGAATCCTCTTTCTAAGGCTGACAATAGTCCCGTGATTCCTGGCTGCTGTCGTAATTGGTCATATTTTATTTTGTAAGAAGGCATCGTATACTTTTTGTGCTGTCTCCCGGCATCGTCTGTCATTGGTGTTCATCAGATCGGTGTACACGAGCAGGGGAGGTACTGTTTTTGCATCTGTGTCATCTTTTCGCCAGAATTTTTGAAATACCTTTATATTTCCCGTCGGGTCTGGTATCAACCGATAGTTCTTGAGTAATTCGTTTCTTGTTTCAGTAGTATAGAGCGTTAGTTCTTCCGGTTGCAGGTAATTGGTCAGCAAATCCCCTGCAGGTTCTCCTCCCCATAGCGTTTTATCCGGAGGGAGGGGAAGTTGTTTCCAGCGAAGGAAATCATCCTGATGCAGAAACCGGAAAGTACCGATACGCAAGGTTGGTTTCAGCTTTTCTTCGTAGGCAGTCATCCACTTGCCAAGCAGTTCCTTTTTGTGGTCAAGCCGGTATTCATTTTTCGTAACGGCTAGCAGGAAGCCATCTTGTTGGAGACCGGTTATAATCTTGTGAACGTTCCCTACCGTGGTTCCCGTGTGGTCTGCAATGACCTGGTAAGTTTGATGGATCCAGGTTTCATCTCTCAGGAATTCAAACACGACCTTCAACCCTGTTTTTGTAAAGGCCCTGTTGCCCGTCTTTTTTTCAATGGCAATAGGTTTATGGGTTTCTACCAGGAGCATGTTCCCCTCATGCTTTAGAAATATATTCCCATTGGCTTCCAGGTAAGCTACGCCGTGCGCTCTCAGCTCTTCTTTGATTTTAGGAAACAGGTGAGTAGCTACCATCATGAATGGCTGGTATTTCTGGTTCAGCTCAAAGATCTGGTCGAGTTGATGGGCTCGTAATTCATTTTTTATTTCAACGTAATATTTGGTAGGTTTGTTATCAATGGTAAGCAGGATCTCGCCATCAATATCTTTCTGAGGGGCAGTCCCCATCCATTGACCTGTTATTGGAAGATCTTTTGGAAGGTTATCCAGTGCCAAATGTATGATTTCCAGTTCTGTCATTTTTCCATTATTTCTATTTTTCCGGAAACGTAAAAATAGTAAAATCGGAAACAATAACAAACTTTAATCTTCGATTTATACCCTTTTAGGTTAATTTTTGATCGTAAAAAGTTTCCATAAACTCCTGAAATGTTTTGGTGTGAACGAGAAATTTATCGTCGAAGAAACTGTGGTGGTTTTTTTCAATGGTCCGCGGCTTCAGTTGATGACTGTCCCCTGTGGATGAAAAAATCTTTATTGCCGCCTCCAAATCCTGATCGTTCTTTAGAAAGCCCGGATCCACAATGACAACCTTTACATGCGGATTATGTTGTAAGGCAGTCCTGATCGATGCATTGATGTGTTCATCACCAAAAGAATAACCAACAACTACTATGGTATCAGCAAACGAGCAATCACTGTCAAATGCTGCCTGCATCTGCCGGAAAGGAGCGAATATACCTCTTTGCACTTTCTGATAACCTGTGATGATATTAGTTAACAGCAAAGTTTTGCTCTTTTCACTTTGCCATATCGCAAGTTCATAGGAATTTTCTATAAGTCGCGGACCTTCTGTCAGATAGATGGCTGGATTGGATAACTGCCCCGCATCCCGGGCTTCCACGTCCCAGAAAATAGAGCCGTGCAGGTTGTAATGACAATCACAATCCTTATTGCCGAGAATAGACCTGACATCCGCTCTTAACCTGGAACCATATTCCAAAGTAGCCTTACTGTTAAATCCTTCAAATAACGAAAGTGGTTCAGCAGTATGCTCCAGTATAACTTTAAAGTTTCGTTCATAATTTAAGGTGTAGAGCCGGATGACTGAATCATTGCTGATGCTCCTGATCCATCCGGTAAACAATTCATTCATGGTTGCATTTGCTTCCGTCAGCACGTTCGACTTACCTTTCGTGTGATAAGCGTACTTCGTAATGCGTGTCACAACAGGCGTCAAAACCGTTGCCAGCAATTGCTGTAAAAAGAACTGTGCCGGAGTCTCAAAGTTTAAGGCACTTTTTGCAAATTCAGAACTTTTACCCCTTGGTATTTGTAGCTTAAATCCATGAGCGGCGTTCCTGCCTTCAATGGAAAAATTTAAGATCTCCTTTTCAAAACGGCTGGAAAAAAAAGTGCCGGGAATAGACGGCAGCTTACGCTGGCCGTCAAAGTAGGAGTAATAAACGATCAGTTCTTCAAGCACGTTGATGATCGTTTCAAAATTGATGTCATTTTCTGATAGTTGGGTTGCTGAAGCAACTCCTGGTAAATAAACTCGGTAATCGTCATATCACCGGAAACGGTAGGATAACCGGACTTTCTTACCAGTTGCGTTAGTTCGTAGGTACCCGGCGCTCCCCAACTCATGGCAGCGCCTGCTCCAAATAAAAGTACAGTTCGTTTTTTACGCATATCCTCAAAGATCGTACAGGACTTTCATAGCTTCCTTTTCTCGCAAATGAATTTCCCTATTGATATGCTTTCATAGACATTTAATTTTCATCTTCGCTTGAAATAAATTCGGATGGAATGTCACTATCAGCCGTTGTACCATGGCGACGAGGGTTATGTTGTATGCTTCCTGAAATGCGGTTGCTTTCGTGTAGCATTCAAAACGAAATCATGCAGGTTTGTATAAAAATGATATTCCTTATGCATACTACAAATAGCCCCAATTGAGGGGCTATTTATTAGATGCTCTACTTTTTCTTAAACCAATCCCACAACTCAGTAAGTGTCTTAATTATTCCTAAGACACCTCCAATCATTAGAATCCATTCGGACATGTTAAATGATTTTTGAAACGTTCGTAACATTCAGTACCGTAGTGTTGGTAAAGTATGCTGCCTTGTCAGGCAGAAGTTGGTGTTCCCGAAGGAACCAGGATTATTTCCCTGTGAAGGGACTGTGTGTGTTGTTGCTCCCGTAAGAGCCTTGTATTTGTTGTCTTGTTAGACCAGATTCATAAAGAACGGAAACAAATATAAATTATTTTTAAATGCAGCAGTAAATTATTGCACATTCAATTCTTATTCCTTTTAATGTGTTTGCAACAACTGCCAGTAAGAAGAACACCCCGGCATATTGATGTTGGGAGATCAGTAATCTGGTTCCATATCCGGGAAAAAATTATCATTGTCACTTTTAAGATTTCCTTCCCTCTTTGCTCGTGCCACTGACTAAGATTTTGGGCACTAAAATTACTAAATATTTTAGCCGTAGATATTTATGCTTTATATTCGTGTAATAAAAGCTATTTAATTTCCACTACGATGTATAATATTACTCTTAAACTTGGAGGGATATCTTACCAATTTGCTAATCCAAAAGCGGACGTAGGTAATCCCCGACTTAAAGAAATGCTTGATATTTTGGTTAAAGAATTTGAAGTCGTAGAACAATCATTTCCCGATAGAACATTAGACCTTTATTGGGATGATGCATGTAAAGATGATCTTCCAATAAAAATTTATACAAATAGCGAAAACGCAATTCTTCCGGTTGAAGCCTTAGCAGTTATTCAAAAGAAAAAAGGGTAGATTAACTTCTACCCCTTCTTTTTTTAATTATTCGATTCTACATAATTAATACCGTTTGGTGTAATTCTTAAAAACGGTTTGAAAGCCACTAAACGTAAATTAGCGTATCCTTCATTTTCCAGTCCTTTAGCCAAATCCATTAATTCAGTTTCCGAATCTGTTGGAATATTTGCATCAAGACAAATTTTCTTAACAGGTAATGGGTTTGCTTCGTGTCTGAATTTGTACAATTCTTGCAAAATTAAATTTGCTTTTTCGGTGTTTAACATTGTTAGCGATTTTTAAATTAAAAATATACTGTAAAGGTAATTAAAAGAAACCGTAAAAGTGTTGGTGGGAATTACAGTGAATTAAAAACTTCAAGAAAATTCAAAACCCACGCCAGACACAAGTTTGACGTGGGGTTTACTCGTTTTAACGATTTTTGAGTCGTTTTAAAACTCCTGTTTATCTTTCCCTTCAGGACTTGAACCTGAGACCCTCTGATTAACAGATTGAATCAAATACAAGATCAATACATAGTCTTCCATTTATGCGCTAATAGCAGCCTGTTGAACTTGATGTCGGTTAACAATCCCCATATCACCTCTTTGCTCCCACAGCTCTTTTATTTTTAAGCCTGCTTCTTCGGGTGTAATACGGATGTAGCGATAAAAATCACGGAGATTTTTATGCCCGCTAATTTTCATAATCAAGTCAACAGGGGTACCAGCTAAAAACTCATTGGTGCAAAATGAACGGCGGCAGGTATGCGAAGTGACCCAGGCATATTTAGGCCGTACTTCTATTATGTCTTTATTGCCCCGTTTATGAGAGAATTTGATCAATTCAGTGATGCCCGCAATTTTGACTACTTCTTTTATGTAGTAATTAAAATCGGGGTTAGTGATTTTGGGAATTTTTCTTTTGAACTTATGAATAAATATGTAATTGGCTTCATCCCTTAAAGGAATAACCACCCGGTGATCTGACTTTTCCTGCTTTTTGTAGAGCATCCTGTTTCTTACGTCTTCCGGCACAACGGTTGAGAAATCAGAAAACCGAAGCCCCGTTAAACATCCGAAAACAAAAAGGTCACGGTATTTTTCCAAGTGAGGATATTTGGACAGGTCGGTTTGGTAAACACGGGTTATTTCATCCCAATTCAGGTAAACAGCATCGGATTCCTCGTCCATACCCTTAAAGTCCTCCAGGTTGATCGGGGAAATAATTTTGCGACGCATCCGGTTATTAAGGAATATACGGAGTTGCTTAATAGTTTTGCCGATTGTACTAATCTTAAATCCTTTTACTAATTTTTTTCTTCTCCGGTGTATATGCTCATAGGCCATATATTCAACAAAATCCTCGTAGAAGTTAATATCAAAGGATTCAAATCTGATTGGATTATTACGATATTCCTCAAATGCCTTTAACGTATCCCGCATGTTATTAAATACGTTAATCATTTTGGGGGAAACCTTCTTTTCTTTGCTTTTGATATATTCCTCTATCTGGAAAAAGACGTCCAGGTTAACTTTCGGTTCTTCTCCCTTTTTGCCCTCTATTTCCAAAAGTTTTGAAGTATCAAAGTCTGGCTTGAATGTAGTTTTAGTGAAGGATACAACGTCTTCAATATTGTTTTGGATGGCATAAGTAATAATATCTTCCGCAATGCGTATTTGCCTTCTTATTTCAGTATTAATTTGGCTGGCGTCGCCATAAGTAGTTGGAAGTTTGTCTATGACATACTTGCCTTTTTTTGACCAGTAAGCGGGAGGAATAGCTACTTGAGTATTCAGTAGCGTTTTATCACTTTCACTTTTACAATACTGAAGGAAGATAATACTGGTTCCATCTTTCCGAGCTTTGCTTGCCGGGCAGATTGGCGTAACTGATAACAACATAGTTAGTCGAATTTTTAGTCGAATAAAATATTGTTACCAGAAGTAAAGGTACTGCGAAGAAAAATGGATTTTTGTTTCTAAAAACTGAAAATCAATCAGTTATAGTTAATCTAAGTAAGAACGAGTAAGTTTAGTTTTCGACAGTTTGAATCCCAGCGGGATCACAAGAGGGGTGCTCATTAAGCATCCTTTTTTCATTTATAAGCTGTCTATAGGTTACAAAATCGTTCATTTTTACTCCAAATCACTACATTTTAATGCAAATTTTATGAGGAGTTGATCAAAGATCATCTTCCGGGGGCAGTTTAACTTATGGTTCGATGTTTTCAAACGGTTGACCTTATGGTACTCGAACCAATACAAACCATTTATTTGCTACTATGATCCATCAAAGAACCAAGAGTGCCCCACTCATCGAAATGCTTCAACAACAGGTTTTGGTTTTTGAGTGTAAGTTGATGGTTATAGAATTCAATTGCAAAATTGGCGAGATCATATAAGAAGGACAGTGTGTTCTTAACCTGAGATGCTGAAAGTTGCATTCCTTTTCGCTGTTCTGTTTCGATGATCAGTTTATATCCTGATGACAGTTCATCCGGTTCTATTGAGTTGTTTTCATCAGCAACCGGGACTTCGACAGGATGATTGTAGATTATTTTGATACTATCATTAAGGAGAATCTTAAAGCAGTGGTCATTTCACAATATTGGGTTCTTAAAAAGTAAAGTGATTAGTTGCCTTTTTTGATTAATGTCTCCGTTTTCGTAAATATAATCAAGTGACGATAATGCTCCTGACATAGGATCAAGCCTGCTTTCCCAAAGTCTAAGGGAAATAGCGGCATTATCAATTTTCAGTTTTAATATCTCCATTTTTGTTTGACAATCCCACTTGAGTTTATAATACTCTGGTGCATTGATATCCTTTGATAAGAGTAGCGAACGGGCTGCAATCATGTGATCCTCCAATTCTTCAATCTTTTTGATAGTACGATGTTGATTGATCATGCTTGAAAGTGAAGATTCTTTATAAGTTTTTCTAAGGATGGTCTGGAATAATCTGCTGTATTCAGGAGCAGGCTTTAATGATCTTATCATGAAAATAAAAGAGTCATGCACTTTTTCTGTTCTTATTCTGAACCCACAGTTACAGTGATAATAAAAATACCATTTGGTTCTACCTTTTGATCTGCTGCCGGTCAGTTTTTGAAAACAACGTGGGCAATAAAGAAATCCTCTGAAAGGCAGCATTTCATTGACGATTTTTTACTTGCAGTCGCTATTTTCCTGCTTTTCTTTTTAAGAACATTCTGCACTTTGTCAAAAAGTAGTTGTGAAATAATTTTTTCATGCTTACCATATGCCGTTTTCATATTGATATTTTTTGACGGCAATAAATCTAATCTTGCAATTAGTTGATGTAACTGCTATACAACCCTTCCGTAATTGTACTTCTGTAAATGTGGGAGCATTTTTATTTATTTATGTAAATTTTGAGAAAATTTCTCATATTTTAATAATATATCATATTTTTGAGAAAATTTCTCAAAATGTTGATCGAATTTTCAGTGGCTAATTACTTGTCATTCAAGGATAAAACAACTTTAAGCCTCCTTTCTGCATCAATTAAAGAGCATAAGGATGCCAATATTTTCTCTACCGAAAAATATGACCTGCTGAAAGGTTCAGTGCTCTATGGTGCCAATGCAAGTGGGAAAAGCAACTTTATTAAAGCTATGTCCACTATGCGGAGGCTTATTCTCTTTTCCTTTGAGAAATCATCTACCGAAGAGTTGGGGATTACTCCATTCCTATTAAATACCGAGACTGAAAATGCCCCCTCTTTTTTTGAAGTAGTTTTTCTTATTGACAATGTCCGTTATCGCTATGGGTTTGAAGTGGACGATACGGCTGTACATGCTGAATGGTTATACGAAGCACCCCGGCAGGCAGAAAAGCCATTATTCATCCGTGAAAAAGACGGGATTGAAGTGATGGAAAAATCTTTCCCGGAAGCAAAAGACCTGGAGGAAAGAACAAGAGATAACGCTCTCTTTCTTGCAGTTATCGACCAGTTCAACGGGAAAACAGCAAAGAAGATCATGCAATGGTTTAGCAATTTTATTACAGTATCGGGGCTAAGTCATGAAGGTTATAAAGCTGTGACTTTCGGGTTGCTGGAGGATAAAGATACCCGTCCTCTTCTACTTGATTTTTATAAGAAGCTGGATTTAGGCTTTGATGATATTACAACGGATAAAAAACCATTTGACCCAAAAGAATTGCCGGAAGATATCCCGGAAAGCCTGGTGAAACAGCTTATTACAGACCTTCAGGATTCTTTCCGCATTGATATCAGAACCATTCACAAGAAATATGATGCTAAAAACAAGGTAGCAGGGAAGGTCGAATTTGATATGCGAAGCCAGGAATCTTCCGGTACCAATAAGCTATTCAATATTTCGGGGCCAGTGTTCGATGTTTTGAATGACGGTGGTGTATTGGTTATTGATGAGCTGGATGCCAGCTTGCATCCTTTACTGACACTTGCGATTACTAAGTTATTTAATTCAGCAGAATTCAATCAAAAAAACGCCCAACTGATTTTTGCTACGCATGATACAAATCTTTTGAATTATGGAAACTATCGCAGGGATCAGATCTATTTTGTAGAGAAGAATAAATACGGAGCATCCGAAATGTATTCACTGGTGGAATACAAGGAAGAAGGCAAAACCATTCGTAAAGACCGTTCTTTTGAGAAAGACTATATCGAAGGTCGCTATGGCGCTATTCCTTTCATTGGTAATCTGTCAAATGTTGTAAAGGAATGGCAAAATACAGTAGAAAATAAAATGAGATTATAACACAACAATGTATAACTTGAAAGAATAGATTTTATGAACTACGAAAAAGCCTTATCCCTTTATCGCAATGACAAAACATTGCAGCTATTGCGGGCAGAACATTTTCCGCTGCTGGTAGGCTTTTTTCATTTAGCATTCAAGCAGCAGGATAGAATCTCATATACTCAAAGCGAATTACAAAGCCTCCTGGCAGATTACCTGTATGCACTCGAAAGGCAGGATATAAATGAATATAATAAGTCGCCCCATGAATATCTTTCCCGTTGGGCACAACAGGGGTATTTGCGCAGGTATTATGAAACCGCGGATGAACCGGTATATGAACTCTCTCCCGCTACTGAAAATGCACTCAAATGGCTGGAAGACCTGAACAAGCAGCAATTTGTAGGTACCCATAGTCGCTTATTACAGTTTTTTCATTTGCTGCAGCAAATCGTTAATACCACCTCCGGGCCTTATGAACGGATACAACAACTACAGGCAGAGCGCAATAAGATTGACAGGGAAATAGAGCAAATACGTCAGGGGAATTTTGTAAAGCCATCCGATACCCAAATTAAGGAAAATTACTTTTTGGCAGAAGAAACTGCGAGACGCCTGCTTTCCGACTTCCGGCAGGTGGAAGAGAATTTCCGTGAACTGGACACCCAAACCCGCCAGACAATTGTAAAAAGCAGTCTCGCAAAAGCCGATTTATTGGACAATGTTTTTGAACAGCAGGATCACCTGTGGAATACGGATCAGGGTAAAAGTTTCCGCGCTTTCTGGGAATTTCTGATGAGTGAGCAGATGCAGGACGAGCTGGAAAACTTATTGAGTAAGATGAATGAGATACCTGCGATACAGGAAATCAAAAAAGAACAAACAGTAGACAGGATTAAAACCAACCTTGTTGATGCCGGCGATAAAGTAAACCGGAGTAATGACGGCTTGATCGAGCAACTCCGGAAATTTGTGGAGCAAAAGAATCTTTCGGAAAGCCGGCATATACTACGTAGCATCGAAGAGATAGAAAGCCTGCTGCTGGAACATATTGAAACCATTAGCTCCCGGGAGTTTCTTTTGGAAATAGACGGGCTTTTTAAACCCATGCTTATTATGGAACGACCGTTATTCAGCCCACCGGTCAAAGTTTCTTTTGACAGAACCGATATCCGGGATGGAATGCCGGAGGCTGACACTAACCTGTTGTTTGAACAGTTTTATGTGGATATAGAAGCGCTCCGAAACAATATAAAACAGGCGTTGCGAAACAAGACCCAGGTAGCACTCTCCGAACTGCTCGATTTGTATAAACCTCAAAAAGGCGTGACAGAAATTTTAGCTTATATGCAAATAGCAGCAAACGACAAAAAGCACTATATAAACAGGGAGTTGCAGGAAGAATTAGTCGTTGAAAATATAGAAAGTAATAAAAAATATTCACTAAAAGCGCCGGTGATCATATTCAACAGGTAATTATGGAACAGGGATATTCGCTCAGTCTTATTGCCTTACTCAAGGGAATTGTATTTAACCATCAGAAAGAGATATGGGACAATCTTCTGCGATATGAACCGGATGTAAAAAAGTATTTTCAGCCCGTTGGGTTAGAATTATATCTCGACAAAAGTGAAGGGTATGCATTCCTGCGACAAAATCAATGGGAAGATGATACGGAGCTGCCTCGCTTAGCCGAAAAACGGCAGCTAAATTTTCTTACTTCCTTATTATGTATTGTACTAAGGAAATACCTGCTGGAGCAGGATGCACAGGGCGGATCTGTACGGTCTATCATCAGCGAGCAGGAGATGATGAACCGCATAAAAGTCTTTCTGCCTGTTACCAATGATGAAGCAAAGCAGCAGGAGAAAATAATCAGCACCATTAACAGGGTGATTGACATCGGCTTTCTACGGAAGCTGGATGACCAGGAAAAAAATTACGAAGTTCACAGGATCATTAAGGGGTTTATAAATGCAGATGTGATTGACGATACGTTGAGAAAATTAAAGGAGTATGCGGAAGAAAAGAATAATGTTGGGTAATTTTTAAACAGTTTTTAAGAACGCTTAAAAAGTTTACTACTATGAATAATACTAATATTCTGATTTACCAGGGGGAAGACGGTAAGATACGCATAGAAACCCGTTTGGAGGACGAAACGGTTTGGCTTACCCAGGCACAAATGGCTGAATTGTTTCAAAAAAGCAGGGTTACAATAACAGAACACATTCGCAACATATTCAAAGAGAAGGAATTGGAAGAAAATTCAGTTAGTCGGAAATTCCGACTAACTGCGGCAGATGGAAAAGAATATGATACAATCTTTTACAATCTTGATGTTATCATTTCTGTTGGCTATCGTGTAAAAAGTCAGCAGGGTACCCGTTTTCGCCAATGGGCTACGGGCCGGCTGCGGGAATATATAGTGAAAGGGTTTACGCTTAACGACGAATTGCTAAAACAAGGTGGCCGGGGAAATTACTTTGAGGAACTATTAGCCAGGATCAGGGATATCCGTTCATCGGAAAAAGTCTTTTGGCGGAAAGTCTTAGATATATACGCTACCAGCATTGATTATGATCCCCGGCAGGAAACTTCTATAAAGTTTTTTCGGACGGTACAAAACAAAATGCACTGGGCGGCACACGGCAACACAGCCGCAGAAGTGATTTTTAATAGAGCAAACTGCTAAGAAACTGGAATCTAAAAAGAAGAAAGATGATTGACCTTTTTACTAATACCAATAATCCTCTCGCGGGTTTTCGCCTGCAATCCCTTGAAGTATTCAATTGGGGCACATTTAACCAGGTATGCTGGCAAATAGCGCCCAACGGTTATAATGCTTTATTAACAGGAGATATTGGTTCCGGTAAATCCACATTGGTTGATGCCCTCACCTGTCTTTTGGTGCCTCATAACAAAATTGTATTTAATAAAGCTGCCGGGGCGGAAGGCAAAGAACGAAACCTGCTGAGCTATATCAAAGGCGAATACAAAAAAGAAAAGGAAGAAATTACTAAAGTCGCTAAAAAAATATACCTGCGGCCAAATGATGATACCTATACCGTAATAGTTGGAAACTTCAGGAATGAAGGATATAATGAAGATGTTTGTCTTGCCCAGTTATTTTGGATCGGGAAGGACAGCAAGGTGGAAAAACTCCTTATCATCAGCACCGTTCCGCTAACTATCAAACAACATTTTAGTCATTTTGCTGATATTAACGAACTTAGAAAAAAATTGAGGAATACAGATGGTGTGCAATTGTTCAATGATAATTTCACCCAGTATAGCGAGCAGTTCCGGAGGTTATTCGGGATGAATAGCGACAAAGCTATCGATCTTTTTTATCAAACCGTTTCTATGAAGTCTGTAAGCAGCCTGACCGATTTTGTGCGCGAGCAGATGCTGGAAAGAACAGATGTAAAAGAGCAGGTTGCCGCATTATTGAAGCGCTTTGAAGACTTAAAGAAAGCGCACGAAGCCGTAGTACATGCCCGTGAGCAGTACCAGATATTGAAACCATTGACCGAAGCTTGTGTGGAATATGGAAACGTAAGCCGGGAAATTGAAAATATTGAAGCCATGCTCGAAGCCGCTCCTGCCTGGTTCGCAGAAAGGAAATGGGATTTGTTGCACAAAGCTATTGAACAGGCAGAAGCTGACCTTGAAAAGCTAACACAACAACAACAAACTATCAGTAATGAATTGAGCAATCTCGAAAGCCGTAAACAATCCATCCTGATTGATATTGCCAATAATGGCGGTAAACGGATTGAACAAATTGGTGATGAAATAAAGCGGCATGAACAGGATAAAGCGGCAAAGCGAAAGGAGTTTGACGATTACGGACGCTCGGCATTACAGGCGGGACTAAAAAGTGTGCAAAAAGAAAAAGATTTTGATGAGAATATAAGCAGGGCTGATGAATTAAATGGGGAGTGCCTGCGCCTTGAAGGCGAATACCGTAATCAAAGAGATAACCTGATAAGCGAATTGCGAAAACAGGAGGTCGAATACCAGGCAGAGTTAAAAGAACTTCAATCTCTGCAGGAACGCAAAACCCAGATTCCTGGCTGGCTGGTGGGGTTCAGGACCCGCTTATGCGAGGACCTGCGCATTGATGAAGAAGAACTGCCTTTTGCGGGAGAATTATTAAAAGTGAATGAACAGGAAGCCGAGTGGGAAGGTGCTATGGAAAAGTTGCTTCATGATGCAGGCATCAGTCTGCTGGTGCCTGCCGCACACTATAAAAGTGTAAGCAGGTATGTAAACGATAATCCTTTGCGAAGCGCCGATGGACGGGGTATAAAGCTTACTTACCTGGAAGCAGATATACATAACCTTAACCGGGTTATCAAAGACCTGGATGAAGACAGCATCATTTATAAAATAGACATTAAACCTGATACGCCTTTTTATGACTGGCTGGAAAACTATCTGCAGCGGAGCTTTGGCGATTATATATGTACAGATGTCAATGGGCTGCAGAAAGTACCATTTGGTATCACCCGGCAAGGTTTGATAAAAAGCGGGCGCATACGTCATACAAAAGATGATAGGAAACGGATTGATGATCGCAGGAATTATGTATTGGGCTGGAGCAATACCGAAAAAATAAAGGCGCTGGAGATTTCGGTGAATAAGCTCGAATCTGAAATTAGGAATATAAGTCATAGAAAGAAGAAGGTAGAAGAATTGGAAAGAGATAACCAGAACTCCCGTATTGTGGTTGACAGGATACTGCAATACAAGGATTTTTCCAGGATCAACTGGCAATATCATGTAACCAGCATATACGAGCTGGAATCGGAGCGTAATCAACTATTAAACAACAACGATATGCTCGCCGAGTTGGAAAAGAACAAAACAGAAGTTGAACAGCAGATTAAGGGCGCAAAAGAAAAAGAGAACCAGGCTACGGAAAAAGTGGGTGGTTTGAAGAACGTACTTGTTAATTACAAAGAGCAACTTGTTAATGCAGAAAAAAGCAAAGAACAAATTGATCAGCATCGGAAGGATAAATGGTTTCCTGTGCTGCATGAAAAACTTACTGATGTTAATCTTACTCTGAAAAATATTGACAACCGGCAGGAAGATTTCCGCAAACAATACCAGGGAGAAAACGGGGAACTAAAAAAATTACGTACTAAACAAACAAAGTTGCAATCTTCCATAGAAAGTTTGATGAGGCAAATAAAAGAACATTCAAAAGCAGAATACAGTGAAATTGCAGAAAGCATTGATGCACGGGCGGAGTACATCAAAAAGTTTGAGCAGCTTAACCGGGAAGATCTGAAACGGCATGAAGACCGGTTCAAAGAGCAACTCAATACCAATGTGATCAACAGCATTTCTGTATTTGACAATCAGTTGCAAAAACACGAAAAAGACATTAAACAGAAAATAGATACTATCAACCAGCACCTTTCGGAAATTGTGTATAATGCCGCCCAAGACACTTATATCAAGATTTTGATGGATGCTACTGCCAATAAGGATGTCCGGCTCTTTAGGGAAGAATTGAAGAAATGCTACATTCATTCCTTTAGCAGCAATAATGAACTCTATACAGAAGAAAAATATGAACAGGTAAAAAGCATACTGGATCGCTTTGCCAGTATAGAATATGCAGATAAAGAATGGACAAACACAGTGATAGATGTGCGCCAGTGGTTTGAGTTTAACGCCAGCGAACGATTTCGCTCCGATGATAGTGAAAAGGAATTTTATGAGGGTTCGGGCGGCAAAAGCGGAGGACAAAAGGAGAAGCTGGCTTATACCATCCTGGCAAGTGCACTCGCTTACCAGTTCGGGTTGCAGTTTGGGGAAAGTAAAAGCAGGAGCTTCAGGTTTGTAGTCATTGACGAAGCCTTTGGAAGAGGAAGTGACGAAAGTACACGTTACGGATTAGAACTGTTTAAAAAATTAGATCTTCAATTACTTATTGTAACGCCTTTGCAAAAAATTCATGTCATCGAAAATCATGTTAACTCTTTTCATTTTGTCAGCAACCGGGAGGGCAATAATTCAGAGGTAAGCAATCTTACAAAAGAGGAATATGAAGAGAAGAAAAAGCAATATAATGTTGTAGCTCAAAACACAGAAATCGAATGATCAGTCCGGATGAGATAAAAAAGCAGGCGCTGAAATGGTGGAGACCATTACTGCAAAGCACTATATCCGGAGAGACATTTTTTCCTAAATCAATAGACCGTATCGGGAAGATTCAACCCGGTCATATCACGCAACAGTTTGAGGTACTTCAACAAGAAGTTGCCACGCTTTATCTACATTCTAAAAATCAAACCGGTATTGGTTACCTGGTTAAAACGACGGAAAAGAATTTCCGGCGTACGGGTAGTCACGAACTGCCTGACGCTATTGTTTTTGAAACTGTTGAAGACTATGTAAGCTTCACTGATAAAAAAAAGGAATGGAAGGTTTTTCTACTTAATTATGAGAAAGTAATAAAAGGCATCCCCCGGTTAAAAGCGTGGGTTTTGCCGAATTGTATGTGGTTAACAGATGCGCAAACTAATTGGGATGATATACTTAAAGTATGCCGTTATTTTTTGGATAATCCCAGGCCCAATCTGTATCTGCGGCAGTTGCCCATAGCTATCCATACAAAATTCATTGAAGACAATATAACGATTATCCAGTCGCTGCTTGATTTTCTTATTCCGCATCACATCCGAAATCATCAGCAGAAGCGATTTGCAGAGCGGTATTTTCTGAAATATGACGAGCCGCTTATCAGAATACGCATGTTGGACACACACCTGACCTGCTTTAATACTTTCTCTGATATTAGTATACCACTTTCAGATTTTGAAAAACTGGATTTGTCAGCAAGGAATATCTTGATTACAGAGAATAAGATGAATTTTCTAACATTACCGGCTATGCCTTCTACTATTGCTGTTTGGAGCGGCGGTGGATTTAATGTCAGCTATCTCAGAAACGTTGTCTGGCTGGCAGAGAAGCATATTTTATATTGGGGAGATATTGACGAACATGGCTTTCAGATTCTCCACCAGCTTAGAAGTTATTATCCCAATACACAAAGCATAATGATGGATTGTAAAACTTTTGAGCATTTTTCGGAATTTGCAGTAGCAGGGGCACGCAACAAATCTGAGCAGCTTTCATTACTAAATGATGAGGAGCGAAAACTTTTTGAGCAGTTAAAGCTGATGGATAAAAGCAGGTTGGAGCAGGAAAAAATCTCTCAGGGGTATGTCGAAGAATATTTAAAAAGTCTTTTATAATGAAAAGCTTGTTTAACGGTTTCTTTCAATCGTCTCAACAGCGTAAGAGGGCGTTTCATATCAACTAACAAAAAGTAATTATGGACAATCTGGGCAACTCCCGATAGAACAGGTTTACAATCATATTTTCGGGCATTATTTGCTCCAATAGTTTACGCCTTTCCGGGTTAAGCGCCATGTTTACCAGTTTTAATTCAGGCGGCGTTTATCGCCGGTGAAACAAAGTTAAGTAAATAGATTGTTTACTACAAGTAAAAATAACGGCGATAAACGCCGTTGAATCATTAAAATGTAAATATTTTCTTTGGGGAATACCTTTTGATATGCCTAAACTTGAGGTTCCAATTTGGAACCTCAAAGCTCCTCACCATATCCATCAGCGTGATAATGGCATTATCAGCTCACTATTTTCCTTTGTAAAATTTCGCAAAGAGCAAACCACATTATCTTAGGTTTACTCTTTTATTGGTTGCAGAAGTTGTATTGGTTGGATTTTGAATATCTTTTAGCTGGTTTAACCGCCTCAAATCTTCTAATAGCGAGTTCGAGTTTTGTACCAATAAGTTCACTTAACGAAACATCCTGATTTAGGATGTTTCGTTTTTTTATGGCAATAGGCTATGCTGACCAGTGCGTTACGATACACTGGGTGGTAGTTCGATTATTGCCAATAAATCACTCCACTTTTTCTTCTATGTAAACCTGAAATGAGACAAAAATAAATACCACCGTACGTTTTTAAGAAGTTCGATTTCAGGTATAATTAATAGCAGCTTCACTGTCGGTTACTAACAGCCTCCTTTTAATTTAACAATCAACTATTTTTACAGAACATTAATAATTCTAAAACCAAGATTATGCATAAGTTCCGGGGCTTTTTATGTATATCGCTTTTCTTCCTGAATTGCACTAACAATAATACTGTTTCAAAGGAAGAAGAAAAGAAAATAATTACTGAAATAAGCGCTGCCAGGGCGAAGGCTTTTAACGAGGGAAACGCTGCAGGCATCGCTGAACATTTTACAGACGATGCGTGGCTGATGGCCCCTGAAAAGTCCGCCCTCCGGGGAAAGGATGCTGTGAAGTCCTACTACCAGGCAATCTTTGACGAGTATAACACGAAACTCGAGAGCCGCTACGACGAAGTAGACCTGTCAGGGGATATTGCCTATGGCAGGGGCTTCGCCAGGGTAACCTTATTTCCGATGAAAGGAGGAGATTCAATTGTTTCAACAGCCAAATACCTGAACATACTCAGAAAGCAGGCTGACGGCAGTTGGAAGACCACCCACGACATCTGGAACGGCAATGAAAAGCAATAAAGGAGAAAAACCTTGGGAACGATACGCGACAGCGTATATCAGTAAGATGGCGTATTGTTTTACTTCCCGGTTAAAATTCAGATACCAGCATCAGCCATCTTGCCGCGGGCGCACCCCACAATTCTTTGTAGGTGGCTGTATTGAACTGTGGCCAGTAGGGCTGGTCTTCGTTAAAGTAGGATTGCATACCCACAGGTATACCACCTGTTGTTTCGCCGGGCAGAGCTGTATATAATTGCGGGTAGTTGCTGCCTTCGCCATAAATGAGCGATTGCCCGAACGGGTTTTTGCCAACTATCCACGATAGCTGTTGTTCGGCAATATCTTCCAGTACGGGATCTTTTAAAAATTTAGCACAGATGGCGGCAGCCTTGCCGGTGGCCAGCGTTACGGCGCCATTGCCTTTAAACGAGAACCATACAGGAAAAAAGCGCAACCTGTGCTCATCATCCAGCTTTATGCCGTTTTCAAACTGTTCTTTGTAATCATTGTCAGCTCCGCTTCTTATACCAACCTGCACCGCGTAAAAGTTGGCCGAATCCTTCACTTCATCGCGGTGGTAAACGCCGCTGGGTACCATTCCATAGGGTTGCACATACTGCATGATCTTTTTAAGATAGTTGCCATACAGGCTGATGGACTTCATCCATTTCGGGTAGTCGGCATGGTTAGGCTGTAATTCGCATAAAGCGGCAAGCGCCTCCATGTAGGCATAGTCCCTGGACTGATGTGTATAATGTACGATGGATCTTTTATCCAGATCGCGATAAAAAAAGCCCGACAGCCCTTCTTTATCTTTCAGCGGTTCTGTGCGCTGGCACTGAAGTGTATAGTTGATTGCTTTCACCGCTTCGGCAGCATATTGTTTATCACCCGTAAGCCGGTACAGCATGCTGGCAGCCCAGGAAATATTAGCCATGTACTGGCTTTGAGAAGCCATGCCGGCATGTCCTCCGCCTTTTTTAACCAGCTCCGCATACCCAAGTTTTGAAAAGCGTTCCATGGCAAATTCAAAATCCTGTATGGCTATCTTTTTCAGGTTGTTTTTCAAAGCTTCATCCCTGTCTGTCATTTTTGATGCACAGGCTTCAATGCCTGCAAGCAAAAAATTTTCGAGCGCTCCGTTATATACCAGCACTTCCCTTCTGGCGGTATCATCTATAGTGCCAATGATCCCATCGGTCCAAAAATTGGTGCCCCAGGTCTGCGCCCTGTATCCATTGCCCAGGCGCGAACGCATTACAAAATCCATTCCCCACAAAGCTTCTTCCATCAGGCGGTTATAGAGCTGTAGATTATTTTTTTCTTTTGCACGGCCTGCCATCTGCAACAATGACAATGATATTTCACCCGTTTGCAGTGTTTGCTGCGACATATCCGCCGCATCGTGCCAGCCGCCATTGATGGGGATGATCTTTCCATTAAAATTGGCATGAAGATCTGTATGACAGGCGCCGTGTTTGCCCGGTACCGGGAAACCACATCTTTCCGCATACAGAAAGTTCAGAATGCGCCACACAGAGTTATCCCACACATCTTTATTAATATAAAAAGGCAATGTTTCCACTGAACCAACCTGTATGGTATATTGCCCGGGCGTTTTAAAGGAAGAAAAATCAATGGTTGTAAAGGAGCCGATAGCGGTATTTTGCTGCTGTGTTTTCCCGGTATGCACAATCTTTTTTGTCCTGGCATCTTTCAGCCGGAAAGTGCCATCGTTCTTTTCCACATTTACAATAGCCGTTTTTTTACTTCCGGTCCTGTAGCCGGAAGTTGAAAAAATGATCCGGTCCCGCGCAGGTGCCCATCCGCGAACGGTTTCCGGGTTATCCACTGTTTGCAACTCTACTGCATCTATGTCAAATACCAGGGAGTCTCCCATTGTTAGCTCTTTACCGAATATTTCAATGGCAAATGATATTTTGGTAATTTTATCGCGTGCAAGTCCTGTCATTTCAACAAAGCACTCATTCCACTGACCATTTTTTAAATTTATTTCATGATAGCCTTCCCTGCCGTAGGGATCCGGTATTTTAACAGCTCCATCGTTTTCTACATACAAATTCAAATAAATGCTTCTTGCCCCTTCACAATTGGGATAGATATAAAATTTCAGCCGGTTGTATTTTTCCCAGTTGGCGCCTCCCACGTCAAAGGAAGCGAGGCAGGTGCCCCGTCCTAATCCCCATTCGGGAATAGTGGCAGAAGTAGCGGGAGCCTCCAGCCTCAGGCTGTATTTGCCGGATTTACTGCGCCCGGATGTTCGTGATATTTTACCAATGCCTTTATGACTCCATACACCGATATCGTCCATATCGCAAAGCATTACCGTATTCAACACCTTCTTTTTAATTCCAAAAGTTTCAAAAGCTTTGGATTCATCTAATGGTAGCAGGCTGTAGTGGATATATCCTGTTTGCAGCAATTCCTTGTTGAGTTGTTCGTCTATTTGAGCAGAAGCAGGGCCGACAGCAAAAAAAAAGCAGGCAACAGCCATACCGGTAAAGCCAGATAGTTTTGACATGATGTAGAAGAATTATTGTTTCCTGAAATTTAGTTCATTATGGAATACCGCCGGTTAAAATATCTTTAATAATTATAATTGCCGGTTGGAGCTGATTAAAAAAAATGAGAGATGCAGAATACCAGATCAAAGTTTTTTGATGCCGTTATTGCATGGGCTTAGATATCTTTACCATCAATTATATTTTTAGCCTTTTCCGGTATTCTGAAGGAGTTTGCCCGATAATTGACTTAAAAAATTTATTGAAATTGGCGGGATTGTTATATCCACTCTTATAGCATGCGTCGGAAACTGAATACTTTTCTTCCTGTAGAAGGCGGCATGCATGCCCAATCCTAAGTTCATTCAAAAATTGCGTAAAAGATTTCTGGGTACGACTTTTAAAGAATCTGCAAAATGAATTGGAGGTCATGTTGCACATGTCTGCTATCTCTTTCAAATCAATATTTCTGCTAAAATTCAGCATTAAAAATTGATAAACATTACTTAACCGGTCAGTGTCTTTTTCAGCATACATGTTTTTAAAAGACATACTTGCCAGGTATTCATATTCTTTTGATGTGGCAAGAATTTCAATAGCTTGTAAGAAGCGAATAATTTTATTAAAGCCGCTCTCTTTTTCAATATTGGCTAATATGCCGCATACCTTTTCATTGCATTTTCCTCGAAATATTAATCCTCGTGTTGCTTTTCGGATTAGTTCATTAGCCACTTTTGTTATTTCAGGGTCATCTACCAGGTTTAATAAAAATGTAGGTGAAAAATATATTACGGTTGCTTTTACGCGCCTGGATTGTGTGCTTTTGTGAAACATTTCGTCATTTCGCCAAATGTGCGGCAAATTAGGCCCCATTAATACCAGGTCATTATCTTTAAAATTACCGATGTTATCACCTACTATTCTTTTGCCGAAACTTTTTTCGACCCAAACCAGTTCACATGAGCTGTGAAAATGGAAAGGTGCATTTAAATAGTGTTGGTTTACCTTTTTTATACGAATCGAATTAGATCCGGTAAGATTAACATCAATCAGTTCAGCCTTCATGGAAAATTAGTTTTGGAATAGAAAGTTAACAAAAATGGCAGTAATTATCAACTCCATAATCCCGCACAATAGGATAAACCTCTTAAATAATGGTAAGATAGTTTAAGTATAGGCTAAGCAAGTTGTAGGAAGAAGGGTTAGGTGAACACTATTTTTGTTTTCCAAAAAAATAGAACATGCAATTTTTAAAACGACTGCTATTGTTGTTTTTAGTTTCAAGTACAACAACAATTTTTGCCCAATCACGAAATGTAAAGGGCAGTGTTACAGATGTTATTTCAGGAAACGCTATCCAGGGTGCAACCGTATCGCTCAAGGGATCTTCCAGAAATACAGTAACCAATAATAATGGCGAGTTTACTATCCAGGTCAATCAAACAGGCCAAGCTGTGTTAATTATTACTTCGGTAGGGTATATTTCTAAAGAAGTGGAGGTTAAAGATGATGGTAATGTTAATGTTGTTTTAGAGCAAGATGCTAAAATGCAAGATGAAGTTGTTGTAGTAGCATATGGATCACAAAAAAGGTCTTCTTTGACTTCTGCGGTATCCACAGTAAATGCAAAAAAGTTAACGGATGTACCAACGGCTAATGTAACCAATGCAATTGGGGGCCGTGCACCAGGTGTTCTTTTTAAACAGCAAAGCGGTGAACCAGGATATGATGAGGCGACTATTCGTATACGTGGTATAGGAACAATTGGTAATGCAAATGCACTCGTTATCATTGATGGAGTAGAAAGACCCTTAAATTCAATAGATCCTCATGATATTCAAAGTTTTTCCGTACTAAAAGATGCCGCTTCAGTAGCTCCATATGGGGTTAGAGGCGCTAATGGCATTATTTTAGTCACTACAAAAAGAGGTACGGGGTCGGGAAAGTTTTCGCTGACGTATGATGGTAAAACCGGTTGGACTACACCTGCCGTGTTGCCTAAGCCACTTAATAGCTTTGAATGGGCTACATTAAAAAATGAAGGAGCTCGTAACCAGGGGGTAGCTGAGCCATATGATGCTGAAGCATTGCAAAAGTTTAAGGATGGGAGTGACCCTGATTTTTATGCAAATTCGAATGCTGTTGACCTGCTTTTAAAAACCGGCCGTTTGCAACAGCATAATCTTTCTGTAACAGGAGGCAATGAAGCTATTTCCTTTTATAGCTCCCTGGGGTATGTAGATCAAACCGCTATGTGGGGAGAGGCTACAAGGTTTAGACGGTATACTGTTAGATCAAATGTTGATGCCAGGATTACGACCACTACTAAATTGGGACTTGATTTTACCGGAATTTTCAGGGATGCAAATTTTCCGGGGGCAGCAGGCGGCCCAGGATTTATATTGTTCGGTTTATACAGGCTTAATCCAACTAACCCAATATTTTACTCGGATGGTAAACCCGCAGGTTACTTTGAAAGAAATCCTTATCTGGATATTAACGGTAGTGGATATTTTAAGGAGAATCATTATACTCAAATGATCACATTAAAATTAGAACAAAAAATTCCTTTTGTACCCGGAATGACATTGCGAGGTAATATTAGCATAGATAAATATGACGAATCAGATAAGCAATGGCGTATACCGTATACATTTTATCAGATAAACCCCGATAGAACCTTTATCAGTGCAAAAGGTAATGTGCCTAAGCCAAGCCTGAACGAATCTTATGAATTCAAACGCAGGATCAACTCCCAAATCATGGTGGCGTATAATAACAGCTTTGGAGCGCATGGGGTTGATTTACTTGGTGTTTTTGAACCGAGAATTGACAGGCAGAGTCTTATTTCCGCAGGTAGAACTAATTACGAACTTTTTATTGATGAACTCTCTAATTCCGGTAACAGCAATCCTGCAGATAGAAGTAATGGCGGAGGTTCAAGCAAAATTACACAGGTGGGATATGTATACAAAGCCGGTTACAACTATAGTGGAAAATATATGTTTGAGGCTGCTGGGCGTTATGATGGTCAATCCTATTTTTCTCCTTATCTGCCACAAGGTAAGTATGCATTTTTCCCAAGCTTTTCAGCAGCATGGCGTGTAAGCGAAGAAAATTTTATGAAAGGGCTTGCAGCTATTGATAACTTAAAAATCAGAGGTTCATGGGGTAAGTCAGGTAACCTGGCAGATCAGTCTTTTCAATATTTACGCCTGTATCAGCTTGGCAATCCTTACCTTTTTAACAATGTTGCCAATGCCAGCGTATACGAAGTTCGGGAGCCGAGCTTGCAGATAACCTGGGAGAAGGCGATTAAAACAGATATTGGATTTGAATTAAGCATGTGGGGCGGCTTGCTGGGCATTGAAGCTGATTATTTTAAAGAAAAAAGGAATGATATGCTATTGGCATCTACAGCAATTTTACCTGTAGAATACGGCATCGGCATTGGTCAGGAGAATACCGGCAGGATGGAAAACAGTGGGTTTGATTTTAAAATTTCTTCAAATTATATTGTCAATAAAAATCTTTCTCTTTATGGGGCCTTCAACTTCACTTACGCAAAAAATAAAATCGTAAACATTAACGAAGCGGAATCTATCAAAAACAATCCTAACAGAACACAAATAGGTAAGCCTTATGGTACAGATTTTATGTATGAGGCATTAGGTTTATTCCAGTCTGAAGATGAAATAAGTAGAACACCTTATGCTGCCGCATTGGGTACTGTTAAACCGGGCGATATTAAATATAACGATCTTAATGAAGATGGCAAACTCAATAGTGATGACCTGAAGGCTATTGGGAATCCCTTGTTTCCCCGGGTTGTTTATGGTTTTGAAGGTGGTGTAAATTATAAGAATTTTCAGTTAGATATGTTGTGGCAGGGAGCAGCCGGCGTAAGCTTTTATCTGTCAGGTTGGGCTGCACAGCCATTTAATCAGGGTAATGGTATTGCATTTCAGCATCAGCTGGATGTTTGGAGCCCTGAGAATCCAGACGCATCCCTGCCCAGGATTGTGGCAAATCCCGATAGCTATCCGTACAACTATTATCGTTCCTCTTTCTGGCAACGTAATGGCAATTACATACGGCTTAAATCATTATCTCTCGGTTATACATTTAGTAAAGTTGTTAAAGGCATCAATTCTATTAAGCTATATGCTGCAGGCCAAAACCTGTTAACATTCGCTAAACTTAATTACTGGGATCCCGAAACTCCCAGCACTACAGATTTTTATTATAATGAAAAAGCCATTTCAGTTGGTGCAACCATAAACTTTTAAACTATTTGTATATGCGCAATAATATCTTTGAACGATTTTATATAAATATAGGGGCAGCTACAGTAATGCTAATGCTGATATTAAGCTCCTGTAAAAAATCCTTCCTGGAACCCGAAGTAAAAAACAATATTCTTGAAACAGATGTATGGTCTTCTTATCAGAATGCCAACCTGTTCTTGAATAATATCTATGTAGATCTCCCGGTTAATTTTCTGTTGTTTGATGTGGATCCGTTTGATAATTGGTCGGATAATCAATTTCCTACATTTTCCTGGGTAACATCAAGAGGAAGCCTTACCCGCAAAGACTATAATACAAGTAATTCTCCTGCCGATGGATGGTGGTCTACTTCCTATGCGGTAATACGTAAATGTAACCTGGTACTAAAAAATGTAGAAATGCTGCCAGATATTACAGAGGAACAGAAAAAGGGAATGATCGGTCAGGCAAAGTTTCTGCGTGCCTATTGGTATTCTACCCTGCTTAACTTTTATGGTGGTGTTCCTCTTATTGAACTTCCTCTTGATAGAAATACGGAAGAAGAAATATTTTATCCGCGGAGCACAGCGGAAGAAACAGTGAATTTTATTCAAAATGAACTGTCGGCGGCTGCAGATTTGCTGCCTAACGATTGGAGTGGTAATGACAAAGGCCGGGCTACCAAAGGTGCAGCATTTGCTTTAAAGAATGAGGTAGAGTTATATGCAGGTAAATGGCAGGATTGCGTTAATACGGCCAACAATATATTTACATTGGGTTTATACTCCCTCGCGCCAGACTATGGAAAAATGTTCGTTCCCGCAGGTGAAAGTGGTCCTGAAGTGATTTTTGAAGTACAATACGATGGAGCCACCAAAGGGCATGCTGCCGAGGTGTTTCTCAGTCCCCGTACTGATCCACCTACTGGCATTGCTTCAGGTTGGGGACACATACTGCCTACACAGAATTTAATTGATGAATATGAATTTACAGATGGAACTGCTGGTAATGATCCTTCGCGTGCAGGTGACCCTTACGTAGGGCGAGATGATCGTTTTTATGCTTCTATCCTTTACAATGGTGCGCCGTGGAGGGGAGATACCGTATGGACATATTATGATCCTTCGGTAAATTATTTCAGTAGTTACTTTGATCTTAACCATTCGCACCAGGGGACATTAACAGGTTATTATTTTAGAAAATATTTAGATGAAACCTTAACCCCGGCAGAGGCTAATTATTATAATAAGCCCATTAATGGTACTAATGCCATATTGTTTAGATTGGGAGAAGTGTATCTTAACTATGCAGAAGCAAAAAATGAATTAGGACAGTTTGATGCCGATGCATTAGGTAAACTAAATGAACTAAGAGCAAGAGGTGGCGTTCCGGACATACCAGCCGGACTGTCACAATCGGAAATGCGCACCCGCATTCGCCATGAAAGAAGAATAGAGCTGGCATTTGAAGGAAAACGATATTGGGATATACTACGTTGGGGGACTGCCGAAAATGTATTGAATGGAACATTAAAGGGAATGAAGATCACGAAGAGACCAGGAGGCGGCTGGAGTTACGAAATAGTTAATGCCTATGGAGGAGAACGAAAATTTATTGCTCCGAGAGATTATTTGTTCCCGATACCGCAAACTGCAATTGATAGAAATGAGAAACTAAGTGGACAGCAAAACCCTGGCTGGTAACTATCCTGGACCAAAATATTATTACGCAGTTGGTTTTCTCTTATATAAGCTGGGCATAAAAGCCCGGCTTTATTCTGAAATTTTTGAAATTGAAAGATTTGTACAATATGTGTGAATAAGGGGAAATAATAGTAGTTGCAAAAAACAATGCGGCAGTACAAGTATTAAAAGTATTAGATGAACTTAAATAATATTGATATGGGAAACATAGCAATCAAAGCCGATACAGGCAGCTTATGGAAGTCGGATGAAGAACTATTTGCTATTGTAAGAAAAGAATTATACACTGCTGTTGTAGGAGATATAATGGACAAAATGGGATTGCAGCACCAGTTTCTTCCGCCTCAAATAAAACCACTCAGGCAGGATATGTTTGTAGTTGGCCGGGCAATGACGGTACTGGAGGCAGATGTATTCGGTGAAAATGGCAATAGTAATCTATTGCTTACCAAGCCTTTTGGATTAATGCTTGAAGCGCTTGATGATTTGAAAAATAATGAAGTATACCTCTGCTCGGGAGCATCACCTACTTATGCTTTATGGGGAGAGCTTATGAGTGCAAGAGCAATCAAATTAGGTGCGGCCGGGGCGATAGTTGATGGTTATTCACGCGATACCAATGGAATACTTAACCTTAATTTTCCAACTTTCTCATACGGAAGGTATGCACAGGATCAGGCTCCAAGAGGGAAAGTTATAGACTTTAGGGTACCCCTGGAAATAAAAGGCGTAAGAGTTGTAAGTGGCGATATTGTTGTTGGAGATAATGATGGTGTTTGCATTGTGCCGGAATATGCTGCAAAAGATGTTTTTAGGCAGGCAATCGAAAAAGCGAGAGGCGAAAAAATGGTTCGAATAAAAATTGAAGAGGGTATGAGCGCAAAAGACGCATTTGAAAAGTATGGAATAATGTAATGAACAGCTAACTACCTTATATGCCTGATAATACTTGCCCGTATTTGGGAAAGTAAGGATAGCTCCTTTTTGAAAGACGTAGTATCTGTTTATTGATTAAACTGTCATGCTTGTATGAAAAGAGATACCTCATTTGCTTTATTGATTTTTTGCTTTATTAGCTTATACGGATTCAGTCAAACAAAACAAATTGCCGGATTTAACATTCCACAATTATCTCCAAAGCCAACTTCTGTAGCCTCGGTTCAACAAGCACAAATATCGTTATCAGGGCAATGGGATTTTCATGTAACCGGTCGCCGGACACAGCATACAATTCAGGTACCGGGTGAATGGGAAATGCAGGGGTTTGAAGTAAAAGAAGGAGAAACTGCAGTATATAGCCGGGAATTGGCTATTCCGGTTGATTGGAAAGGTAAACGTATCAAAATCCGGTTTGATGGTGTGAGTTCGCATGCCGTTGTGAAACTAAATGGTGTAAAACTGGCTGAACATGAAGGTAGTTTTGTTCCCTTTGAAGCAGACCTTACTTCAGCAATACGCGGCGAAAAGAATATACTTGAAGTAGAGGTACAGGCGCTTACGGTTAGTGATAAATTGGCCTGCACTTCTCAATATGCGGTACATACGGTGGGCGGCATATTACGCAAAGTAACTTTATTTGTATTGCCTGAAATTAGTATTGCAGATATTACTATTAATACAATTTTTGACAAACGGTATAAGAATGCCTCATTAATTATCGGCACTGCTATTACAAACGAGTCAGGTGTTTCATCCGGGGTATATCTTCGATATACACTTAAAGATGCAAGTGGAAAAAATATTGTTCAAAAAATATTTCCTGTTGACAGCAAACAATCAAATAAAGCATTTACTGTTAAAACACCCAGACATTGGACTCCTGAAACGCCCTATCTGTATCAATTAAAAACAGAGCTTGTGCATAACAACGTTTCGGTTGAAACGATTTCCCAACCTGTTGGGTTTCGCCAGATTGAAATTAATGGCAACCGGTTTTTCGTAAATGGAAAGCCTGTAAAATTGCATGGTGTCAATCGTCATTCCATTCATCCGCTTACCGGAAGAACAACAACTCCCGGGCTTGAAAGAAAAGATGCCGAGCTTTTCCGTGCTGCTAATTGTAATTATATCCGAACCTCGCATTACCCGCCGACTGAAGAATTTTTAAATGCATGTGATGAATTAGGGTTGTTCGTTGAAAGTGAAGCTTCGCTTTGCTGGATACAACATGGCGCATCACCTATCTGGAAAAAGTGGAGTTATAATGATAAACAGTTTTTGCCTTTTATGGTCAATGCCAATATTGAAAATGTACTGGCAGGAAAAAACCATCCTTCGGTTATTATTTGGTCGTTGGGCAATGAGAGCTATTGGAGCGAATTATGGCAAAAGGTAAATGTAGTAGTTAAGGAGTTGGATCCTACAAGACCCACCAGCTTTCACGATCAATGTTGGGGCGGATTTAATAATGCGGGAAGTAAAGCCGATATAGCTAATTACCATTATCCGGGCATTAATGGACCTTCAGCTACTGATACGATGACACGGCCTACATTGTTTGGCGAATATGCGCATCTATCAACTTATAACAGAAGAGAGCTATTGACTGACCCGGGTGTGCGTAGCGCTTATAATGCACCGCTTGTGAAATTTTACGACAGTATATACGCCCACGACGGTAATCTTGGAGGCGCAATTTGGAGCGGAATAGACGATGTTTTTCATATGCCTGACGGAAGAATTGTTGGCTATGGTCCCTGGGGGCCTATAGATGCCTGGCGCAGACCCAAGCCCGAATATTGGGGAATGAAGAAGGCCTATTCGCCTGTGCGGATTACAAATATTAATAAGTCATCATTGAACAAAGGGTATATTGAGCTTTCTATTCAGAACCGATATGATTTTATTTCAACGAATGCCGTAAAGATTGAAACTATTATTGATGGCAAAAAAGCATTGCTTTCATCAAACATTGCTCCCCATGAAAGTGAAACCTTGAAAATACCTGTTTCAAAAGATGCCCGAAATGTATACATATCATTTACAGATCCAAGAGGATTTGTTGCCGATGAAGAAAATATCATCTTGCAGGAAAACTCCGGAACTAATGAGCAGAAAAAGACAAGTGTAAATATATCACATACGGAGAATGAAACAGGCTACATCATAAAACAGGGTGATATTACCTATACCATAAGTAAAATAAGTGGTATTATTATAAGCGCTTTTACAAAGGAGAAAAATATTGTAAGCCAGGGCCCTGTTTTTTGCATTGTGCCTATGAATAGTGACGATGGCGGTAAACCAAATGTGGCAGGCGAAACGTATCAGAATGATATCTTTCCCTTAAAAAATTATCCTCAATATATTTTGTTCGCTTCCAAAGTTTCTGTTAAGCAGAATGAACAAGGTATTAGGGTTGATATGGAAATAACTTTTAAAGACGGGAATGGAAAACAATCCTACTTTTTTACTACAGATGGCAAACTCATAGCAGAATATGAAGTTGAGTATACAGCATCAGATCTTTCCCCTTATCAGTACGGCATGTTGTTGCAACTTCCAAAAGATATGGATAAATTAAGCTGGAAACGTAAGGGAGAGTTTAGCGCTTACCCGGATTATGATATCGCAAGGAGCGAAGGAACGGCTATGCTGAATGCAAAAAATATACGGGGCGTTGAAGAGTGGGGTGTTGTTCCGGCGGGGCATTGGAAAGATGATGCAAATGAGTTAGGCAGCAACGATTTTCGATCAACCAAAAAGTTTATACTAACAGCTTCACTGCAGGATAAGGCTGGAAACAGAATAACCGTTAACTCGGATGGAAATCAACATAGCCGAAGCTGGTTGCAGGATGAGCGCATACAATGGCTCGTTGCCGACTATAGCAACAATGGTTCTGAACCTTTTTACGGTTCACCACATAATGAGGGAAGGATTAAAATAAAGGAAAAAAAACTTACGGGAAGACTGGAGATTTTCCTGAACCGATAGCATTATTTTATAAAGAGGTTTAAAATAAATTGAAAATGGATATAAAGAAACCAATTATATTTTTTTGCCTGGGAATGCTATTGGTCAGCCTGACAAAAGCACAAAGCTTTATAGCTGAAGGAAGACACCCTTTAGCTGTTTTGCCAGTATATACATCGGATATACCGGAGCCGGTAACAAGTCTTGACGGAGAGTGGGAGATAAATATGAACCCTTCAGGAGAAGTGTGGAAAACCAATGAGGGAAACTGGCAGAAAATTCAGGTGCCCGGGGAACCGGCCATGCAGGGGTTTAAAGTAACAAATGACAAAGAATTTTTTTACAGGCAATACATTGATATACCTTCTTCTGCCAAAGGCAAAAACATCCGTATCCGTTTTAATGGCGTATACAGCTATGCCCGTGTTTTTGTAAATGGAAATCTTGTCAGGGAACACTTTGGAGGATTTACCGCTTGGGAAGCTGACCTTACTGATTATGTGCAACCGGGAAAAAGGGCGATCATCCACGTGGGGGTTACTGACAGGGCTGATGACATTTCTTATGCATCAGGTTATGCACATCATCCTGTCGGAGGTATTTTGCGTAAAGTACAATTAGTTATACTTCCCAGGGAACATATAAACCGCTTTTATGTAAATACGGATTTATCGAATGACTTAAAGGTAGCAACGGTAAATTTTGATATTGCTAACAATATTTCGTTGGGGGGGAGTAAAATAAATTTGCAGTTGCTTAATGCCGCCGGCAGTGTTGTTGCCAATAAAATGATTGATCTGAATAATAACGGACAGGCCCGATTTTCCTTAACAGTGAATAATCCTGTTTTATGGAACCAGGAGCAGCCTTATTTATATACCGCAAAGATTGAGCTTGTAAAAGGAAAACGAAAGGAGCAGATCATTGTTCAACAAATCGGCATCAGGAAAGTAGAAGTGAAGGGAACACAGGTATTGGTGAACGGTCAGCCTGTTAAATTGCGTGGTGCCTGCCGTCACGACATGCATCCGACATTAGGCAGGAGTACAAATCGGTATTATGATAGCCTTGATATTGCTTTAGCAAAGGAAGCGAATATTAATTTCATACGAACATCGCACTATCCTCCAACAGATGATTTTTTAGAATTTGCTGATAAAATGGGCATTTACGTACAGGAGGAAACAGCCATTTGCTTTGTGCTGGATTGGAGAGAAGGGATATATGCAAAGAATGCGCTGACACAAGATGATACAGCATATACATCAAGGTATCTGGGGCAGTTAAGTGAAATGATAGACAGGGACCGCAATCATGCATCTGTTATAATGTGGTCTATCGGTAACGAAAGCTGGTACGGCAGTAATTTTCAAAAGGAGTATGATTTTGTAAAATCGGTAGATAAAAGCAGACCTGTGGCATGGTCTTTTCCTACAACGGCGCTTGATAAAGGGAAAAAATGTTTTGATATATTGATATCCCATTATCCAAAATATAATGGAGCTACGAGTGATTTGGGCAAGTATGAAAAAGATATGGTGAACCCTGATTATCCCGTGTTAGGCGATGAATGGGCGCATGTAGCCTGCTACAACGTAACTATGCTGAAAAATGATCCTAACGTAAAAGATTATTGGGGAAGAAGCTTAGACAGTATGTGGCTTAACCGGTTTGATGTAAAGGGTAACCTGGGAGGCGCTATCTGGGGAATGATAGATGAAACCTTTCACTTGCCGGATACAGTTACAGGTTATGGCCCCTGGGGCTTTATTGATGTTTGGCGCAGAAAGAAAACTGAATTCTGGAATACAAGGAAAGCGTATTCCCCTGTAAAAGTATTGACTACAAACTTTAATACCACGGTTAAAGCTGTGCCGATAAGCATTCCTGTAAAAAACAGGTACAATCATATAAATCTGGATGAGATAACTTTAAAAGTTACGCAAAAGGGTAAAACAACGAGCTACAAATTGCCTGCGCTTGAACCTCATGAAGAAGGAATAGTTACAATAAAGCCACCTTTTGCTGATGGTGAGCTTATGCTCAGGTTTTATGATCGCGCTCAAAATTTAATTGATGAAGAAATGATTGAAATTGGAGCTAAACCTGGCGCTCCTTCTCCTAAGCCATCTAATGAGATGTGGAATATTGCAGGGAACGATTCGGTTCTTATTTTAAGGAGTAATAATAAGGAAATCAGGTTACATAAATCTACCGGGCAACTCCTGGCGGCAAGTGTGAATGGAGAAAAAGTGATTGATGGCGCAATCCGATTTACGTTATTTGTTCCGGATAAGCCCAATGTTCTTAAAGAAAGTGGAGGGAAATTTACCGGAGATTTTATCGTAGGCAACGCGCTTATTGATCAATCGGAAAAAAATAAAATAACAATTAAGGCGGAAGGAAGTGTGGACAAATATCCCATACAAATTACCTCTGCCTATTATGCAGATGGTCGTATTGAAACTACATACTTTGCTGACAGCATTCCAAAGCAAACCTGGCAAATTGGTGTTGCCATTCCCATAGCCGATGCTGTAAATAACTATGAGTGGAAACGGAAAGGCTATTGGACGACCTATCCCAAAGATCATTTATCAGCCCATGAGGGTACTGCTCATCGTTATACCAATGTTGTAGAACAATATCGCGTTAAGCCCGGGTATCCCGTAGCTTTTGGAATGCATGATTATTATTTAACCGGCACAAACACAGCTATTAAAGCGGAAATGCCAGGCTCGGAGATTTATCGTGCAGCAAAGGAGAACATTTTATCCATGACAATAAAATCACATGATAAAGCTGTAATGGAAGTTGTTTCTGATGGAAAACAAGCTGGAAAAATTTCCATTTTACCAAATGGTAAGCAGGAGCTACTGGTATTGAATAAACTTGATTATTGGGTATTAAGCTGGGGGAACTACCAGGGAACTGTAAATGCATCATCTGAAATAACAGGAAAAGTTAGCCTGAGCTTAAAATAACTACAGATAATATCAGGCATTGTTTCTCATACAATGCTTTTTAGTACACCGCAGATCAAATTGAAAATGAAAATTAAATTAAGCTGGATAGCGTTTTTTATATGTTGTGCGGCAAATGTCTTTTCATCTGACAGCACAATTCATATTAACCGCTGGACTCCGAAGCCCATGAAGGTGCAAGGATTAAATGAATGTATAATTGACCTGGGAGGAGAATGGTTGTTTAACCCGGCACCCCGCCAGGGATTTGAAAGCATGAAAGACAAAGACGCATCCTGGAAAAAAATACAGGTACCTGGAGAGTGGATGATGCAGGGTTTTAAAGTGGAAAAAAATAGATGGGCAGGTTATCAAAAAACATTCACAACTCCCGCTCAGTGGTCCGGAAGAAGGATAAAGCTTAAATGTTATGCTATTTATAGTGAATCGGAAATTTATATTAACGGAGAAAAAGCAGGTTACCATATTGGAGGTTTTACACCATTTGAATACGATGTAACCAAATTCGTGAAGCCGGGAGCTAAATCTCTTATTACCATTAAAGTTAAGAATGAAAGCGTTGCCGATGGATTAGCCAGCGGCAGCCGGTATGCAGTGCATCCATTGGGTGGTATTACCCGTAAAATAGAATTGATAGCAGTTCCTGATGTAAACATTTCACAGTTTCATGTATCTACAATATTTGATAAAGGTTTCACAGATGCCGTTATGAAAGCAGAAGTGGAGCTAGCAAATGAAACAGAAAGCAATGTGAAAGATGTAAGCTTGGTTTTCGAACTGAGTAATTTTAAAACAGGCGCTGTTGTTTTCAACAAAGTTATTAAAATAGATGAAGCCTTTGCCGGGGAGACGGTAATGAAAAAGATATTTGAATTTCCTGTTGCGAAGCCATTAAAATGGGATACAGAACATCCTAATCTTTACCTTGTCAATCTTAAGCTCGAAACAAGAAAGCAATCGGTTACCGTACAAAGACGATTCGGATTCCGGCAAATTGAAGTAAAAGGGAATCAGGTATTCGTAAATAATTATCCTATAAAACTGCGAGGTGTATGCCGGCATGAAGTAATGCCGTTGCGTGGCAGGTCTGTAAACGGAGATCAATGGGCTGAAGATGTAAAAATATTCAGAGAAGGAAATGTAAATTATATACGTACTTCACATTACCCGCCTGCCGAAGAGTTGGTATATGCCTGTGATAGTCTCGGTATATTCCTTGAAGTGGAAGCACCGTTTTGCTGGGCGCACGAAACATCTGTACCTTCCCGCGATTCTGTGAGTGTTTTACAGGCACAGACACTGGATATGGTTAATTTTTTCAAATCCAGTCCTTCCGTTTTAATGTGGTCAATGGGTAACGAAAGCTTTAAGTATAAAGAATATTTTAGTTCTGTAGCGGATATGGTGAAAATCGTGGATCCCTCCAGGCCCCGTATCTTCAGTCAGTGGAGCCCGGATGGCGACGATAATAAACTTGAGATCGGTAATCATCATTACCCAGGCCCTGAGGGGCCCGGTAAGTATGCCAGTTCAAAAAGACCAATGGTATTTGATGAATATGTTCATATTAACGCATACAATCGCTTTGAGCTGGTTACAGATCCGGGTATCCGTGATGCATGGGGTACAGGTTTTGCAGCTATGTGGGATCGCATGTATTATACTCCTTCAATTTTAGGGGGCGCTATCTGGGCCGGAATTGACGATTCTTTTTTTATGCCTGATAGTTCAATTGTTGGGTATGGAACCTGGGGAGTAATTGACGGATGGCGAAGGCTCAAACCTGAATACTGGGGTATGAAGAAGACCTATTCACCTGTAAGAGTCAGGCAAACGGGAAACCTGGCAAACGATACCATCGGTTTTATTATTGAGAACCGGCATAATTTTTCCAACCTGGATGAATGCATTTTTAGATGGACTGCAGGAAATCATAAAGGGGAAATAAAAGCCGCTGCTGCACCAGGAGGCAATTTTCAGGGCTTCATCAAACTGGATGGCACTATAAAAAACGCAGATACATTATACATGGATGTATATGACCCAAGAAATGTTCTGGTAGATCAGTATGCTTTTGTTCTATTGCCTGCAGTAAATAATAAAAAATCATTAAACACTCACAATAGTAAAGTTCAATACGTTTATTCCGGAACGATTATTAAGGCTACATTAGACGCATGTACCGTTTCCCTGGATAAAAGCAATGGCAATTTGATAATAACTTCTTCCGGCAACAAGGAAGCTATTATCAGCAGCGGGCAGTTGTTGCTTCTTCCGCTAAACAGCGAAGGAAGAGGTATTCAAATGACCGGGACATCCCAAACGTTTGCACCGTTCACTCATACTGCTGCTAACCGGGTAATTAAACAGGTTGATGTTAGTGCCGATGCTGATGCGTTCTCTTTTAGAATAAATGATAGCTATGATGAGGCTTCCGGCTATGTAGATTATATTATTTCAGGTAATGGTAGTATAGAAGTGGCTTATAGCTATTTAATCAGGAAAGATATAAATCCGCGCCAATGGGGAATAGTGTTTAACACCGCAGATGCTTTTAATACCTTGCGGTGGAAGCGAAATGGTTTTTGGAATTATTATCCTGCTGATCAGATTGGAAGGCTGAATGGTACTGCTGAAGCATTTTCTTCTGCTGAAGTTTCGGGTGCTGCAGGGCCAGGTGATAAGCCTTCGCTTTCATGGGCAAAAGACAGGAATGAGTTAGGAACAAATGATTTCCGGTCGACTAAAATGAATATAACAGAAGCAAAATTAAGCGGTGCAGGTAATCAAATTGAAATAGTATCTGACGGAATGCAGCATTTGCGCACGTGGAAGGAAAAAAGTATAACAAAGCTGCTGATAGCTGAGTACAGTAACCTGGGGGGCGAAGGATATTTCAGAGGGCATGCTGCGGCTTTTGATAAGCCGCTTAAAAGAGGAGATATAATCAAAGGTAAAACTCATATCATCATACAATAAAAAGAAGGGTTATCAAGCAGGGGATATTTTTCATTATTATAATAAGTACAAATAAATATTCTGCATATGAAAATTACAGAAGTAAAGGTATGGCTTGTAGAGGGCGTGAAATATAACTGGACACTTCTAAAAATTTATACTGATACAGGACACACAGGCGTTGGAGAAGCCACCAATTGGCCAGGCAGCCCTATTGTTTTTGAAGCAGCGAAACATGTGGGTGAACGTATCATTGGTCTTGATCCGTTAAAAACAGATTTTATATGGACAAAGCTATACCGGGACTTAAATTGGATTGGCCCCTTTGGCGCCAGTATGTGTGCTATTAGTGGAATAGATATGGCCTTGCTTGATCTAAAAGGGAAAGTATATGGGGCACCTTGTTATGAATTGCTGGGCGGAGCTTTTTGTAAAGAAATTCTATTATACGCTAACTATTGGTTTACCGGTGGCGGACACAATGTGGAAGATTATGCAGCACAGGCAGGAAAAGTAAAAGAAGCGGGCTTTACTGGATTAAAATTTGACCCCTTTGCTCATACCAATTATTTGTATGGTGAAGACCTGTCAAGCAATCTGGCATTGACTGCCGCTCAGCAGGATCTTGCCTTTAACGTAAGTAAGGCTGTACGCGAAGCAGTGGGAGATGACTTTGATATCATGATCGAAACACACGCAATGCTCAATTATAGCATTGCAGTAAAAATGGCACAGCGTTTATCTGCTTTAAATATTACCTGGTACGAGGAGCCGGCAGGCCCCGAAAGTGCAGATACATTAAGGGCAATGCGTGAAAGAGTACCTTCCAATGTAGCAATATGTGTAGGAGAGCGTCATTATACACGCTATGGCATTAAACCGTTGCTGGAAAAATATGTTTGTGACATTATGATGCCTGATATTACGCGTTGCGGCGGGCCCAGTGAAATGAAACGTATGGCTACCATGATGGAAGCATACAATGTTTTATTAGCGCCGCATAATCCCAACGGACCTTTGTCAACTTTAGCATCCGCCCATGTGTGCGCCTCAGTTCCAAATTTCTTCAGGCAGGAATTTATGTTTAATGATGTTGCATGGCGTGATACTGTTATTGATTATCCTATAAAGGATATGATAAAAAATGGGCATCTGCATTTGGGTAATCGCCCTGGTTTAGGCGTTGATTTAGTAGAAGAAGAAATGCTGAAGCATCCGGGCATCATAAAACCAAGGCCAGGTTTCTATGTATGATGATTGATCTGTTCACAACAACATTTATAACCTAATTGCAGAAATTCAATTCCCGGATATCGCTTATACTTTTAGCCATAACAACAGGCATGTTGGCTATGAGTGCATGCAGCCAGCCTGGCTCAAAGGCAGGAAATATTGGTAATGATGCTTCTGTTGCGCGTGGCGGCAAGCTTGCTTCAGTCTGGTGTGGAGGTTGTCATCAGGTACCCGATCCATCTTTGCTGAATAAAAGTATGTGGCGGGATAAAGTATTACCGTATATGGGCCTGCGGCTGGGGTTTCACTCTCCGGTTGCAGATAGCTTTATTGTTGACGATAATATTGCAGATGCAAGCATTTATCCAACGCACAAATTAATAGGAGATGAAGATTGGAACGATATTATCCGTTATTATGTTCTCGGGGCACCTGATACGATGTTGCCGCAACCGATGCACGAACTACCCCGGGAAAATCCTGCTTTATTTGAACCAATATTTGTGAATATCACCCATGAACGGCCTGCTGTTTGTTTTGTGAAGGTTGATACGTTGCAAAAACCCCATCAGCTTGTATTTGCAGATGCATTTAAAAGAATATTTCGCCTGGATAATGATTATAAGGTACTCGACTACCTGCAGGTGCCGGGCCCGGTAGTTGACATGAATTGGACTGGGACCCATAAAATTTATACTAATATTGGTTCTATTGATCCTTTAACGCAAAAGTTGGGGAGTGTGGGTCGTTTTAGGGTTAATAAAGAGGGGCAACCTGTTTTTAATATTTTGTTTGATTCGCTTTCCCGCCCTGTGCAGGTATTTGCGTGCGACCTGAACGCCGACAATGAAACGGATTATATCATTTGTGAATTTGGTGTAGGTAAAGGGACTTTATCCTGGATGGAAAATAAAAAAGCGGGTAAATATCAAAAACATATCTTGATTGACCAGCCTGGTGCTGTAAAGGCGATTGTAGCAGATGTCAACAAAGACGGGTTACCGGATATTTATGCTTTAATGGCCCAGGGAGATGAAAGCATCTGGTTGCTTACGAACGAAGGCAACGGTAGGTTTGATGCTCAAAAGATACTACAATTTCCGCCCTTGTATGGCTCTGTAAGCTTTGAGCTTATTGATTTTAACAAAGATGGCTATCTTGATATTTTGTACGCCTGTGGCGATAATGCAGATGTAACGCCGGTTTTAAAATCATATCATGGCATATACATCTTTACAAACGATAAAACAAACCATTTTATGCAATCTTATTTTTATCCTATGCATGGATGTTATAAAGCGATGGCTGCTGATTTTAATGGAGATGGAAATATTGATATTGCTGCCATATCTTTCTTTGCCGATTATGCAAAGCGTCCGGAGGGTTTTGTTTATTTAAGCGATCAAGGGAACAATCGCTTTGAACCGTACAGCATTGCGGAAACAACGGAGGGTAGATGGTTGTGCATGGATATAGGCGATATTAATGGCGACCAAAAGCCAGATATTGTTTTAGGCAATATGGCTGCGCCACTTTACGGCGATGAAAATATGAATAGGTGGATACAATCTGCATCCTTACTGGTTTTAAAAAATATAATGAAATAAGAAAACGTTTCTAAAATGTTCCAAATTGATTTATCCGGTAAAACAGTTGTAATAACGGGCTGCAATTCGGGAATTGGGCTGGGCATTGCACACCAAATGGGAAAAGCCGGTGCAAACATTTCCGGGTGTTCAAATGCAGATAATGATGATGATTTTATAAAAACCATCAGGCAACATGCTGTTGATGTTGTATATACTACCTGCGATGTAACAAACGAAACCGACCTTAAAAATTTTGTTGATCTGACTATAGAAAGGTTCGGACGCATTGATGTGCTGGTTTCGAACGCAGGGAGTAATATTTTTTCGGGTGCTGAAAAAACTACCGCTGATGAATGGGAGAATAATATGAAACTTAATCTTACCGCTCATTGGAAACTCGCTCAATTATGCAAACCTCATCTTGAAAAGACGAAAGGTGTTATCATTGTCATGACATCAAATCATGCATTTAATACTATTCCCGGGTGCTTTCCTTACAATATTGCCAAAACTGCTTTAACAGGTCTGGTAAGAAGCCTTGCCATTGAGTGGGCGCCCAAAATAAGAGCAGTTGGTATTGCGCCGGGTTTTATTGACACAGCAGGTAATCAAAAATGGTTTGATTCATTTGAAGATGCTGCGGTTGAAAGACAACATACTATTGACCTGCACCCTGTAAAAAAAATAGGAACAGTAGAGGAAATAGGTGGGTGGTGCGTATTTCTTTCAAGCGAATATGCTGCTTTTTCGAGTGGTGTTACATACCTGGTTGATGGAGGAAGAAGCGCTTTAATGCAGGATAGCAATCCTTTTTAAAAATGAATATAGTATAGAACGGTAACCATAAATGAAATTGATATGCGTGTTGATATAGAAATGGGAAAAAGAAGGCGGAACAAAGCAATAACCTGTTATTTCTAACAAATCATCTCATGACATTATTAGGTATAGATTATTTGATCATTGCCATTTATTTTTTATTCGTAATAGGCATTGGCTTTTTATTAAAAAAGCAGATAAAAACCGGTAATGATTTTTTAATGAGCAATCGCAGCATTCCGTTATGGATAACAAGCCTGGCCTTTATTTCGGCGAACTTAGGTGCACAGGAAGTTTTAGGGATGGCTGCAAACGGAGCGAAATACGGACTATACACGGTACATTTTTATTGGCTTGGTGCTGCATTGGCAATGATTTTCCTTGGTATTTATATGATGCCTTTCTATTATGGCAGTAAGGCAAGAAGTGTTCCCGAATACCTGAAGTTAAGATTTGACGAAAAAACCCGTACATTCAATGCGATTACTTTCGCAGCGATGACGGTTTTTTCTTCCGGCGTTTCCCTATATGCACTTGCGATGCTGATGGAATTGATATTAGGTTGGGATTTTAATCTTTCAATATGGATGGCGGCAGGCGTCGTACTTATTTATACATTTCTGGGAGGGCTTACCAGTGCTGTATATAATGAGGTGTTACAGTTTTTTTTAATAGTCCTGGGCATTGCCCCGTTAGTATATATAGGTTTGCAAAAAGCGGGCGGTTGGGAAGGAATAGTACAACATGTAGCGGATGCGAAACTCCATGTATGGAAGGGGCTGGGCGATCCGTCTCAAAACCCTATGGGTGTTGATTATGTAGGAATGA
The DNA here is from genome assembly GCA_019638595.1 of Chitinophagaceae bacterium. Taxonomy (GTDB): domain Bacteria; phylum Bacteroidota; class Bacteroidia; order Chitinophagales; family Chitinophagaceae; genus Agriterribacter. Next base: position 206,846 of record JAHBTJ010000013.1, read on the forward strand.
TTTTTGGCTTAGCCTTTGTGTTGGCCTTTGGATATTGGTGTACTGATTTCTTGGTAGTGCAAAGGGCTATGATATCGCGTAATCTTGATGATGCGCAGCGTACGCCTATTATTGCCGCAATTCCTAAAATATTGATGCCGGCCATAGTAATAATGCCAGGCATTATCATACTTGCCCTCCAGAAGCAATTTGCCGGATTTGAATTGCCGGTTAGTGAACAGGGAGATACCAATTATAACATGGTTTTGCCTGTATTGTTACAACAATTATATCCTAATGGAATATTGGGTGTAGGTATCACCGCCCTGGTTGCTTCTTTTATGAGTGGCATGGCAGGAAACGTAACTGCATTTAATACTGTGTGGACGTTTGATATCTACCAATCGCATATTAAAAAAAACGCCTCAGAGAAACATTACCTGTATGTTGGGAAATTTACAACTATAATAGGTATATTGATATCAATTGCTACAGCATATATTGCAAAAGGCTTTAACAGCATTATGGATCTGTTGCAACTTGTGTTCAGTTTTGTAAATGCCCCTTTATTTGCAACTTTTTTCCTGGGAATGTTTTGGAAAAGAACAACAGGTGATGGCGCTTTTTGGGGATTGGTATCCGGCACCACTGTGGCGGCTATTACTCATGGGCTTACAGGTGCAGAAGGTAAAGGAGCCTGGATAATGAATGTGCATCAATTCTATTCCGGAACAAGCCAGGCTTTTAATATTGCATGGATTTCCTTTGTAGCATGTTTTGTTATAACAATTGTTACAAGTTTATTTACCCAACCGAAACCCGATGATGAATTGAAAGGATTAGTGTATTCTTTAACTCCCAGGGAAAGTAGAGTAACAAACACTACTCTATGGCTAGGTATATCGGTACTGATAGTAACAATTCTTTTAAACTTAATCTTTTTCTGATAATTATGACCAAGCTACTAGATCTAAGGTTCCTGATTGGGCTCTTTTTTCTCCTGATAGGACTTATGCTCATTATTTACTTTCTGGTAGAAAGTCGCCAAATAACGAGTGAAAAAATAAATCTTTGGTCCGGACTGTTTTTTTCTGGTTTCGGGCTAACCATGCTTCTGTTGTCTTTGATTTCCAGGAAATGATGATGTAATCTGCCTTCATGTGGAATATTTAGCCGGCTGTTTCCATCTCCGCTGCTGCTGGCGGGGTTTAATCGCATAGCCATTTCACGAACACCGGTAACGGCATTAATACCATAGCGTCCACTGTAAATACTGGAACAGCTTCCCAAAGACTTACCCCACTGGAATGATAAGAAAACATATGCGTAAAGGCTGAGATGAGTGTTTTGCGGGTTTTTGTATTGAAAAATGCTTTTTTTTGCAGTGTTACCTAATCGTCTTTATTAAAAGCTCCACATGGAAAGAACGAACAATACGCTCTGCATTTTCTACATGTTCCTGTTAATAACTTTATCAATATACCGGCCCTTATATGCTTCAATAGATCAAAAAAAGCCTGTAGAAGTTAATAATGGTTTTTTGAAAATTGCCTTTGATAACGGTACAGGAGAATTGCTGGAAATGACTTCTCTTAAAAATGAGGATGCTGTTATTATTGATGGTAAATCTGCTCAAAGATCTCCCTGGGAAATTGTGATAGGAAATGGCGACCAGGCAGTTGTTTTAAATGCCCGGTCTGCAAAAAGCTTTTCATCCAAACAAAATGGCCGGCAGCTTGAATTAAAGTGGAGCAGGTTTAATAAGTTGCCACCAAAGTTTGCTGTTGCAGTAAGCGTTGAACTGTTGCCGGATTCTGCCATGTCTGTATGGAATATAAGGCTTGATGAAATGCAGGGACTATTAATAAGTAAAGTTACTTTTCCTAAAATCAGCGGTATTGCTGATTTGGGTAATGAAGAACTGGCGGTTCCCGACTGGATGGGCAGTTTATTGTCTTCCCCGCGTACAGAACTCAGGGGTATGCAGCCGGGTGCAAAACGTTTTGGATGGAATTATCCCGGGCATATGTCACTGCAGTTGGTTACATTATATAATCCCGATAGGTTTGGCTTGTATTTTTCCTGCGATGATACGCTTGCTTATAATAAAGTTTTTTCGGTTTCGATGGACGATAATGATCAACTGCAATATGGAGTAGATAATTTCCCGATCTATGATAATAAAGAAAATACATACCGTCCGCCTTATAATTATTTAATTGGTGTGTACAGGGGGGATTGGATTACTGCGGCAAAGCAGTATAGAGCGTGGGGTTCCAGGCAATCGTGGAGCCGTAACAGCCGCTTAAAAAATGGTAAAGTACCCGAGTGGTTGCAAAATACCGGCTATTGGGAATGGAATCGTGGGCGCGCATCCAATGTGCTTACGCCGGCTGTAAGCCTTAAAAAGCGTTTGAACGTACCTGTTAGTGTTTTATGGCATTGGTGGCATGGAGCGTCTTATGATGATTCATTTCCCGAATTTTTTCCGCCACGTGATGGTAAGCCCGGATTTAAGAATGCATTGCGTAGTGCTCAACAGCAGGGTATTAAAGCGCTGGTATATATGAATACGCTCTCGTGGGGCACTTCCACTCAAAGCTGGAAATCTCTAAATGCGGAAAACTACGCGGCTATAGATATAAATGGCAACATGAACAGCCATATGTATAACATTTTTACCAAAAAGTCAATGGTGCATATGTGCGACGGAACTGATTTTTGGAGAAGGAAATATGCAGCGTTGGCTGATACTGCAATCAATGAATATGGAGTAGACGGTATATACATGGACCAGGCATGCTTAAGCATGAGGTGTTATAACCCCGCTCACGGGCATACTATTGGCGGCGGTAATTACTGGGTTGAAGGAGCGGATAAAAAAGATCGGCTTATACGCCAGCAGATGCCTGCAGGCGGGCAACAAGTGTTGGCAGGTGAAGGAGGAGCGGAAAACTGGTTGCCTTTCCTGGATGGATTTTTAACATTGCAGGTAAGCAAGGAGCGTTATGCGGGTGTGAGAAGCTGGCAAACCATTCCTCTCTTTCAGGCCGTTTATCATGAGTATGGGATCAGTTTCGGAAATTATTCTTCTTTATTATCTCCTCCATATGATGAAAAGTGGCCAAAGGAATTTGTACCTGCTGATGCGGAAACTCCGTTAAGTCCTGAATTTAATGATCAGTTTTTAATGGAGCAGGCCCGGTCATTTGCGTGGGGAATACAGCCAATGATTTCCAATTATCAACCTTTTTTGGATACAATAAGAGCTACGGAGATAGATTATATAAGCCGTTTGGCAAAGGTGCGCCGGTTTGGGTTACAATATTTTGTACATGGCGAGTTTATGCGCGCTCCGTCACTTGCTGTTCCGGAAGAGAATATTGTCATATCCCGTCTTTCAATATATGCAGGGCGCGATCAAAAGGTTACCCGTTTTGAAAAAACATTTCCCGAAGTATATGTTGCTGCCTGGAAATCTCCTGATAAAAGCCTTGCTATAGCTATTGCAAGCATCAGTAAAAAGGAATATCCTGTTCAATTTGCGGTAAATACCGCTGAATACGGTATTGGCGGTTCGGGGGAAGTGTATTTTTATGATGAAATGGGGAGAAAGAAAATAGGCGATTATAGTGATCTGCATGCTTCCGTTAATTTTTCATTACCTGCCCGGGGAATATGTTTTGTTGAATTGATCCCTTCACGATAAGTATTATGCATTCCCTACTCCGCCGGGCTTTCAATTCTTCCGAAAGTGAAGAGGGGAGCATTGATAAAATGAAAGGAACTGCGTCCCGTATTCCGGTTTTGCACGCTCTCTGCAATGATCACCTGCAGAATTAGATAAAACAGCTAATTTTAACCTGAACTATATGAAGCTAAATCATACTGACGCAGACATGGAAGACTACTGGGAGCGTATGAGGAAGGGGGATACTACCGCTATGCTTGTGTTGTATGAACATAACTATAGCGATCTGCTGAGCTATGGCGTTCAGCTAAGCAATAGTACAGATGCCGCGAAGGACGCTATCAACGATGTTTTTTTACAGCTATGGGAGCAGCATGCAAAGCTGAAGCCGGTTAAAAACATAAAAGCATATTTGTTTGCATGCATCCGCCGGAAAATTTTCCATCCTGCCTATACTGATAATAAAATGCTTTTGCTTACAGAAAAAGCGTTCTACGAAAGTGCGGAGATCTCTTACGAGGATGTATTGATAGCTATGCAGCAGTCTGAAGAAACCAGGAAAAAGGTACAGGCCGCTTTGGAGAAGCTAACAGCCCGTCAAAAGGAGCTTATACACCTGAAATATTTTAAGAACATGGACTACCGCGAAATTGAGCTGGCTACAGGTATAAGCGTGAAAACTGCTTACAATACTATTTACAATGCCGTTAAAACGCTGGCGAATGAGCTGCGTACTATGGCGCTTACTTTACTTTTACCCGTGCTGTTTTTCCAGTAAATAACTTTTTTGAATGCAACCGTTTGCGCTGTTTTTTTAAAAAGTTGCTTTTCTCTTGGGAAAACAGGTTGCTTTTTCACTTCTTAATCCTGCACAATCATATTTATTTATTATGGACCTTAATGAATCTTCATCCATCGAAGAATTACTGACGAACGAATCGTTCCTTAAATACTGCGGGGGCGACCCGAAGGAAAAGGTCTATTGGGAGAGACAGTTTAACGAGGTGGAAGGACTTAGAGATACCGCGGAAAAAGCAAAGCGATTGTATGAATTGGTAAAAGCTGAAATGACAGACGCTTCAACGGAAACGATTGCGTTCCGGAATATGATTGAGCAACGCCAGGCTGAACACCCTGTTATTGCGCTGCCTGCAAAGCGGCGAGCGAGGTTTTGGGCAGCCGCTGCAGTGGGGCTGATCATAGTGTTATCAGGTATTGGAATATATAAATATAATGGTGCCGTTTCTCCGCAGGTGGTGCAACAGGAACAACCCGCTAATGAAAGAACAGATGTCGCTCCCGGCAGAAATACAGCTACCCTGGTTTTGGCTGATGGCAGTGTAGTATCGCTGGATAGTACCGGTAACGGAGAGATCACCAAACAGGGAAATACCGCCATTGTAAAAACGGAAGATGGAAATATCTTATATAAAACGGAAGGTGAAAAGCCGCCTGAAACTTTGTATAACACCATGAGCACCCCTCGTGGAGGGCAGTACCGGTTGGTATTGCCGGACGGTACAAAGGTTTGGCTGAATGCCGCGTCGTCTATCCGTTACCCGGCTTCTTTTCCCACTAACGAAAGAAGAGTTACTGTTACCGGAGAAGTATATTTTGAAGTAGCTGCTATGTATAACCCGGCCGGAAAGGGCGCCCTGATACCATTTACTGTACAAAAAGACAATATGCAGGTGCAGGTAAAAGGAACACATTTCAATATAAATGCTTACGACGATGAAGCCGATATGAAAGTAACCCTGCTGGAAGGACGTGTGGATGTATCAACGGCTGATGGTGCTGAACAGCAGGAAGTAATGCTTGTGCCGGGCAGGCAGGCCAGGTGCGGCAAAACCGGGAAAATTGTGGTGGCAAATGACGTTAACCTGGATGAAGTGATGGCCTGGAAAAACGGCTTGTTCGATTTCAGCAATGCCGACATCCGGACGATCATGCGGCAGATAGGCAGGTGGTACGACCTGGATGTGAGCTACGAAGGTGCAATATCGCAGCGGGAGTTTTCCGGGAAGATCACCCGCAATACGCAGTTATCAAACGTGCTTACAATACTGGAGCAGAGCAATATCCATTTCAGGATGGAGCAAAACAGGATTATAGTAGCCCCGTGATATATCGTTGTTGATACGAAGTTTTTTAATCAATTATTTATTCACCAAAACATATGCTGATGAGTACCTGACCTGCTTCAAATTTCAGCTCAATAAAAAACCGGATCCCGTTGGCCCGGAACCCGGCGATTATTGGGCTTATTTCAAACGACATGAACCGTAATTATTAAACCCAAACGAACAAAGTTATGCATTTGATTGCTATCGGGAAAGTTCTGCGCTGCAATTGCAGGAGATTTCCCTTCACTCAAACAATACTTGCAATGAAACTAACTTGCGTATTGATTTTTGCCATTGTATTACAAGCCGGAGCCAAAGGCGGCTTTTCCCAATCTGTTTCCCTGTTAGAAAAGAATACAAGACTGGAATCCGTGCTGAAGAAGATTGAGAAGCAAACCGGTTATTATTTCTGGTATGAGAACAAGATCATCCGCGGCGCGAAAAAGGTAAGCATAAACGTACAAAATGTGCCTTTAAATGATGTGCTGGATATTTGTTTTGCCAACCAGCCTTTCTCGTATCTTATTATTGATAAAACCATTGTAGTAAAGGAAAAAGGAGAAGAACAGGAGAAAAGAGCAGATGATAGCGAAAGCCTGTTTTCGCAAGCCGTCGTCATTACCGGTACAATAACGGATGAAGCAGGCACGCCTTTGTCCGGAGCGTCAGTAACGATAAAAGGCACCAGCCAGGGAACCAGTACAGATAGCAATGGGCAGTTTTCTATTGAGGTACCTGATGAAAATGCCATACTTGTTGTTTCCTTTATTGGCAGGGAAGCACAGGAAATAAAGGTGAACAGGCAAAGAAATCTTAGAGTATCTTTAAAAATATCAGGAACTCAACAACAGGAGATCGTTGTAATTGGTTATGGAACCCAGAAAAAGAAAGAAGTGACCGGTGCAATATCGTCTGTCAGGGTCGGTGAGCTAAGCCAGGATGTATCCCGCAATTTGTCATCCGCATTACAGGGAAGGGTAGCCGGTGTTACATTAGAGTCTAATTCCGGGGCTCCCGGCGCAGGGCTGTCTATTACCATCCGGGGCTCCGGCTCTCTTGGCAGCAATGCTCCTCTTGTAGTGGTAGACGGTGTTTTTGCCAGCGTTGATTTTGTTAACCCAAGTGATGTGGAAAGCATTGACATTTTAAAAGACGCTTCTGCTGCCAGTATATATGGCTCAAGAGCAGCTAACGGGGTTATTATTATAACTACCAAATCGGGTAAGAAAAATTCGCCTGCCCGTGTACAGTTAAATGCCGTTTCAGGTGTTCAGTCCATCCCTAAACGTATTGGTGTATTGGATGGCAGGCAATGGACGGATGTATTTCAGGCGAACGTGAGCGGTATTCCTGACTGGGATGGTACGAATACCAACTGGCAGGATGTTACTTTCCGCACAGCATCGCTAAGCAGGCTAAATCTTAACGTAAGCGGTGGTACACAAAATTTGGTATACAACATGTCCGGGGGATACTGGACAGAGCAGGGAACTATCAGGGAAAGTGGCGCTTCGGGGGCCAATTTCAGGATAAAAACACAATACGAAAAAGGACGGTTAAAAACAGGCGAAACCGTTATAGTCAATTACGGAAAAAGCCATTCACTGGCATCAGCCGGCGATCAACCCGGGGTTAAGAATGGTATATTAGTGATGGTGCCTACGGTACCGGTATATGACACCGCGAATCAATTGGGAGGATGGGGCCGCCGCGAGTCTTATATGAAAAACCTGTCTAATCCGCTTGCCAACCTCACTGCTAAAAACGGGCAAAGCTCCAGTATTTCAGTACTGGCAGAAGCTTTTGCAGAGATAAGGCTTATAGATCAGTTAAAATACAAATTCAATGTAGGGCTTACCAATAGCCGTGGTTATTCAGTTAATTACACCGATGTTTACGATGATGGGAATGTAAGTGTTGCTGCTCCGCAAATAAATAAGGGAGGTTCTAATTCCCTCTCGTGGCTGATTGAAAACACCCTTTCATACGACAAGAAGATCGGACTTCACAGCTTCAGTATATTAGCTGGTTATACCTCCCAGAAAGACAGTTCAAACAACCTTGGGGCTTCAGGCACGGGGTTGCCTCTGTCGGTTTATTCATTAGATGCGGTTACTGCCAATCGAAATGTTAGCGGAGGTTCTTCGTCGGGCACCAGGATATCCATGTTGGGCCGTATTACATATTCCTACGATTCCCGCTATCTCTTAACTGCTTCCGTTAGAAGAGACGGTTCTTCTGCATTTGCCAATGGCTATCAATTTGGTGTATTTCCGTCTTTTTCTGCAGGCTGGAACCTGTCGAATGAAAAATTCTTCCATTCTATAGTTGATAAAGGTATTATCACTGACTTAAAGTTAAGAGGAGGCTGGGGCATATTAGGCAACGATCTTATCAGCGCCTATTCTACTCAAAGTGTAATTATAACCGGCGTAAATTATGTGCAGGGTAATCAACTCTGGCAGGGATCTTTTCCTGCCGGAACAGCTTCTGCCCGGAATTTGCGATGGGAAGAATCTGAGTCAACAAATATTGGTTTAGATGCAACTTTTTTTAGAAACAAACTTGCATTAACACTGGATGTTTTTAAACGTACAACGTCCGGTATTTTATTATCCGTGCCGGTACCTCCATCATTAGGTATTGGAGGGAACCCGGTGGTGAATGCAGGTGTGGTTGAAAATAAAGGATTAGAGCTCGCGCTCAACTATGCTGACAAGGCGGGTAAGCTGAGCTACGACATTGGTTTTAATATCGCTACGTTGAAAAATAAAATGACCGCTATTACTATCGGAAGCGGGGAACAACAATTTGGTGATATTACCCGTGCGAGAGTAGGCAATTCTTTAGGCGCATTTTGGTTAATAAAAACAGATGGAATATTCCAGTCCGATGCCGAAGCAGCGGCTTATGTTGATAAGAATAACAATCGTATTCAACCCAATGCAAGCGCCGGCGACATACGATTTGTAGATTACAACAACGATGGCCAGATCAATGCTGATGACCGGCATTATGTAGGATCGCCATTTCCCACAGCAACAGCCGGGTTGTCAGCATTCCTTAAATGGCAGGGTTGGGATCTTAATATTTTGTTCCAGGGCACTTTTGGAAATAAAATTTACAACAGCAGCAGAATATGGCTGGAAAAGATGACAGAGGTAACCAACCTGTCTACCAATGTACTGAAAGCCTGGACGCCCGGGAGCAATTCAGGTTTTCCACGTTTCATCCTCGCTGATCCTAACCAGAATGCAAGAACAGATAGCGACCGCTGGCTGGAGGATGGGGCGTATGTGCGGCTTAAACGGCTTGAGTTAGGGTATACTATTCTTCCTCAACTGTACCGGAAATTGAATATAGAAAAAATACGGGTGAATGTTTCGGCAGAAAACCTGTTTACCATCACAAAATATTCAGGGTTTAATCCTGATCTGGGTAATGGTGGCGATCCTCTTTCCCGGGGAATTGACGAAGGCAGGTTTGTGCTGGGCAGCATTTATCCGCTTCAACGGATTTTTATGTTTGGACTGAATGTTAACTTTTAACCTAAAATTGAGAATAATGCAAAAGCATATAAATATAAAAATATTGTTGGCAGGCATCATACTGATGATTTGCATTACTGCCTGCAAACGCAGCTTTCTTGATGTTACTAACCCCAACCGGCAAACGGAAGCCACATTCTGGAACTCGGAATCAGATGTAATGGGAGCGCTTGCCTCAGCTTATAGCCCGTTACGTACACCGTTACGCAGCTACTGGGGCGGTTTTACAGGATTTCAGAATATTAATTCGTTGGGAGATGATATCCTGACGATTCCCGGCGATGAACCCCCCACCTGGCAGATTGCTTCTTTTATTAATGATCCTGTAAACAGCGATGCCGCCTCTACCTTTGGGAGAATGTATAATAGTATTTATCGTGCGAACCAGGTAATAGCCAACACGCCCAAAGCAGGGATGGATGATGCCAAAAAAACGCAATGTATAGCCGAAGCAAAATTCCTGCGGGGGCTGGCCTATTTTGTACTGGCTTCTAACTACGGCGATGTTCCTTTGCGTCTTGAGCCTGCGCTTACTACAGATCAGCAATACATTCCCTCAAGCCCTGTAAGCGAGGTATGGAAAGCGGTGGAAAACGACTTTTCTGATGCTGCCGCAGTACTTCCTGCTGCCCGTCCTGCAGCGGAAGCTGGCAGAGCAGGCAGTGGCGCTGCACTCGCTTTTTTAGGCAAAGCATACTTATATCAGGGGAAGTATGATCTGGCGGAAACCACGCTTGCAAAACTTACAACAGCGCCATACAGCTACGGGCTGCTGAGCGATTTTGATGATAATTTTACTGCTAAAAATGAATTGAACCAGGAAGATGTTTTCAGATGGGTATATGGCGACTTTGGAAATATGTACGGTCCCTGGACCGAAGAAGCAGCAAATTCACCCATGCATAATTATATCGCGCAATTCGTGGGCCCGGTAGGCGGAGGAGGATGGTTTAAATATGTACCTTCCGCCTTTGTTGTAAGCGAATTTCTGAAAGAGCCCAGACCCGAGGGATCAGACACTAAATTTGATAAAAGAACATATACATCCTTTTTCTGGAAACGTTCGGAATTTGGAGAAGCGGATGTTACCTGGTATGGTGGTATGGATTTCGAAAGCCTGTGGGCTACCTGCCGGACTAAAGTAGAACGTTTCTATCCTATCTACAATTATGATACAGTAACACATGGTCGTTTCCTGATCCGGAAATTCACCAATGCCTGGGAGAATATTGCCAATGCGGACAACTATTGGGGACCTAAACCTTCCACCGCCAATTATGTTATTATGCGGTACGCCGAAGTATTATTAAACCTTGCGGAAGCACAGATTAAAAATAATAATCTGGATGCTGCCCTCAGCAATATTAACCTCATCAGAAGAAGAGCAGGGTTACCTGATAAAACCGCAAGTGATTTACCGGATGCTACGGCCGTAATGAACGAATTAATGCACCAAAAGGTATTGGAATTATTTTTTGAACAAAACCGGTGGAATGATCTGAAGCGCTGGTACACGCCTGAACAATTGAAACAATTATTTATTATTAATAAAAAACAAGGGGCTGAAAATCTTCAGGCAAAACATTATGTGTTTCCCATTCCTACTTCGGAGATTAATACCAATAACAAATTGAAACAAAATCCATTGTGGCAATAGTTGATAAAACTAAAAGGATATCGTTTATAAAAAGGACGATATCCTTTTTATTTATGCTGGCTTTTTATAGTTGCAGTAACCCTGAAATAGCAATAGTAAAGATTGCTGAAACCGGAAGGTCTCCTTTGTTTAAAACTATTGAAGTTGAAACAAACAAGCCGGCATCGCTGTATATATGTTACTGGAAAAAGGGTAAAACAGATACCGTTTTTATTTCCGACACATCGCAGCAAGGGTTGTTACACCGTTTAACGCTGACGGGACTGCAGCAAAACTCAGCATATGTTTACGAGGTAGCTGTCGCCGATAAGCCAAGCTCTAAAAGCGATATAAGGCATTTTTCCACAGAAGATATACCTGTTGAAATTTTGGACCAGGCATTTCTTGTGGAATCTGATCATGAAGCGTTGCCGGAAAATTTTAAGAAAGGCTACGTGATGATTTACCGGCGCGATCTGCCGGGCATGGTATATATCGTAAATGCCCGGGGAGAATTGGTATGGTATAATCATGCGAAAGAAAGTGGTTATAAAGTTGTGAACCTTATTAAACCCGATCGTTTGTTATCGCTCAACGCGCCGTTATCCTATCCTACCAGTTATGGAAATGAAATAGCAGAAATAAAACTGGACGGAGATACGCTGTTGCATATCAAGAAAGGAGAAAAGGGATTTGACAAAACGATTCATCACGAAATACTATACAACCAGGCGGGGCAGTTGGTTACGCTTACGGCAGAAGATAAAACCGTTGACCTTAGTGATGCAGGCGGTAGCAAGACCGATACTGTTACCACTGATGGCATTTTAGTATTGGACAAACAGGGTAACAAGATATGGGAATGGTCAGTAGCAGATATACTATCTCCAGCTACTTATCCGGGTATATTGAAAGAAAAAAAAGACTGGCTTCATGCTAACAGCCTGAGCATTGATACTGATGGCAACTATATTATTTCTTTTTATCTCGGTTCGCAAATCTGGAAAGTGGATGCAACATCCGGGAAGCTGATCTGGAAGCTGGGAAAATCCGGCGATTTCAAATTAACGTCGGGTACATGGTTTGGTGAGTCTCACGCAGTGCATAAAACAAGCAGCAACGAGATAACATTGTTTGAGAATGGCACCGGCAGCAAACAATCTGCGATACTGGTATACCATATCAACGAGGAAAAGAAAGAAACCTTCCTGAAAACCAAAATCGTTTTGCCTGAAAATTTTTATAGTGAAAGAATGGGCAGTGCATATGCCGTTACTGATAGTACCTGGTTGGTTAGTGCAGCACAATCCCGTAACGTGTTATTAATTGATAGTTCCGGAAAAGTACTCTGGCGCGTCAGTACCGCGTTCATTCCCTACAGGGCTGTTTTTATACCTGCAGAGGATTTGAGCTTATTCAGGACCGAAAAGAAATAAAAACCACCATCGTTATTTTTACAATTTGTTTACGTTTAAAATAGTGTGATATGCCAGATCTATTGATGAGGTTGTTTTCACTATGATGTGTATTGGACTTGTCTACAGATATTTCAAGCATTTAAAATGAATTAACATGAAAATAAAAGCATTATTAAGCTTATTGATACTTCATATTTCGCTCATCTGCTTTGCAACAACCGGTTTGCAGTTGATTCCGTGGCCTGCGCATATTGACATCAAAAATGAGAAGCTAGCCATCAGCAGAAACCTGTTAATCATAAACATATCCAATAAAACTGAAGTGGAGCAGGTAATACATACTTTCTCCAACGATCTGAAAAAATCCGGCTTTCAAATTCAGGGGAGCTCCAAATCGGGAGCGTTAAAAATAATACTTTCCCTTATTGATGCTGACGAAGGTAAGCTTGGTGATGAAGGATATCAACTGGTAGTTGATAATAATATAACCATAACTGCTACCACAATTAAAGGCTTGTTTTGGGGTAGTCGGACAGTGTTGCAGCTTTTACAAAAAGGCCCAAATGCCTCTATCCCGAAATTGGAAATATCGGATCAGCCGGTTTCAAAATACAGAGGTCTTATGATTGATGTAGCACGAAACTTCCATAGCCTCGATTTTCATTTGGAAACCATTAAGAAAATGGCGTCTTACAAATTAAATTACTACATGATCCATTTCAGTGACCAGGAAAGTTATACACTTCCCAGTGATTTATATCCGGCATTACCTACGCCAGGCAGAAATTATTCAAAAGATGATATCAGGAAGATAGTTGCTTTAGCGAAAGAATATCATGTCAATATTGTTCCCTCTGTGGATGTGCCCGGGCATTCAGGAAGCATTATTAAAGAATTTCCGGCACTTTCTTTTAATAAGGACACCTATAAAATTGATGCGACCAGGGAAGAAACAATCAATACTCTTCAAAAGATTTTTGGAGAACTTATGGAACTTTTTCCGGGGCCTGTATGGCATTTAGGTGCTGATGAGGTAGGGTATCCTGACCTGAAAAACAGTCCTTCCGGAGAATATACGGAATGGATGGTAAAAAATAAGTACTCAAAGGGGAGTCAGGTATTAAACCATTTTATTAATCGCATGTATGATTTTATAAAAGGAAAAGGATACCAGATGCTCGTTTGGGAGGGTTTTCAGCCGAATATGTATCCTAAAGTCAATACAGAAATAACGGTATGTCCTTTTGATGTACTCCATGAAGGTATTATGCCGACAGACTATATGGATGCCGGATACAGGCTTCTTAATACTTCGTGGGCGCCGCTATATGTTGCTGATAAGAAGGATATGACCACGCCTGACTTAATAGCAAGATGGAATATTAATATGTTTGGGAAGGGTCGTTCTCCCCAACCTTTTTCTTATTGGAATAAATACCGGCCGGAACAAATCAGAACAGAAATTATTGGTGGACAAATGTGCTCATGGGCGATTGAAGAAAAAGCGGAATGGGGACTGTTGTTTGGAAAAGAAGGGGGGGCGGGGTTCCCTGAATACGGGATGCCGGCGCCACGTATCCAAATTTTTAGTGAAAGGGTTTGGACAGGCAGCAAAACGAGCGCAGCAGATCTTTTAGAACGTACCGGCGCATCGTATTGGAAATAATTTTTTCATTTCTATTATCGTTGCAGTGTCGCCCTGGCAGTGACCATATACAGAGAGCTTAGGCGGGCGGCTCTGCAGCATAAAAGTTTAAAAAAAGGGGAGCTGTTTTCTTTCCTTGTATCATCAATCATCCTAATCAATAAGGCAACAACAGATAAGGCTTCTTCCTGCCCTGTTTTTTTCAGAAATACTTTAACCTGCATATATAACAAACGTACATAAATTTTCTTTTCGCAGAAATATAACATACATTGTAAATACTAAACAGTATACAAGGTAAACATCAGCTATTTTTCCATAATAAATTACTTCCTGTTTATATGCAGTTACAATCAGCAATGCTCAAGCCGTTTCGGATTATTTTGTTAATGCTATTGTGTTATGTCCAACCTCTATTCGCCCAAAAGTCAGCCGCGCCATGCAATTTGAAACTGCTAGGTACCCGGAGCTGGATCCGGGTGCAATGGAAGCATTGCGAAGGAGCGCAGCAGGGATATAATATTTACTGGTCAACAGAAAACAGGAAGCCTGCCAGGCCACAGGCAGTTGTTGCTGCAAATTCTACCCCCTACTATATACAGGATGTGCAGCCGGAACAAAAATATTTTGTATGGGTGGAAGCTAAGAAAGCCGGTGTCAAAAATAATGTAGCATACGGAGAAGCGGTTACTACTAAACAGTGGGCGCTTGATCCTGATGAAGCCAATCAGTTAGATATACCCAGCTCTGCCGCGGTGCCCGGAGGCATGAAGCTGTTTTGGCATGATGAGTTCAATGATGCTTTGCTGAACCGGAATAAATGGTCTGCCAATTATTATTCCACCATTGATTATCTCTATAAGCTTAATTTCACTAAGATGAAGGCAGACAGCCTTCCCCAGCCTGCTTATATGCTCAACGGGAAAACCATCAACCTCTTCACCAATGATACGCTGCCGGCAGAAGTGTACGATGTAAAGAACAACAAGAAGATATCTTCTATTCAAACCTACGATTGGGGAAAGAATGAGAACCTGCTGGATAACAGTCGCGGCGGTTACTTTGAGGTGCGTGTGAAAAGAAGCAGTACCGGCAAGCCAAGAGGATTAAATACGGCTTTCTGGTTCGATTCGCCGGGGCCTGATCTGAAGTACTATCTTGAACAAGGAACGGTGCTGGATGGAGTGGAAGGCATCCGTCCGAAAGGGCAGGTATTTGAAATAGATGTATTTGAATACCTGAATGCGCAGTTTGTACTACACGGCCACGTAGATTCCAATGGGAAATTCCAGCGTAACCTGGCTACGCATATCGCGGAAGGATATAAGCATATAGATAATTGGGTGGTGCACGGCATGCTCTGGACGCCCACTTCCATTAAGCATTATATCAATGGAAATTTGATCAAAGAATATGCTGATAAAAATAAGATATATGCGCCCGACCATTTTATGAATGTGCTTTTAGGCAGCTATGGCGGGGGTGGCACTGTGAATATGGAAGTAGACTATATCCGCGGCTACCAGTGGCCGTTAGAAGGAAACAATGAATTACCAAATGGTGGCGCGGAGTACAGCAGCCATATCCTGCCGTGGGAAGGAACGGCAATAGTAAGCCCTGCTGCGGGGAGATCGGGTAGCACCGGATTTGCGCTTACCCCTGGACAGACCTTATACCAATATATTTATCTGGATCATTCGCATGATTACCGGCTTACCTATTGGGTAAAAGGAGAAGGAAAAGTTGAAGTAACCGTAAATAATATTACGCCGGTATCGGGAATGCTTGAAGATACTACCCTGCAAGCCGCCGAAGTTTCTGCTTCATTTACAGCACATGAGCTGCCATTTAAAACAGGCAAAGCGCGTGAAAACAATATGAAAACGGTGAGGGTTTCATTTATCAATACAGGCAAGGGAACTGTTTTTCTCGACGATATTACCGTAATAAAAAACAACATGGGTAAATCAATGTAACCGATAAGCTGTAATACTTGTTGAACGTCATGCCGACTGTAAGGAAGCATCTCCTGAATATAGTAAGATATCCCTCGCTTTGCAGCCACATAGATATTGTCCAGTTTGATGTTTGGTTTCTCCTCTGTCTGCCCGTGTTTAGCCTGTGTGTTGGCAGGCGACACTGCGGTAGGCGGAGAACCAGGTAAATGGTGGAACAGCTTTTCCCATATCAGCTATAACAATAGCCATCGGCTATTTTCAGCGCTTCGGATATAATGGCAAGTCCTTCTTCTACCTGTTCAACGGTAATGCATAGCGGCGGCGCGATAAAGATATAGTTCCACCGCACAAAAGTATACATACCAAGCTTCCTGATGCAGGCGGCTACTTCGTTCATGATCTTCATATCATCTGCTTTCGCGTTATAGGGCGCCATTGGTTCTTTGGTTTCCCGGTTTTTAACCAGCTCTATGCAGCCCAATAAGCCGGTATTCCTGAAATCGCCGATACAGGGGTGGATAGCCTGCATTTCTTTCATACGCCTGTCAATATATTTTCCCATCTCTGCGGCATGGGCGATCAGGTGCTCGTCTTCATATATTTTCAATACCTCCAGCGCTGCAGCGCAGCTTACGGGGTGGGCGGAATAAGTTAACCCCAGCCATAAAATTTCATCGTCAAACCTGGCGGCGATCTTATCGCTTACAATAAGTGCCCCGAGGGGAAGATATCCTGCTGTTATCCCCTTGGCCGTAGCGATCATATCGGGAACAACGCCGTGTGTATCTACACCAAACCAGTTACCTGTTCTTCCAAAGCCACTCATCACTTCATCGGCGATCAATAAAATATCATACTTATCGCAGAGGGTCCTTACCTGTTTCAGGTAACCTTCGGGATATTTGATACAACCCGAAGTGCCGCTCTCTCCCTCCATAAGGATCGCCGCGATTGTTTCAGGTCCTTCAAACTGTATCACCCGTTCAATATGGCTGATACAGCCTTTGGTGCAGCCATGAGGTCCCGGCTGCCCCCAGGGGCAGCGATAGCAATAGGGGTCTTCCAGGTGAACAATATTTGACAATTGCTGGCTGTCGTGCGGTATTTTTCTCGGATCACCACCGGCGCTCATTGCACCGTAAGAAGCGCCGTGGAAAGACCGGTATCTTGCCAGTATTTTATGTTTGCCTGTGTAGAGCCTTGCAAGCTTGATAGCGTTTTCAATGGATTCTGCACCGCCGGTAGTGAATAAAGTTTTACTCATGCCCGGCGGAGTAATAGCCGAAAGCTTCTTGCCCAGCTCACCCCGCGCTTTTGTAGCGCAACCGGGCGTAACGTAGCTTACCTGGTTCATTTGCTGTAATACGGCCGCGGTAACCCGCGGATGCCCATGCCCGATATTGACATTCATTAAGCCTGATGAAAAATCCAGCCACTTTTTACCACTGTAATCATAAAAGTAAACACCCTCACCTTTTTCTACTATTATTGGATCAATCCCTTTTTGTTTGCTCCAGGAAAACAATGTATAGGTAAGATTGTCATGACGAATTTCGTCGGATACATTTCGTTGCGGAATATTTTCGTTCATCTTGATAATATTATTATTGATAACAGGGTTCCGAACCTTCTGAAGGTTCAGAACCACTATGCTTTACTATAACAAATCTAAGCCAGATTCAGCAGCCTTTTTGTTCCGTCGTCAATCCTCCTCCAACATCAAAGGCTAATCTTATGATCCATACCCCCGGTCAACGCCATTTTGTGATTATTAAACATAAATGTCCCGTTCACGCCGTCGGGTAAGCGCACATTACCTGATACTGTACCTGTTTCCGTTTTTTTAAGATTCACTTCTATCATTCCACGCGGGTGCGGCACTTTTGCCTGAATGGATGTAAGTTTTCCAAAATGAGGTGCTACCACCACGGTTTTAAACTGTGGCGAGCCCGGCTGAATGCCGGCTACCGTGTGCAGGAAGTCAAACATCGGGCTGGCGCTCCATGCATGACAGTCGGACCTGATATCTTTTTCTGATTCGGCAAAGGTGGTCAACCCTTCATCCAGCATAGTATACCAGGGTCCAAGGTGATCCAGGTACATATCCTGCAGCCCTGTTTTTTCCATGGCTCTTGACAAATAGAACCTGAAATAGATAGAGCAGGTCATAACACTGTTATCCGAAAGCGCAGCCTGCAGCGCTTTTGCCTGTTTGCTTTCCTCGATGGTATTGGTCAGTATTGCGAAAACTGTGGTATGGATAGAGAACCGCTTCTTCTCCGGCGTTTCCGCTATCATTTGTTTGTGCTCATCGTAACAATTTTTAAGCACTGCCTGTTGTACAGCTTCTGCCTCTCCCGCATATTTATTGGCATAACATGTGTCGCCCAGGTAGCGGAACAATTCCGCGGCATTTTGTAATGCATATACATATTGAAGCGATATCAAAGCCGATTCACCCTCATCCGCACCATCGGGAATGCCGAGTGGAAAATCGTCTGCGTAATCTGTGAAATTCCACCAGGGTGCTTTGTGCACCATCCCGTTGCTGTATAATTTACTTTCAAAGAAAGACAGCACCGACGTCATTCCCTGTTTGAGAGATTGAATAAACGCCGTGTCTTCCCGGTACATGTAGTAATCATGCATCATGTTGATCCACATTAATGAGAACGACGGAATAAATTGCGGAAGATAGGAGGGGTACCTGCTTTGCGTAATATTTTCTGCTGTGATGGATTGTGCAAACTGTTTGATAGCGTTTTTCATCAGCCTGTCGTCACCCGAAACATACAATGAGATCATTGCCTGTATTCTTGTATCGCCTATATACTGCAACTGCTCGTAATACGGACAGTCCATATAGGTTTCATTGGCGCATAACCTGGCAGTGCGCCATGATATATCCCAGATTTTTTGCAGTGACGGATTGTCCGTTGTAAAAACGGCATTTTGCTGAAAGGGATAACCCATAAACATGTTGTAAAAATCATCGATCACCAGGTCTTCGCCGGCGGTTTCAATATCTAATTGTACATACCTGAATGTACGAAGCCATAAGGATTCAAAGCTCCGGCCCTTTCCCCCGTCCGCTATATAAACGTCATGATATCCTTTAATTTCCCTTCCTTCAATTTCGTTCCTGTTGCCTTTGTTGCCCTGCTTGTCAAGCAGCGCCTCGGCATAGGTTATTTTTATTTTGCTTCCTTTGCCACCGCTTATTTTCAGCACGGCATGACCAACAGTCAATACACTGTTGTCTAACAAAAAAGAGGACTTTGTATGTTTGCTGATCTTTAATGAAAGAGGGGCAGAAATCTTTGCCGGCCGGTATGCCGGGGCGTTCGTCCTGACAATAGCGCTGAGATTTTCTTTTTTTCTTTCAGCGAGAGGTATCTGTCTCGGCACCAGGTGTATGGCATTCCCGTAAATATATCCTTTGCCTACGGCAATGTTAGATATCACCGGGTCCGGCCACCTGCTGCTGTTATACTTTGACAGGTTCCAGTCCCAGGTATAGTCGGCAGCCCGCACACTGTCGCAGGGACCGGCAGCATAAAAACCATTGACGGTCTCGAATTTTATTTTAATGGGACGATACGCCCTGTTCTCTGTTACTTTCCAACCCGGCTTGCCGGTGTTGAGGGAATCCGCTGCATTATCTGCCGCCTGCAGCAAAAAAGCGGTCTGGTAAGTGTGCTGCGCCAGCGGCCTGTCTACGCCAAAATTCACCACTTCCGCTGCTATAACATTTTTTCCTTTACTTAAAAACGGGGCGATATCGATCGTTTCATAATTCCAGTTGAGCTGATCGCCTCTTGCAGGACCGCTGACAATATATTCACCATTGACATATAATTTATAACGGTTGTCGCCGGATACATACACTTTAAATTGTGCCGGCACTTTTTCGAGCTGCAGCTCACGCCTGAATAAAAAAACACCATAATCCAGCATAGATGCTGATGGATGGGATATCCATGACGCTTTCCAGATGCGGCTCAGCAATTCGGTGCCGTCTGCACCTGATCCGTTCCTTGTCAATACAACTTCCTGCGCGTTAACAGCATATGCCCAGCCAAGCAATGCGATCAATACTATTTTTTTCATATTTAAACAGCTTCGATGTTAATAATTACTGAACAATAATTTCTCCTATTTTATAAAACCCGTCAGATAATTTGCGGCTATCCTTTAGCGGTAGTTCAACAGGCTTATTATGAAAGCCGCATTCATCCCGCAGGCTGATAGCAATGTCATACGTGCCGGATTGCATATTTTCTTGTAAGGTGAGCGGGTGATGCTCGGCGATGATCTCCCCGGGCAGCCAGTTGCGGCAGTCTGAACCTGTTAATGGTTGTACGAATCTTTTACCATCTGCCTGGTTGATCAGCGCTACGGATAGAATGAATTGATGATAGGCCGGCGCCACACCATGGTTTTCCCAGGTCAGCCGCAGGTAATTGTTCGTACCGTTTTTTCGAAGTGTATCCGGCAGCATGGCGAATTTGGGAAAATACCAGTAGCCTGCAATATTTGCTATCTTTTTTGCGTAGTCATAATTTTCACGGAGCCATTCACGAGGATAATAATGAAATCCCACCATCGATGCATGTGTTTCATAGATCGCTTTCAGCAACCCCTCCCCATTATTCCACATATTGCCTTCAATTACATCTCCGTAATGATCCGATTCCAGTACAACAGGGATCTTTTTATAAGTGGCGGAGAAAAGTTCCGGCGTGCGGATACAGGATGGTCCAAAACCAAGATTTTTATACCACTCCACATTTCCGCTGTCATCTCTGAAGCCGATGCCGTTTTTCAATGCATAATCAAATATCACATAATCAGATCCATCGTCTGTATCACGTTGTCCTATCGCGTCGTCGCTGATGATAAGGGTGGTTTTTGTATACCAGCGTTTATGCAGGTCAATATGAGCTTTTATAATAGCAGCAGGAATATCCTTCCATCCTGAGTAGGCAGTATGTACTTCTCCCCAGTCGCCGAGGCTCCCGATGTCCACATATTCTACCCAGGGCTTGCCATCGTACCGTTCCGCAAATGCTTTGTGAAAATTGCCCAGCTTCTGCATAAAAACAGGATCGTCGTAATCCGGCGCCCAGGCTTTTGTTTTAAGATCGGGATGATTGACAAAATGGCCTTTTGCACCGGCAAGCCTTACCCATTCCGGCGTGGCATATACGATATTGGTTTCCTTGCAGGTGATGCGGAAGGAAACCGTGTGTCCCCATTTCACCCATTTTTGAACAAGGGTATCTATCAATGCCCAGTTATACATACCTTCTTTCGGTTCCAGGTAGCTCCATGCCAGCCTGAAATAAATGTCATTCAGCCCGGGAAAGTCAGGGAGAGAGTCATCAGCCGCTAACCGGTTGCCGTAATTGGATATGCTGTTGCTGAAATAGTGCACGCTCCATCCTTTATGGGGATTCGAGCAAACTTTGGCAGTGTCCCAATATCTCTCCAGGTTAAAGAAAGTACGGTTCTTATAAGTGCCTTTTCCTTTTTCAGGGTCTGTGCCCAGGGCCTGCGAAAAAGAAAAGGAACGGAACAGTAACAGGAATAAGGTGAGAAATAGAATTTGCTTCATACTGTATTTTTTATGTGCATTTTTTGCCATACGATATTTTCATGCAGCGTACGCAACGAAATTCCCTTTGCGGGCTTTGCTTCTTTGCGCCCGCTACGTGAAATGTTTATACTGTCATTTACGTTTGCCAATGCCATCAGGAGACTGCTTTCCGCCCCGGCGGACAAGCTCCCGCCGTACCATGCGTTTAATTCAATATATCCTGCGGGCGGGCTCGAAATGACGCTAAAAGTGTTTTAGCTTTACAACCAGCATTAAAGCAAAGACAAATCTTACTCAACTCCTCGCCGTCGAAAATAATCTGTAATTCCCAACGCAATACCTTTACCGTATTGATAATAATCGTTTATAGTAAGGTACGCTTTCCCTTTAATCCTGGACTGCGGGATCTCGAAAGTGCCTGAAGGAATGCCGAATTCTTTCACCAGGCAATCGTTCAGTGATCCTGAAAATTCCACGGGAACATATTCTACCGGCCAGTATTTATTAAGAAAAGGTGTAAAATCTGCCAGTATATTTTTAGGTGTGTGCAGCAGGTTCATGGCGCCTTGTTGCCCCTGGCTGTGAATATCAAGCCCCAGGTCAATGGTCTTACCTTCGTTTTTCCAGTCGCGTATCCATTTTTTTACGCAGGCAACTTCAGGTTCCACCGGAAGGTGAAGCGTATCAGTAAAATCGTCATCCCATTCCTGGTTCAGGTCTTCAAAGTTGCCATTGAATCTGGTGATGCCATGAAAGATACCATCGGGGTTCATCATGGGGATGATCTTGTACAGGGTCGTTTTTCTTGCCAGCGCGGCCTTTTCATCATCCGACAGCAGGAAACGGATCAGTCCTGATACCACGTATCCGCCGCAATATTCGCCGGCATGCTGCAGTGTAATAATGAATACAACCTTTTTTTCTGTATCCGGTATGGCAGGGTCGGTGATCGTCAATAAATGAATATCTCTCTCCTGCGACGACTTGCCTATCACTTCAATATTCAAAAAGGGATTGCCGGCAATAGCATGGATCATGTCCAGTCCCTGCTCATAAGAAAAAGGATGTGCATATGCTATCCAAACGGAATCTTTGGTAAAAGCATTCCGGAAGGTAAGCGAATGATGCCTGGCGTTGTATTGCACATCGCTTATTCTTTGCCAGTTTTTCTGATCATAGGAATAGACAGGCTGCGTACCCTTTGTATAGATAAGGTGCGGACCACCCCTATACGTACCTGCGAGCCTGTCCAGCTTAATGGTAATGCTTTTACCGGCAGTATAGCCGAGTTTAAAATAAAACCAGTAATACTGGTCGTCGCTGCTGCTTTTTTGTTTCCAGTGTTTGGGATAACCGGTAAGGAAATTTGGCTTTGATTCCCATAAAGTATCAATGCTGCCTGAATCAAAATCGCTGCTTACGGTTATGGAAGCGAGAGCGGCATTGCTATGGCTTTTGGATGATGTGCAATGAATACCGGCAAATGTAATAATGATGATTGTGAGAAGAAATATCCTTGTGTTATACATTATCCTGTCGTTTAATAATAACTAAATCGCCAGAGGCGATAAGACAACTATGCGAGGCGAAGACGCCTCGCATAGCGGATACTAACCTGTTACGTGGGGTCCGCTCGGGATACCCCACTGAGACATGATTTCTCCCGCCGGCAAGTGTTCCCAAATGCTGCCATCACTCAATAACGACCCGCCCCGAATTTTTCCTATTGATCGTTACCGCATAATCTCCCTTTCCAAGCGATCTGATTGAATAACCGTTATTGCTGCTTTGCAGTGGTACTGACTTCCCGTTCAATGAAATTTTTGCCGGCTTGAACGCCAGTTTTAAAAACTCCTTACCCGTTTCGTCAGTGGTGGTGTATTGAACTTTGTTGACGTCATATTCCACGTTCTTTAATACACTCCGCGAGTACAGGATATGATTTTCGCGGGGAGGCGCCCATTCCGGAATGGCCGCTAATGCATGATAAAACATTCTCGGTCCTTCTCCATAACAATCAGACCACCAGCTTGATACACCATCGCTTACCGGGCTTTCAAACGCCATCCCGATGGAGTCGCTGCAATAGGTTACCCAGTTGAGGGAGCGATAGGCTTTCTCCCTATAGGTTGTATCGCCCGTAACGGCAAACCATTTGGCGCATTCAGCAGCATACCTGGCGGTTTGGTAATCCATCTTGGGCAAAAAGTCATCCTGCTCACCTACGAGGTTGGCTCCCCATTGTGTAGCAGGCTCGCCCTCGTTGCAACGTGTTACAAAATTCGTTTCCGTCCATTGTATCATTTGCGGTATATGCGTTTTCCATTCGGGATCAAAGGAGGGATTATCCAGGATATATAGGGCGACATTGCTTTTGCCCATATTGCTTTTATAGGTATTGCTTTTGACATCTGTGTCGGTATGGCCGTCTGCCCAGTAGCCGGTTTGCACCGGGAAACGCAGCATAAAATCCCTCACTTTGTTCATAGCATTCTGATATGCCCGCACATTGCCTGTTTTTGCGTTTACCAGGTGCTCCAGCAACGAATAAGCGCCTATCCAGTTGGTGCCGTAGGGAGCTGTCACCTCTCCGGTATTCATTACCACGCGATAAGGCCAAACTGACTTTTCCGCATCTCCTGTTTTTGCTTTGTCGGCTAAAGTATTGGCAATCCCGATCGCTGCCTTTTTAAATTTTTCCTTACCGGTATATAAATAAAGCCGGTAAAAAGCCAGGCCGATATCGCCGGCGTGATCTACCTGCACTTCATGCAGCACGAAGCGTTTGGCCGCGTCGAAGCCCTTGAATTCCATATCGCCGGGATTGGTAGTGGTATAGGGGAAATTCGGCCAGGCAAATGTGCCGGGTGTTACTCCGTGGTCTATCGCATATTCGGCAAGCTTTTCAACGATAGTCATCACCGTTGTATCGCCCGTATATGCATAGTAAAGGCGTGCCGATTCGAACCAGTTAGGGATCTTCTCGCCGATATCATTCATCCATGCGTCGGGTTCCTGCATAATTTTTCCGTTACTTACTTTGTAAGCACAGTAAAAGTAATATTGCGGGTACTGCGATCTCGGCGCCGGTCCGGGGCTGTAGGGAACAGCAGTTTTTATAAAATTCCATCGCTGCCGGAGAAAAACATCATAAGCACGGGATTGCGGCTGTATCCACGAAATAAGCTTTGACTGATCGTCCAGCACAACTTTATGGGTCGCTATTGAGTCTGGCTTGTCTGAATAGCGGTTTGACGGCTGCTGTGCACACAGTGCTGTGGCCGTAAAGCAACTGATAACAAGAAGTATGGTTTTGCGCATTGTAACAAACATATTGTAATTCGTGGTCTTTTTTCTAACCGATTCAGGAAAATCACTAGCCTATTTTGTGCCGGTTGAGCGTTCTTTAAAAGCTGTTTCTATTATTGCGTTGGCGCAGAGCGGTTAATATTTTCAGCAGTCTTTTCGTTGATCAGCAGATCCTGTTTACAATTTTTAAGCGTGTTGTTCCAGAACCATACGTCGGCACAGTTCTGCAGGCTGGCACATATCGTTTCATCTTCAAACAGGTTGTCGTGGAGACGGATATTACGCATCAAGCCGGAAAGCACTTCGGAAGGTTCTCCTAATTTATCCGGGTGGGTCCA
>JAHBTJ010000014.1 GCA_019638595.1 Chitinophagaceae bacterium
ATTTCAAAGAACTTGTTACCCCTGGTAAAGTTAATCAAATAAGTGTCTCCCAACTGGTTTATGTTTTCAGCAGTATGTTTGGCTTGGTCTGCATCCAGGTTGCGGTTAATGATGCCCAAACGGCTGCTGCCGTACATATGGTGTTCCGCCAGCTTCAAGGTGCCTGCTGAAACGCTGGTCACGTCCTCCACCTTGTATACTGCCAGTACATTGCCCCCGGCATCCCGCACATACCAGGTATAACTGTAAAGGGCATTGGAGGGAGAGCGGAACCGGAAGAACTGACCGATGCGGTTGCCCGACGGATCGTAATTGTAATAGATATGCTGGGAAGTGGCATTGGATATAGCGCCTTTATTGATCTCTACTATCTTGCCATACACGTTCCATTTTATGCTGTTCAGCACGCGGTTGGCGGCGCTCTTTAAATTGCCGATGGCATCGTACTGGTAATTGTCGGGATCCTGGTCTTTAAGGTCGGTATTAATACCGTAAGCCGTTACCCCGTAGTCGCGTACATGATTGAGGCGGTTGGTGCCGGCATCGTAGTGGTAATACAGGCTGTCCATTAACTGGTTGGCGTTCAGATTGCCCCTGCGCGTGGCCGTGAGTATATTGCCGTTGGCATCGTAGGTGTACCGCTGTGTGTAGCTGTCAGCTATCAGCTATGAGCCATCGGCTTTGGGCGTAGGGTGAAAGGTATAGGGTTGTAAAGTGTATGTCTTTACAATGAAAAAGCCGCCAATCACTCAGCGGCTTTTCACTTTTATTACCGCTAACTTTTTTTCTTACTTAACCTCTCAAAATGTACCATCACTAACTCTGGAACATTACCCAACTCCGAGAAAACCTAAATGTGCGGTCAAAAAGTCTGTAAACGTTCTTTCTTTTTTCTCAAAATCTAATTTATTTCTTCCTTCGTAATAATAATAAATAGCTGGATTATCACTTTCACCAATATTAAAAAAAGCAAATTGATATCCTTGATGCATAAAAAATACAAAAGCAGTTTCTGGCAAAGTCTTAAAGTTATCATCTTCCAATAATTCAACTGCCGCCTCTCTTAACTCAAAAATTTCATTATAAAATACTGAAGATCCCTTTAAAAAGTCGCCTGCCCCCTTGCCCATAATTTTCAGAAATTCGATATATTTTTCAGGGAGCTTAACCTGAAAAAAATCTTCAATCTTTAGAATTTCTTTGGACGAACAACCTTTTAAAAAGCACCCCCTTTTTTCTAAAAATTCTTCTATTTCGATTATATTCATACAATATTTTTTATTTTACTCCGCTTACTTCTTCTACTTTAATATTAGGAAATTTCTTATTAAATTGTTTAATTACTCCTTCGCAAGAAGAACAGAATGTTCTTTCTGAAATAAGTTTAATTGAGCCTTCTATATTTGGAGTTAAACGATATTGTTGGGCAATATTTTCAAGAAGTTTTACTTCAGAATCAAACAGCCTATCATATCCTCCAACTTCATGGGTCGAAAATACTCGGTTAGTTGGATTGTCAATAAATCCAGATATTGTTTTTTGGCCACTTATTGCAAAGTCATTAATCTTAGTATTACCTATTTGCCCTTCCAAAATAGCTATATTCTTGGTTTCCTTTATCCCAAAGTTATTTCGTATAAAACCAACTTTAGAAACTGATCTTGGAATTCCGATTTTTCCTATAGCTTTAAAAGCTGCTCTTGCTTCCCCCACACCATCCACAAAAGACATTATCTCTAATACAGGCAATGCTATATTATCAGCAAACTTGTTAAACGTCTTATCATCAGCAATCTTCATCCAAAGCGGCTTGCTGGCATCTTCATTGTAACCGCTATTCCGCAAATAGGACCTCCATTCCGCATCTCTTCTTTGTTTTTCTTCTTGCGAATATTGAGGGGTGGCGCCAATTTGATATTGCGAATATTGATTTCCTCCCGTTAACCAGGACATAATTAATCTCGGAGTTCGAAGTTCAAGGCTATTTTTAACTTCAATTTGTGCTCTCCATTGCTTTTCTAAATTTGCTTTGATTTGGCTTAAAGATTCCAGACCATCTAAATCGGAGTTTTCAATCGGGCTATTTGAAGCATATTGGTATGGCGTTAGTGAAGGGAAGTCTCTTGTCAGTGGATCCACACTTAAAAACCTCCCCAGCCTCGGCTCGTAGATGCGGAAGCCGTAGTCCAGCTCATTGTAAGGTCCGTTCACCTCGCTGTCACTTTCCTTGCCATTGAACCCGTACCGGTATTTCTGCCAGTGGTTGTTATAGGCTCTGCCAGGTAAGGTCATGCCGAAGGGCGAGTAGTCCGCAGCCGTCATTACATCGGCTTTGTAGCTGGCTATTACAGATGGGTTGCCCGATACAGGTACCGGTTCACGCTTGTCCGTTACCGTAAGCATTACATTGCCCAGGTGGTTCGTTTGTTGCCGTGTGCATATTTATTGTTTTTTGCCACGGCGAATGCTACACTGCGTTACGCATTTCAAAGAGCTTGTTGCCTCTTGTAAAGTTAATCAAATAAGTGTCTCCCAACTGGTTTATGTTTTCAGCAGTATGTTTGGGCTGGTCTGCATCCAGGTTGCGGTTAATAGATAGCTGTCAGCTATCAGCTATGAGCTATCGGCTTTGGAGTAGAAGGTATAAGGAGTAAGGTATAGGGTTGTAAAGTGTACGTACTTAGTTATGAAAAAGCCGCCAATCACTCAGCGGCTTTTCACTTTTAACTACCTGGCTGTTTTTTACCCGGCTTTTTCTTTACCGGTTGCTTTTTTGTATAGGTATAGGGGTTATTGATTGCACTTTGGTTAGGGTCTGGTGGTATATAACGACCTATACGCGGATCGTATATACGCATACCATAATCCTGCATTATCTTCGATTTACCCGTTGTATCCATCATCTGTTTGTAAGTTATTCTGCCGCCGTATGCATCCAATAACGCTTTATATAAGCTGTCTGCCTGCTGCCTCGTTGTTGCTGCACTATCGGTTTTAGTTTGCTGCGCTGCGGCTGTTATACTTACCAGCAATACACTCATTAGGATAAGCTTTTGCATATGGGTTAAAGGTTGGTTTGTTTATTAATATTTTTTTACACAAATAACGCCTAAGCACCAGTATGGCTCTGCTTCTTGCATGGCTACCAGGCCGGCGCTGGTGGGAGGATATTAGAATTTCTCTCCTTTTTCATTTATGTATTTATCCGACTTATAGAATGAAAACAGATCAGTTCCACAAAAAGGACAATAAGCAATATTAAAATTGGGAACCCTCACATCAAATTCCTTATAACCAGGTGTAATATAATAGCGATATAGATAATTTGTATCTAAAAGTTCTTCTGGTTTGTATTTAACGACTCTTATGTTTAAACCATAATGATCAGGCATTTGGTGTGCTGATTTAAATCTTTCACAGCAAAAATTCATAATCTAGTCAACTTTTGAATTCAAAATTGTTTTTTTAATTGCTTCGTTTGAAGTTGATATTTCTCCCCCGGTAGCAACCGTCTTTCCACTACTATTTACTAAAACTCCATTGTTTGTACCTTGATCTATGAGTCCTTCTCTTCTTAATTGATTAAACCCATTTCTGGACACCTTATATGACTGCACAGTTAGTCCATTTTGTTCTGCATATGCTGCAGCATAACCCGCATCTTCCGTTAAAAAAAGAGTACCATGGGTAGCAGTAGCACCCTCTTTCCCTGAAACTCCTCTAAACAAAGTCATCATTTCATCAGAAGCTCCACCGTTTAATATACCATTTATTTCAGTTTTAGTAAATGTTCTGCCACTTATTCCGATTCCAGCAATACTTTCCAGCTTTTCACTACTCCTAAGAATATTTCTTCCTGCAGATTTGCTGCCACTTGCTAAAATAGTAGCACCACCAATCCAATTTATTGGATTAGTCATTATATTCTTATATGCACCCCATAATGTTGGATTATCTCCGAACCATTCCCGAAGCTGATCATTCCATAACGACCTGTTATGGTACATTTCTGCATTTTTGATAAAATCAAAGACTCCATCCGGACCGACAACATATTCATCCTGGTACATCCCTTTATATTTTCCGTCAGGATAGTGATACCTAGCAATCCAATAGGAAGAATTATTTTGTCCGATAAGTCCTCTAAATTCATAATTCTTTGCCCATATGGACTTTGTTTGTTCTTTGATTCCTGGAGCGGTTGCATTTGACAAATGGCTAATTCCTTTAGGGTTAGCGTCCGGGTCATAACGTTCTGCACCATCTAGATCGATGAACTTAATTGGAGTATTCCCTGCGTATTGGTAAGGTGTTAACTCGACAAACTTACTCGTCAACGGGTCAACAGAGAGGAACCTTCCCAGCCTCGGTTCATATATACGGAAGCCATAGTCCAGCTCGTTGTAAGGTCCGTTCACTTCGCTGTCGCTTTCCTTGCCGTTGAACCCATACCGGTATTTCTGCCAGTGGTTGTTATAGGCTCTGCCTGGTAGCGTCATGCCGAAGGGCGAATAGTCCGCAGCCGTCATTACATCGGCTTTATAGCTCGCTATTACAGAAGGATTGCCCGATACAGGTACCGGCTCGCGCTTGTCCGTTACCGTAAGCATTACATTGCCTAAATGATTGGCAATTTCAAAGAACTTGTTACCCCTGGTAAAGTTAATCAAATAAGTGTCTCCCAACTGGTTTATGTTTTCAGCAGTATGTTTGGGCTGGTCTGCATCCAGGTTGCGGTTAATAGGTGGCTGTCAGCTATCAGCTATGAGCCATCGGCTTTGGGCGTAGGGTGAAAGGTATAGGGTTGTAAAGTGTATGTCTTTACAATGAAAAAGCCGCCAATCACTCAGCGGCTTTTCACTTTTAACTACCTGGCTGTTTTTTACGCGGCTTTTTCTTTACCGGTTGCTTTTTTGTATAGGTATAGGGGTTATTGATTGCACTTTGGTTAGGGTCTGGTGGTATATAACGACCTATACGCGGATCGTATATGCGCATGCCATAGTCCTGCATTATCTTCGATTTACCCGTTGTATCCATCATCTGTTTGTAAGTTATTCTGCCGCCGTATGCATCCAATAACGCTTTATATAAACTGTCTGCCTGCTGCCTCGTTGTATCGGTTTTAGTTTGCTGCGCTGCGGCTGTTATACTTACCAGCACCACACTCATTAGTATAAGCTTTTTCATATTGGTTGGAGGTTGGTTTGTTTATTACAAAATTTATAGCCTTTTAATTTTTACGGTACAAGCGGAACTCTTGCATCTCGCTAACGCTGGAACATTACCTATTCTTATTAAGAACGACTAGCACTTAGACCATAGTGCGTTATAAGTTCATAGAAGACTTTATCTCTATTGCCCTCAACAAATGAACGTATTAGATTAACAATATTTTCTGTCTGTTCCTGAATAGAATTATCATAAACAAGTTCCTCAGTGCTAGCAATAATTCTCCCATCGCCAAAAGATATGTCTGAAATAAGAAATAAGTTGCCATTTCTGTTTATTAGTCCACTATAATGTGAAGTTAACTGTGCATTTGTCGAAAACACAATCCCGTAATCATCTTCGGATATATTATTTGGAATACCTAGTACACACGTAACTGTGAACTTATCTCTTTTGAAAATATGCTTTCCAAAAGAGATTTTCACTTGATCTTTGAAAACGCATTCTATTTCGCTTGCGATGCTTTGATAAACTTCTAAAATATTTTGTACCAACTTTATTTATCTTTTTTAGGAATTTTATTTTCGCCAATTCTTGCTGCCATAACCATAACGGTTCTATAATGCAATTTTTGACCTCTTGTGGCAGCCCACTCTTTTAACTCTTGCCTTGTCGGCGCCCTTATGCCCACATGTCCATCATCCGTTTCTGTAATTTTAAATCCAAAATTTCGTAAAACATTTAAATCGATTTTCTGAGCTTTTCCTCCTTTATCGCCGACAGCTTGCTCAGCAGTTCGAAACGTAGAAAGCCCACTCTTAGGTCCTTCGCCATCATCTTTTCCTGGTCTAGGTGTAAAATTCTCCTTTGTAAATGCCCCTCCTCTGTAAACTATATCTTGATCTTTATCTCGATCAACTACATCTTCGGGATAATCCGATCTATGATGTTCTTCTGCCCAGGTTTGATTCAACGGAGCATTTTTAAAGCCTTCTTGCTTAGCTCGGTCATACAAAGTCTTATCTGTATAACTATCTTGTGGAGATGTAAATGTATACCATATTATTCCGAGAACTCCTCCTCTTGTAAAAGGATTCACCAACGGCACCTTTTTAGGCACTAACGATTTATCAGGAACGCGGCCTGAGTTTCGCCCATTAAGCAAATCCCGATCGACCTTAATATCAATCTTTGGTTTAGTTGGTGTAGGCGTAGCAACAGCCCTTTCTTCAGTTCTTTCTAACCCATCCAAATCAATATAATTTATAGGATCACCCTCTGCATATGAATACGGGCTATTCCAAGGAAAACTTTTTGTCAGCGGATCCACAGAGAGGAACCTACCCAGCCTCGGTTCGTAGATGCGCATGCCGTAGTCCAGCTCGTTGTAAGGTCCGTTCACCTCGCTGTCGCTTTCCTTGCCGTTGAACCCGTAGCGGTATTTCTGCCAGTGGTTGTTATAGGCTCTGCCTGGTAAGGTCATGCCGAAGGGTGAGTAGTCCGCAGCCGTCATTACATCGGCTTTGTAGCTGGCTATTACAGATGGGTTGCCCGATACAGGTACCGGCTCGCGTTTGTCCGTTACCGTAAGCATTACATTGCCTAAATGGTTGGCAATTTCAAAGAGCTTGTTACCTCTGGTAAAGTTAATCAAATAAGTGTCTCCCAACTGGTTTATGTTTTCAGCAGTATGTTTGGGCTGGTCTGCATCCAGGTTGCGGTTAATGATGCCCAATCGGCTGCTGCCGTACATATGGTGTTCCGCCAGCTTCAAGGTGCCTGCCGAAACGCTGGTCACGTCCTCTACCTTTGTATACTGCCAGTACACATTGCCCCCGGCATCCTTACATAAATATGTATAGCTGTAAAGGGCATTGGAGGGAGAGCGGAACCGGAAGAACTGACCGATCCGGTTACCCTCGACGGATCGTAGTTGTAATAGATATGTTGGGAAGTGGCATTGATATAGCGCCTTTATTGATCTCCACTATCTTGCCATACACGTTCCATTTTATGCTGTTCAGCACGCGGTTGGCGGCGCTCTTTAAATTGCCGATGGCATCGTACTGGTAATTACCGGGATCCTGGTCTTTCAGGTCGGTATTAATACCGTAAGCCGTTACACCGTAGTCGCGTACATGATTGAGGCGGTTGGTGCCGGCATCGTAGTGGTAATACAGGCTGTCCATCAGCTGGTTGGCGTTCAGATTGCCCCTGCGCGTGGCCGTGAGTATATTGCCGTTGGCATCGTAGGTATAGCGCTGTAGAAGCTGTCAGCTATCAGCTATGAGCTATCGGCTTTGGAGTAGAAGGTATAAGGAGTAAGGTATAGGGTTGTAAAGTGTACGTACTTAGTTATGAAAAAGCCGCCAATCACTCAGCGGCTTTTCACTTTTAACTACCTGGCTGTTTTTTACCCGGCTTTTTCTTTACCGGTTGCTTTTTTGTATAGGTATAGGGGTTATTGATTGCACTTTGGTTAGGGTCTGGTGGTATATAACGACCTATACGCGGATCGTATATACGCATGCCATAGTCCTGCATTATCTTCGATTTACCCGTTGTGTCCATCATCTGTTTGTACGTTATTCTGCCGCCGTATGCATCCAATAACGCTTTATATAAACTGTCTGTCTGTGACCTGGTTGCTGAACTATCACTTTGCGTTTGCTGCGCTGTAGCTGTTATACTTACCAGCAATACACTCATTAGGATAAGCTTTTGCATATAGGTTAAAGGTTGGTTTGCTTATTAATATTTTTTTACACAAGTAACGCCTAAGCACCGGTCTGGCTCTGCTCCCTGCACGGCTACAAGACCGGCGCTAGTGGGGGTGCTAGATTAATTTTTTCTTTGTATGTTTGGCTCGGTATTCGCTAATATATTCCTCAATTGGTCTGGCTGTACCAGTGGCTGAAATACTTCCATTATACTTGTTTACTATTAGCGGTGAATTGCCTCCTAGTGCATCAAGGATATTTCCACTTTCTAAAAAAGCTTCCGATTGGTAGAAAAATACCCACCCCAAATCAAACTCAACTGTTTCATTCAGTAATAATACTAATTTGCAATTACTTTTTAATTCCAATTGCTTAAGATAATCTTTTGCGATGTTTAAAGCAATTTCTTGATTTATCATATTATTTTGTAGGAGTTGTATTAAGAAAATATAATGATTCATACTTTCCCTCTTTCATTAAAGTGTTTGGATTGATACTTCTGGCACCTATCTCTTGCTGGAAATCAACAAATTGAACCTTTCCATCTTGCTTAACAACATTAAAAAAATGACCAATTTTCCCGTTTCCCCTATGTCCAAAAATTACTCCAGTAGCACCATCCTCAAGTTTATCCATCAATTTAATTATTGAATTAGGAGAGACATGTTTTTCCATAGTTTTGGCATCAAACCAACTTAAAAAGTCTTTTACTAAAAGAACTCCGTGATTAAGCGCTGATGCAGGATATCCTTTTAAGGAGGCATCTCCCGCAATTGTACAGCCTGCACAGTTATACTCTCCGCGGAGAGGGTTGATATCTCTTGATCCTCCAATCATTTCGGACTTAGTAATCTTTCCTTTTGCAAGTAAAAATATTGCAGAAGCCTCTCCCCATAACTCCGCATTGGTTGGATCCTTTTTTATCTCCATCATTAATTCTACAGGCGTAGTTAATATTGGCATGAACATATCCTTGGCAATATTATCATTGGGAGCTAATGGAAATTGTTTTGCAAAATTTTCTTTCGGCACCTTGCTGCCATAATGAGCTTGAGCAAACATTTCGGTAATTGCTGCAAATGCGTAGGCAGGAACTTTTAATAAGCCAACTCCAAATTTTGTACCTGGATCGTCTGCCTTGATAGTTGGGCTATTCAAATTTACATTTGCATATTTGGGCTCAAGAACTGGAGCATCCGACATTGCTCCCCCACTCGGATTTGCTCGCTCTTTACCATCTAAATCAATAAAACGAATCGGACTGTTCCCTGCAAATTGATATGAAGAGTAATATGGATATGACCTGCCAACGGATCCACGCTGAAAAATCTACCCAGCCTCGGTTCATATACACGGAAGCCGTAGTCCAGCTCATTATAAGGTCCGTTCACCTCGCTGTCGCTTTCCTTGCCGTTAAATCCGTACCGGTATTTCTGCCAGTGGTTGTTATAGGCTCTGCCTGGTAAGGTCATGCCGAAGGGTGAATAGTCCGCAGCCGTCATTACATCGGCTTTGTAGCTGGCTATTACAGAAGGATTACCCGATACAGGTACCGGCTCGCGCTTGTCCGTTACCGTAAGCATTACATTGCCCAAATGGTTGGCAATTTCAAAGAACTTGTTACCCCTGGTAAAGTTAATCAAATAAGTGTCTCCCAACTGGTTTATGTTTTCAGCAGTATGTTTGGGCTGGTCTGCATCCAGGCTGCGGTTAATAGGAAGCTGTCGGCTATCAGCTATGAGCTATCGGCTTTGGAGTAGAAGGTATAAGGAGTAAGGTATAGGGTTGTAAAGTGTACGTACTTAGTTATGAAAAAGCAGCCAATCACTCAGCGGCTTTTCACTTTTAACTACCCGGCTAACTTTTTTCTTACTTAACCTCTCAAAATGTACCATCGCTAACTCTGGAACATTACCTATCACTCATTACCTATGTCCAAATTCGGCACTATTGGAGGGATTAAATCTAAAATAAAAGTTGCATTGACTTCATCCAATCGCACTAAATGAGGTATGCCGAAACAATCGCACAAACAATTTAATGTTATATAAAATAAAACAATCTGCCCAGAATCAATAACGTGAGTTGACAAGTCTTCTACTTCAATATGTAACCCATTTGATTCCTCCAAAACGACTTCATGAAAATGCTGGGCAGCAAATTCGATAGCATATTTCCATCTTCGATCAATAAACTCCTTATAGATTATTGAAACAGAATTTGCTTCAATTCGTTTCACATTCAAAGTGATTCTACCGGAGAAACCCTTATTTTTTAATTTTTGCTTAAACTCATATGTTGAACTTTTCATTTTTGCCCATTGTTTTTTGCTTGATTAAAATCTCTGATCACACCCTGTCTGTCTATTTTCTTTCCGCCTTTATAAAAGTCTGTTGCATCAAATAGCTTTTTATTTCCCATTATATGTTCCAATTCAGCAACGGTAAAACTTCCTTCCTTAGAATAAGGGTCTTTACCAATCTGCATTGCTGCTTTGTTCCAATCAAACTTTGTCAAGTCAAATTTTATGCGCCCTCCGTTATCTACTACAAATTCTGATACACTTTTAAAATTGTTGATAAAAGTTGTTGAACGATCTAACCGAAAATATCCTTTCCATTCTGTTTGCTCTAACGCAAAATTTTCAAATGCAAATTTTTTCAAAGAACCTCTTTCATTTAGCC
The DNA here is from genome assembly GCA_019638595.1 of Chitinophagaceae bacterium. Lineage (GTDB taxonomy): Bacteria > Bacteroidota > Bacteroidia > Chitinophagales > Chitinophagaceae > Agriterribacter. The sequence continues at coordinate 10,577 of JAHBTJ010000014.1, forward strand.
CTAATGCAATGTCATTAACCTTTATACTTGATGACAGTGCCCCTTTAGACTTACCCGCTTGCGAGTATACAAAAAACATTGCCGCAGCCTCACCCCAATATTCAGGATTAGAAGGATCCTCATTCAGTTTCATCAGCACTTCAACAGGTGTTGTAACGATTGGAACTAATACATCTTTTAAAAGATTTTTATTAGGTAAAGCAGGAAAATTGCTTTCCCATAAATGATCAGGCGTTTTATCACCATATTCTGCCGCTGCGGGAAGATTTGTTGCAAGACCTACCATGCCGACTAATAATTCTCCGGTTTTTTTCAAAAAACCCTTACCCAATTTTGTAAGTGGATCTAATTCGATTTTAGGTTGTGAAAGTGCGGCAGCTTGATACTTTCTGTGGGGAGCATCTGAGTATATATGATCATTAGCACCATAAGGTTCCAACCCGTCTAAATCAATATTTGCAATTGGAGAATTGCCAGCAAAGTGGTAAGGTGAATAAAATGGATATTTTCTATAGAGCTTATCCACACTGAAAAATCTACCAAGCCTCGGCTCATATACGCGGTTGCCGTAGTCCAGCTCGTTGTAAGGTCCATTCACTTCGCTGTCGCTTTCCTTGCCGTTGAACCCGTAGCGGTATTTCTGCCAGTGGTTGTTATAGGCTCTGCCTGGTAGCGTCATGCCGAAGGGCGAATAGTCCGCAGCCGTCATTACATCGGCTTTGTAGCTGGCTATTACAGAAGGATTGCCCGATACAGGTACCGGCTCGCGTTTGTCCGTTACCGTAAGCATTACATTGCCCAGGTGGTTCGTTACTTCAAAGAGCTTGTTGCCTCTTGTAAAGTTAATCAAATAAGTGTCTCCCAACTGGTTTATGTTTTCAGCAGTATGTTTGGGCTGGTCTGCATCCAGGCTGCGGTTAATAGGTGGCTGTCAGCTATCAGCTATGAGCTATCGGCTTTGGAGTAGAAGGTATAAGGAGTAAGGTATAGGGTTATAAAGTGTACGTACTTAGTTATGAAAAAGCCGCCAATCACTCAGCGGCTTTTCACTTTTAACTACCTGGCTGTTTTTTACCCGGCTTTTTTGTTAACGGTTGCTTTTTTGTATAGGTATAGGGGTTATTGATTGCACTTTGGTTAGGGTCTGGTGGTATATAACGACCTATACGCGGATCGTATATACGCATGCCATAGTCCTGCATCATCTTCGATTTACCCGTTGTATCCATCATCTGTTTGTACGTTATTCTGCCGCCGTATGCATCCAATAACGCTTTATATAAACTGTCTGCCTGCTGCCTCGTTGTATCGGTTTTAGTTTGCTGCGCTGCGGCTGTTATACTTACTAACAGCACACTCTTAATATAAGCTTTTTCATATTGGTTAAAGGTTGGTTTGTTTATTAATATTTTTTACATAAGTAACGCCTAAGCACCGGTCTGGCTCTGCTCCCTGCACGGCTACAAGACCGGCGCTAGTGGGGCATTTCCCGTATCGCTAACTCTGGAACATTATTATACAGTAATAGTCCAGTAGTTATTAGCTAGTTTATTCTTTACAATATCAGGTGCATCAACTAAACTAAAGAATATGTGTACATTATGCATATTCATATTTGCCTCCATTAAAGGATAATCTTTGGGTACAAAAGGAAACTTTGAATATTTAACATCATCGGGTAGGAACAAAAAACTGTTGCTAAACATAATCTCTATTTCAGCACCACTAAATTCCTCGTTGAATCCCCCTACTATAATATTTTCTGTCCGAATCGGATTGGATTCCTGGCTATGTTTACCAATTATTTTCGTAGATTCACTTTCCACCCTAAAAGAACTTACTTTTTCGAAAATGTAATAAGAAAAATCCAAGTATCCTTCAGTCGCAGTAAACGGGTTATTTAACATTATATTTAACCCAATAAACGGAATAATAAGTGTATCGTTAGATATAAAAACGCTAAGTGAAAAAGCTTCAGAAGTGTTAATAAAACTTGGATTATGAAATTCCTTCATTTTTATTTCTTTTTAAGTATAATTTCATTTATTGAATTTTCACCTCCTCGCAAAGGGGCACCAGTACTCATATTATATCCTTCTTTAGAAAGTCCCGTGCGGCGTCCTATAATTTCAAATCCTTTAATTTCTTCAGCATTGAAAATCGCACCAAAGTGGTTATTAGCCATTTGTCCCCTTATTGTCATAGTCGATCCTCTCGCCATACTTTCACTCACCTCAGTTAAGAATGGTGCTTGGGGATTGTTGACTACCATTTCAGAAACGCTTCCCTTGGGAAAAAATTTAGAGAAATCAGCTACATCAGCTCTGATACCTTCCATTGCTTTTATATCATAATTAAGCCAATTTTTCCCAAGTGTGCTGCGAGATCCTCCCATTAAGTCTACCTTAATTGCTATTTCACCTGTTTTGCGTAGTCCAAGCATCAGTGTCCTTAATTCCGCTCCCCCATATGCCAAAGTCACAACATCTAATATTGGTAAGGCAATATTGTCTGCAAACTTATTAAATGTCTTACTGTCCATTAACCTCATAGCTGCAGGCTTACTTCCATCATCGTTATAGCCGTTGTTTCTTAAATATGCTCTAAACTGCGCATCTTTTATTTCCTTCTGTTCTGGAGAGTAACTAGGAGGAGTACCAAATTGAAACATTGGAGATTGATACTGGCTTGACTTCAAATGCTCAATAAATTTAGAATTCCGCTGCTCAAGGCTATTTTTAACTTCAATTTGTGCTCTCCATTGCTTTTCTAAATTTGCCTTTATTTGGCTTAAAGATTCCAGACCATCTAAATCGGAATTTTCAATCGGGCTATTTGAAGCATATTGGTATGGCGTTAGTGAAGGGAAGTCTTTCGTCAATGGATCCACACTCAAAAACCTTCCCAGCCTCGGCTCATATACACGGTTGCCGTAGTCCAGCTCGTTGTAAGGTCCGTTCACTTCGCTGTCGCTTTCCTTGCCGTTGAACCCGTAGCGGTATTTCTGCCAGTGGTTGTTATAGGCTCTGCCTGGTAGCGTCATGCCGAAAGGTGAGTAGTCCGCAGCCGTCATTACATCAGCTTTGTAGCTGGCTATTACAGAAGGATTGCCCGATACAGGTACAGGCTCGCGTTTGTCCGTTACCGTAAGCATTACATTGCCCAGGTGGTTGGCAATTTCAAAGAACTTGTTACCCCTGGTAAAGTTAATCAAATAAGTGTCTCCCAACTGGTTTATGTTTTCAGCAGTATGTTTGGGCTGGTCTGCATCCAGGTTGCGGTTAATGATGCCCAATCGGCTGCTGCCGTACATATGGTGTTCCGCCAGCTTCAAGGTGCCTGCCGAAACGCTGGTCACGTCCTCTACCTTGTATACTGCCAGTACATTGCCCCCGGCATCCCTTACATACCAGGTATAGCTGTAAAGGGCATTGGAGGGAGAGCGGAACCGGAAGAACTGACCGATCCGGTTACCCGACGGATCGTAGTTGTAATAGATATGCTGGGAAGTGGCATTGGATATAGCGCCTTTATTGATCTCCACTATCTTGCCATACACGTTCCATTTTATGCTGTTCAGCACGCGGTTGGCGGCGCTCTTTAAATTGCCGATGGCATCGTACTGGTAATTACCGGGATCCTGGTCTTTCAGGTCGGTATTAATACCGTAAGCCGTTACACCGTAGTCGCGTACATGATTGAGGCGGTTGGTGCCGGCATCGTAATGGTAATACAGGCTGTCCATTAACTGGTTGGCGTTCAGATTACCCCTGCGCGTGGCCGTGAGTATATTGCCGTTGGCATCGTAGGTATAGCGCTCCTTGTTAAAGAATACTTCCGCCATGGAGTTCCAGTGGTTGGAGCCGGCGTTGAAGTTGCGGTAAGTATCCATCGCTATCAGCCGGTTGAGCTGGTCGTAGCGGTAGTTGTACAACTGGGTATATACCAGTCCTTCGGCAAAAACGGTAGTGGCGGTAATATTACCGTTGTACAACGGTTTGTAGGTGCCTGCCGTAAGCTTGTGGGCATAGGCAGGGAAGGGATTGGGAGCCGAGCTGTTGACGGATCTGTAATCGTTCGTAAAATACCGCAGCGTAATGCCTATGGCATCGGCTGCCACATAGGGGTTGGCGCCTGCCCTGCCGTCGCCGCCGGGATCATACGCCGGGGTGGTGCTGTTGCCGTTAATGCCTTTCAGCCAGCCCTGTAATGTGTAGGTATAGTCTATGCCCTGTACCTGCTGCTGACCGATAACAGTGCGCGCCAGCGGTCCGTGTTTGTAGTACTGGTACCTGGCTTCGTGCTCTTCCAGCCCCTGCTGGTACAGGAATATTTTGTTATCTGTGGTGTATACGTCTGTCAGGCGGTTTTCCGCATCGTACTCGTAGCGATGGTAGAACTCATCGTTCTGACCCGGGTTGTAATGCACTTCGTTCACCTTGCCGCTCACCAGGTCGTAGGTATAGGCAATGGTTTTGCAGGCGTTGGCGCCGTGGTAGGTCATGGGACTGTAGGTATTGCTGCCGTACAGGTTGCGCATGGTGTCTACATTGCCGTGTATATCGTAACTGTAATCTATACCCGAAGTATAGCTGATGCCGGTAATAAAATACTTGCCGTACTGGGAGTTGTAGGTATACGACGGCTTTTCGAAATACCTTGTATAGCTCACCCGGTTGCGCAGGGTATGCGGCTTTTGGGTGAACTGCAGCTCCGTTACGCAGGGCGTGCCGTCTATACTGGCTTCATCGTATACCGTGCGGGTCACCATTTCGGCGCCATAGGTGTTGCCGCCGTTGTTGTAATAGATCCAGTCGAACAGCGACTGCGGATCCCGGCTGATGGTATTGGTCATGGCGGTGGGCTGCGGCTTTTGCCCTGTTTCGGCGATGCGGCTCAGGGAGTCGTAGATGGTATAGCTGTATTTGCCGTCTATCGCCTGCTGCGCGTTCCGGCTCACCGCCAGCCTGCCCAGGCGGTCGTACCAGTTGGTGCTCTTACCCGCGTCGGGCGTTTGCTGACTTACCACCTGGTTCAGGCTGTTGTAGCGGTATACCGTGGGCAGGGTGTGCGCCGGCGTCTGCGTTTCACCGAGATCACGCTTCTGACCTACCTGTGCAAGCCATGCGCTGTCCCTGTTGGCATTTACCCCCAGCGGCGGAATGGTTTTCACCAGGTTGCCCGCCTGGTCGTAATAGTATAAGGTATAATGGTACTCGCTTAAAGGATGGCTTACGCTAAAGGACTCCATAGAAGCCGCACCCAGGCATTTAGCCGCATATTTACTGTTAAAGCCCTGGTCGAGCGAATCTTTATAGGCGTTGTATATTTCGGTGCCGGAATTGAAGGCCAGGATGCTGCTGTCGGAACAGGGCGGATCGTAGATATCATCGTAGCTCAATGCAGGATTGGAGGACTCGTTCTTGCCGCAGAGGAGGAGGTTTGATGGTGCTAGCACTTGTATTTCGCCGCAAGCATCCAATATTACTCCAGCCCGCTTATATATTGAATCAATCTGCACATAGGTATAACTGGTTCCACGTTTAAGATTAAAGTAATCTTTGAATGCCAACTGGCAGTCTGTTGCACCGTTACAGATAAAAGATTCATCAACCGTTGCCATGCGATTGATATAGTTATAATCTTCAAAGTATTTTGTGCTGTCATTTACATCCCCTACCCTTATCCAGTCGATAGCGCCATGGCGACCACGTAGCCCCAACCCAAAATTGAGGTGATTAGAAATTGATCGTGCAGAGTCTCTCGCATGTTCAAAAACTTTGACACCATTAAAATACAGTTCAACTTTTGAAGGTTTTACAACACCCTTTATAGTCATCCATTCCAGAATTACATCGGGATTACTATCTACCACAATATTTGTTGTAATTTCTTCAGTACTTCCACCATCGTATCCATATAATGTAACACTATTGATAACCAAACCAGATGAGCTGCGCACAAACACAGCTTGTATGCTTCTATAGCCCAGATAGAAAAGATCACCGCTCAACGAATTTTGCAGGTACTTAAATCTTGTTGTAACTGTATATCCGTTGCTCGTACAAAAATCAGAAAAATTAACTTGGTAGTTGTTATACCAGGTACCTGGCAAATTCCTTATAGAGTCGGGCAATACTACTATCCCGTTCTGAACAATTTGTTTCAGGTCATATATCGGAGATTCATCCTGTGGCGTTCTGGAATGTAAAACTCGACCGGGTTTGGCATCTAAATAGAAACTATCTACCAGCCTGCTTAAGCTATCTCTGAATCCAGTTGAAAACTCATTATAAACATTAATGAAAACTCCATTCGCAAAATAGATCGAATCTACCTGAGCCCCGGTAAAGCTTGTAGAGAAAAATGAATTAAAATAACCCGTAAAAAGAGACTGATCATTCACTCCGGTAAATGGCTTAATCAAATCAGGGTGTAACACCGGTGGAGTACCGGCGTAAAAGTGCTCTGCAAATAACAGGTTATCATTTTCCCCCCAAATATAAAAATTTAGCAGGTCTGCTGAAACCTGCAGATCCCCGGAATAACTAAAATCAATCTTATCAACCGGGCTTACTCGTTCAGAAGATGCATATTCTGCTATAAGTTTCGATCTTATATAAAACTGGTATACACCATTGTTATACCGCATTTTCAGTGGCACGTTGATATCAGAAACCCCCGTCAGGGTATCAACGGGAAACTCGGAAGAATTAAATTGCGTTGTACCGACCCCTAACCTGTAAGCCTTTATAATATAGGAGCCTCCGGTATAAAATACTTTATAAAATGCATAAAATTCGCCAAGCTTCACACGAATTTCCTGGTTAGCGGTATAATTCACACGTATATCAAATTGAGAACTGAACGTATTGTAGCCGGAAACATCCCATTGGCCATTGAAATCAAGTAAGATATGATTATATCCTACAACACTGGAGTCAAGGTACCTGGCAGGAGATTTAATCCGATCGGGCTCCCATATTTCACTAACCCGGCCGATAATTTGTTCGCCGCCGCCAGGATTTGCATCATTTCCAATAAAACTTACCTTTGGCGTTTTCTGTCTTACTTTATATGTATAATTGCTTTCAATGAGCTTAAGTGTATCTTTCAATGTTGCATCCGGAACACGACAAACATCCAGATCTATTCCCCAATAATTATATATAGCATTAATTTGGTTGTAGGTATAGCTGGTGCCTTGTGATTGATTGAAATAATTCCTGAAAGTTTCCTGGCATCCGGTTCCCTCGCAGAAAGTAACCAGTTCAGGGGGCAATTTTTTCAAAGGCAACTGATCAAAATCCTCGACATGCAACAATTCATCATATTCGCCATATATTTTTACCCAGTCAATAGCTGCATCGGTATGAGGAAAGAACCCAAAATCAAAGGCGTTAACCAGGTCTGTAATTCCTGGAGATTCATACTCTGTCAGCAATTCTCCATTAGCATAAATCTGATATTTTCCATTGTCGTACCGGACTTTTATGACAGTCCAAACATTAATTCCACTCGGAAGATCTCCTGTGATGATTGGCGAGGCAGAGGCATCCTTAATGCTCAAATAAATAAATGATGAATAGAGTCTATAAGAGCCTTGATAATAAATAATATCTGCATACCCCCCTATACCTCCGGCAGAAAAACCAATCGGAATATTCCCGGAATGAGACATTCTTATTTTTGCTTCTACACTAAATCTTTTTTTTGTAAACACAGACCAATTACACGCCGGCCATTTATATGTTAAATGGCTATACCCTAGTGCTATCGAATCTGCATAACGGTCAGGATCTCCCAATATACCGTTACGTACTAATTCTGTTGTTGATTGTATTATTTCCTGATTGGGGTATCTGTCATAATTTCCCTGGTAATATGCTATAGGCGTTCTGTCCAATACCGTATCTAAAAAAGCATTTTTTAGTGCCAGCAATACTCCTGCACTGTCAGAATTTACTCCGCTGCATATATTAATAGTTTTACCGCATGTGCTCAGATAAACCGAATCTATCTGGTTATAAGTATAAGACGTACCTTTTTGCTGGTTATAGTAATTAGTAAATCTTTGGGTACAATTATTGGCTCCGCATAAATAAGCAGGGGATATTGTTTCTTTATTGTAAAAATTTTCAAACTCTTCATTATATACTAAAAGATTATTATTGTTATAAAGCCTGAAATAATCGAGGCTGCCCTGTCTTCCCCCAATGCTTAAACCAACATTGTAAAAGGTGTTGAATGTATTTACAATATTTGCATCAGTTACAACTCTTGTAACCAGGTCATCATCATAATACAGCCATGTACTGTCGTATCTCATTCTTAACTTAAATACATGCCAATCGTTAAATGCATAGCCACTGTCTACGGTAATTGGACTCCCGGGTATAGAGGGAGAAATAATGTCGGTATTGTTCATCTTGAGATGTCGCAACTGCGTGTAGTTTCCGCTCCTATGGTAATTTAAATAAATATCACTACCAATCCCGAGAGTTATATCACCTCCACTACCCGGCGGGTTGAATTCCTCAGGGTTTTTTGCTCTGAATTCAATTGAGAAGCCATCGGCAAAGCAGAAACTCTGACTCTGCTCCGGATAAATGCGATATGTTGTAGTTACAGCAGAATCCCGATACTTTTCTGGCAAACGTAAAGCACCACCTGTCCATGATTCCTGCAGATCTACAGGCACCAGATAAGAAGTAACACTATATATCTCCCACCTGACTGCGCCGGAATCTCTTGCAAAATTATTTTGTATGAGCGCAATACTATCGCATTTTGTCAAACCACTTACTCCACATGTATCCAAAAACTGCAGGTATTCAATAGCTGTTTTACTGAAGCCCAGCCTGCTGTTCATATAATTGCTGAACAGGCTGTTGGTTTGCTGCTGCTGTTCACCCGCCTGCTCATAAGTGGGTATGCTACCCGGGAAGCTGGACTTAAATGAAGTATACACCGCGTTCACCTGGTTGCAGTCCACACACACGGCTTCCCCGCTTGCAGGCTGCAGGGCAGGCGGAAGCTTTACCGGCTCTGTAATAAATTTGCAGCCCAGGGTTCTGTTGCAAAGGCTGTCGAGCTTACCCAGGTCTGCCGCACTGATAGTTGTATGCAGCTTTTGCTCTAAAAAGTCGCTGAAGCTGGCGTAACCCGACGAGGCTTCATACTGCGCGCGCAGGCTGCTTATCCTGTCGCAGGTTTCGTCATCGGGGCGGCTATACCACAACTGCTCAACCAGGGCTACAGGTTTACTGTAAGGAACAGGGGCATCTATTAAAAATGCATTACAAGCCGCGTTGGTGGGCTTATGTATGCTATTGTTGTAATAGGTGATCAATTCATCAAAGCTGCGGAACACATACCCGCTCTCTGGACGTACGCTGCTGGCCCCGAAAGGATGAGAAGCATCGGCTCCTTCTTTGCATATTTCAATAAGGCGGGGTATGAGCCAGGCAGAATCAGCGCTGCTATAGCTACAGGAGCTGAGCTGCTGCCACCAGTGCGATACATAGTTCTCACAACTGCGTTCAGCGATCGCCTGCGAGCTATCTTTCCCGGCCTGCAGCGCGGCGGTACCATCGTCTCCCAGGAAATCACCTGCTATTTCCCGGATCATAGACTCGGTAACAAATACCCTCACCGCAGGAGGAGTAATAACAGGGCGGGGCACAACAGTATTAATATGCCCGGCAACCAGTGAACCTTTCAGCTTAAGATACTGATCGCGGAAAAAACGCCAGGCCATATCCCTTTCTCCCTCGCACATCAGCGTACCGCTGAACGCGTTGGAAGGAGTATTCCTGAACAGGTTTATACAGGTTTCATCATTGGGATCACAATGCCCCATGATGCTGGCCAATGACCACAGGTTGAACGTGGCTCCCCCGCTGGTCACATAACTTTCCATAGAACTTTTCAACGAGCCCATAATGCCACTGTTGCTCCCTCCATAGAACAGGGAGTCATTACCGTTGCTGAAGCCGGACGCCGGCGCTGTATTGGAGTTAAGGGGATTAAGGTATCCTTTAGCGGCCGCAGCAGCATAAGTGCCGGTCGCTTCAAAATCAGCATCCCAGTGGTAGCCGGGTTTCAACTTTTCATATTCCAGCAATATGCCGTATTCGGGGTGCAGCGGCAGCAGCCTTTCCGCCCACTCCGGCTCAAAATTGTTGAGATACTGCTCAGGGTCCATGGAAAGGGGGTTTACCGCCTGGTCAAGACCACTGTAGTCTGCCGTTTTGTACAGCAGCCTTCCTCCTGAAATATTGAAAATACTAAGCTGCGTATTACTGTTGGGATAGTGCGCGTATTGCCCTAAAGGCGGGGTCATGTCCAGCAGCATACGTTCCCGGTACTGCTGGTATTCATACCAGGGCTCTCCTTCCTGCACACAATCGCTCCCTCTTTGTTCGCGTATGCGTTCCAGTTGTTGGGCTATGATCTGCTCTTTTGTATATATAGTATTATGTGGCGCATACAGGCTGTCGCGGTACCAGTTCATGGCGTCTTCGCGCAGGGTGAGCTTTTTGGTTACCACATAGCTGCCGGGCTGCAAAACAATGTCAAAGCTCAGGTCAAAGCTATCGGCCACGGCATTGCAGGTGGTATCATATAAAGGCGGCGTTACCCGGACGTTGCTTTTCCTGTATACGTAGGCAGTATCGCCCGGCATGTGCTGGTTATTACAATCGTCGGTAATGGTAATGGTAACATCGTACAGGCAATCGTAACAGATATCTTCCTCCTCTTTATCTTTTAAGAGAAGCGACCCGGGGTTCAGCTTATACCGAAAGGTATGCGTATCGGCCACCGACACCAATAACCCGCTGACCGATTCAATACTATTACCCCGCACAATATTGTTGTTGCGGGTGAGCAACTGGCCGGTTTGCGTGGCAGATGTATATGACGGTAAAGCCAGCAATGAATCCGGGACCGGGCCTGTTAATGCGGTAGCCACGGTACGGCCATGCATATCCACGTACGATACGCTGTACTGCCCGTTGGCATCGCGCACCATATTTTTTTGATAGTGCGAGGCGTAGCCCGCTTCGGTGCCGAACAGCGCGTCGAGCTCCTGCTGGGCGGGCGTACCGTAATAATATTTGGTTTCGTGCCCGCCGCTGAGCTGGAACTGCGGCCCCACCCCACCCTGGCTGGCTATGCGGCCTGTATTGTCCTGCGTATATTTCACTTCCGTATAAGGATACATTTCCGCATCGGGTATGTAGCGGTGGATCAGCTCGTTTTTGTTCTGGTTCTGCGGCGAATAATATTTAGACGCCCCGGAGGCTGTAGCCAATGGCGGCGCATGATCTTCACAATAACCTGCCCCGTTGGTAAGGGTATCGTATTTTCCCTGGTGGTACTCAAATACCGTTGCGGTATTCATATCCCACCCCTGGTTAAACAACGGGTTGTATTGAATAATGGCGTTGAGCGAGGGAGCGGGCAATACCTGTATCACGCTCCGGCCCTGCTTGTCGTAAAAAGTTTCGGCTACAATGCTGGTGTCGGTAACATTGTCTTTGGTAACGGTTTGCCGGTTGCGCATATAACCGTCAAAATACTGCACTACCGATTTGCGCTTGCCTTCCTCCGCAAAGGAAGTGGAGGCCTGCCAGTTCAACGAACGCTCATGACCGGTAAATACATATTCACCCAACCCGCCTTCGGCCGCATGATCGGAGCTCCAGGCGGTTACTTTGCGCTCCCCTTCTATAGTGGTTTGAGCGGCACGTACCCGGTAAAACAACCTCCCGTCGCCCTCATATAACAGGGGAATGAAATAATGACATTTGGAAACAGTGACCCGCGTGGCGTTGTTGCGGAACAGCAGGTTGGGGCTCAACACACTGCCCGGGCTGTACCAGCCGGCATCCAGCGCGGTCTGGTCCACAAAGGTCCATTCCAGGTCGTACTCCTCCGCCGCATTCAGGCTGGGCCACGATACCTGCAGCTCTCCTTTGGTGGATATAAAGCCCGTGTTTTGGGTAAGGGAAGTAATGGCGTCGTTCTCACAATCCATGCTGAATATCCTGCCGACCGCCATGCGGTTTTCCACCTTCAGCACAGGCAGGATATTGTTCAATGCCGCATAGCTGGCGGTAATATCCAGCACTTTGATCATCACCCGGCGGGCATCGGTAAAATAGTAAACGGATCGGCTGTTGTAGGGCTTGTTCTTAAAATACTCAATGGTGAGCGTGCGGGAGGCAATGGAGTCGTAAATGCTGTCCTTATTGGTAAAATAAATGCGCAGCTCCAGGTCTGCCTTAAAAGAATCGGGCGGCATCCTCAGCGAGGTTTCATCTATATAAAACACTACCAGGTTGTTCACCAGCGTGGTGCTGTCTACCGGATCAAAGGAGGCTTCATCAAAAAAGATGGAGTCTATCACGGTGCGGCTGCTGTCCCTGGCCAGGGAACCATCGGCGCCGCTGAGCGTTTGCGTATATGTTACGGGGCGCCGTTGCGCCTGCACCTGCTGCATAACCATGCACAACAATGCCACCCCTGCGGTTAAAACCCATTTGCTTCCCGGTGAAAAAATTTTCATGACACTGCCTTTATAAGATTATTGAGTAATATTGGTTTCAACAAAATAACCGGTATAGTCGGGGCGTGGTACGAACTGCCCGTCCTGGTATACAATAAATTTATCCTCGCTGAACCAGGCGCCGCTGACGGGCGCAGTGCTGTAATTGGAAAAAGTAAAAGTGATCAGCCCCTTGCCGCTTGGAAATGAGCCGGGATCCACGCCCGGCGTGCCGGCAGGCATATAGCATTTTACCTGCTCCATGAGGAAGGTCTTGAAATTATACCGCACTTCGTAGCTGGAATACAGGGCGCCCGGCTTAAAGCGGATCTTGAGCGTACGCACCGAATCGTTAACATTGGTGAGCGTAATGCCCTGCGTAAAGGTTGCCCAGTAAAGGGTATCGGTAACCGGCATGTTCATTACATCGGGGTAGTCCTGCCGGTCGCGCACCGATATCACGCTGTCCCAATGGCTGATCTTCAGGCTGTACCTGCTTCCCTGCACAATTTCCGTACTGTCAATATACGTGTAATACAGCCCTCCATGCAGCTTGTAATTGCCGCTCACCTGCTCTATCACGCTGTCCACATCCAGGCTGTCGGTATACCGGATGTCAATATCAAAGCTCAGGTTGGGAATATACCGGTAGGTTTCGGCCAGCTTTACCATCTGGAAAAGCTCCGTTCCGGGTATTACGGACTGCGACAGCCCCCTGCCTGTTACCAGCAACAGGCTTGCCGCTATCAACAATGATTTAACCCGGCTCATACATGTGTCTTTTAAAATGATCCTGTTCATGTCTGTATTTTTTTAATGAGGCAGGCGCTATTGCTCTCTTATCAATGCGCTCCTTGTTTCTTTAATGGTTTGAATGCCTTTCACGGTTTCTTTTTTCACACGTATCAGGGTACCGTCGTTATCGTATTCATAAAAGCTGGCATAATTGTTCTCGTCCAGCTCCGCCATCAGCCGCAGGCTCACCCTGTCGTAGGCAAAAGATTTCATGCTGCTGTTGTAGGGCTGCACTCTTATATCATCTACATAAATGGTTTTACCATTGGTTCCCTGCAGGCTTAGTTGCATTTCCGCAGCCTCCTCCGGTACCGTTACGGTGGCTTCATACCGCTGCCAGCCTTCTATCCTTACACCTGTTTTTTCCAGGTAGGTATTTTGTATAACGGAGCCGCCCTGCCTGAACATTACCTTCAACGCGTCCGTAAGCACAGGCGCAGAAAAACAATCATTGCCATCCATACGCATCCAGGCGCTTACCACTATTTTTTTGTTGGTAACGGGGCTGAATACCGGCCGTATGATGCGCTCCGCCTTTGTATTTCCGGCTTGTATGCAATAGCGGCTGATATCGGTTTCGAAAGAATTGGGCGGTGCGGTAACGGTAGCGAACGGGTACAGGAACCTGGTAGGGATCACCTCCCGGGTATGGGTGGCATTGAGCGAAGCTGCGCTCCATTCCAGCTTTAACCCGAATCCTTCGGAAGTCCTGATATGGTAATACTCGATCGTAAGCGGGTACAACTGACCGGCAGTGAGGAACACATTTATTTCGTATTCGCCCGTGGCTGAATTGTAGCGGGGCTGCTGGGCGTTTACCGTAAAAATAACCTCCCCTCCAATGGCCTTCAGGTAGAATGTATACAGGTCGGTTGTTTTAGCCTGTACCTTAGCGGCCCACTGCACCGTATAGGGGCCATAACCGCACAACCCGGCAATAGGGGTAATATTCCCCCACTGTACATTGGCTATGGTTTCGGAGCGTACCACCGAAACATCTGCCATGGGCGGGCAACCGCCAAAATACTGCGCCTGGAGGGCTGATTGTGTATAAGTGCCGGTAAAGCCGGTTCCGGCGCCTGTTACCCTGGTTGTATATACCGGTGTGGAGTCTATGGGAGCAGAGAACGCGTACGGGAGCGAATCTAAAGCCGACACCGGCGCCGTAAGCAGGGACTGGTATCCCGCGTTTATTTTTACACTGTAATTGCCGGTATGGCTTTGCGTACTGTCTATAGACACCCCCGGCTGGCCGTTCACAAAATCAAACTCCCGCGGGTTTTCGCACAAAGGAATACAGGCCTGGTTGCGGAAACCATAATCTTCAAAGCCGTCGAACAATGCCTCCCGGTAACGGCTGTTCTGTATAACAGCCGCCGGCAACGACTGGTTGTACCCGTATAAGCCGGAATTATACCTGCCCAGCGGATCGTAGTTCTCAATTTCGAAGCCGCGTTTGTTATATATGGAGCTGGCGGCATTCCATACCCATTGGAGCGTATCGGCAACCGCTACCAGCCCCGAATCGGAAAACTGCCAGTAGGGCGTCCACTGTTTTAATGTTCCTTCTACGCGAATGTTTGTTCCCGGAACGCCGGCATCACTTTCCTTCCGGTCGCTGTACCAGGTATAAGCCCGTTCGGCGCGCCAGTTGCCCAATATGCCCCAGCGGTAGGGATTGGTGGCGGTATCGTTGATGTTTTCCTTGCAGAGTTTGACCAAAGAGTCTACATAGGTTCGATAAGAAATTACCAACCTGGGAGGAGGATAGTTATAGCTGCAATTAAGCGTATCCTGGTTGGTATAAATATTTTTGCATTGCTGGCCAAGCCATGTACCGGTTGCATTTCGTTGAGGAATACCTCCAAAGCTCAGGAAGTTAATTTCATTGTCGCTGTTATTGGACTCCTGGGTTTTATTTAATTCAAAAACCAGTCCGTAACGCTCAGGTGTATTGCTGCTCACGTAGTCCTGGATCAGGTTGGTACAAACTACGTTTGCATAGTTACCGGGTGCGTTTCCGATAGTGACTTCATTGGTTGTAGTGGCTGTAATTGCGGTGTAGGACCAGTTTCCGGGTGCCCATTTTGCAGTAATACGCCTAAGCTTTGAGGTATAACTGCCGGCGTAATAGGTATTGGCAGTTGCCCAATCATACCCATATTTGGATTCTCCGTGACAAGTCCGCTTAGCCTTATTTTGTTTCCAAAAGTTAATTGGTTTTTTGGGAGTAAAAGTTATGGCAGCATCTGTTATGATCGCATCCACGGGAATCTCATCCAAATCGAATTTGAGAATACTTTTTGTTTTCGCCGTCCTCGAATGCCTGCTGGGTATTCCACTGCACTTTGCCAGGAAATCCATGCTGGTAGCAACAAAACCGGAACTTTCATAGATATAATCTTCCTCTACCGTTCCACTTCCCCACCTGTCGTATCTGGACAGATACGTTGCAGCTTCTACTGTTACCGGTCCAAAATCTTTATACACCCTCACTACACTGTCCTTTACATAATAGCTTTTTTCCACCTGCCACAGGTCTTTGTAAGAGGTTGCGGATGCATTGATGATATCCAGCGTACTGTCAATTTCAATTTTATACCTGCCCGCAGCAATCTCTTTCACCGGGTTTTTGAGCGACACGATATTACCCGCGCCTGCGCCCAGCATATTGCGCTTGCCGGAGCGGATGATACGCATGCTTACAATAAAGCCGGTATAGGGTTTCCCGTTCTCATCAATAAAGAACAGCCCGCTGTTTTTTTCTTTTCCTTTCGCTGCATCAATTGCCCATATCTTTAAGAGGGTATCGTTTACCGTATTGCTGAAAGTATACCGCGGGCAATCGCCGGCAACATTGGTTACGGCGGTCAGATCCCGCCTTCTTTGAATGGCTATCTCGTCGCCGCTTTCAAAAAAACGGGCAACATCAAAGAAGCTTCCGTCGGCATTGGTCATTTTCCCCCCGATCACCTGCTTCTGGGCAAATACCGCGTCAACGTTTTTATAGGCGGCTCCCATACCGCTGTATGCCCAGTGCGCCGGGTAGCTGAACTGGTATACCGGGTCGTCAAATTCATTGTTGGTGCGGCTTACAACCGCGTCTCCTGTCTCCGCATCGTACACAAGGTTCTTGGTAGTAACGATGCTTCCCTTATCCACCACTACCACGCTGTCGAGTATGCCATAGCGTTGCACTATTTTTACCGTTGCCGCGGAGCGGAAGGTGTTTTCCTCTTCGTGGAAAATTGGAAAGTAGGAAGGAATTGGTAGTGTTATGCCAAAGAAAAACGGGATAACATCTATATTGGTCTGGTGGTTTTGCGAAAAGGTTTTGGAATGCTGCTGCCGCATGTCTGTCATTATTTCAATATCAAGCCCTATTACACCGTTACGGTTTACATTCCCGTTCAATGAATCTGCCACCCATACCGTATTGTTCAAATGCTGCGCGGGAGCGGTTTCGTCATCTACCCTGTAAAAATTCTTCGTGTAGTGCACGGCGTTCTCCGGGTCGTTCTCCGCGTAATTGGCCTGCCCTTTCATTTTGCCGTTCATATCGTTCAGCTCCACCTTAAAGCCCTGCGAAATGGTAAGATTTCTAACGGCTCTCAGCTTAAGCAGGTTGGGAAGCTTAGGATTGTACTCTTTCTTACTATCCCCATCCAGGGGTGTATGCTCTACCCGGGTAGGAAAATCCCTGGTGGTAAAAAATTCCGTTTCCTGCCAGCCGTTGGCAGATTTAGCTTTGCTGTGTATGGTGCGCACCCGCACTTTGCTGTAACCCACCATAGCGCCGGGATAAAAGCTTTCACCCAACGGCTTTTCCGTATACATATAATGGGTGGGCGCCAGTACCGATAATTTTTCCTCGTATTCTATGGGCTCGCGCAGCGGGTTCTCTTCGCCGCCAATAAAGGGTTCATAACTGGCTACGCCGCTGCTGATGATGAGCGTATCGCGTTTCAGCTTTCTTACGCCCGAAACTAGGGTATCTTTCGTAATAACCTTTGTAGTAGTGTAAGAATAGGTCTGGCCATAGCTGGCTTCCCGCTGGTTGGTCATGGTCTTCCAGTTGTCAAATACCTCCACTCTTTTCACCCGGTAACCGCCCCCGTATTTTTTGTACACCGGGGTGTTCAGCCGCACAAATGACTGGTCAGGAAGAACTTTCCTGCACCATCCTCTTGTTTTGGCGGCTTCATAGAACCCCTTCACAATATTCTGTATTTCCGGCAAAGCAGATGCAAGCATGGTTACCAGGTTCGAAAAACTGAGGTTGTCGCCCATCTCGGATGCAGGATACGCTTTAGACGGGATATTGAGCTTCATGAACTGGAGCGCCGCCAGGGTAAGGGGTTGTTTACCATCTACCTTTGCGAGCTTTATCCATATCCGGGTATTGTTACCTGCTACTACCCCGTAATTACCCTGGTCTGTTTCAACCCAGGTGGGCACATACTCGTAACCGCTGCCCCAACGGTCGGCAGGCATTTCTACCGCTATTTTGAAAAAGATCTTATCAACGCCTTCCAGGTATTTGCGGTAAATATCTGATTTGGAATATACCGGTTCGGGCACGTCAATGAATACATATTCATAGTCGGTACCGCCATCTCCATACAAAAAATTACCGGGCGACGAAGAGGAAGTAGCACCAAACCCCGCCAGCTTACACAACTGCATGGCGCGTTTGTTCTGCACATAGGCATAATCATCCGCTTCGTAGCTGATCTTCATCAGGCCACCTGAAGGAAGCCTTATATCCGTGAGGTTCCAGGCATTGGCATATCCGGCAGCCTTTACCGAATCCTGTACGGCGTACGGGTAATCCACATTGTTCAACCCGGAAGGATTGGATGACGGATGTTTGTAACCGCCCCAGCGATCGTAATGTTTGCTGTTGTGCTCCGGGTTGTATTTATCGGCAGGTTGCCCCTCTTCTACCTGCCCGTAGTTAAATACATAGGGATTTTTTACTCCCTTGTAGTTGCCGTTGTAGGAAAACCATATTTTCCTGAGCGTGAGCTTCCCTTTGTTCTTGTTCACATTACTGCTGCTGCCGGAAGAAACCGCATTCCCGTTCTTATCAACGGGATTGCCGGAGTTGTTAACGGTATTCCTGCACAGGGAATAATCGTATTCAAAATGTACCGATTTCACGGGCCTGGCATTCACGCCGTTTTTTACCAGGTCGGGCTTCGAATACAGGTCAATCCTTTCCAGCCGCCTGAGCTTTTGTGCGGGATCAATACCCCCATTCTCATCTGTGATGCCTAAACCGTCTTCGCGCTTGTCTGATATCCTGAATACCGCCAGCATGGTTTTGGAAGAAATGGAGTTGAGATACCATACTTCCTTTTTCCCGTACATATAGGTGCCCTTATCATCGCGCGAATAGGTTTTCAGCCCTTCGCTATAGTTTACCTTGTTTTGCTCATTGGGGGTGCGCCAGCGGTAATATCCTTTGCCTTTACCGTACAGCATCGTATAATTGAATTTTACCGCATCGCCCAGGTCATCATCGGTAATGCCATCTTCGGTAATATCCACATAGTCAGGCGACAGCAATCCCGTGAGCAGATACGAATGCGCATAGGGCGGCATGATGTCTTTGGTAAAAAAATTGTCTTTCCCTTTTTTGTTGGTGACAGCATGATTATCCTTTTCCGCTTCGTAATCGGCAATGCCCCTGTCTACTTTCGAGGCTTCCGTTTCTTTGTCAATGGCAAAAGTCACATCCTGCTGCTCCACATTATACGCCGGTAAACCGTATATATATCTTCTGCCATCCGCATTCAATACCGTTACTTCAGATATATGATGTCCTTTACGGATCTCATCAATACGATCCAGGGAATTCTCCAGGGCCGTATCCGGACAAGTCCCTATAGGAATTGCGTTTTCTACGACCGGTTGTATCTTTTTATCAAGCCCATACGATTGCGCTTCACCGGCAGTCTTGTAGGTGATCACCTGTGTTCTTTTATCGCGTTGCTGCTTTACAAGCGGGCCGGCAATGCTGATATTCCTGTGGGGCTTATTGTTGTAGTACGCTACCAGCTCATTGGCGGCTTTTACGTTTGCGGGGCTGTCGGTTAAATGTATACGTACCGTGCTATCGCCTCCTACCGAATGATAGTAAGACAGGGTATTGCTTGTTTTTTCTCCGGGGTTACGAAAATATACCGGCTGAAAAGTAGTATCGGCTGTTTTAAAATCGAGGTTAGGTGTAACGTCTGATCTCCAGGCGCTGTTGCGGGTGGTAGCAATGGTTTCGTCAAAGTTGGTGCCGCCCTTAAAGTAAGCGCCGATACCAACATCAATGGCTAAATGGTCGCTCTTGCTTTTGGTCTGAAGCTGATGGTCGCGAATATACCCGGCTTCACTCCGGTAGGGACGGAACATACCACCCGTGCCTTCGCCCGAAATGCTGTACACATCATAGGTATATTGCGGTATGGCGATATGAGGAGTGCTTTTCTGGTTAAAATATACCTCTTTCTCGCGGTTCATGTCCAGCAACCCACCCGCATCGTCCTTGCCATTTGTATAATACAAAAAGCCATAAGCAGGCAATCGCTGAAGCGTATCTTCATCGGCTATTTCCTGCTTGCTCACATAGCCGGAAATATTAACATTTGGATGAACACCCCATATCTCTCCCCCAAATTTTGTATCGAAACTAAAGTTGGTGCTGGTGAAAGGCATTTGTATACCGGGTGAGTAAGCAGGTATGGCAAAAGATATGAAGGAAGAATTTACAGAGTGGCTTCCCACCGAAGCATATCTCTGGTTACCATTATTATCCTTCAAACTCGTCTTTACACTGCCGGAAACCTGCGCACCAAACTGCAGCCCGGAAATACCGGTTCTCGAATTATAATTAGTACTAAGGCTTCCTGTAGCCTGGACCATACTTTGTTGTTTAGCAAGTTGCACACTTAAGCTTGGAGAAATATTTATTCCTGACTGGGAATTATTGTTAAGCCCAAGCGATGCGGTCAAAGGTCCTTTAGAGTCCTTTCCTGAACTGATGGTAGCCTGCACTCCATATTCCACTCCCCATCCGTTATAGGTATTATTGAATACACCCTGATTAATGCCCACCCTTAAAACACCGCCAAATATTTCTACATTGCCTCCTACCCCCACACCTACGGTTTTATTTTCCCGGATGCTCTGTATCCTTTTGATCGAATCCAACCCGTTAAAATCATCAGGTAACCCGCGCATGGAACGATTTACCGTTCCCGGGTTAACGTTCCAGCCAAGCCCCACCCAACTGGCTTCCTGGTCTATGGCAGGACCGCCGTTGTAATGAATGTTCACCGGGTAGCCACCCACATCCAGCAAAGGAATGGTATAAGAAAAATCGCCGGTGAACAGGTCTACCATATTGTCCGCGTTCACACTCTTAAAGCTGCTCATCTCCGGCTGCCCCGGCCCGCCGATCATTGTCTGCCGCGTTTTTTTAACTGCCTTGTTTGCCACCGGCATCAACGCTTTTGCCACCGGCTCATAGCCCGCAGCCGATTGCCCATAGCCCATAGCCGATGGCTGATAGCCCATAGCCGATTGCTGATAGCCCATAGCTGACGACTGATAGCTCACAGCCGACCGCTGATAGCCATATACAGGCAACACTGTTTCGCAAAACATTACACTTAACAGCAACGAAGCAATATTTTTCCGTACACTGGTCCTTGATAAATATTTCATGTTGTATCAGTTCTTTTCTGTTAGGGATTGTTTTCGTTTTCGTTTCGCCGGAACTCAAACCGCATGCGCCATATTTCATTGCCTGAATTACGCAGCTCCAGCATATAAAAATGCTGGTGGATAAGGCTGTTACCGGACGTGAGGTCAATATTGACCAGGTTTTGCCCGTACTTCAGGGCAAGCGTATCCCACCGGAAGGAAATGGTATCATTACTGCCTGAAGTAAGATCGTACACACGGACGTTCCAGGCAGTATCAGGGGTTTCATTCAGGTAATCGAACTTCAGGTAATCCACCTGCAGCGAGTAGGCAGGCAACTCGTCCTTTACCAGCTTTACGTAGGGAAGATTGTTGGTTTTAATTCGCGGCAAATCGCTTTCGCTCTCCAGGCTGAACGTCCATATCTCGCTCCGGGATACTACAGCGCCGTTGCTGGTGGCCGTGATCCTCCAGGCATACTGTTTGCCGGTTTGCAGGGGCGGCGAACCGGTTGGATAAAGCAGGTAGGTTTGTACAAGCTCCGCCATATGCAGCAGTGGAATATTTTCCTGGATGGCATCGGCGCCTGATTGCCCGGCATTCACTTCCACCACATCCATATCGTACCGCAGGTTATTAAAAAAGCTGGCAGGCGCCGGCGGAAGCCAGGTAAAGGAAGGCATGGTTTGTGTTTCCCGGGCTTCGTTCCAGGGCAGCACCAGTTGCGGGGGACTTAACGGCTCTATCTCTATATAATCGCATTCTTCCGCCAGTTGATCTACCGCATCGTGCACATGCCGGAAATAGCTGATGCAAACCGAAAAATTTCCCAACGGTAAAAAGCCATTGGGCCCGGGCTCTATCACGTAGTTACCGCTCAGTTGTGTATACTGGATGGGCTCCATCAATGCGGCATTGATCTGCATATTGCCGGGAGCAACGGTAAATGCTTTTCCAACACCGGTCAATACGGGTTGGCCGGTAGCAATGTCTGCCAGCACTACTTCCAGGTGACCATCCACAGCGCTTTGCCCCGTGTTGGTGACCAGCATGCTCCATAGCTGTTGCTTTTGCAGTACACCTGTACGAAGCAACTGGGGCGTAACAATAACCTGGGCTGCAGGCATAAGCCCGCTCAGCAGCAATAAGCAGAGGATCCGCATTTTCATGTGTGCCTTTTTATTGATTGAATCAAATGCATGCCACGCCTGCAGCCGGTAAGCTCGCAAACATTGCACTTAAATTTTTCACTGTAACGGGGACGGAATACTAGCGCTTTGGTTCACAACCTGATCCTGTTGTTGAAATACCTGGTAAACCCAAGTGTGAACCATTCGTTTTTTATCAATGAACCGGATGATCCGGGCAGGTAACCGTTTTCGTACCAGAGGCTCAGGTCTCCCACGGCAGGCCAGTTGCAGCGCAGGTTACAATAACCGCCGGTCTTTACTTCCACCCGGTTATACTGGTTGATCTTTGCCCCAAAGCCCGCCACCACTTTTTTAAGCCATGTTACAGCCAGCCCGCCCTCCATTACATCGAGCGAATACCGGTTGTTGGCAGTGCGCGCATACCCGATATTGGCGGTAAACATCCGGAACATGAACTGGTGTGCGGTATAAAAATGACCGGCATTATAGTACACAAATCCTGTATCGCTGCCTGAGTTGTAAAAGCGATTGTACATGACGCTCCCGTTGGCCGTCATTAACCCGATTGTATAAGCATGCGCCATATGAATGTTCAGCGACTGGTAACGGTTCTCAGCTACCTGGTTGCCCACCATGGTGTATTGCGAGGAAGGCATATACCCCACTGTTAAAGAGGGAAGCTTACGCCTGCGAAAGGTAGCGGACAAAGAAGTGAATACGGTATTGCTGTTGTATTGCTGAACCACAAAAGGATTGCTGTAATCGTTTTTTCGTGCAGACGCCATCACCCGGAGCTGCCTTTTAAGCAGGTATTGCTCCGCCCTTATGCTCCACGTGCTGGCATTGGCATTTACCCGGTAGTTGGTAAAATTCTGGAAGTTGATGCCTGTTTTCTGGTAATACCCTTCTATACGCGTTTTCGTGGAAGGAATATACCCGTAGGCTTTTACGGAATAAGCCTTGTTGGTATGATCATTCAGCCGGAAGCCCTGTGTTTTGCTCCCCTGCTCATACGCATACACCGGGCTGGTAGACTGGGCGGCTTCTGCCGTAACCCGTATATACTGCCCTATCACCCACTGCGCTTCAATGCTCATGCCGCTCAGGGGAGAAGCGGCTAACCCGCCGTTGGATATGATCTGCTTGCGCCCGGTATAGCCGGTAAGAATGAGATGGTTCCCTTCTTTCAGCCCATAGCCTATGCTGCCGGCATATACATGCTGCTTAACCGGCGAAGGTTTTCCGTAAATAAAATCACGGGTTCTGAAGTCTATTTTGCCGGCGGTAAATGCCAGGTACAGGTTGTACGCGTTGTACTCGAAATTGATGCCTGACACATTCAGATTGTTCACGGAAAGGCTGGTCATGCGGGGCAGGGTTCTTCCTACAGCAAAGGCTCTGATGGCATATACCGTATTCAGCAGGCGTTGCGTTTTTTTATCTTTCACGCCTGCCTCCTGTAATTCTTTTTGAATGAGCCGCGTACCCTGTTCGGTATAAATATTGCGGTCAATCAGCTTTTTAAGCGCCTGTATTTTTTTGAGATTGCCGTTATAAACAGATTGCAGGGAATCGGCTGCATGCTGCAGCGTTGCGCTCAGCCGTTGCTTCTCCTCGTACAGCTTCACAAAATATTCGGCAGACCTGATCACGCCTTCTTTGTCGGGCAGCTCCATCGGTAACTGGTCGCGGTATGCTAAATATTTTTTGCTTTGCAGGTATTTGTTCAGCCACTCCCTTTCATTGAGGAGGTGGCGGAGCCCCCGGGCCTTCTGCAAATTGGCCTTCAACTGGTCACTGAGCCCGGCAGGCTGAATACTTTGCAAAGCGCCGGAAAGCCGGTTGCGCAGTTGCTGTTGTTTTAAGCGCCTGAACTCAGGTCCATTGAACTCTACCCGGAAATCGTGATAGTCGCGCAGGTACTGCGAATTGCTTTGCCTGCCGTAATAGGTTAACCGGAAGGGAATATCGGCAACAGCAAAATCAAGCCCGGCGGTTATCATGTGCTGGCCCAGGTTCGACTCTACGAACGGCGTATCCAGCAGGGAGCGAAACATGTAATTATACTGAACATATCCCCCTCCTACCTGCATTATGGAGGAAGGCGTTTCCATATTGTAAGGCAGCAGGGATGCCAGTTTTTTCTTCAGTGTTGCCGAGTCCGGCTTTTTAAGCTTTTCTTTTATGGGATCCAATGCCGCCGCCCATTGTTCCGCGGGTAAACGCCTGAGACGGCTCCGTATGCTATCCTTATTCATGCGACTGCTGTCGTAGCCGATACTTTTCAGCAGCAGCTTTGCCGCAGAGTCTTTGCCGGATACAATGGAATCACGCGTATTATACCGGTGTACTATTGGAGCAAATATTCCGGGATTAATAATACTGTCAACAGAATTTTTGAACTTAAAAACAGAGGATGAATCATGGTCATTATCCGGCTTTACATCCTGGGATATCAATATTCCCGGAATGAATAAAGCTAGCATCATTAAATTGCATGCCGGCATACATTTTATAAGTATGCTGCGTAAATGCATTATAGTTGGTTTAGATTAGGTAATCCAAACCTAGAATTATTTTTTTGAAATCCATAACAAACAGTTAACATTTTTTTAAAAAACTACCAAATTAAGTGCTTACCTGTATGCACCTTTAAATACTAACATGTAGACTTTCTTAACGGAAACGGTACCGGGTATAGAAACAACCCTATGGGAGTATGATTTTCATAACATACCGGCGCAGGTTTGGTAGTCCCGCCACTGCGGGGCTTTGTACGTAAGCAAGGGACGTTGCGGGGGGAAACCATGGTCACTTCTTAGCCAAATCTACATCTTGCAACAATATGTAATTACAAACATCATATACGCCCTGCACGCTCTGGCGCAGGTCGCCTGACCATAAACGTTTCAAACCTGCGAAAATGCCGCTCCTACGGAGCTTTGTCAATACGTTACTTTATAAGTGCCACCAAACTTTCGCGTCTATGACGCTATAAAATTGTTGATATGGCAGCCTTGGTTCTCCGCAATGTCTCCTTGTGCAAAGCTTTGTGCGTAAGCAAGGGACGTTGCGGAGGAATTCATAGTCACTTCTTAGCCAAATCTATATCTTGCAACAATATGTAATTACAAATTTCATGAATTCTTTGGTCTCCGGTAATATAATATTTGGCAGAACTGAGTATATAATCTTTCCGTTAAACTAATACGCTTTCCACCTACCGCAGCGTCGCCTGCCAACGCACAGGCTAAACGCGGCAGACACTGCGGAGAAATTTAGAGTAATGACAAGGGCTAAACAAGTAACGTCTAAGCACCGGCCTGGCTTCGCTATTTCATCCTGCTGCCAAACCGGCGCTGGAAAAAGATGGTTGAGCAGAGCTTTTCTTTGCTTTAATTATGAACAGGATCAACGGCTACTACGGCAGCCAGGTTGATGGGACCGTAAATATGAGGGAAAGTATCTTCGATGGCGTTGGACCAGTCGTATATCAACTGGCTGGTGAGTTTTTCCGTATCAATGGTAAGCTTAACAAGATCGCTTTTACCTGAAAAATATCTTTTCAGCACATCGGCTACCTGCCGGTCTTCACTGCAATGAATAAACCCTTCCTCTTTAAGCGAAGAAGATTCATACTGTCCGGCCTCTTGGGCGCTCTTCCATTCCTCATTGGTAGTAATGTGGTAAATAAGTGGCATAACGATCGTTTACTTACAATTGAACCTACAATATACGTTTTATCTTTTGCTCAGCAAGCATGAGGTCGCAAAGCACAAAAGCCGTAACAGCTTCCAGCACCACCGGTACGCGCAGGGCTATGCACAGGTCGTGACGCCCTTTTACCGAAAAGCTTTCTGTTTCGCCCGTTTCCCAGTTAAGCGTTTGCTGTATTTTAGGAGTAGAAGACGTGGGTTTGATAGCGATCCTGAATACCAGCCCGTTGCCGTTACTGATGCCGCCTACAACTCCTCCCGCATGGTTAGTAGCTGTTCGCCCGCTCATATCGGCAATAGCATCATTATGCCCGCTGCCAAACATGCGCGCCGCGGCAAAGCCGGTTCCGAACTCTATACCCCGCACGGCAGGTATGGCAAATACGGCATGACTGATCAGCGATTCGGCCGAGTCGAAAAAAGGTTCACCTAAGCCGGCAGGTAAACCATTCACCCTGCATTCCACAATACCGCCTATGCTGTCTTTCGCATCAATAGCTTTCTGCAACCCTTTTTCCAGGTCGCTTTCGCCTCCTATTTCCAGTATGTTCGCCACTACTTCTACTCCGGAATACGCCAGCAGCTTTTTGGCTATTACGCCGGCAGCTACCAATGCCACTGTCAGCCTGCCGCTGAAATGCCCGCCGCCCCTGTAATCTTCATAACCTCCAAACTTTTGATGCGCCACAAAGTCCGCGTGCCCCGGGCGTGGTACGGCCCTTTGTTTCTGGTAATCGCCCGAACGGGTATTGTTATTTTCAAAAAGGATGGTAATGGGCGCCCCGGTGGTAGTATCGTTAAAGATGCCACTTTTAAAAATGGGCAGATCAGATTCCTGGCGGGGAGTAGTGCCTTTCTGCGTACCACCTTTCCTTCTTTCAATGTCTGTCAAAAAATCTTCTACTTTTAACGGCAATCCTGCCGGGCAGCCATCAATTGAAATGCCTACGCTTTCTCCATGCGACTCACCAAAAATATGAATGCGGAATAACCTGCCAAAAGAGTTCATATAGTATATTACTGATTGAAATTAATGTATACGCCGTACTTCAACCGCGGCGCCTATGCCGCGAATATCATCATAAAAGTCGGGATAAGATTTATTGATGGCTTCGGCATCGCTGATCACTGTTTCGCCAACGGCTTTCAGCGCGGCGGTAGCGCATGCCATCGCTATACGATGATCGTGGCGGGAATGTACATGGGCGCCCTTTAAGCCATTACCGCCATGCACCTGCATCACATCCTCCTCCAGGTCAATCCGCAGCCCCATTTTACCAAATTCATCCTGTAAGGTAAGTCCCCGGTTGCTTTCTTTATGCGCCAGCCGGCTTACTCCTTTAATAGAAGTAGTTCCGGTACAATAAGCGGCCAGCGCCACCAGCGGTGGAAAAAGGTCGGGACAATCGGTAGCGTCAAAGCTAAAGGCTTTTAATTCCTGCGGGTACAAACGGATACGGTCACCCGAAATTTCCATGCCGGCGCCCGCGTCTTTCAACGCTTCCAGTATTTTTTTATCCGCCTGGGCAGACGAAGGATCCAGTCCTTTTACTTCTACCGCCCCGGCTATGGCGCCCGCTACCAGCAGGAAAGCGCCTCCGCTCCAGTCGCCTTCTACGGTATAGGTAACTTTATTTTCTTTTTTGGCAACAGGAGTATTGTCAAAATAAAACGATTCATACTTATTATTCACCGGGGTTTTCAACCCGAAGGCTTCCATTACTTTTAAAGTAAGATCTATATAGGGGCGGCTTTTCAGGTTGGTTACCCGGATGCTTACATTCCGCGCGCCTGCAGCCGCATACGCCATCAGCAAACCCGTAAGAAATTGTGAGCTCAGGGAACCGTCTATTTCAATATCTGCCGGTTGCAATGGCCCGGTAAGCGTAATGGGAAGCCTTCCCTTATTGGACTGAACGGTTACGCCTAAACGAGGCAATACTTCATCGAAAAAATCCATCGGCCTCGTCAATAAGCTTCCTTCACCGTTAATGGTAACCGCAGTAGCATGCAATGCTATCAATGGCGCGAACATACGTATGCCCAGCCCGCTTTCGCCGCAGTTAACCGCTACCGGCGTATTTTCGCTGCTGCTGTTTACCTGTATTTCATGGGGAGAAATATGCTTAACAGCCGCACCCAATGCCTGTATAACGCCCAATGCCGCCTGGTCGTCGTTGGAATGGCCCGGGTTTACAATAGTAGCTTCCCCTTTTGTTATCAATGCCGCGGCACATGCGCGCTGCATAGAGCTTTTGGAAGCAGGCGCCTGCATTTTTCCGGATAACGTAGAAGGATGTATGGTAGCGATCATCATTATAATGCGGTTATAATTTTATCCAGTTGTTGTAAAGCGATAGGTTGAATAACTCCTTTGCCTATCCTGTCGAGCAATACATAGCTCATCTCTTTTTGTACTCTTTTCTTATCCATCTTCAATACTTCCAGCACTTTGGGCTTATCAAACTCGGCATAGGTGGGAAGCTTGTATTGTTCAAGCACCGAAATTACTTTTTCAGCGTCTTTAAAGCCACGTAAACGACCGGATATAAGGGAGGCATATGTCATGCCGATAGATATGGCCTGCCCGTGGGAAAGCTCATACTGGTTTTCAAGCGCATGCCCCAGCGTATGACCAAAGTTCAGCAGCTTCCGGTCGCCTTTTTCAAATTCATCCTTCTGCACTACTTTTATTTTGATCAGCGCGTTCCGCCTGATGAGCGAAGCCATCTTCTTCTTATCCTTACGATAATTTTCCAGCGAATGCTGCTCCAGTTCAGCAAACATAGCCGCGTCTTTAATGCAGGCATGCTTAATGATTTCAGCAAAGCCGTTTTGCCATTCGCTTTCCGGCAGCGATCCAAGCAGCTTCAGGTCGTGCAAAATAAAAGAAGGCTGGCGGATAATACCTACCATGTTTTTATATACGCCCACATCAATCCCGTTTTTGCCGCCGATACTTGCATCTACCATTGCCAGCACCGATGTGGGTATAAACCCGAAGCTGATGCCCCGCATATACACCGAAGCAACGTATCCCGTAATATCTGTAATTACCCCGCCGCCAATCCCCACAAGCGTTGTTTTACGGTCGGCTTCCATTTCTATCATTTTTTCGATGATAGTATCCACGGTGGCCTGTACTTTGAACTCTTCACCGGGCTTGAGTACAATTACATTCCACCCTTTGAACTTTGGCTCATGGGCATTGAATATATTTTCATCGGTAATAATAATAGCCGATTTATTGTCAGCGATCTTTTTCAGGTTCGAAAAAGCTCCGTCGAAATAGTATTGCGTGGAAGCCTTGCTGAATTTGTATGTTTCGGGAGTCAAAATGATCGTGTTTATGGTTTATAAGAGATTTGAAATTCGAGATTTGAAATTTGAAATTTGAGATGTTTGTGGTTTATAGTTTATTGTTTATAGTTAGAAGACCAAAACTACAAAAACCTGAAACCACAAACTATAAACCCGAAACCTGCAACTTGTAACTTACAACCTGCAACAGCCATCAAATCTCAAACCTGTCCGCCGTGGCGGATTTCAAATCTCAAATCAGCATTTATAGCTGACAGCTTCATTTCTTCAGTTCCGCCACCATTTTTTCAAACGCGGCAAGCTCTTCTTCCAGCGATTTGGTTTGATGGTACTCTTCCTGCCGGTTGATATACTCCGCTGATTTGTTTACATTCGAAGGACTTACGGAATAGGCGTGATAACCATCCTCCCAGCTAAAATGTGCCGGTAAAAACCGGTTGGCATTGATCCATTCTTCCGCATCAGCCTTCAACTGCTTTACCACTTCCTGCACAGGCTGCACAGGCATCAGCTTAAACAGGCAATGCACATGATCATCATAACCATCTACAGCCGTTATTTGTATTCCTTTAGATACCGCATGTTGCTTCATATACGGAAACAACACTTTTCTCACGATCCGGCTAAGCAGTGGCTGCCCGCCATTCGTACTCCATATCGTGTGTATATAGATATAAGTATGAGTACCGCCCGGCATGTATTTATTATACGCCTTCTATAATTCAGGCGTTCATGATCTTGTTCTGGTGATTGATAGATTCCATATGCACCGCATCAAAATATTTGGTGATGAACTCCTTGCTCAGCCCTATTTTTTCACCCCGTGCAAATGCTCTTTCCAGTATTTCATTCCAGCGGCTTGTTTGCAAAATAGTAATGCCATTATCCTTTTTATACTGCCCTATTTTTTCCGCCAGCTTCATACGCTGACTAAGTATCTGCATCATTTCATCGTCAAGATGGTTGATCTGCTGACGCAGTTTTTCCAGCGCGGCATGATATGCTTCCGAATTAACATCTTCTTTTCTCCAAACAATCGCATCCAGCATTTCAGCCAGCTTTTCGGGTGTAACCTGCTGCTTGGCATCGCTCCAGGCATTATCCGGGTCAATATGGCTTTCTATCATCAGCCCGTCGAATTGCAGGTCAATGGCTTTTTGCGCCACATCCAGCAAAATATCCCTGCGGCCGCATATATGCGAAGGATCGTTGATCATCAGCATTTCGGGGTTACGGCGTTTCATTTCAATGGCCAAGTGCCACATGGGCGCATTGCGGTATTCCGTATTGCCGTAAGCGCTGAAACCACGATGGATCAGCCCGATCTTTTTAATACCCGCCTTGGCTACCCGCTCCACAGCGCCTGTCCATAATTCAAGATCAGGATTAATAGGGTTCTTGATCAATACAGGTACATCCGCGCCGCGCAAAGCATCGGCCACTTCCTGCACGCTGAAGGGGTTCACGGTAGTACGTGCACCGATCCACAGCATGTCCACTTCAAAATGCAACGCGTCTTCCACCTGCTTACCGGTAGCCACTTCCACAGTGGTGGGTAAGCCGGTCAGCTTTTTAGCCTGCTGCAGCCAGGGTAACCCTTTTGCTCCTATTCCCTCAAAGCTTCCGGGTCGGGTGCGGGGTTTCCATATACCCGCTCTCAGCATATCTACCTTACCTGTTTTTGCCAGGCGTTGTGCTGTTTCAAGCACCTGTGTTTCTGTTTCCGCGCTGCACGGCCCCGAAATGATCAATGGCTTTTTATCCAGCTTTTCAAGCACCACAGCTTTCATATTATTTTCAACTGCTTGCATATGTTTGTTATTTTGAAATGTTTAAATAGTTATTGTAACTGGTTGTTAACGCCTGCTGTCGGCATCGTTCATACGAATGCTTCTGCCTTTGTATTTCTTTCCATCTATGGAGCGGATCATTTGCCCCGCCGCCTTTTTGTCTATCTCTATCCAACTGTTCATTTCCTTCATATCCACTCTTCCCAGCACTTCTTTTTTAAGATCGCTCATATCCAGGATGAACTGCAGGAAGCTCGATTTATAAAAGCCGTCTTTGGTTCCAAGATTTACAAACAGCCTTGCATAACCACCGCCGCCATTCCTGTTTCCATATTCCCGCCTGCTGTCCGTTCTGCGGCCCGCATCGCGCCTGTCGCCATAAGCAGAGCGGCTATCCCTGCTGTTATATTCACGCACTCTTTCCCTTACATTCAGGTCTTCCGCGTTTTCATAATACTTTAAAAACCTGCTGAACTCCTGTGCGGCCAGCCGTTTCAGTATTTCCTCTTTGCCTACAGAGGCAAATTTCTCCTCAAGCATCGGCAAATACGGTTCGTAGCTCGTATCATCTATATCCAGTTGCAGCAGGTTATCCATAAAATGATAGAACTGCTTGCGGCAAACATCCTTACCCGAGGGTATTTCCAGCTTATGAAAAGGCACCTGCACCATTCTTTCGATCTGGCGGACCTTCCCTATCTCGCGTGTATGCACAATAGACATGCATATTCCGGTATTTCCCGCCCGTCCTGTACGACCGCTCCGGTGCGTGTATACTTCCACATCGTCCGGCAGTTCGTAATTGATAACATGCGTAATGCCCTGAACATCTATACCTCTTGCCGCCACATCCGTGGCAATCAGCAACTGCAATGTCTTTTCCCTGAACTCTCCCATCACCTTATCGCGCTGCTGCTGGGTAAGATCGCCGTGTAACGCGTCAATATCATATCCTTCGCGGGTGAGCTTCTCAGCTATGTCCTGCGCATCTGCCTTTGTACGCGTGAAAATTATGCCATAAATACCGGGATTAAAATCAATCAGCCGCTTTAAAGCCTGGTAGCGATGTTGCGCGCTGGTTACATAATACTGGTGATCTATATTTTTGTTGGCAGTATTTACTTTACCCACTGTTACTTCTACCGGCTGCTGCATGTATTTTTTGCTCACACGGCGTATTTCAGGGGGCATGGTAGCGCTGAACAACCAGGTGCTGTCGCGGTTAGGCGTATTTTGCAATATAAACTCAATATCATCCTGGAAACCCATATTCAGCATTTCATCCGCCTCATCCAGCACCACGTATTTTATTTGCTCCAGGTTGATCGCTTTTCTTTCAATCAGGTCAATCAGCCTTCCGGGAGTAGCTACCACTATCTGTACTCCCCTTTTCAGTTCGCGTATCTGGGCGCCAATAGAAGTTCCGCCGTATACCGCCACCACATGCATGCCCGGGATGAACTTTTTAAAAAGCTCCATCTCATTTACGATCTGCAAACACAGCTCGCGTGTAGGGCAAACGATCAGCGCCCTGGGAAACCGGTCTTTCTCATCTATGAGATGTAACAACGGAAGCCCGAAAGCTGCTGTTTTGCCTGTTCCGGTCTGCGCCAGCCCTACCAGGTCTTTAGTACCACTCAATAAAACAGGAATCGCCTTTTCCTGTATGGGCGTTGGCTGTTTAAAACCCAAAGCATCGGTAGCCTGTACCAATCTCCCGTCTAAACCCAACCCTTCAAATGTCATCATATAATAAAAAAAATTTTCGCAAAGATAACCACCATTTAGCTGATTACCCTTATTATTTGCCTTTTTGTACCACTCATTTTCATCTTTTTAAGTCCTGCCGCAAAGCCGGTTAATGAATGATCCGGTTAATTTTATTGGCGCTTTCCATCAGTTCACGCAGGTACTCGTAGTTTTCTTTTTCAATACAGCTTTTGAACTTTCTTAGCTGCGTAATATGCTCATTTAAAACATCCAGCACATGTTCCCTGTTCTGCTTAAAAATGGGCAGCCACATAGAAGGACTGCTTTTGGCAAGCCTCACCGTGCTTTCAAAGCCACCGCCTGCCAGCTCAAAAATGGCATTATCTTCCTTTTCTTTTTCAAGCACCGTATTGGCCAGCGCGAAAGAGGTAATATGAGATATATGGCTTACATAGGCCGCATGCATGTCATGGCTGTGGGCATCCATATAGGTTACACGCATACCTAATTCCCGGTATACCTTTTCAATGGTTGCCACCGCTTCCGGGTCGCTTTTTTCTTTTTCGCAGATCACACAGGTCCTGCCCGTAAAGGCTTCCCGTACGGCTGCTTCGGGACCGCTGTATTCCGTGCCCCACATAGGGTGTGTAGCCACAAACCTTTTACGCATGGGATGACCGGCCAGCGCCTGGCACAGGGCATCCTTGGTTGATCCGGCGTCGGCAACGATCTGCTTATCGGTTATAAGATCCATAATACGCTGCATCATGGGGATGGTAGCATCCACCGGGATGGCCACATATACCAGGTCGCTTTTCTTAACGGCTTCTTCCAACGGCAGGGCTTCATCTATAATGCCCAGCTCTAATGCTTTTTGTATACTGCTTTCCGTGCGGCTAACGCCTATTACGTGCTTTACCAGCCCCTTGTCTTTTAAAATAAGCGCAAAGGAACCGCTGATCAAACCTACACCTACTATCGTGATCGTTTCAAACATCGTTTATTTTTTACTGTTGCCGGATGCCCTGATCCTGTTAATGCTTTCCTGTATTTTTTCTTCGGTGCAGCAAAGGCTTACCCGTATATAATTGTTACCGGCACTGCCAAATATTCCTCCCGGGGTAATGAATACCGACGACCCGTACAGCACTTCGTCGCTAAGCGCATATCCATCAGCGTAGCCCGCGGGTATTGCAGCCCATACAAACATACCGGCCTGCGACCTGGAGAAGGTACAGTTCAACAACTCCAGCAATTCAAACACCTTCTCCCTCCTTTTCGCATATACCGCGTTCACACTATCATACCAGTCTTTGCCCAGACTTAATGCTGTAGCGGCAGCCAATTGCACGGGTAAAAACATTCCGCTGTCCATATTGCTTTTAAAGCGCAATACTTCATCAATCCTTTCCTTTGCCCCGCATAACATTCCTACTCTCCAGCCAGCCATATTCTGCGACTTGCTCAGCGAATTCAGCTCTATAGCAACCTCTTTCGCCCCCTCTACGCTCAAAATGCTTAAAGGATTTTCATTCAGGATAAAGCTGTAAGGATTATCGTGCACCAGCAATACATTGTTCGCTTTTGCAAAAGCCACCAGTTCTTCAAACAAAGCCTTATCGGGTAATTGCCCTGTAGGCATATGCGGGTAATTCACAAAAAGCAATGCGCTCCTGCCTGAACTGTTTTTTGATATTTGTTTTTCCAATTGTTTAAAATCAGGCTTCCAGTTGTTCCTTTCCTCCAATGTGTATTCAACAATATTACCACCTGCCAGCCTGGCCGCACTCCGGTAGGTGGGATAACCGGGGTTGGGTACGTATACGCTGTCGCCTTCGTTAATGTAGGTCATGCAAACATGCATGATCCCCTCCTTGCTTCCAATCAAAGGCAATATTTCCGTATCCGGATCCAATTCAGCCTGGTACCAGGTTTTATACCACTCCGCGATGGATTTTCGTAATACAGGCGATCCCTTATAATTCTGGTATGCGTGTACGTTAGGCCTGGCGCTTTCTTCCTGCAGCACCTTAATTACATCGGGGTGCGGGGGCAGGTCGGGACTGCCAATACCCAGGTTAATGATCTGCTTACCCTGCCTGTTCAGCTCATCTATTTCTCTTAGCTTGGTAGAGAAATAATATTCGCCAATGCCATCCAGTCGTTTTGCCGTTGAAATCATATCAATAAATAGTAATTAGTAGTAAGTGATTAGTAGTAAGAAATAAATTATGAATGATGTTTGCCTTTACGATACACCCCGTATATTTTCACATCTTCGGTCAGGGCTTTTATATCTTTAATCACCTGGTAAAACCGGTCGAGTGAATCAAACTCCATGTCGGCATGGAACGAATACCTGAAATCAGATCCCGGTATAGGAAAGCTCTGCAGCTTGCTGAGGTTAATGCCGCCATCGGCTATTTTGGTAAGCACCTTTGCCAGGCTTCCCCTGGAATGGTCGGTATGGAAATTAACGGATGCTTTGTCTGCGTTTTCAATTACTTCCGCCAGGTCTTCATGCTGCAATACCAGGAAGCGTGTATAATTATTCCTTTGGGTATGAATGTCGGGCGCCAGTATATCCAGTCCAAAAAGCCCGGCTGCCAGGCTGCTGGCTATAGCGGCAATATGCTTGCTTTTATGTTGATGAAGCTGCTTTGCGCTAAGGGCTGTATCTTCCGTTTCAACCAGCTTCCAGTTGTATTTATCTAAAAATTCGAGGCATTGCTGCAATGCCATCGGGTGAGAATGCACTTCTTTAATATCTTCTACAGAAACACCCGGGTTTACCAGCAGGTGTTGCCTTATATGCAGGTATACCTCTCCCACTATTTTAAGCCTGCTTTTTTGTAATAAATTGTAATTGGGTAAAATGCTTCCTGCTATTGAATTTTCAATGGCCATAACGCCGCCATCGCTTTCCTTTTTGTTGGAAGCTTTTTTTATTACCTCCCTGAAAGTATCGCAGCACAGCACTTTTACATTGTTCTCGAAATAATGGTTGGCTGCTACCTGGTGAAAGCTTCCTTCGTAACCCTGTATGGCTACAACGGTTGCCGTACCTGTTTTTAAATTGCCGTTGAGCCCGGGAATATTTGCTGCCGGGTCTGCCGTTTCCTGTTTAGCTGTACTGCTTTTACTACTCATAAAAAAATCCTGCGTTAGTAGTTGTTACATAAAAAATCCCGGCTTTTAGCCGGGACCGATTATGTTGAACTTCTTTATTTCTTATTTTTTCAACAAAAGCAATCCCGGTCTACCGGTAAAGTAGAAGTAAAAAAAGAAATAACGGTATGCTTTTGAAATTGTCATTGCGGGGCAAATGTAATACTAAAAATAAAACAAATACATTTTTGGCATATGTTTTTTAAAAAACATTCTTCCCGGCCTTATTTTAAAGTAAATAAAAAAACCACCCCTTTTCAGGGGCGGCCTCAACGATTGCTTGCCATAAAAAAAACGTAATAGAATCTCTTATTTTTTCTCTGTAAGAGAATCAGCAGCAGCTTTCACTTCTTCCTTAACAGCTTCACCGGCAGCTTGTAAAGTGTCGCCGGCAGCTTTTACTTCTTCCTTAACAGCTTCGCCTGCAGCTTTTACCTCTTCTGTTGCTTTTTCAGCAGCAGCTTCTGTAGATTCAGCAGCGTTGTTGCAGGCAGCAAAAGCGCCTATAGCGAGGATAACCAGTAACTTTTTCATTCTTAATAGTTTTTGAATAGTTTGATAATGAAATTTCTTCTTAATACGGAAACTTAAAAAAGGTAACCTGCTTTTTTTAAATAATTTTTTTTACCCAATTTTGGGTTACCAATCAGCATAATAAAGTATTAATATTTGCTTAGTGAACAATAACCTCAGGGAACAGGAATTAATCAAGGGTTTATCGGTTAATGATAAAAAAGCCATAGAGGCAATATATAAGGATAATTTTGGAGTTGTTCAAAGCCTGGTACTCAATAACAATGGCACGGAAGATGATGCGAAAGATGTTTTCCAGGAAGCTGTGATCGTACTGTACGAAAAAGCGAAATCAGGGGTATTTGAATTGAACTGCCAGATTAAAACGTACCTGTATTCAGTAAGTAAACGGCTGTGGCTGAAACGCTTACAAAAGAACAGCCGGTATGAACTGCAGGCGAACGGGTTAGAGGAAACCGTATATGTAGAGGATGACCTGGGCGTGCATGAAAAAAGAAATGTGGAGTTTGGCATGATGGAGCACGCAATGGCTCATATAGGAGAACCCTGCAAAAGTCTTTTGGAAGCATACTATCTTAAAAAAAGCAGTATGCAGGAAATAGCGGAAACATTTGGCTATACCAATGCGGATAATGCCAAAAACCAGAAATATAAATGCCTGGCGCGGTTGAGAAAGTTGTTTTTTGCACAATATAAAAACGGTAACAAAAATGGATGATATTAGGCTGCTCGAAATGATTGAACGTTACCTCCAGGGTGAAATGTCGGAGGAAGAAAAAATATTGTTCAGGGAATTACGGAGAACCAATCCCGATGTGGATCAACTGGTAGTTGAACAGCATTTTTTTATTAACCAGCTGGAGCATTATGAACAGGATCGCCAGCTAAGGGCTTCGTTAACGGAAGTGCACAATAAGCTGGAAGAAGAAGGTACGATAAGCAGGCTGGGTGGTTCAGGTAAGCTTGTGTACTTGTGGAACAGGTACAGGAAAACCATAGCGGTTGCAGCTTCCATAGCAGGTATTACCGCTTTGGTCATCAGCGGCATGATCTCTTCGCTCACCCCTAAAGCCGATAAAGCCCAAATTGAAAACCTGGGAAGAAAAATTAATATTCTTGAAGAAAATCAAAATCATACCCGCAGGGAACTGAGTGATGTAAAGAACAAAATTGAGATACCCAGCGAGCCCGCTAAATTTGGGGGAACCGGTTTTTTAATTGATGCGAAAGGATATTTGGTTACCAACGCGCATGTGGTAAACAAAGCAGATAAGGTGACCGTTCAAAGCCGCTCGGGAATTGAACTGAATGCCAAGACCATCTATTTTGACGACAGCCTTGATATAGCCATCCTTAAGATCAACGACAGCCTGTTTAAAACGCTTCCGTCATTGCCGTACAGCATCAACCGGAAATCGTCTGCCGAACTTGCAGAACCCATTTTTACCCTGGGTTTTCCCCGCGAAGAGATTGTGTATGGCGAAGGTTACCTGAGCGCGAAAACAGGCTTTAACGGCGATACGCTTACCTGCCAGATATCTATTTCCGCCAACCCCGGAAACAGTGGCGGCCCGGTCATTAACAAAGAAGGTGAAGTAATTGGTATATTGAGCACACGGCAAACCACTGCAGAAGGTGTTGTATTTGCCATTAAATCAAAAAATATATTTAAAGCGGTAGAAGGTCTTAAAAAAGACAGCGCGAACCTGCATATCAAGCTTCCCGGCACTTCTTCGCTTAAGAATACGGAGCGAACCCAGCAGGTTAAGAAAATTGAAGAATGTGTTTTTATGGTGAAAGGTTATTAATAACATTAGCACAGATCATACACTAACGGAAACCGGGAACAAATGTTCCCGGTTTTTTTATGGCGCACATGGTAAGTGCGCCGGTAATTTTTATAGAACGCCTTAAAGAAAATACTGTAACTTTATAGTAACGATCCGCATCTGTAAAAGACGCGCTTTACCTCTCAAACAATATATTCAACCGTTGCTCCCTTTACCAACAGCCGGCTATTATACTATAGACTTATTTTCGCGATCCCAGCTATTTTGTTAACCTATTGTTTATGCGCTGCTATTTTTAATTTTTACGACCAACAATTTATTGATTTGCATTCAACCTTTTAAAATTTGTATTACCCTTTCAAAAAATGGAACAATATCATTTACAATTACCGGAAAATTATGAGGCGCTGGTTATTCACAAAAGGGAAGGTATACGCCGCCCGGTTCATTTTCTTTTTTTTAAGTATAAGAACAAAGAACGGTTGATAGCGTACACTGTAAATGTACAACAGCACAAAGTGAATAACCAGTACATGATATATAAAACAAAAACCGGGGGAAAATGGCTGAACGGAGCGCTCCTGGACGGGGAAACGCTCAGCACCGAAAACAAAATATTAGCCGCTCTTAAAAAAGCGATAGATGAATATGAAGGAAGGATCAGTAATGTTGCGTATAGAGAGCTGTTTTAATACTGCCTTCCCCAACCCCACTCTAAAAACGCGGGCATAGCCTTAGCCCAGGTAGCAATATCGTGCCGCCCATCCTGTAATTCAAGATACACGATGTCTTTTTCGCGGCTATACCCTTTTTTAACAAGCTCATCAATAAGCCCCAGGGTATCATCAATAGAATCAATGATGCCATTATTATTCCTGTCCTCGGTTTCATCCCGGGTACCGGTTTCAAAAAAGAATTTCAGGTGGGGTGCATAGGTTCCTTTCCGGATGAGGTCATGCATTATCCTGTCTGTTTCTTCCACGTATCCATCGTCCAGCGCCCGGGTTCTCCACCATAGCGATCCACTGAAAACCCCCGCCCTGCTAAATTCCGCGGGGTATGCCCATACAATATCCAGGGCCGATAATCCTCCTAAAGAAAACCCCGCAAAAGATTTTTCTCTGAACCTGTCAATTGCGCTTACACGACGGATGAACGGAAGCAATTCTTCAAAAACAAACCTTGTATACGATGCGGCCTTAGCGCCCCGTCCTTTAAAATCTTTCACCCCCGCTGTTCCATATTCGTTTCTGCGATCTTCGCCGCAATGAATCCCCACACAAAGCAAGGGAGAAAGCTTCTGGTTCAACCGAAGCCCGGCAAGCATAGCCCCAAGCCCCAGCTCTTCCATATTTTGCCCATCGTTTACCAGCAGTAAACTTATATTTTCATTACCGGCAGCTTCGTCAAAAGCGCAAAACAAATCAACTACCACCTCCCTGCTAAGAAACACGGATCTGATAGTGTAAGTTTGAACGGGTATGGCGGTTTTGTTAGTCATAAGCATAATGCCCAAATATAACGGAAAGATTTAAATAGTTTTCGCTATCTTACTTCCAGGTACTACATTGAACCTATTTTAAAATCACCCAGGCAATTTTGTTTGGATAAATAATGAACATGAAAAAAATCGGGATACTTCATGGCAGGGAACGTTCCTTTCCCAATGCGTTTGTTGAGCGGATCAACAGTAAAAAGCCAAACGGAATAATAGCCGAACACGTTTCTATAGACAAAGTAATACAGGGGGAGCCGAGCGGGTACGCGGTTATTATAGACCGTATTTCACAGGACGTACCTTTTTACCGGGCTTTTTTAAAAAACGCGGCTATCAGCGGAACAGCCGTTATCAACAACCCGTTCTGGTGGAGTGCCGACGAAAAATTTTTTAACAATGCGCTGGCTGTAAAAATCGGTGTTCCCGTTCCTAAAACGGTCATACTCCCTTCCAGGGAACTCCCCACCGACACTTCAGAAGATTCATTCTCGAACCTGGCTTACCCGCTCGATTGGGAAGCGATATTTAACTATGTTGGATTTCCTGCCTATATGAAGCCTTTTGCAGGCGGGGGTTGGAAAAACGTATACCGGCTTACCAGCATGGAAGATTTTTTTGACAAGCATGGAGAAACAGGACAGTTGGTGATGCTGCTGCAGGAGGAAATTATGTTTGATGAATATTACAGGTGCTATTGCATTGGGGGTAAACATGTGCGCATCATGCCTTATGAGCCCCGCAATCCTCATCATCTCCGCTATGTAAGCGACTTTAAGCCTTCGCCGGAACGCTACAGGCAAATGGAGGAAATTGTTTTAAAGATCAACCAGTTTTTAGGATACGATTTCAATACTGTTGAATTGGCGGTACGGAACGGTGTTCCTTATGCTATAGATTTTTGCAATCCCGCTCCTGATGCCGAAAAAACCAGCGTTGGGGAAGAAAACTTTGAGTGGGTGGTGGAAACTGCCGCGGCTTACGCCATTGAAAGAGCCACGCAGCACCAGGATAATATAGATAATCTTACATGGGGGGAATTTGTAAAACGGAGTGTAGAAAGGAAGAAGCTGGGGTAATTTAACAATGTGAGAATGTGAGAATTTGAAAATTTGAAAATTTGAAAATGTGGAAATGTGGAAATGAAATACGATCCTAAAAAGATCGCTGGTTTTGCATCAGCTATTTTAATATGCCCGTACAGACAATTATAACACGATATACAATATGGCTAATCTGAATTATAAGCAATTCACACTGGGTGTTGAGGAAGAGTATATGGTAATAGACCCTCAAACATTTGAATTAAAAAGCCACGAGCAAAAAATTGTTTCGGAAGGGCAAAAGATCATACGCGATAAGGTAAAAGCGGAAATGCACCAGGCGGTTGTGGAAGTAGGCACGGATATATGTGAAGATATTGAAGCAGCTTATAACGATGTAAGCATACTGCGAAAAACAATAGCTTCCATTGCCGGCGGGCTGGGGCTGGCCGTAGGCGCCGCTGGAACGCATCCTTTCAGCGCGTGGGAAAGCCAGCTAATTACAGACAACATCCGCTATCATGAAATTGTAAACGAAATGCAGGATGCGGCAAGAAGTAACCTGATTTTCGGATTGCATGTGCATGTTGGAATGGAAAGCAGGAAAATGGCTATACACATCGCTAATTCTGCCAGGTATTTTTTACCTCACGTGTTTGCTTTAAGCACCAATTCGCCTTTTTGGGAAGGGCGCCATACGGGCTTTAAATCGTTCCGCACTAAGGTGTTCGATAAGTTTCCACGCACCGGCATACCAGACTTTTTTGAAAGCATAGAAGCGTATGACAACTATGTGAACCTGCTTATTAAAACCAATTGCATTGATAATGCCAAGAAAATATGGTGGGATCTGCGGGTACATCCTTTTTTTAATACAGTTGAATTCAGGATATGCGATGTTCCGCTTACTGTAGATGAAACAATAGCCATTGCAGCACTTTTCCAGGCTATCTGCGCCAAATTATACAAGCTGCGAATGGAAAATATGAATTTTATTCAATACTCAAGGGCGCTTGTTAATGAAAACAAGTGGCGCGCCAGCCGTTACGGACTGGACGGGCATTTGATAGATTTTGGCAAGGAAGAGGAAGTAAATACCCGCGTGCTGATCTACGAATTGCTGGATTTTGTAGACGATATGGTAGATAACCTGGGATCGAGACATCGCCTTGCCATGGTACAGAAAATAATAGAGAATGGTACCGGCGCCGACCGGCAACTGGCAGTATACAACAATACGCAAAGCCTGCAGGCGGTTGCCCAATACATACACTCACAATTCCTGGCCGGCTTATAATCCGTTCATCATATACGCCAGGCTAATATATTACGGATACAGGTTTCCAGGCTTTGCTTCCAGGGTAACATCTGTATACCGTATGATCCTGTAATAGCGGCTGTATCTAACAAGGAAAAGGAGGGACGTTTTGCCGGCGTTGGATACTCCGAAGAAGGAATAGGATTAATCTGGCAACCGCTGCCTGTTAATTCTTTTATAGCCAGCGCTAGCTGGTACCAGGTAATACACCCTTCGTTGCTATAGTGGTAAATGCCCGCGTGTTGCGCGCCGGCTTCTACAATACGCATAATTGCCCCGGCAAGGTCTGCTGCATAGGTAGGCGCCCCTGTTTGATCATTCACCACATTCACCTGTTCTCTTTCCGTCATCAACCGGAGCATGGTCTTCACAAAATTCTTTCCATACTCACTATATACCCATGAAGTCCTGATAATGACCGTAGCCGGACCGGCCGCCATTACCAACTCCTCCCCTTTTGCTTTTGATAGCCCGTATATACTTACCGGGTCTGTATTTGAACCAGGAAGGTAAGGAATTGAACTCCTTCCATTGAATACATAATCCGTAGAAATATGAATAAGCTTTACATGGTAGCGGGCGCAGGCGGCAGCCAGTATTCCGGCTCCTCCGGCATTCACGGAAAAAGCTTCTTCCACATGCGTTTCCGCCGCGTCTACAGCCGTATATGCGGCGCAATTAATGCAAAAGCCAGGCATTGATTTTTCAAAAAAAGCATTCACGGCTGCTTCATCATTCACCTGCAAACCGGCACGCGACAGAAAGATAAATTCATATCCATCAAAGGCAGGCGCTATATGCTGTATGCTCCTGCCCAATTGCCCATCCGCCCCCGTAACAATTATTTTTAACTTTTGCATGATGAAAGCTGCTAACCGTTAAATACAAAATTGTGCGTGCAATCCCGCATAGAAGGATGGCGCTGATCCTTTTCTGAAAGTATAACATCGGCAGCAGGAATTTTCCAGTCAATATTTAGTAAAGGATCGTTGTACATAATACCTCTTTCCGAATCCTTATCATATACCTGGTCGCATTTATATAATACCACCGCTTTTTCACTCAGCACCGAAAACCCATGTGCAAAGCCCCGGGGGATAAGCATTTGCAGCCTGTTTTCGGCAGTAAGCTCAATGCCAAAAGATCTTCCGTAAAAAGGAGAGCCCTTCCGTATATCAACCGCCACATCCCATATCTTTCCCTCCAGTACCCTTACCAGCTTTGTTTGCGCTTTAGGTATATCCTGAAAATGCAAGCCTCTTACCACGCCACGGGAAGATGATGATTGATTGTCCTGCACCCAATGAAGATCCAATCCTTCTTTTTTAAAAACGTTATCGTTATAGCTTTCAAAAAAATACCCCCTGGCATCTTCAAATACTACAGGTTGAAAAACCAGTAAGCCGGGTATTGCTGTTGTAATAAAAGGCATGAAACTGTATTAAGCCATGAATAATGGAGAGGGTGAAGATAAGAAGGTTTATGTTTTCTTACCTCTTTTGATACTGGTCGGTATAATATTGCTGGTAAGCGCCGGTAGTAACATGAAGTACCCAGTCCTGGTTTTGCAGGTACCAGTCTACAGTTTTTTCCAGTCCTTCTTCAAATTGCAGCGACGGTTGCCAGCCAAGCTCAGTACTTAATTTAGCGGCATCAATGGCATATCTTAAATCATGCCCCGCGCGGTCTTTTACATACGTTATCAGCTTTGCGGAGCTGCCTTTTGCCCGGTCAAGCTTTTTATCCATAATAGCGCACAGCAACATTACCAGGTCTATGTTTTTCCATTCATTATGCCCGCCAATATTGTATTTTTCTCCCTTACGTCCTTTATGAAAAATAATGTCAATCGCCCTAGCATGATCCTCCACCCATAACCAATCGCGAACATTTTCGCCCTTGCCATATACCGGCAGGGGTTTGTTGTGTATGATGTTATTGATCATTAAAGGGATCAGCTTTTCGGGGAAATGGTGCGAGCCATAATTATTAGAGCAGTTAGACAATACT
Source organism: Chitinophagaceae bacterium (assembly GCA_019638595.1). Lineage (GTDB taxonomy): Bacteria > Bacteroidota > Bacteroidia > Chitinophagales > Chitinophagaceae > Agriterribacter. Next base: position 54,672 of record JAHBTJ010000014.1, read on the forward strand.
ACCGGTAAGCCATAAGTATGGTGGTATGCCATTACCAAATGATCGGAAGACGCTTTGGAGGCGGAATAGGGCGAACGCGGATCGTAAGGAGTGGTTTCGGTAAAAAAGCCGGTTTCGCCCAGGGAGCCATATACCTCATCGGTAGAAATATGGTAGAAAAGCTTATTGGCAAACGCTTTCCAGCTTTTTTTGCAGGCGTTTAACAGCACGCCTGTTCCTAATACATTGGTTCTGATAAAAGCCAGCGGGTCCATAATGGAACGGTCTACATGACTTTCGGCAGCCAGGTGTATAATGCCGTCGAACGGGTATTTGGAAAACAAATGCGCTACCTGTTCCTCGTTGCAAATATCAGCATGCTCAAATATATAGTTGGGAAGAGGGTCTACATCTTTCAGGTTTTCGAGGTTACCCGCATAGGTAAGCGCATCAATATTTACAATTCGGTAATGGGGATATTTATTTACGAACAGCCGTATAACATGAGAGCCGATAAAACCGGCTCCCCCTGTTATTCCAATTGTTTTATGATATGTTGACATTATAAGCTCCAGTATTTCAATTTCGAAAACTTATTCCTGTATAACCCTTTCAGGTCTGCAAAAATAGCATTCGGATTGGTAATACCCAGCAAATAATCCTCGGTAAGATTTTTGTATTCATTATGAGGCACTCCCAGGATAATGGCATCGTAGTTTTTACCTGCCGCCGGCGACAACGGGAAGCCATATTCATGCTGCAGTTCTTCGCTGTCGGCATAGGGGTCTACTATATCAACATTCAGCGAAAATGCACGCAACTCCTTCACCATGTCAATGATCTTGGAATTACGGATATCGCTCACGTTTTCCTTAAAGGTTGCCCCCATGATCAAAACACGTGCCCCGGTAGCTTCTTTTGAATTTTTAATGATATGCTGCACTACTTTTTTAGCAACATACAATGGCATTTCATCATTGATAACACGCCCTGCCAGGATCACCCTTGAATCGTAGCCCAGCGCGCTTGATTTGTAGGTAAGATAATAAGGATCCACCCCTATACAATGCCCGCCTACCAGGCCAGGCTGAAACCGGAGAAAATTCCATTTGGTTCCTGCCGCTTCCAGCACCTCGTATGTATTAATGCCTATCATATCAAAAATGATTGATAGTTCATTCATCAATGCAATGTTGAGGTCGCGTTGTGTATTTTCAATGATTTTGGCAGCTTCCGCTACTTTAATGGAAGATGCCCTGTGTACACCGGCCTTTACTACTATTTCGTATGTTTTCGCAATTTCTTCCAAAGCGCCCGTATCCGATCCGGAAACTACCTTAATGATCTTCGCGAGCGTATGTTCCTTATCGCCCGGGTTGATACGCTCGGGAGAATAGCCCAGCTTGAAATCTTCACCCATTTTAAGACCGCTCAACTGTTCAATGATAGGCAAACAATCTTCTTCGGTACAACCAGGGTACACTGTAGACTCATATACCACATAATCGCCTTTTTTGATTACTTTACCGATCGTTTCGGAGGCTTTTGTAACAGGCACCAGGTCTGGTACATTATGATCATCCACCGGTGTGGGAACAGCTACAATAAAAAATTTAGCTTCCCTTAATACATCCAGCGAATTGGTAAAAACAATATCGGAGTTTTCAAAAGCGGACGAATCGAGCTCATTGCTCGGGTCAATCCCGTTTTTCATCATATCAATGCGTTTGGCATTAATATCAAAACCAATTACACTTACTTTTTTAGCAAATTCAAGCGCTATTGGTAAACCAACATAGCCTAAACCGATCACAGCCAGCTTAGCTTTCTTGTCAATAATATCCTGGTAGATTAACATAATGGGTTATTTTTTAAACTCTTTCGGTAATTTATATAGTTCTTCTTTGGGTAACGCCTTAAAATAATCGTACGTAATCTTCAACCCTTCCCTCCTGCTTACTGTAGGTTCCCAGCCCAAAATTTCCTTTGCCCTGCTTATATCAGGCTGCCGCTGCTTGGGATCGTCTGTAGGTAACGGTTTATATACGATTTTCTGATTTGTACCGGTCAATTTTATTATTTCCTCCGCAAAATCTTTTAAGCTGATCTCATCTGGATTACCAATATTAACCGGAAATGCGTAATTACTATGCAGCAACCTGTAAATACCTTCCACCAGGTCGTCTACATAACAAAATGAGCGTGTTTGCGACCCGTCGCCAAATACCGTAAGATCCTCTCCACGCAAAGCCTGCCCGATAAAAGCCGGAAGCGCCCTGCCATCATTCAGGCGCATCCTCGGGCCGTAAGTATTAAATATTCTTACGATCCTTGTTTCCAGATCGTGATAGGTATGATAGGCCATGGTTATAGCTTCCTGGAAACGCTTGGCCTCGTCATATACACCACGGGGACCTACCGGGTTCACATTTCCCCAGTAATCCTCTGTTTGGGGATGTACCAGCGGATCTCCATAAACTTCAGAAGTAGAAGCGATCAATAGTCTTGCCCGCTTCGCCTTTGCCAATCCGAGGCAATTATGCGTTCCCAATGAGCCTACTTTTAATGTAGGGATGGGTATTTTCAGGTAATCAATCGGGCTGGCGGGAGATGCAAAATGGAGAATATAATCCAATGTACCGGGTACATGTATAAACTTGGAAACATCGTGGTGGTAAAATTCGAATGATTCCAATGGAAATAAATGTTCAATGTTTTTAAGATCGCCCGTAATCAAATTGTCCATTCCAATTACATGGTATCCTTCTTTTATAAAGCGGTCGCATAAGTGCGATCCTAAAAACCCGGCAGCCCCGGTAATCAATACTCTTTTTTGCATACTGTTTATTTTGATGAAACCCTGGCGCGCCCTATACTTTCGTAATAAAAGCCCAGTTCTTTTATAGCGTTTGTATCAAACAGGTTACGCCCGTCAAATATTACTTTGTTCTTTAAATTAGAAACTATTTTAAGAAAGTCGGGCGTTCTGAACTCATTCCATTCGGTAGCTATCACCAGCGCGTCGGCTCCTTTCAAACAATCATACTGATTTTCAGCAAAGGCTATTTTATCGCCCACAACCTGTTTTACATTGTTCATTGCTTCGGGATCGTATGCTTCAACAGATGCTCCTTCCTTTAGTAAAGCGTCTATAATATATAAAGCCGGCGCTTCACGTATATCGTCGGTATTGGGTTTGAACGCCAGTCCCCATAAAGCTATTTTTTTCCCGGAAAGGTTATTATTAAAATAGGCTTTTATTTTAGGGAGGAGATGAAGCTTCTGTTTTTCATTCACATCCATTACCGCGTTCAGGATCTTAAAATCATAATTCACATCTTCCGAGCTTTTTACCAGCGCCTGCACATCTTTAGGGAAACAGCTTCCGCCATAGCCAATGCCGGGAAACAAAAAGCGCTTACCAATCCTTTCATCGCTGCCAATGCCCTTGCGTACCATATCAACATCAGCCCCAAGCTTTTCACAGAGCTGCGCAATTTCGTTCATAAACGAAATTTTTGTAGCCAGGAATGAGTTAGCCGCATATTTAGTTAGTTCAGCAGAGCGAAGATCCATGTGAATAACAGGATTGCCCTGTCTTACAAAAGGCGCATACAGGTCATTCATTACTTTTTTAGCCTTTTCCGAAGAAGCGCCTATTACTACCCTGTCGGGCTTCATAAAATCGTCTACCGCTACTCCTTCTCGCAGGAACTCAGGATTCGACACCACATCAAAAGCGCCTTCGCTTTTAAGATCCTTTCCTCCTCCCAGCGCCTTTTTCGAGCTTTCCACAATAGCCGCTTCCACCTTTTCCGCTGTTCCAACAGGTACGGTACTTTTATCAACAATTACTTTATATTGGCCCGGCTTAATAATGTTACCCAGGTCTTTGGCCACGCCTAATACATATTTTAAATCGGCAGAGCCGTCTTCGCCGGGAGGAGTGGGCAATGCCAGGAAAATCACTTCCGCATCTTCCACGCCTTTTGCAAGGTCTTTTGTAAAATGCAGCCTTTCTTCTTTTATGTTACGCAAAAAGATCTTTTCCAGCCCGGGCTCATAAATAGTTATTTGACCGGCAGATAATTTTTTTACTTTGTTTTCATCTATATCAATGCAGGTTACATTATTGCCTGTTTCTGCAAAGCATGTTCCTGTTACCAGTCCTACATATCCGGTTCCAACTACAGCAATTTTCATATTGATCAGTGTTTATTAATGTATGAATTCATTTACTTTTCCTGTTATTAAAGCAAGCTGGTCATCGTCGAGTTCGGTATGGATGGGAAGGGAAATCACTCTTTCGGTTAACCAGTCGGTAACGGGTAATTTAAAAGCGGATCCTCCAAACGATTCGAACATTTTTTGCCTGTGCGCCGGCACAGGATAGTAAATCATAGAAGGGATATTGTGAGCGGCAAGAAATTCGTGCAGTTGATTGCGGTTTACGTCCTTTAATACTAAGGTATATTGATGATATACGTGGTTGGTATACGTTGCAACAAAAGGTGTTGTTATTTTCGGATTACCGGCAAAAGCCTGGTTATAAAAGGCGGCGGCTTTTTGCCGTGCGATTATATATTCATCTAATTTTTTCAGCTTAATATTCAGCACGGCTGCCTGCAGGGTATCGAGCCTTGAATTACAGCCCACCATATCATGGTAATACCGGGCGCTCTGCCCGTGATTGGCTATCATTTTCAGCCTGGCGGCCAACTCATCATCGTTGGTAAACATTGCCCCTCCGTCGCCATAACACCCCAGGTTCTTGGAAGGGAAAAAAGACGTACAGCCTATAGTGCCTATTGTTCCCGTTTTTTGGGTAGTGCCATCTTTAAAAGTATAATCACATCCTATTGCCTGCGCGTTGTCTTCCACCACGTACAGGTTATATTTCGCAGCAATTTGCATGATCGCTTCCATATCGGCTGCCTGTCCATACAAATGCACCGGTACAATTGCTTTTGTTTTTGATGTAACAGCCTTCTCAATGGCCGCCGCATCAATACAGAATGTACCAGGATCAACCTCTACAAATACAGGTTTAAGGCCCAGCAGCGCTATCACTTCTGTTGTTGCTATATAAGTAAACGACGGGGTGATCACTTCATCTCCGGGCTGCAAGCCAAGCGCCATTAGCGCTATCTGCAGGGCATCGGTTCCATTGGCACAGGGTATAACGTGCTTTACCTGTAAATAAGCTTCCAGACCTGCAGCAAAATCCTGTACAGGTTTTCCATTTATGAACGCGCAGCTATCCAGCACCTCATGTATCGCAGCATCCACATCGTGTTTAATGTGCTCGTACTGCTTTTTTAAATCAACCATTTGAATACCCCGCATAACTGCCCTTATTTTAAATGGTTGCAAAAATAGTAAAATATGAATAGGATAACCAATAGGTGTTAGATTTGTAACATATTTTAATAAACCGCAATAGTGATCACCTTACTTTATAACCTTTTTATTGTTTTTTACGGATGGGGTATCCGGCTTGCTTCTTTGTGGAATCCCAAAGCCAGGCTTTGGGTGCAGGGCCGTAAAAATATCTTTTCAGCAATAAAAGAAGCTGTAAATAATTTACCAAAAGATAATGTGGAAAAGGTATGGATGCACTGCGCTTCGCTGGGTGAGTTTGAACAGGGGCGCCCGCTGATAGAGCAACTGAAAAAAGATCGCCCGGGTATTGTTATCATCATTACCTTCTTTTCTCCTTCCGGCTATGAAATAAGGAAAAATTATACGGGCGCCGACCTTATTTTTTACCTGCCGATGGATACTCCCGCCAACGCCAGGCAATTTGTCAATCTTATAAAACCTACCCTGGTATTATGGATACGCTATGAGTACTGGTTTCATTACCTGAAGGCACTCAAAGAAAGGCAGGTGCCTGTGCTGCTGGTATCGGGCGTTTTCCGTAAAGGAGATATTTTTTTTAAAAGCTATGGCCGGTACTGGCGTGATACATTAAAGAATTTTACTCACTTTTTTGTACAAACGGCAGAATCGGTCGCCATGCTTGGTACTATTGGCTTTGATAAAAATGTAACGCTCTCGGGGGATACACGTTTCGACAGGGTTTCCGCTATAGCCGGGGCTTTTACTCCTCTTCCAGAAATAGCCGGTTTTTGCAGCGGGCATAAAGTATTGGTGGCAGGCAGCACCTGGACAGATGATGAAGAAGAATTGACACACTACGTAAGAACCAATACAAACATCCGCTTTATTATAGCGCCGCACGAAGTAGACGAAGAAAACATCAGGGATGTGCAGAAGGAATTTCCCCGTTCAGTTCTTTTTTCCGAATTGAAAAAAGAGGGCGTTTTACCATTTCATAACTCCGATAGCGTTAATACGCTTATTATAGACAATATAGGAATGCTTTCGAAACTGTATTATTATGCCGATATAGCTTATGTGGGAGGCGGCTTTGGCACCGGTTTGCATAATATACTGGAAGCGGCTGTTTATGGTAAGCCTGTAATTTTTGGCCCCTATTACCAGGATCACTACGAAGCAATAGAAATGGAAGCCACCGGGGGCGCCACCAGCATAGAAAACGCGCTGGAGCTGGAAACCGTACTAAATAATTTATGGAATAACCCCGAAAAGCTGCAAAAAAGCGGGGAAGCCGCCCAACAATATATCCGGTCCAACACCGGCGCTACCGGAAAGATCATGGACTATATTCAAAGGAACCGCCTTTTTACCAATTGATCGAATTGCTTTACCGAAGGGTGATCTTCTTTCCATCCCAGCTTTAGCTTCAGTTCGCGCTGTATCCAGAATTCAGCCTCGGGGTATATGGTAAAATGATTGATCGTTTTTAAAGAGCGTTCGTACATCGCCTCATCGCCTCTGAACAGCTCGGTAATAAAAATATACCTGTCGTTCAGACCGATGGCTTTCTTAATATCCTTAAGCGGTTCATCTTTTAATTTTTCAGCCAGCTCCACCTTGGGCTGATGCAATCTTTCATTCAGGGAAGGCTCCCTGAAACCGATCACTTCGTTCAATTCTTTTACCTGCGGCTGATGCGCTAAAGTGGGCACCTCTTCCAGTACATTGAACCGTTTTCTTTCCACAACAGGCTCCTGGCTTTTTACTTCTTCTGCCAAAGGCTCTGCAGGTTTTTCTTCCAGTGCTTCTGCCAAAGGCTCTGCAGGTTTTTCTTCCAGTGCTTCTGCCACTTCCTTTTGGGGCAGGCTGCTGACAGCGCTATCCAGTATTGTTCCGGGCTCATTACCTGCTATAGTTATACCTGCCGGCATTAATACAGAAATTTTTTTTCGCTCCGGCACATTTTGTTGTTGCTGCTTCAGCAAAAAGAGTTCGGTTTGCAGCATTTGCACCACATGAATAACCTGATCGGGAGCAGCTCGTTGCTGGTAAAGTTCCTGTAATTTATTGATCAAAACGCCGATACGTTCCATTTGAATGTGGTATTTTTGCCCGCCTGCTGTTGAGGTATTTTTAATTTTCGCTGAAGTTACAAAGAACTTACAAACACCTTGCCATAAAAAATCATAAAATGTTTATTGAACCACACATTAAAGGCGGCAGAAGAGGATGGATCGAAGTGATCTGCGGTTCTATGTTCAGCGGAAAAACAGAAGAATTGATACGCAGGCTGAAGCGGGCAAGAATAGCCAATATGAAGGTAGAAATATTTAAACCGGCTATAGATAAGCGTTATAAGGAAAAAGAAATAGTATCGCACGATGAGAACTCAATCATTTCCACACCGGTAGACAGCGCGCATTCTATTTTGTTGCTTACGCCCGATGTTGAGGTGGTGGGCATTGATGAAGCGCAGTTTTTTGATGACCAGATAACCGATGTATGCAACCAGTTGGCATTACGTGGAACGCGGGTTATTGTAGCGGGACTGGATATGGATTACACCGGGAAACCTTTTGGGCAAATACCTTTTTTACTGGCTACAGCCGAATACATTACCAAGCTCCACGCAATATGTGTAATATGCGGTAATATAGCAAGCTACTCTTACCGCAAAACCAAACACAAAGGACAGGTAGTATTAGGCGAAAAAGATATGTACGAACCCAGGTGCAGGCATTGCTATAATTTGGAGGAATGATGGAATTTATGATTTGAAATTTAAGATTTGTGGTTTTTAGTTTACAGTTACAAACTTGAAACCTGTAACTTGAAACCTGAGACCTGTAATTCGTAACCATAAACTCCAAACCTGCAACCCATAACTTTACTTCATGTACAAACACATCGTCACTCTTTTAAAAAAAGACCTGCTGCTGGAGCTCAGGCAACAATATACGTTTTATGGTGTGTTATTGTATGTAGCGTCAACCATTTTTGTATTATACCTTTCGCTGGAACAACCCGAAACCAATGTATGGAACGGGCTGTTCTGGATGATCCAGCTTTTTATTTGTGTAAACGCGGTGGCTAAAAGCTTTCTCCAGGAAACAAAAGGCAGGATGCTTTATTTCTATTCCATAGCGGGTCCTGTTCAATTCATAATAGCCAAGCTGCTATATAATATGATCATTATGCTGCTCATGAGCGGCATCAGTCTTTTACTGTTCCAGCTTTTGCTCGGAAATCCCCTGATCCATTTCTGGCAGTTTGCCGGCATCGTTTGCCTGGGCTCTATCAGCTTAAGTATTGTATTTACCATGCTGGCGGCCATAGCTGCCAAAGCGCAGCAACAGGCTTCGCTGATGGCTATCATGGGTTTTCCCATCATCATTCCGCAGTTGTTATTATTAATGCGTATTTCAAAAGCGGGGTTAGGAGAGGTGTTTAAGGAAAGCGCGCTGAGCGATATGGTATGGCTGCTTACAGGTTTGAACGGGCTGGTAATGATAATGGCTGTTATCCTGTTCCCTTTTTTATGGAAAGATTAAAGCCTATTGAACATTGGGCAAATTGGCGTAGGTTTGTTGCCTTAATTGTTGTTATATAAATTTATTAGGATGAAATTATCCTGGTGGAAGATACTTTGTATAGTATTGCTGTCGTATGTTTTATTTGCCGGCTTTTTAATGGCGGTGCCCCGCAAAGCCATATTGAACGAAACCATCCGGAACATTTACTTTCATGTACCCATGTGGTTTGGTATGATGACCATATGTGGATGCTCAGTATATCATTCCATCCTTTTTTTAAGAAAACCGGATATGCTGACCGATATCAAAGCCACCTCGTATGCTGCCACCGGTATGCTATATGGTGTGCTGGGCATTGTTACCGGCGCTATTTGGGCAAATTATACCTGGGGCAAACCCTGGAGCAACGATATCAAGCAGATAGGATCGGCTATTGCTTTGCTGATATACGCCGCGTATTTTGTTTTAAGGAACTCCATTACCGATATAGATAAACGGGCAAGGGTAGGCGCCGTTTATAATATATTCGCGTTTGTAATGTTGCTACCGGCCTTGTGGATCATTCCACGCATGATGGAATCGCTGCATCCCGGCGGAATGGGCAACCCCGGCGCCGACCCGCGGGATATGGATGCCCGTATGAGAATGATATTTTGGCCGGCTGCTGTTCCCGGCTTTATTTTACTGGGGCTATGGATCAGCTCTCTTACCATCCGCATACGTAAAATTGAAGATAAAAACCTTTTACATGCCTAAGTTTTTTCTGAAGAAAGTCATGCTTTTTCTCCCGTTATTCATGATTACCCTTTCCCTTAACGCCCAACCCCCTGTAGAAATGGCCGACGGAATGCGCAGCAATGGGAAGATATATGTTGTGGTAGCAGTGCTTGCGGTCATTCTTGCCGGTTTGTTCATTTTCCTGATCAACCTCGACAGAAAGGTGAGCAAGCTTGAAAAAGAAAAAGGAAAACAATAATTATACTTTTCCTTAGTTTTATCTGCTAACGATCAACCTTCAAAAACATTTGCTATATGTCCGCTCAACCAGAGTATAGTTTTTTCGACGCGGTTTCCGCAAGCTTTGACAAAGCCGCCCGTTTTACGTCATGGGACCCGGGTATACTTGAACAGATCAAACAGTGCAACTCCGTATACCGCATGCACTTCCCCGTTAAGATCGGCGATAAAATTGAAACGATCAAAGCGTACCGTGTGCAGCACTCGCATCATAAAACACCGTGTAAAGGCGGTATCCGCTTTGCCACTACCGTAAATCTGGATGAAGTAATGGCGCTCGCGGCCTTGATGACCTATAAATGCGCTATTGTGAATGTTCCGTTCGGAGGTGCGAAAGGCGGCATTAACATTGACCCGAAAAAATACACCCCGTACGAGCTGGAAAAAATAACAAGACGATATACACACGAGCTCATCAAAAAAAATTTTATAGGCCCCGGCACAGATGTACCTGCTCCTGATTACGGCACAGGAGAACGTGAAATGGCCTGGATACTGGATACCTACACCAGTATGAAGCCTGGCGAAATTGATGCACAGGGTTGCGTTACCGGCAAACCGGTTACACAGGGAGGTGTGCGCGGCCGGCGCGAAGCTACAGGGCTGGGCGTATTTTACGGCATACGTGAAATATGCACCATGAAGGATATGATGGAAAAGGCCGGCCTGCCTGTAGGTATAGCAGGAAAAAGGGTAATTGTACAGGGATTAGGCAATGTAGGCTTCCATGCCGCTAAGTTTTTCCGGCTGGGAGGTGCTAAAATAGTTGCGATAGCAGAATTTGAAGGAGCCATTTACAACCCGGAAGGGTTGAATGAGGAAGAAGTATTTCAGCACAGGAAAAAAGAAGGCACGATCCTTAACTTTCCCGGCGCTACCAATATTTTACAATCAGGTGAAGCGCTGGAGCTGGATTGTGATATTCTGATTCCCGCCGCGCTTGAAAATGTGATCAATGGCGAAAACGCCCCGCGTATAAAGGCCAGGATCATAGGAGAAGCTGCCAATGGCCCTCTTACACCTGAAGCGGATGAGGTATTTATAAGAAAAGGGATATTGGTGGTACCCGATATGTACCTGAATGCCGGGGGCGTAACTGTGAGCTATTTTGAATGGCTGAAGAACTTAAGTCACGTGCGTTACGGCCGTATGGAAAAAAGATTTACCGAAAACCTGAACCAGGCGGTACTTGGGCAAATTGAAAAACTTACGGGCAAAGAGGTGGGCGACCAGGAAAGAGAGTTCATCCTGCATGGCCCGGACGAGGCTGACCTTGTATATTCGGGACTGGAAGAAACCATGATCTCCGCCACCCGTGAGATCATAGACGCGTGGAAAAGCAATCCTTCAATCCCCGATATGCGTACCGCTGCCTATGTGGTAGCCATCAACAAGGTAGGAACCAGCTATGCGGAACTCGGCATCTTCCCGTAAAATCCGGGATTTGAGATTTGAGAAGCTGTAATATAACAAGCACGTATTTGCTAACAACCAACACTATGCTTATACAGGCAATATATCAGCGTTCGCAGATTTCTTTTCGAAGTTCCTGTTAAGCGTACGCCTGAGCTTCACCATACCCAGCAATATATACACCTGGAAAACGGTTATGAACAAATGGAGCAGAACCGACGCGTAAAAAAGCGGGCTGGAAGCGCCGGATGATCCGGTGATCAATTGTACATCGTTGATATTATACGTAAGCAGGGCAGAAAGCATGAAAAAGTTGCAAACAAAAAGCCTGTTGAAAGCCGATTTCTGATTTAAAGAAAGTGGCTCATCGGGATAGTTTTTATGGATCACCCGCAAAACAAACGATACCAGGTACACAGCCAGGCAAAATGCAATAAAGCTGATAATACTGTGCCACCCGGGCGAATTGAATATATACACAAAACTGCTAAGGCTCATGTATCCTGATAATGCAAACTGCAATACGCAAACCAGTTTCAGTAAAGCTATATTCATATTACTAAATTAACCATACTGCTCAATGTAACCAAGAGACGGCAGATTTACTTTCGATGAGAAAAGTTATCTCACGTCACGATATGCATTTAATTCAATACAACCGGTGGGCGGCTTCGAAACGACGATTGCAATTTGTACTTTTATTCTATGCACCAAGGCGGCTGCATTTACATAATCGTTTTCTTTATGCCAGGAAACAAGCCGGATAACATGAAAAATATTGACAAAATAGAATTGTTCTTACGTAATATCAGCAATTTAAATCCTGAAACTTTGTCCCTGCTCGTGTCTCATACTACCGAAGGTGAGTTAAAAAAACATGCGTATTTTGTTAAGGAGGGTGAAGTGTCGCATGAAGTGGGCTTTCTTGTTCAGGGAATAGTCCGTGCATTTTATGTAACAAATGAAGGAAAAGAATATAACAAAACCCTGTTTGTTGCTCCGGATATAATTGGTTCTTATGTTTCATTAATAACAGGGAAACCTAACCGGTTACCCCAACAGGCTTTGACCGATTGTGTGGTTTTAAAAATCCCATTCTCCATCATTGAAAAAATATCAGAAAACAATATAGGGATGGAACGGCTCAGGCGGAAAATTGCCGAACGGTTTTTTGTATTAAAAGAAAAGCGTGAGCTTGAAATGGCTATCCTTCAGGCAGAAGACCGGTATTTAATTTTTCGTAATGAATTTAAAGATGCTGAACAGTTAATTCCTCAATATCATATTGCATCTTATTTAGGTATCAGTGCAACGCAACTCAGCCGTATCCGGAATAAACTGAGCCGCGGTTCTTAAATCTTTACCTATGTAAATATATTCCTCATTCGCAGACTTTTATTTTGTAATACTATTTAAAATGATAGTCTTATGCGAAACAGGGAATTTCCTTTTTTTACGGGCTTGTTCATCTTAGCAGCCGTATGGAACCTTATTGGTGCCGGGTATGGATATTTTAATACCGGATATACCTTCCGGGTATTATTTGGAAGGGAACTTAATGACCCTTTGTTTTATGAAGTGTACAAAGGGGCCTGGGGAACTACTTTAATATTTTTTATTGGCTACCTCCTGGTTGCTTATGATCCGGTTAAACATTCAGGCGTTGCACTTATTGGTGGAATCGGGAAATTAGCTTTTGCCATAGCAGAGTTGCAGCTATATCTTTCAGGGCTTGCGAATGATATAATACTCATTATTGTAATTGGTGATTTTGTTTTTTGTGTTTTTTTCCTGTATTACTTTATCAAATTGTTTGTCGCTAAAAAAGTCAGGATCCAATAATTTATGAGGAAATTAATTTTGGTTTTACTTGTACTGCCCGGCATAGTAAACCTCAACGCCCAGCAAAAATGGAAACTTGGAAAAGATAAAGAAGGAATAAAGGTCTTCGTGGGAAAAGTTTCCAACAGTGATTATCATGCATTTAAGGCCACCATGTATGTAAAGGCAACAGAAGCAGAAATTATTAAAATACTAAAGGATATAACTAAATATGCTGAATGGTTTGCATTTACAGCATCAGCAGAACTAGTATCACAAACAGAAAATGAACAGGTGGTTTTTATGGAAACGGATTATCCATGGCCTTTCTCAAATGAGTGCATGAATTATAAAATGGTTTTTGAAAAATTTCAGAACAACAAATTAAAAATATCTATCACAGGGATGAATACTACTGTAAATTGTGATTATTCATTAAAAAAAGCAAGCGGATATATTTTACTTGAACCGGAAAATGAGGATATAAAAATAACCTATTATTTTCATTCCGAACCATCGCAGAATATTAAATCATGGTTAATCAATCCCAGGATTCATGAAATGCCTTTTCAAACTTTCAAAGCACTGAGGAAAAAGTTGAATGCCTGAATTGTTCAATCCTGCCCCAGCCTACTTAAATATGCAATAAGGTCGGCCAGATCCTCTTTTCCAATACCATCAACAAGACCTCCGGGCATCAGCGAGCCGCTTTCCTCTATATGCTTCAATGATTTCTTTTGAATGTCTGCACTTCCGCCGGTAGCCGTCCTGATCCTGATTTTTTCCAGGTCTTCCGATAATTTTACGCCCTGTATGATCTCCCCGCTATGTGTTTCCGCAGTTACCCGGTTGTATCCTTCTTTAATATTTTGCGAAGGCCATAATACTTCAATGGCTATTTCTTCTGCAGATAATCCTCTCCCCAATGCCGACAGGTTGGGGCCTATTGTGCCTCCTTTACCATTAATAGCGTGGCACGATGCACAGGCAGGCAGGCCCCCGTATACCTTTTCTCCCCGCGCTGCATCGCCATTGTTCTTTACAAGCAACAGCAATTGTTGTATGTAATTACTATTGTATGCTGCAGGTACACTGGAAGTATGCCCGGCAATTGCATTCAGTTGCTTACGCAGCCCCGGTGCTTCTATCCCCTTCCTGGCAAGCGCTTCCAACAGGTAACCGGCAGCTTTAGCAGGAACAGGCTGCAATTTCAATTGATCTGATATCAATGCAATACTCCCATTCCGTTCCAGTACCGGCGATATTATTTCCAGTACTTCCCCCACAGATCCTGCTGAGCGCTGTATTTCGTTCATGGCAAGACTAACTGCTTTATTTACATCCAGCTCACTCATACTTTTAAGCGCCGCCATTTTTATTGTAAGCGGGGCATTTTCAGCGCGAACCTGCGCTTCAAGGAGCGGCAGCACATTCACCCCTTCTATATTTGCCAATGCCTGTATGGCAGCCGACCGGACGTCAACATCCTGCGATTTGTCCCCGGCGATCTGCCCCACTACCCTGCCGGATTCCTTTATTTTCCATTCTTTTAAAAATTTAATCACGGCTAGTTTAAAGGAAGCCGCATTATCAGATCTTAATGCCGCTGTTAAATAGCTGATCGTTTCATTTGAAAGCACGCGCGGGGGTAACCCGGATATTTTATCCAGCAATGCAACATCCTTAAATGTTGTCCCTTTTTTCAGCACAGTATCTATATAAGCGCCGTTTTCCGCCTGGGCCAAAGCCAGCAGCAATCCTGTTTTTTCAGTGGCAGGCACTTCTTTCAATGCGATCAATGCCATCAGGCCGCTTGCAGGAAACCATGCAGGCGGGTTGTCGGCAATTACATATGCCACGTGGGCCGGCCTGCTAAAATTGAGCTTATCTTCCTGCATGGATTTTTCCCAAACAGGCCGCAAAGCATATACAGTGTTCTCCCAGGCATAGCGGATAAACTTATCTGTTGGATGATTGAAAATATCAGCAGCTATTACTATTGATTGCTCATCCCTTATATAACTCAAAGCTACCAACGCCTGTAATCTTACCCTGGGATGACGGTCATTGATCAACGCCCGGAGCTTATGCAGGGGATCTGTTACCCGGTCGTGCCATTTTGAAAGCAGATGCGCCGCATAGCCCCGCGCACCAGCCTGTTTGCCCCGCATCAACATGGTAAGCAGGTTTTCGTTTACCGTATCAAGGCTTTCAAGTACTCCCGCAACTTCTACCAGGTTGTGCTCGTAGGATGCATTTTTAGGATCGGGCTTTTGAAGCCAGGCATTTACCGCGGGCACGACTTCGTTTTTCGAAGCCGCAGCCAGCAATCTTTTTACCTGGTAACGCGTCCAAAATTCAGGCGAGCTAAGATGATCAAGCAATGTAGCAACGGGTTGTCCTGTCAGCACCGGTTTTTGTACAAGTGGTCTTCCCTTTGCAGTAATGCGCCATATACGGCCATGCGACTTGTCCCTGTCCGGATGTCGCAAAGATGCCTGGTAATGCCCGATGATAGGATTATACCAGTCTAATACATAAATGGCGCCATCCGGGCCCATGCTTACTTCTACAGGACGAAAACTCCTGCTGCCGGATACTACCAGCGGCTCAATAAGCTGCGCCTTAAACCCGGATGCATCGTCCGTTACCTGCATACGTTCTACCCGGTTATTATAATAGCCGGCTATTACAAAATCTCCCTGTAAATCTTTGGGCATCTGTTCCGAACGCACGATCACCAGGCCTGAGCCTTTGATCTCCAGTTGCCCGATTTCGGGCAGGTAAGAACGCTTTGAGTTTTCAATTAAGCCGGGAACGGAATAATACAACGGGGGATCATTGGCTTTATGGAACATATTACCCCAATCGTCAAAATTCATTCCCCAGGGGTTAACACTCGCTGTTGACCAGTCAAAAAAATTATCCAGCTTGCCGGTAGCAGGTTGATACCGCCATATCCCGGCACGGTTATGGCGTTTTATGCCCCAGGGCGTTTCTATACGGCTGTAAATGTTGTGCCCCTGCGAAAAAAACAGGTCTCCTCCCGGGCTCCAGGTAAAGGAATTGATGGTTTGATGAAGATCCCCGGTTCCGAAACCGGAAAAAAGAACGGATCGTTTGTCGGCTTTTCCATCGCCATCCGTATCCTCCAGGAAAAGCAGCTCAGTTTGCTGTCCCAGGTATACGCCACCATGGCCAAGCTCAAAGCCGAGCGGAATATTCAGGCTGTCGGCGAAAATACAGGAAGTATCCGCTTTCCCATCGTTATCGGTATCCTCCAGTATAAAAAGCTTATCATCAGGAGCTTTCCCTATTTCCCGGTGGGGATAAGTAGTAGTGCATAAAACCCAAAGCCGCCCCCGCTCATCCCAGCGCATGGCAACAGGTTTGGCTATGCCCAGCGATTCCGATGCGTATAATTCGATGTTATACCCGGGAGCTGCTTTAAAAGATGCCAGCTCTGCTTCAACAGAGTTGTCTGTTTCTGCAGGCGCTACCGACATTATATTTTGTGGCGGCACCGGGTCGGGAAGCTTTGAGGCTTTTTGTGTATGGGATACGGTAGTAGTTGTGCCCGGTTGCCTGCAGGAAAACGACAGGCAAATGGTTACCATAAGAAATAATGACAGCAGGATTTGCTGATGCGGCATTCCTGTTCTGTTAATAGCTAAAATAGTTTTTTGAATATGCTTCATGTACGCATTTGATCATTTTAAGTTGGCCCGCTCATCTTCTATAAGCTGCTCTGCTTTTATTATATACGGCTCAAGCATCCTTCTTTCTTCGGGTAATATCCTGCGATTCCTGTCTTTCCAATCCCTGCTGAACGGTTGCACAGTTTCAGCACCATAAATAAAGGCCCCGTTACCCGCTCTCCAATACTGGAACCACAGGCTGTTCATATCCTGTATCCGTTTACGCAGGGGCTCATATTGCTCTTTGTATACCCAGGGAAGGGACAGCTCTTTCATAATAAGTGATGCAGCCAGTTGCTGCGCCCTGGCTGTTAAATGTATACCGTCTGTAGTATAGCGCTCATTCAATTCATGGGCTTTCAACTGCCGGAATAAATCTACATATACATACCCTTCTTCAGCAGTCATTTTTTTTATTGCCATAGCATATTTATCTACAGGCGCCCGGGCAGCAGGTATATTTTCCACCCGTTTTCCGGTTAATGCAAACGCCTCTATTTCAAATGGAATGGGAGATATCACTACGATCCGCCGGTCTTTTTTTCGCGCATTACTCAACAGGCTCCTGTAATCGTTGATAAATTTTGGGAGGGAATCCTCTCCTTTTAAAGATTCCATTTGCCCGAACTGAACAAAAAGAATGCTGCAGTTCACACTATCCAAGTTGCTTTCCCATCCTTCAAAACCTGTTTCCCGGTATTGTTCCTCCACCACATCGCCCTCCCAGGCCATATTACGGAAATGCAGCTTCCTGCCGGGGCTGGCAGCTATCAACAGCGTTTCCAGGTATCCCTCCTTTCTAAAATCAGCGATATTGGTACCACCTGTAAAAACCACTACATCATTATGTGTAAGCTCCAGTTGCGCGGCAGGCCATCCCTCCGGGTTATTGTCATTAAAAAAACGGGGGTCCGTTCCGGGAGAGGAATTACAACACACGAACATTGTTACAGCTATACCAACACAGAACAAGCCGGAGGAAGAGCGGTAACAATGCTGCAGGAAGGGAATTGGTAATCGCATCAATAATCTCAATTTGTTGCAGAAGTTACATAAACTATATAAAGCTATTCATTTTTGCTTCATCAGCAAGCCTGCTTTACTAACCGGGGTGCAATTAAGCCATCTCTTTACTTTTTGCTGTTTCCGTGCAACGCCTGCTGAATTCAAGCGGACTTAATTTTGTGATCCTTTTGAATTGATAATAAAAATTAGAAAGGCTGTCAAAGCCACAGGTGTAGCCAATTTCTTTTACCGGTTTCTCACCATGACTGATCATCTGGCAGGCTTTGCTGATCCTGTATTCCGTTAAAAATTCAATATAGGTTTTATTTGCCAGTGTTTTGAAATAGCGACAGAACGACTCCCTGGTAAGGTTAGCTATCCTCGCTACCTTCTCTATTGTAATATGTTCGTCGAAGTTGGAATAGGTATAATTTAAGACTTCGTTAAACCTGTGGTCATTCATACAATAGGGACCGGGATCGTTATTGGATCTGTTGCTGCTGATAAGTTCCCGGCAAATGCTTTTTGAAGTGAGCCGCTTCAGTATTTCAAGTAAAATAATGATCGCATCTAACGATGAAGCGCCGAACATTCTTTCCATCAAAGGAATAATGTTTGCTTTTCCTTCTTCGGTTATACATATCCCGTTCCGCGATGTAACTAACAATTCATATACTTCTTTCAGTTCCGGGAGCTTCAAAAACTCCCTGCCCAAAAAGTTCTCTCCAAATTGTACTACCAACGCTTCCGGAGCGGGATTTCCTTCTGCCAGCATTTCCTCATCATGCAAAAAGCCATGGGGGGTATTAGAACCTATCAGCACAAGGTCATTGTCTTCAAATGACTCTACGGATTTGCCGATAACCCGGGAACCTCTTGAATGCCTTACCAGGACGAGCTCTATTTCGGGATGATAATGCATCCCCCTGTACAGGTTATGCCCTTTGTCCACCTTCAGGTGAAAGCTGCTACCGGGATTAAAAAAGATTTGCTTGAACGAGGGTTTCAACGCTTGTAACATGATCTATTAAATTAATAGGCGCCTGAAATATTACAGTTTTAGGAAAACGTTTTCCTAAAATACAAAAACCTGGCTAATCATCCCGTTATTTCTATCAATTTTTTGATAAAATCGTTTTCCTTTTTAAGAACTTTGCCCGGGATGTTTGCCTTACTACCTGGCAGAGACCAGTGCAACAGGCTTTGCCAGCCGCTTTGAGAAAATGCGGAAGAAACAGGGATATTTCACCGGAATACATGTTAATATCCAGCATTAAAAGCCGGGCAAAAATGAATTTCTTGTGATATAGTTCATTAGCTTAGTAATACTATGCCGGGAGAAAAAGAAAAGAAAAAAAGGGCTACGATCCGTGATATTGCGGATGCTGTAGGTATTGCTCCATCTTCTGTTTCCAAGGCGCTGAACGATCTTCCTACCATAAGCGAGAACATGAAAACGCTGGTAAGGGCCAAAGCGCGGGAGCTTAACTACAAGCATAATTCCAATGCTGCCAATCTCAGGAGGGGAAGGTCCAGGACCATTGGCGTGATCGTTCCAAAAATAAATGTGGCTTTTTTTGCTGATATTATTGCCGGCATTGAACAGGCTTGCTTTGAAAACGACCACCGGCTTATTATCTGCCAGTCACACGAATCGTTTGAAAGAGAGATGCAGGCTGTTGAAACACTTATCCAGCAAAATGTGGATTGCGTATTGATCTCTCTTTCGCAGGAAACAAAAACCACTGACCATCTCAAAGAGATCACCAATCACAATATCCAGCTTGTGCAGTTCGACCGTGTGGATCATACCTTCGGTAGCCATATACTTGTAAATGATAACCGGGAGGCGTCTTTCAAAGCCGTGCAGCACCTGATCAGCCAGGGCTATAAAAAGATCGCTTTTTTTGGAGGGCCGGATTATCTTCCTCTTTACAAAGAAAGAAAACAAGGTTACCTGGATGCTATCGGGAGCGCAGGTTTAACGATTCCCTATAATTTTATTGTTGACAACATTTTAAAAAGAGCGCCTGCCGAGGTTGCAGCCACGGAGCTGTTAAGGCTGAAATTCGCCCCCGATGCCTTTTTTACTGTTTCTGATTACGCCGCGCTGGGCGTTTTAAAGGCCGCAGAACGTTGTGGAAAAAAGGTGCCGGGAGATATAGGCATCATCGGCTTTTCCAATGAAGCTTTTACGGAAGTAACATCACCAACGCTTTCTTCGGTAAGCCAGCAGAGCAGGGAAATGGGCAGGGAAACGGCATATATCTACTTCAATTATGTTCTCAACCATCACGATGATGATAAAGCAGCCCATTCGCTGAAGCTGGTGATTGAAAGCGCTGTCATTGAGCGGGAATCATCCGTTAGAAAAAATAAGAAAGGAAATAAAGCAGGTTTATAGCACTATTGCAATAAACCTTCTATTCCTTAAACTCATAAAACCTTACCCAATCAATTTCCATTTCAACAGGCAGGTCGGCCGGATCAACTTCCCCTACCCAGCTACCTCCAAGCTGCATATCCAGCAGCAGGTAATATTTGTACTGATCAAACGGGAACTGGCCTTCCCTGTCTGTTTGGATACGGGGGTAAGAAAATGTTCTTTTATTATTGATAAAAAACACCAGGCTATCACGATGCAGCTCTACGGTATAGGTATTAAACCCGTTAGGGTCTATAGGGCCGGTCGCTCCCTGCTTCGGCTCTTTCATTTTAAGATTGTACGTATAATGCGAATGCACTGTTTGATAAGCGATGCTGTCAAAATTCAGCCTTTCCATGATATCTATTTCACCACCATCCGGCCATTTCATGTCTTGCGATAACAGCCAGAAAGCCGGCCACGCTCCCCTGGCGCCATTCAGTTTTGCATATATTTCCAGGCGTCCGAAACCAAATGCCACTTTATCTTTCGTGTATATACCTCCTGTTAAATACCTGGCGGTATCGTTGGGTAAACTATGATTCACTATACCACGTAAAATCAATCTACCATCTCTCATCGCATAACATGAATCAAAATCGCTCATATATTTTTGCCATTCCGGCGTTCCCCTGGGTATTTTAGACCAGCGGGTAATATCAAAAGTGCCGGTTTGATCAAAATTTTCCTCCCATTTTAAAACAGTTTTTTGAGCCTGCTTTTGTACGGAACAAGCCATACAAAATAAAAATCCGCCGGCTAATACATATAACCTGAATATTTTCATATCCTGCAATTTAGTGTTCCTGGGAATCGTAAATTATTTTATTATTAACTCTTTTTAAAACCATACGGCAGAATCATACATCAAAATATTAATATTGTTTGACAACATGGGGAAAAAAATCCCCTTTTTTTATAATAACCTGTTTAAAATTTACGGAACGTTTTTAGGATTACAGCAGGTATTTATGAAGTCAAACCCGCCACGTACATACATCATTTCCCAAAAGCTGGATGCCTTTTTCAGTGATGTATATGCTATCATGAATTTTATAGGAAGGTTCTTCAGGGAGCTGGGCCCGCCTTACGAATGGAGAGAAATTATACGGCAATGCTATATGGTGGGCTGGAAATCGCTGCCGCTTATATCTGTAACCAGCTTTGTGGTTGGAATAGTATTTACCAAACAGTCGCGGCCCTCACTGTCTGAATTTGGGGCTACCTCATGGTTACCTTCGCTGGTAGCCATTGCTATTTTCAGGGCGCTGGCTCCATTGGTAACAGCGCTGATCGCTGCCGGTAAAGTGGGTTCGAACATAGGCGCTGAATTAGGATCAATGCGGGTAACCGAACAGATCGACGCGATGGAAGTTTCTGCCACCAACCCATTTAAATTCCTGGTAGTGAGCCGCGTGCTGGCCACCAGTTGCATGCTGCCGGTCTTAATGTTTTATATGGCATTCATCAGCATGCTGGGCGCCTATCTTAATATACTGGTGAATGAAGACACCAGCTTTTCGGCTT
The DNA here is from genome assembly GCA_019638595.1 of Chitinophagaceae bacterium. Taxonomy (GTDB): domain Bacteria; phylum Bacteroidota; class Bacteroidia; order Chitinophagales; family Chitinophagaceae; genus Agriterribacter. The sequence goes on from JAHBTJ010000014.1 coordinate 76,433, forward strand.
TTTTTATAAAGGCGCTGGATAAGATCACTTTCCTGGATTTGTTTTCTTCGCTCATAAAAACAATTGTTTTTGGATTCAGCATCGGAATTATAGGATGCTACCAGGGATACCACGCCACCCAGGGCACCCAGGGAGTTGGACGCGCCGCCAATTTTGCGGTAGTTACTTCCATGTTCGTTGTTTTTATAGAAGAAATTATAGCCGTACAAATTACAAACTGGTTCAGGTAATATATGCATAAAAAAATACGACATACCGATATACAGGATCAGCACGCTGATATCATGATCAGGGATCTTCATAAATCTTTTGGAGCTAATTCCGTATTAAAGGGGGTGAACCTGGATGTGTTCAGGGGTGAAAATGTAGTGGTGCTGGGCAGGTCAGGAACAGGTAAATCCGTATTGATCAAAATAATTGCAGGATTGCTTAAGCCCGATAGCGGAACAGTGATTGTGCTGGATAAAAATGTTCCGGAACTGGATGATAAGGAACTGCTGCAGTTGCGACTGAAGATAGGATTTTCATTTCAAAGCAGCGCCTTATATGATAGCATGACAGTCAAAGAAAACCTTGAGTTTCCGTTGCTGCGTAACTCAAGAAACCTTACAAAAGCAGCAATAAATACCCATGTGGAAGAAGCGCTCGACGCGGTGGGCTTACAGCAAACGATCCATCAATATCCTTCGGAATTATCGGGCGGTCAACGCAAACGGATTGGTATTGCACGCACGCTTATTATGCGCCCGTTAATTATGCTGTACGATGAGCCGACAGCAGGACTGGACCCTGTTACGAGTGTAGAGATCAACAACCTGATCAATGAAGTGCAGGAACGGTATAATACTTCTTCTATCATTATTACACACGACCTTACCTGCGCTAAAGCAACCGGCGACAGGGTAGCAATTTTACTGGACGGGAGCTTTATACGAACCGGGAGGTTTGAAGAAGTGTTCGCGACCCGGGATGAAAGGATAACCAGTTTTTACGAATATAATTTTATTGACTAATGGAAGCGCAGAAAAACAGGAAAGCGGTCATCACCGGCATATTTGCTGCAATAGGCATTGCTATATTTATAACAGGCATATTTACACTCGGTGGGCAACAGAAAGTATTTGTAAGATCTGTAAATGTTTTTGCGGTTTTTGATGATGTAAGCGGTTTGCAGCAGGGTAATAATATCTGGTTTTCGGGAGTGAAGATCGGCATTGTGAAAAAAATAGAATTCTATAACAATTCGCAGGTAAAGGTAACGCTGCATATAGAAGAAAAAGCGCGGGAATTTATACGCGCCGACGCGAAAGCCAAAATTGGTTCTGATGGATTGATCGGCAACAAGATCATTGTTATTTATGGTGGCAGTACCGGCGCACCAGCCATAGAAGGCGGGGAAAATCTGGCGGTTGAAAAAACGGTGGGTACAGATGATATGTTTGCTACTTTACAGGAAAGCAATATGAACCTGATTGATATTACCCGCAATATAAAAGCAGTAAGTAAGCAACTGGCAGACGGACAGGGAACACTGGCCGCTTTATTAAATGAGCGTACGCTTTATAACGAGATGACCAGCATTATGGCGTCTTTAAAACGGGCGGTTAACAACAGCGAAAAGCTTACGGCAGGCATAGCAAATTACAGCGCCCGGCTTCAAACACCCGGCACACTGGCTTCAGATCTTGTAAGCGACACTACCATTATTCCGGAGCTGAAGTACACCGCGCAACAATTAAACATTGCTTCCTCGGCAATAGTAGCATTGAGCGATAATATAAAAGACGCCACGTTTGCGTTAAGCGACAGTAACAATACTGTTAGTGTTTTATTGCGGGATGAAAAAGCAGCCGCTGACCTACGGGCTATTCTGACAAACCTGAACACCGGCAGTAAAAAGCTGGATGAAAACCTGGAAGCCCTGCAGCATAATTTTTTATTGCGTGGCTTCTTCCGCAAAAAAGCGAAAAGAGAAGCCAAAGCCCTGCAGGATAGTATAAAAATGAGCCGGTAACCAAGCGGTTATCTTACGCCGGCGCTCGTACCGTTAAAAATACAATTGCTTTTCCTATTATGATTCAATTTAAAGTATACATAAACCCCACCCGAAGCAGTGCGTTTTTCTGAAAAAAATTTTGCTGGAAATTTTGAACGCTTATCTTTGCACTCCCAATTAAAACGGGGAAGTTCTAAACGTATCGGGAGCATAGCTCAGTTGGTTCAGAGCATCTGCCTTACAAGCAGAGGGTCCGCGGTTCGAGCCCGTGTGCTCCCACAGATGAACAGGTTTTGATTATTGCTATCAAAACCTTTTTTTATTATGTGGACTTTTTACATTCTTTACTCTGCCGGTCTTGACAAATACTACATTGGCTGCACTGGCGATGAGTTGCAGCAACGGCTTCGCAGACATAATACTAAGCACAAAGGATTTACCGGGACGGTTAATGATTGGATAGTTGTGTATACCGAAGTTTTTACTGATAAAACTGCGGCTCTTGAACGGGAACGGCAGGTGAAGAGCTGGAAAAGCAGGGATAGGTTAAGAAAGCTTATTGATGGTTCAGAGCATCCCGCCTAAGCGGGAGGGTCCGCGGTTCGAGCCCGTGTGCTCCCACAGATGAACAGGTTTTGATTATTGCTATCAAAACCTTTTTTTATTATGTGGAGGGAGTTGCCGGCATAGGTGATACCGTTGATGAGGCAAAGAAAGGAGCACTTGATGCCATTGAAATACAAAAGGAACTGGGTAATTTTAAAGCAGGTATAAGTTTGACATGCAAAGCATGTTGAACCATTATAAAAGAATATTTTCGTTGGCTGCTCTTGAACGTATTACAGGGATTGATCAAAAATACCTGCAGCATTACTCATCCGGGTTAAAAAAACCCAGACCCGGGCGCCTGAAAAAAATTGAGAAATCGTTGCACAACCTGGGTGCAGAACTGATGACTTTGGAACTTTAATTTTTGATTGACGCTAAAAATGGTTTTAGCTTACCTGTTTCGGGAGATTTTTTATATACCCTTGTGCTCGCCCTGCATGCAATATTAACTGATCACGAAACCATGACTGAGCCAATTTTTTTTCTTATATCCTTTAAAGCCTTGTTGAGCGTTTTTATTTCTTCCTGTTTAAAAAATGCCGGCTTTCCGTTAACCGTATTACCATTTATTCTTTGATAAAGCCATTGGCTTTTTGGTTACTTTTTCTTTGTTAATTCCTTTTCTATTTTGGTTAAGGTTTACAATTGTTCAAGGAGCTCATTTACTTCTGTATACAATTACCTTATAGAAATGAAACAAAAAAGCTGCCGTGCGGCAGCTTTTCAGAAGAAATATCAATTAAAAATGCTTAATCAAATATATACCTCAACCCTAACTGTATGCTCCAGGCGCTGGTGGTGGAATAGTTGGGCTGGTATGCCTTTGTCGGGCCATTGGGATCAAAAGTAAACTTAGGGTTGTTCCGGTCGAATGCCTCGTTGCCGGCGTTGTTACTGCTGCTGGGGGTGCCCAGCAGTCCCATATCCTGGAAAGTACCGAACGTGTAAGAATACCTGTATCCCCACGAATTATTCAGCAGGTTCAACAGGTTCAGCACATCGGCGCTTACCTGTATGGTATGTTTCTTTTCGCCGGTTCTTATAATAAAATCCTGCAGTATTCTCAGGTCAACGGTATGCACCCATGGTAATACCGCGCCATAACGATCCATATAACGTCCCTTGTTCTTGCTTAAATATTTATTATTTTCAATAAAGCTGAAAAAGGCATCGCTTTGCTGTTGTGCGGTATAGGTATTGCTTCCCACTTTAAATCCTTCTACAAATTGTATTTCAGAAGGGTTTTTGGGAATATAAATGATGTCGTTCGATTGACCATCACCGTTAATATCCGCTCCATAACGGAAAGTATACCTGTCCTGGGAAGCCGCTGAATATACCAGCCCGAAAGTAGTAGCCATCTTTTTATCAAAGTATTCCAGGCGGTAAGAAATATTTCCTATAATACGGTGGGGTACAGAAAAATTAGAATAACCCAGCTCCGGCCTGTTAGGATTGAACGCAATGTTGTTGGTTGTCCAGGAACTGCCCGACTGATCAGAAGTACCGATCGCAACATCTTCGGCATAAGTATAGGTATATGCCAGGCTTGCATCCCAGCGGTTGGCGTATGTTTTCTGTATCATGGGTGTGATGGAAAAGCTGCTGCCTTTGTTAATATTATCCATCACTATCATCTGGTTAATATTGCTGTTCAGCCTTGAGCTGAAGTAGGGCTTCTGAGGAAACTTCCCTCCTACCATTCCGTTTTGATCTCCCAGGTTGGCATTACGGAAATACACATTGTTGATCATTTTGGTATGAATAGCTTCAAGGGTCAGTACCAGGTTCTGCCCGATTTTACGATCCACGGCGATATTGGTTCTCCACACCTGCGGCATTTTAAAGTCTTTGGCAGCAGCGCTGAAAGATGATCCTGCAGGGATGGTTTGACCCACCGGTGGCGGGTTTTGCGGAATATAAGCGGTTCTGTCGGCATTGTATCGTATTGCCGCAAGATCGGCGCCGGTAGCCTGGTACAGCGCTCTTATCACACCATTATCACCCACCTGGTTCACCAGCCATATAAATGGTATGCGCCCTGTAAACACTCCCGATCCGCCGCGGATGATGATTGACTTATCTCCTTCGGGATCATACGTAAAACCAACACGGGGCGAAACAAGTACTCTTGATCTTGGCCATTTGCTTACATCAAACGATTCGGGATCTCCATTTTCATCCCTGAATACAACTTCTTCCAGCGCCTGGTTACGGGGAGCTTTGTAAGGATAGAATGGCTTATCAAAACGGATACCGTAAGTAAGTTTGAATTTATCAGATGCGCTCCAGACATCCTGCAGATACAATCCTAATTGCGCAAACTGAGCCTCAGCGGCTTTAATGTTTGTTCTATCGGAAGGATCGTAGGTTACAGCAAATACTGCCGGCGCCGTATTATTCATGAAATCTTCTAAAGAATTATAGCGATAGTAGCTGGGGCCCCCGGCACTGGCAAAAGAGTTGGCAAATTTCAGGTATTCAAAGCTGGCGCCTGCCGTTACAGTATGCTTACCCAGGTTCAGCGTTACGTTATCGGCAATATTGTACGCCTTATCATTAATGCTGTTTTTATACGAAAACAGGTCGGTACCAAAAGAGATATATACATTATTGGCGTCTCTCATAATATCAACAAAAGGCATATTGCTGTTGGGTATACGTACCGGCGAATTATCTGTATAGGAAGCAAGTAACTGGTTGGAAACAATGCTGTTGAAATTAGAGTTCAGCTCTGCCACACCGGAAAATACTTTTGTATTGTTCTTAAAGTTGCTGCCATAATAGGTCATACCACCGGAAGTTCCCGCCCTCCTGCCATTGTTGATACGGTTGGCGTTAATGCCGGTAATGCTGGTGGCATTGATCTGGTCGTCGTCGTTGGTTTCGGATTGTGTATACCGCAACGTCAGCCGGTGTTTGCTGCTGATATTCCAGTCTACACGGGCAAGTATCTTAAGATTGTCGGTTTTGAAATCATATCCTTCGTATGCTCCCGGGTCGTAGTTGTATTGGCTGATGAGGTAGGTTTTCAGATTGTCAAGATCGCTGGCCAGAACAGGGGTGACCAAAGGATTATCATCATTTGTTCCGGGGCGTTTCGCCAGCCATATTTGTCCCGGCGCCGTCCTGTTTTCGCCTTCAACATTTACAAAAAAGAAAAGCTTATTTTTTACAATCGGACCGCCAATGCTGGCTCCCCATATTTTAGTGGAACGTTTTGAGTTGTCTACGTCCACCCCGGCAATTTTGGAGCCGTTCAATCCCTGGTTCCTGAAAAAGCCATATACAGTACCATACCATTTATTGGTTCCCCTCCTGGTAACGGCATTGATACCGCCTCCTATAAAACCAGCCTGCCTTACATCGTAAGGTGCAATGTTAACCTGTATCTGGTCTATCGCATCAAACGAAATAGCGGAGGTGGCTCCACCCGGGATCTGCCCGTCGCCGGAACGTCCGAAATTGTTATTGAACAACGACCCGTCTATAGTAAGGTTGTTATAACGGTAATTCATACCCGCAATACTATTACCATTGCTCTGCGGCACCAGCCTGGTTGCCGCAGTAATGTTGCGGCTTACGTTAGGTAACGACGCCAGCACCCTGCGGGAAAAGCTGTTGGAAGCGCCGGTTTTTTCTGTAGCGGCTTTTCGCCCGCTGATCACTACATTCTGCAGTTCCTGCACAGAAGAAGTTAATTCAACTTTTATTTCAAATTTTTCTCCCAGGGGTATATTGATATCCTGCTTCTGGTACTCGCTGAAGCCTACATAGGTTACCTTAATTGTATAAGGTCCGCCCGGTGGTATATTGGGGATATCAAAACGCCCGCCCGCCCTGGATGTAGTGGTAAATGTTGAGCCGGTTGCCTCGTGGATCAGGGTAACAGAGGCCCCGATCAAAGGTTCTGTTTTGTCGAGTATCGTGCCCGACACACTGCTTGTAGTAACCTGGCTAAAAGCAGCAAAAGTCACCATTACAATGCCGGCGGTCAATAACAGTTTTCTCATTAGTTGCATAGCAGATTTGTTTTTCTCCATGCAAAGAAAAAATAAAGTCTCCTAAAATCTGCTATTGATTGTTAACATATTATTACGAAATTCAACACATGTTTGCTATTTATATATGTTAGAGATGCAGCTCTTTCGCTTTTCCATGTTTCAATGATACAATTCGTAACTTTGCGGAAATTTTTGAGATGTTCAACACTATTGAAAGTGCTATTGAAGATATAAAGCAGGGTAAACTGGTAATAGTGGTGGATGATGAAGACCGCGAAAACGAGGGCGACTTTATTACCGCTGCCCAGAATGCCACACCGGATATTATCAACTTCATGTCAAAATACGGGCGTGGGCTTATATGTGCCCCCCTTACGGAAGAAAGATGCGCTGAACTGAACCTTGACATGATGGTGAATAACAACACCTCTCTCCACGGAACTCCTTTTACAATACCTGTAGACCTGCTGGGATATGGTTGCACCACGGGAATATCCGCGCACGATCGTTCAAAGACCATAATGGCGCTGGTAAACCCACAAACCAAACCCGAAGAATTAGGAAGGCCGGGGCATGTTTTTCCGCTGAGAGCCAAAGCCGGCGGCGTGCTGCGCAGAACAGGACATACGGAAGCTACTATTGACCTGGCACGACTGGCAGGGTTTGATCCGCCTTACGGAGGTGTGCTGGTGGAAATTATGAACGACGACGGCACCATGGCCCGCCTGCCGGAATTAATAGAGATCGCTAAAAAGTTCGATCTGAAACTGATCAGCATTCGCGACCTGGTTGAATACAGGATGAAAGCGGATTCGCTGATAGAAGAAATTGTGAAGGTGGATATGCCTACCAGGTACGGGCATTTTAAGCTGGTTATTTTTAAAGAAAAAAATAATCCCTCCAGCGGCGAGCACATGGCGCTGGTAAAGGGAGAATGGGAAAAAGATGAACCGGTATTGGTAAGGGTGCACTCGTCCTGTTTCACCGGCGACATTCTCGGATCTTTCCGGTGCGATTGTGGTGAACAGCTGCATGAAGCTATGCAGATGGTGGAAAATGCCGGTAAAGGCATTGTATTGTATATGAACCAGGAAGGAAGAGGTATCGGGCTGGTAAATAAGCTGCGCGCGTATAAGTTGCAGGAAGAAGGAATGGATACAGTAGAAGCCAACCTGCATTTAGGCTTTAAAATGGATGAAAGAGATTACGGCGTAGGCGCCCAGATATTGCGTTACCTGGGAGTGCATAAAATGAAGCTTATCAGCAATAACCCGCGCAAACGGGTGGGTTTACAAGGGTATGGATTAGATATAGTAGAAAACGTTCCTTTACACATTCATCCTAATCCTTACAACGAAAAATACCTGAAAACCAAAAGGGATAAGCTCGGGCACGAAATATTGCCCGGTAAATAACAAAACCGCGCGGCAACTTTAAATACTTACCCGCGCGGTTTGCAAAAGAATTCCAGGATTCGCATACTACTGCAATTGCTGAAATTTATACACTAAGCTTAAAGCAATATTTCTTGTTTTTTGTGGATTTACGGTACTCCATCCACCGGCATAGCCTTTGTTCGTAATATTATTTAAGTTGAAGCCGATGCGGAATTTACCGGCATCGTAAAACACGCTGCTGTTTAAAGCCGTATATGATGGTATTAGAAAATTGCCGGTAGCTGAGAGATTGATGGTATTATATTCGCCCACATAATTTCCGCCAAAGCCAATACCCAAACCATTCAAACTGGTATTTAAAAATTTATAAGTGATCCAAAAATTGGCCAGATTAGGAGCACCTGCGTCTAACGGCCTTTTGCCTACTTCAAACCAGGAAGTAGGAATATCTTCTCCATCCAGTATTTTACTGTCATTATAAGCATATCCCAAAAGAATGTTTAAGCCTTGCACAGGGCTTGTTTGTATATCTATTTCAAAGCCTTTGTTTCTTTGCTTACCGCCCTGAAAAGTATTATATGGATTGGCAGGATCTGTAATTACCACATCATCCACCGTTATATTGTAATAACTTATGGTGGCATTTAACCTGTCTTTTATCAGGTTCGTTTTTATACCGGCTTCAAACTGGTTGGCATGTTCCGGCCTGAAATTCTTTATCTCGCCTGTAGGATTGCCATTTTCATCTGCCACTGCTCCCGGTGCTACATTAGTAAAGCCATTCATATAATTTACAAATAATGCCACCTGGTCTTTTACCGGCTGGTAATTAATGCCAAATTTTGGAGATAAAGCCGTTTGTCCGAACTCGCTGTTCTTAAAATGATCTACCCGGAGGCTTGCCATGGCAGAGAGTTGTGGAAGAATATTAAAAACATCTGATACATAAGCGCTATAGACTTTATCTGTCGGCTCCCAGGGATAAGGCGTTGTATTAGCAAGTAAAGCATCTACGGAAGGCCTGGTTAAAGTCGTTTGGTTAGGCAATTCCTCACCGGGATTATCAGGATCACGATAATTTACTTCTCCCTGCAGGTTTACATTATGTATTCTTGCATACCCTGTGCCGCCTGAAGAAGTTTTTCTGTCAAAATAATCTAAACCAAAAAGCAGCCTGTTTCTAAAAGACCCGATTTTAAAATCTCCTGTAAAGTTTTGCTGAATATCGGTGGTATTGGTTGTGGAGTTTGTTTTTGTAACCCACAGTCCGAAATCACGGAAGCCATCCTGGTTATCGTACAAATAGGTATAGTATCCGTTTGAATTTGTCTGTCCGTTTGAAAGTACTGTTTGTGAAGTCCATTTATCAGACAATTTATAAACCATTTGCGCCTGTACATTGTAGCGGGGCGATTGTATAGAAAGATCGTTACTGGTAAGTGATAGCTTTTTATTATAATTTAAATCAGCCAGGTCTTTAAACTGCAAAGGAGTTTCTCTGCCCAAAAAGATCATTAACGGGTTGGTTTTTTCTTCCTGCATAAATTCCGTTACTAATAAAAAAGAAAGCCTTTCAGAAGCTTTATACGAAAGAGTAGGTGCGAAAAAGAAAGATTTTCTGAAACCCTGATCCTGGAAACTGTTTTCACTTTGATATGCTGTATTAACACGAAGCAATACGGAATTATCTTTAGCTAAAGGTGTATTTATATCTGCAGTAAAACGGTTCAGACCAAAGCTACCCCCTATATATCCTACTTCTCCGCCAAAGTGGTCGTATGGCTTTTTAGTAACATTATTTACCAGCCCGCCATAGCTTATTACGGGCGAGCCAAATAATGTTCCGGAAGGGCCTTTTATCACTTCAATTCTTTCGAGATTGGCCGGATCTAAATTGCCATTGGTTAAACCAGGCAATCCATTCAGCATAGTAAGCTGCGATTCGAAGCCCCGTATAGAAAAATACGAGCCGCCATCTCCATCACGACCTGTAGATTCCCAAAGCCTGAAAATACCGGGAACATTTTTTAATGCGTCATCATAGCTGGTAATGGCCTGCTGTTTGATCAGGTCTGCCGATATAATATTATATACCTGCGGATTTTCAAGGTTTTTGAGCGGCATTTTAGCCACATATTCACTGCTTGTTTTAATGCGGTTAGATGATATGATCACTTCACGCAATTGGTTTTCTGTTTCTATCAACTCAAAATCTACGGTTACGGTTTCTCCCGGCAATATTTTTACCGGTGTTTCTTTTGTTTCAAGACCTACATACGATGTTGACACAATATAACTGCCCGGTGTAATATTTTTAATTTCGTAATGCCCCTGCCTGTTCGCAATGGTAACCTTATTTGTTCCTTTTAATGTTACTGTAACCAGTTCGGCTGGTTTGCCATCTGCTGTACGAATGGTTCCTTTGATGCCGCCGTTTTGGGCGGATGCTGTAATAGTGCCGGTAAATAAAAGTACGAACAGTAAAAATGATCTCATTGCCTTTTGGTATTTAGGGCTGCAAAATTATTTCCAGGCAAAGAAGAGGGGATACTCAATCGGGAATTCAATTTTCGAGATGAGAAATTTTTTTAGAGGCGCCGGGGAGAGCCCGAATGTTCTGCTCTGTTAATCTCCCAATATTATACGGTAACGGCTTCCGCTTCCACCGCAGGCTGTGATTGAATAATTCGCTTTTGCCGCTGCTTTTTTACCATCAGCCACCAGCAAATGAATGTGCAGGCAGATACCAGGATCCAGAAGACATCAATCAATAGAATATCATGATAGTGATTAGCATAACTTACCCACAACCAGTTACCGGAAACTATTCCGTTTATAACAGGAATGAATAGTCCTATAACAGCACCTGCGAGTAAGCTGTCGCGGCATATCTTATAAATATCTTTTTGGAACAGGAATGCGATGCTTACTGCCAGCCATGTCCAGAAATAAAAAGGATAAATAAACTGCTGGCCACCATAAGGATTTAGCTTTACCGCAATAAAGGAGGCGGCTGTTACCGGAAACATACCAAGGCAAACAGAGAGATATACCCTCGTAAGCCACCTATTGAATTTTTTCTTTTTGGGTGGAACATTGTTCTTTTCTCTTGCCACAAGCCATATCAACACACCGGAAATAATTACAATGCAACTGCAAATGCCCAAAAGAAAATACATGATTTTTGTTGCATAGCCGCCATAATCACCAAAATGAAGCACATACACAGCATTGTCAACCACTTCTGCATAAGAAGAAGACCGTGCAGGATCTTTTTCCTTAATAACAGCTCCGCTTGCTACGTCAAAAACAAGCTCCCCGCTGCTGGTGAATTTTTGAGTTGGGGGTATTGATCCGCCGATATGCACCTGCATGCTTGAGTCGCCGTAATTCAATACTTCAACATGATTAATGATAGCTTCAGTCCATCTTTTATGGGCGGTGTCAACAAAAAAATTAATATCCGGCTTAACAGTTGTTGCTCCTTTCATTGCCAGTTCATGACTGCCATAACCCAGATCTGCAAATAATGAATCCTGGTTGCCATTATACTGTAATGCAATAGTTGGTTTTGAAAATAAAGGATAGCTTATTAAAAAATAGGCGCCTGTTACTGCAAACACAAAAAGAAAGGGAAATGTAATTACGCCCAAAGCCGTATGCAGGTCCGTCCACACGGTTTTTAATTTTTCCCAGGGACGGAATAGGTAAAAATTGGAAACGATTTTTTGCCAGTGAACCAGCAGTCCTGTAAATAATGCAAACAAAAAAATGAAAGCAACGGCTCCAGCTATATAATAACCCAGGGGAAATCCCAATTTAGCTACCTGGTTTACCTGCGCCAGAAAGTGCAGCCGGTATAAGAACTCGCCCAGGTCGTACGACTTCTCATAATCAGTTGTTTCAAATGTTTTGGGGTCCAGGTAAAAGAATTCACCCTTTGATTTGTTGTTAACAGTATCCTTTGACCCAGACACATATACATTCATCTTACTGGAATGAGGAGGCATGTACAACGAAACTTCGCGCCCATAGAGATTATACTTTTTCCCCACTGAGTCAACGATCTTATTATAGTCAAGCGATCTTTTCGCCTCCGTATTATTGGATGAATTTTTCTGCCAGGCAGAAATTTCATTTTTAAAGAATGACAGCGACCCGGCAAAAAATATAACAAACAATACAGCCGTAATAATAATACCGCTTATAGTATGCGTGTGAAAATAAATATTATAGTTACGTAAATTCATTACTGCTTATTGATAATTTGATAGAGAACCGGAGCAAAGAAAACAGCGCTTGCCAATAAATACCATCCCCATATTTTCCAGCCGCTTTTAGCAAGAAAAGCAACGATCATTAATACCGCCCACATAATATACACTGAAAAATGCATGGTCATATACACCTCTTTTTTGGAAAGGAACAACATTAAAAACTGGTGAAAAGCAGTGCTGACCATATAACCGCCAATGATTGCCGCGGTAATTTTTAAAGTACGCTGTAATGGCGAAGCAGTAAGATATTTTTTATTTGCAGGCATGTGATTATGAAAATAAAACTTCCAGTAAAAAGCTTGTACCAACCAATGCTATAATGTGCCTGAAGCGCAGATAGTGAAACGGGGTTACTGTAACTATTAAGCAAGCTGCTGTCATTAATAATAAAAAAGCCGTTAATGTTCCAACTCCCGCTCCATCTTTTAAAGGAAGCACTACAAAAGGAATTACGATCAACAGGATACCGGTTGTTTTGGCTGCTCCCCTATTCCGCTGTAACCATTTTTCAAATGACCCTTTAACGGAAAGCTTTGCTTTCCGGGAAGTGTTATACATCATAAAGAAACCCAGGAAACAAGAAAAAACCGACAGGGTATATACCATTATAGCATAGTTATTAAATGATAAAGAAAAGTATAATTGATTTTAGTTTTATCATAGCATTTCAAAATTTCCTTATTTCGTAAAGGTGTTTTCTGATCTCGGAATCCGCTTAAAATACATTCTTGCTTAATTTGGCAATAGCCATAATTACCGGCGAAAAAACAAAGACAAAAGCAGGGAATGTGAATTTTTTTGCCAACCTGCGCTGCAGGTTTTTCTATAGCCCTCTGATCTTTAGCGGAGAAATACCGTTGAACTTTTTAAAGGCAGCGCTGAAATTAGACATATTCTGATAGCCAAGCAAATGGCTGATTTGCTGTATGGACAGATCGGTATTTAGTAAATACATCCGGGCTTCGTTCATCCGTATGTGCTGCAGGTATCCGAATATCGTATATCCGAATACTTCTTTAAATCCTTCTTTCAATTTTGTTTGGTTAACCCCAACCTGTTTGGCCAATTCCAGGATAGTTAAAGGCTTTTCCAGGTTTTCTTTAATGAGGTAGGCTGCATGCTGTATTTTGTCCCGGTCATACTTGTTTAACATGCTGATACGGGGCCTGTTGCTTACACCCTCATATAGCAACGCTATTAATTCATACACCTTTGATTCTAAATAAATCCTTCGGGTAAGGCCTTCAAATGTACAGTTCCGGATATCGTGGATCGTTTTTATTACATTGGTATTATGTAAGGTTACGCCGCCGTTTGTAAGAACGCTGCTTTTCCCTAAGTGGATTTTATTAATGAATGTGTCCATCAGGTCAGACTCTCCCGCATATTTATTCAACAACGTCAGTGGAATATGCACATCAAAGGTCTGATATATTACATTCTTTTGAAAATTTATATCAGCATGGTTATCCTCAGCAGACAGGAACGTGATATTCCCGGACGATGCTTTGGTAACATGATGCCTGGACTGATTTGTAAAATGAATATCAGTACCGGACAGGTTGAGCTGAATTTCAAGCAATGCATCTTCTCCTTTGCCAAAAACGCTTACATCATCTGTCATCTGGTACTTCGACTGAAGTATAAACAGCCCTTCCCTGAGATGCTGCTGCTCAAAGCTGATGTCTCCTTTCGGCGTTCTGAAAAGCGTTTTATTTTCCTCTTCAGATGGGGAAAGAAAATCTTCAAAATCAGTTCCTAATAGTTTATATCCCATAACGATGCCTCCAAATTCATAATAAACACTTCCAAATTCATAATAAATGTTCCAATATTCGTAAGTAACCGCCAGGCCTGTTCAACAACCTTTGCCGGCTCAAAGCGATATGAAATTTTCAGATCAAAAATACGCAATGAGCAACTTAATTTATATAAACAGAAATGCCGGAGATCAAAATATTTTTCCTTTCCCTTTCAATAGCATTTTCACTACAGGCCATTGGCTGTCCGGTGCAATTGTTGGTAATTAATGAAAAAGGAAATGGAATGGAAGGAATAGTCGTGAAAAATAAGGTGGATTCCCTTTTAGGCCATACTAATATGCAAGGGAAACTATCGGTGGAACTGGAAGATGGCAAACAAGCCCTGTTGTTTTTCTATAAAGACGGCAGGCAAATATTCGACACAACGATTGTTGTACACTGCGCCAGCAGCAACCGGTTCAGGTTTGTTTTAAACGAAAACCGGAATCACCCGATCCAACTGGACGAAGTAACGGTTTATTCCAAAACAGCAAAACAGTTGATGGATATATCGCCGTTTTCCGTGCAGGCAATAGATCTGCAAAAAGAATATAACAAAGGCGGCGATGTAAGTGAGGTGCTGAGCAGGGCATCAGGGGTAAAATTGCGTACCGATGGAAATATAGGCGCTCCGGTACAGGTAAATCTTGGCGGACTGCAGGGTAAGGCAGTGCGTATTTTCAAAGACGGGATACCTGTTGAATTATTTGGTCACGGGTTTAACCTCGGCACCATCCCGCTGAACATGCTGGAGCGGGTAGAAGTGTATAAAGGCGTAATGCCATTATACCTGGCTTCGGATGCGCTTGGCGGAGGCATTAATTTAGTATCACGGCAGGAGCCGGAGAAAACACTGGAGCTTTCTTACGAGATAGCTTCTTTCAATACCCATCGTGCCACCCTGTATGGATTGTGGCACAACAAAAACCGGAAATGGTATATCGGCACTAACAGTTCTTTTAATTATTCAGACAATGATTATAAGGTGCATGTTCCTGTTTATGCAACGGGAACAGGAGTAAGGGTGTATAAAAACCTCAGGCGATTTCATGATGCTGTACGTACGTATTATGTGGAAGCTTTTGCAGGTATTCAAAACAGAAAATGGGTGGATGATCTCCGGCTTACGCTCATCAGGTCGTCCTTTTACAAAGAGATACAACATGACGGCATTATGGATAAAGTGTACGGAGAGCCCTTTTCCAAAGAGCAGAATTATACAGGGCTGATCAGCTATAAAAAAGGATTTCTTGAAAACAGGTTAAAAGTAAACCTGCTGGGAACGTATAGTTTCTTTAACACGAAATTTATAGATACCGCAACTGTAAGATACGGATGGGACGGAGCGCTTATTGGCAGCGGCTTGCGGAGAGGTGAGATCAACCTGGGTAATAACCAGCAGCTGGACTATCACTTTTTTTCTTCAAGGCTGAACATTTCATACCGGCTAAGTCATACGCATACCATAGATTTTAGTGAGCTGTATTATCAACAAAACAGGAAAGGGAGCGATCCGCTAGGAGCTATTACCGCTGTTGAGAAAATTGATGTGCTTACCGTACCTGCAGTATACCGGAAAAATAATATTGGTTTGGGGCTGCGTTCGCAGTGGTTTGATAAAAGCGTGGAAAGCATTGTTGCATTGAAGCATTATTACTTTTCAACTAAAGGCTACACAACAGACAATTTCGGGCTGGGTTGGCGTTCTGCAGTTTCCAACCGGCAATTGGGTTACCTGGCCGGCTTAAGGTGGAATAACGAACGCTTTATGGCGAAGCTGTCTTATGAATATGCGAACAGGTTGCCGGATGAGAATGAAATTTTTGGAGATGGACTGATGACCAAAGAAAACATGAGCCTTAAACCGGAGAAAAGCCATAATATCAATATCAATGGCCAGTATACACTGCAAACAGAACATCATACTTTAAACCTCTCTGCCGGACTTTTTTACAGGAAAGTAAAGGATATCATTTTCCTTCAACTGGATATACCGTTCAACAGGTATATCAATTATGAACGATCTGAAGTGAAAGGATTTGAGCTGGAAGCGAACTATACTCCTTATAAATTATTGGATGTTGGCTTTAACCTTACGTACCAGGACGTTCGCAGAGTAGATGTAGAATCTATATTCGCTTTTCTTGAAGGGTCACGCATCCCTAATGTTCCTTTTTTATTTGGCAATACATGGTTGCGAAAAGAGTTTAATAACCTCTTTTCAAAAAAGGATCGGGCAGAGCTTACCTGGAACGGGCATTACACGCACCGTTTTTTCCTGTATGCGATCCCGAAATCGCAGGAACCCGCTCTATTTGGAAAGAATGAAAACGTGCAGACATCCATGATCATTCCCAACGATAACCGGTTGGGGCAGTTTTCACATAATCTCGGCTTATACTATCATTTCTCCAATAAAAAATTATCGGTATCAGCCGAATGCAGAAACCTGGGCAATGTAAAGCTGTACGACAATTTTAATATTCAAAAACCCGGGCGGTCGTACCATTTAAAATTTGTTTATCAATTATTAAATCAAAATAAAAAATAGCATGAAAAGAAGAAGTTTATTTCGTTCGTTGGTTGCAGGTTTTTCCGGTTTGATGATCCTCGCATCCTGCAGCAAGAACAACGATACCCCTACCCCGCCGGAAGAACCCGGCGAATTTCCTAAAAATGAAACATGGGTTGTATACGCTGCCACAAGCGGATGGAGCGGCGGCATCTATACCTTAAAAGAAAACAAAGCCAGGGAGGTGAACCTTGCCAGTTTGCCTTTCTTTCAGTTAAGCAGTGTGCTGGGTGGAAGAACCTCAGACAAAACCCTGTATAAAGTAAACAGTGCTGCAAACGAACAGGGCATATTAAAAATGAACCTGGATGCTTCTAACAAGGTAGTGGAAGATAAATTTTTACCTTCCCTTTCTACAAAATATATAACCAACTACCTGGTAGTGAGCGCCACTGAAGGGTATTACTGGGATGATGTACGGGGCGGACTGAAGCTACAGACATTTAACCCAACAACAATGGAACGCACCGGCGAAATTGATTTCAGCTCATTGTCCGAAGGTTATCCTAATGAGTCTGCAGGGCAATTGATCATTGCAAAGCGCGATGACAAGTTGTATGTAGATCTGCTGCTTGGTACTTTAGAAACCGGCAACTGGCAGGTAACGCCAAACGAAAAAGAAGTGGCTATTGCCGTGTATGATCTTACAAAGAAAGAAATTATAGGTGTAACAAAATTTGAGGGCACCACACACCTGGGTGTATTCATTGATCATGTTTTGTGGAGCCTGGATGAAGTAACACAGGATCTGTACTTTGTGGCTGTGGGCGATATGAAAGTTCAGGATGCCAATTACTCTTCTAAGATCCTGCGCATCAAAAAAGGAGCGACCACGTTTGACCAGGATTTTTCAATTGATATTAAAGATTTCCAGTTTAAAGCCGAGTTCAACAGGTTGTTTGCTTACAACGGTAAGATATATACCACTATTCCTTCCCGCGCTACATCCTATTACGGAGGCGGTGAGCATGGTGTTAAATACAGGGACGATATTTGGTTTTGGACCGAGATTGATGCAACTACAAAGGTGGCGCGCCGCCTGAACATGCCTGCGGATAGCTTCTACGGTACCCAAAATCCATTCTACCACAATGGTGAGATCTATTTCCTTTCCAACAATACAAAGGAAAAATTCTTTGGGGTTAATCAATATAACCCGCAGACCGGTGTGGTAAAAGAAACCTTCCGCCTGGTAGAAAGCGGACGTTTGAACGGCTTCAACATTATTGTAGATTAAAAATTTTCAGTCCTGATGTAATACCTGCCCGCTTGTAGTGAGCAGGTATTACATTTTAATTATTATTAATTATGAAAGCAATTTCTGTAATATTGGTCTGCATGATGGCAATGGTTACCTCGTCAGTATCTGCACATGCCATCTGGGTAGAATCTTCTCCGTTGGGAGCCAAAGGAAAGCAACAAATTGTTCGTGTGTATTATGGAGAATATGAACATGGCGTAATTGAAAAAACAACAGGCTGGTATTCTGATTTAAACCAATTAGAGCTTTATGTGCTTCAGCCGGATCAGTCTCGCACCAAATTATCGCTTACAAATAAAGGGGAATACCTGGAAGCATCTTTTACTCCTGCAACAGAAGGAACATATACAATATATACCAGCCATGTTGCCAAAGACCTGTGGGAGGAAAAAAGATTTCAGTTCAGCTCGTCGGTAGTGGTACAGGTTGGTAAAGATCAAAGCCCTTCCGAAAGTATAGCAGCTTATTGCTTATCAGCATCAGCCCGGCAATATACCAGGGGTAATAAAGTAACTGTTACGCTAACAAAAAAGGGAAGTTCTTTGGCTGATAAGGAAGTTACCATTATGGCGCCACAGGGATGGGTTAAAAAGATCAAAACCGATGCGCAGGGAAATGTAAGTTTTGACGCAGGCTATACCGGGATCTACGTTATTGAATTTGGCGAGAACCTGGAGGAAAGCGGTGATTGGGGTGGAAAGCCGTTTAAAGATACATGGCAGACAGTTACAACGAGTGTGGCTATCAGGTAGATTCAATCATTAAAATATTTACCGGTGTTCAGCACTATTTGTTCTAAAATACATCCCTGCTTAATTTGGCAATAGCCATAATCACCGGCAGAAAAACCAAAATAAATGCAGGTACGGAATGAGTCCACATATATCAGTTGGTAAACAGTATATCCATTGTCAGGCTGTTTTGTACAAGTGACAAAGTGTATTCGTTTTTTTTAATGCCAAAGCTGGTGATCATTGTCAGGAACAGGGGCTTATTGGTTCCTGTACTTTCCCTGAAAGCGTTTATCTTATTGCTGAGCTGCCGGGCACAGGCTTTATTAATGGTGAATTCCCCCAGGAAGAATTTCATTTCGCACAAATTAATGATCCTGTCCCTTCTGTCTATTACCAGGTCTATCTGGGCGCCATTTCCTGTCCAGGAAGATACCGTAGTTTGAATACCCGCAATACCCAATGCCTGTTTTACCTGCTCAAGATGCGCAAGACATACCTGTTCAAACGCATAACCTGCCCATGCCCTTTGACGGGGATGATCAAGACTGTTTATCCACTGATGCCTGTCTGAAGCAGGATTGTCCCGGATGAATTTCAGGTAAAACAGTGAATAAAAGTCGGCTAACTGATACAGGCTGTTTCGTTCTTTCTTTCCGTATGAATGATATTTTCGTATGAACCCGCTTTCTTCCAGCTCTTTTAAAAGGGCTGTTGTATTTCCGGAATTGGGTAATCCTGATCCAGAAATAACCTGGTCCCGGGTTAATCCGCTGGCTTTGCTGCTAAGCGTTTCAATGATGCGGATATGCTTTTCCGAATGTTTAAACAGCGATTTGTACAGCGGGTCAAATTCCATGCGCAGCAAGCCGTTGGGACTAAAAAAAAGCTGGTCAATATTTTGAGCGGCGCTAAGGCTTACATTAACATTATCCAGGTAATAAGGCACTCCGCCCATTGTCATATATAGTTCAATAAGCTGGTACCTGTCAAACCTGGCCCCTTTGTATTGCAGGAAAAGCTCCGTCTCATAAAGTGAAAACGGCTCCAGTTTCATGCGACCTGTAACACGGTTATACAACCCACCGGTATTTCTGATCAGCTTGCTGATCATCCAGGATGCCGCTGAACCACAAACAATCAGTAGTATATCTTTCCGGGCGCTGGCCCAGGAATTCCAAAAATGTTCGAGCGCAGGAATAAACGATGATCTTGCGGTGTCAAACCAGGGCAGCTCATCAATAAACACAATTTTCTTTTTGCTCTTATTTTTACTCAGCAAATCTTCCAGTTGTATAAACGCCTCAAACCAGTTTGCAGGAGCGCCCGTTTTTTTGAATGCAGGGCTATATCTTTTTAATGCCTCATGAAAATTTGCCAATTGCTGACGGGTATTAACATTGGCTATGGCTGTAACGTAAAATGAAAATTTTCCCTCAAAAGCCTCCCTCACAAGGAAGGTTTTACCTACCCGTCTTCTGCCATAAACGGCCAAAAATTCAGCTTTTGGTGAAGCTGCCAGTTTTTGAATATCCCTGAGTTCTTTTTCTCTTCCTATAACACGGTTCATACTATAATTGGCTATAACTTATTAAATATACATAGTTATAGCCAAATATAATACATAATTGGCTATAACTATAATAAATTATGAAGTTACAGCCAATGCAGGAGCAAAACAATGATGTGCTATTGCTGGTCTAAAATACATTCCTGCTTAATTTGGTTATAGCCATAATTACCGGCAGAAAACCAAAATAAAAGCCGGTGAAAGAGAAAGATACTTGAATACATTCCTTTCCGCCCGCCTGAACGAAGCCAGGAAAAGCTGGTGAACGATCAACACTAACAATGCGATAATACAGTTGACGATAATACAGATCCCATATAAAGCACTGCTATGTCATTTGGGTTTCCAATCTTTTAACCGGCATTCTCTTAGCGTTTTTTTTCTTTTTACCCCACCATACCAAAAAGCCTGTTACAGGCAGGCTGGCACAAATTAGGCTGGCTAAGAAAAACAGGATCTTAACAGGTAAGCCGCCAAAGGCTCCCACGTGGAGTGTATAGTTAGAACGCCTGAGATAAAGTGCAAATTCTTCATCCTTCATTTTTTTCTGGGTAGAAGCAACCGGTTCTAAGCTATGCTGGTCCAGGTTTACATAACGCCAAACCCCATTGCGCATATCCACGCACAGGGCTATTACATCCGATGCTTTTTGAGGAAAAGAAACAATGATGGCATCTTTGTTATATTCTCCTATTTCAGTCATTCCTTTTTTCCATGCCATATCAACCTGCGATAAGGGAACAAGGATGTTGTGAAGGGTTGTATCAGATTTTGATATAACTCTTTCTTTTATAGTACCTCCTGTAGCTACAAAAAAAGCATTAGAAAACCATGCAAAACTCATGATCAGTCCCGTTATTGCGAAAACCAGTGAGATAATGACGGCATAAAACCCCAGAACATTATGCAAATCGTAGTTCACCCGTTTAAATTTTGCCCGCCATTTAATTTTAAAGCTCTTATTTACACTTGATCTCTTCAGGTTTTTGGGCCACCATAGTATTAACCCTGTAATCAACAGGATAAAGAAAATAAAGGTTGCCCAGCCCACAATGGGGCCGCCAATAGCTTCGGGTAGCCATAAATGAAAGTGCCCTTCTTCTATAAAATGAAAAAAATCTTCGTGGTCTACCATAGCCGCTATTTCGGCGGTGTAAGGATTAATATACACCAGCGTATCGGAGTTCATGCTGATACGAACCGTACGCTCCGCTCCATAGTAAAAAGCCGAACGGATCTCCTTTTCGGGGAATATCTTTTTCACTTCTTTATACAAGGCAGATGGCGGCAGATAGCTTCCATTAGCCGGTTTCTGTACATGCAGCCAGGGAGCGCTTATACTTTTTATTTCCTGCTCAAAAACCAATATACAACCCGTTATCCCTAAAATAACAACAACAATACCTGATACCAATCCTAACCAGAGGTGCAACCAGGCATTTATTTTTTTGAGAAGTGCCATATCAAACGGGGTGTGGAAATAAAAACATACGGAGCTATCGCAAAAAGTATAGCTCCGTATAATTACAAAATATTATTACTTAATTCTGTATATCCTGCCAACATTGTCTACACCTTCCAGCTTCAGGCCTTTTTTCACTGTTGAAGTTGCAGGATCATATTCATACACATAATAGCCGTCTCCTGCGTTGGTAGCAATGTAGGCTTTGCCATCATCAATCAACACGTTCCATTGGTATGCGCCATTTCTGCTGACCGGTATATCAATGCGTGTTTTGCTTTTGTTCATAAAATCTACTACATAATAACTGGCATTATTTACAGCACTGTAATCGGCGTAAGCGGCAATAACGGTTTTATCTATTATTTTAACAATCGCTTTTCCATTACCAATATCATATAAACCAATGGTTTCTTCTTTGTCGGGGTCTGTAAGCTCATAAAAATAATCATCGTCTATTTGTGTGCCGCCATTGGGTACCCTGTAAATGCCGTTAGCACTGCCAATGTTACCAACTGCCCAGAAAGTAGGCGAAGTAATGAAATATACCGAGCCATTATATACCAAATTGCTTTGTGTGTATAAACCATAAGGACTTGGATAATTAAATCTGTCATCAGTGTCTACAGTAACGTTGGTTACATCAGGATAATCCATAGAAGCAACATAACCTTTATCCGGCAGATCATTGTTGGCGTCTATATACTTCATATAAGTTATATAGAGCTTACTGCCTACAAATACAGCATTACATCCCCAATAGGAATCTTCCGCAACAGCCGGCGCTGGAATATTAATATCGCCGCTCCTGGTAATGCTCATGCTTTCTACATTGAGTTCTGCATATTCAAACCTGTTGTTATTGAGATTAAGCATTACCAGTGTTTTGCTGTCTTTCCAGGTAAAGAAACCAGACCAGCCAGCCATTTGTATTTGTGTAAAAGGTGTTTCTTTAACTATTGTATTGGTTTTATTATCGGAGGTAAACTTAACCAGGCTTGGCGAGCTGTAATCTATTGCATAGTAATAGCCATCTCTGGAAGTAAATACAGATAACGTTGTGGCAACACCGTTATTGACAGTGGTTAGTATTCCTTCTGTTAATGAACCCGTTTGTACCACATAATTGGCAGCAGGTGTTCCGGTAGTAACCAGAAAGCCGTATGTTTTTTCTACGGGAGTTTCTTCTTCAATTTCAGCCTTATCTTTTTTACACGCAGCAAATCCGAATAAGACAGCGGTTAGCGCAAAAATCAGGATTTTGTTTTTTTGAAACATGATATTATGTTTTAATGAGGAAATTTTTATTTGATAAAATATCTTAGTTTAAAGAATACAGACCTTCCCGGTTTTTGAAGCCTGAAATTGTCGTAAGCGAGTTCATCGGTTATATTGAAAGACTCCACAGAAATATTGTACCTGCCACTCTTCAAAGAATAGGATAAAGAGACGTTATGTATGAGTTGTGTAGGGATTTTGTTTTTTGATTCGCGGCTGCCCAGGCTCTCCCATGAAATGTAAAACCAGTATATGTAGTTTACCGAGTAATTCAACTGCAAACGGGTATTTTTTCCTACCAGGTTGTCTTTCCCTACTCCCAGCCTTGCATTGCCAAAGAACCAGGGCTGATTGGGTATACGGTCGCCATAGGTAGCATCGGCCATATTGGTGAGCGGGTTTATTTTCCGGTTATTAATAGCGTTTTGGTAGCTCGCGTTCACCGCGAAGTCAAGCAGTTTGTCGTACCTGTAACCCAGTTCCCCTTCAAGCCCTGTTACACGGGCTGTGCCCACGTTGGAATATGTAGAAAATCTGCCTCCCGGCGTGGAGAATATCAGGTTTTCAACATTCCGATAAAAAACACCCCCCTCTACAGAAAAGCGGTGCTTGCTCAGTTGATGTGTATAATACGCCCCCAAATTGACATTGTCACTTTTTTCCGGTAGCAGCTTAATGTTGGCAGCTACGCTGATGCCATCGCCAAAGAACTCTTCCTGCTCCTGCAACCGGTAGGCATGTTCAATAGAAAACTTCACCCCGGCATTTTCCGTAAGCTTATACCTCGATGCCAGTCCATAGCCCCAATAGCCTTTATGACTGGTGGTATCTCTTCTTCGGTAAGGTTCCTGCTGGGTAACAAAAACAACTTCCCTTGCCAGTATATTCAGCCCCAGGTATTTTGCGAAAAGCGTGTTGGTGAACCTTCCGGCAAATGAATGGTGCTGGTAGGCCAGACCTACCACATTTTTGGTGAAATAATTAGGCTGATAAAAAGGATTTTGCTCTTTCGGGCGTAGCTCTTCTGTTGATGACCTTGCCAAACGGTTGAAGGTATAGCTCAGGTTCAGATCCTGGTTGTCGTTAATCTTATAGTTAAAGCTGGTTCTGGCAATTGCCGAAACATTTTTCCAGTGAGTCAGCGTTTTAACATCCCTTAGTTCACCGGCAATACTTTCAGGCCTGACTATTCCGCCCCAGCCGTAAATATGAGAAGCTGTATCCACCACATCAGAGCGGTCAATTGATACATTGGCTGCGATGTTGGCTGTAAGGTTTTTCAATAAAAAGCCGGTCTTTTTATACTTTAAGGAAGTCATATAAAAATTCCCTTTTTGATAGGCAGCCCCGTAAACTTCGTTCTGGCTGGCTCCCGTTTGAAGATCGTTGTAAAGATTGGAATAAGTAAACCCGAGGTTGATCTTATCTGCCCATGATTTGTTGTTAAGCCCTACTTCAACCTGGCCCATAGAAGAGCGGTAGGCATCATGGTAGCGGCGCATATCTTTATAAACAAACTGATTGTTTTCAATAACCTTGATGGCGGCATCGTTCTTGGGATTATTGCGCATCATATAGTTATTGTCGGAATAATTATGATAGCCGCTGACGTTGAATACAAGCCCGGTTTTATTGTCTGTTAATCTGCCAGACAACGCTGCCCTGCTGGTATTGAACGAGCCATAGCTCAGGCTGGCATCCAAAAATTTTTTGGTTTGCTGATCGGTAATTACGTTTACTGCTCCGCCAAGCGCATCAGAGCCTAATTCAATCGGCACCACGCCTTTATATACTTCTATACGTTCGGCAAGATTAACCGGGATATTATTAAGCGACATGCCGCCGCCGAATCCCTCCATAGGAATGCCATCTAAAAAGAAACGGACTTGTTTTCCGGAAAGCCCGTTAATAGAAAAATTAAAGTTAGAGCCCAGCCCGCCTGACTCCCGCACCTTTACCCCAGTACTTTGATTGAGCAACTGGTTCAAATCGGCCGTAGTATTGGCAAATTGTTTTGTTTCTACCACATTTACAGAAAAGCCCGAAGCCTTTACCTCCTTTGCTTTATTAACAGCTATTATACGAACATCTCTGAGCTGACCTCCCTCTTTTACCAGCGTAAATTCCAATGATGGGTTTTGAGCAGCATTCACGGCTATTTCCTGTGTTAAATATCCTGTATATGATACTATGATCGTAACTGTGGCAGGCTTCAGCCCTGTCAATTCGAAATAGCCATTTTTATCGGTTACAGTTCCGTGCTTAGTTCCTTTAATCAATACAGTTGCATCAGGTACCGGACCGTCCGCGTCCTTTACATAACCGCTGATTTTTGATGAACCCTGTGTATTTCCTGAAAAAGGTAAACCGTACAGGCAAAGGATCAAAATAAGAATACGTACAGCCATTCTATTATTTGCAGTTTTTTATTTTAAACAGATCAACATGGCGGGCAATTCCAGGGAGAAACGTCTGGATTAAGCGGCCGCGAAGGTAGAAGTTGTACTACCGGCCGATTTACGAAAAGAGAAAAATATATTACGAAGAACGAAATTGAATTGAACATATTTACACAACACCATTAATAATACTATTATATATGGATATGTATAAAAACAGCCGGTTTTATTAAAATATGCAAAATATGTGTACTGTTTTGTAATTTACCTGCTTTATGCAGCAGGTCAAAGCATCATACGACGTCGTTATTATAGGGGCAGGTATTGGTGGATTGACCGCGGCCGCATTGTTAAGCAAGGCGGGGTTAACAGTATGTGTGCTGGAGAAAGAACCTCATGTGGGCGGCTACCTGGCAGGCTTCAGGAGGAAGGACTTCATTTTTGATACTGCCATTCACTGGTTAAACCAATATGGTCCGGAGGGTATTGTTACCCGCCTGTTCAATGCCATCGGCGCCGATCATCCCAAAGCGATAACTCAAAAGCATACCCGAAGATATAAAGGCACAGGGTTCAGCTACCTGCTTACTTCCAACCCTGATGCGCTGAGAGACCAGTTGATCGGCGAATTTCCCCACGAAAAAAAGGGATTGGAACGTTTTTTCAGGAATGCAAAAAAGATCGGCTGTTCCCTTAACCGCCTCAATAGCATTTTTCGCTCCGAAACCACCATGACCCTCCGGGAAAAGCTTTGGGGCAAAATACATTTGCTAAAAGTCATTCTTCCTTTTATACCATATGTTCGCTATAATGGTGAAAAGGGATTAAAAAAGGGACTGAGCCTTTTTTTTAAAGAGGAACGCCTGCATTCCCTTTTTGCTTCCGAAACCGAAGTGATCGGTTGCATGGTTCCTATAGGATGGTCGTATGCACAGGATTTCCAGAGCCCTCCCAAAGGAGGGGGACAGGTAATACCAGAATGGCTGGAGCACGTGGTGCGGTTTTATGGAAACCATATTGTAACCCAAAGTACCGCAAAGGAAATACTACTGGATGGAAACACCTGCGCCGGCGTTTCTTATATACACAAAGGCAGGCAGCAACAAATAAAAAGTAAATATGTAATTGCCGCGTGCGATATAGAAACCCTGTATGAAAAAATGTTGCCGGCTCATATCATCCCCCAAACCTTAAAAACCAAATTAAAGCAGGCGGAGCTGTACAGTTCCTCCGTTACTATTTCCATAGCGCTGAGTTGCGAAGCCGAAGCATTGGGCTTTGGTGAAGAACTGGTTCACCTGGTTGATGAAAACAGTCCGTTTGACGCACACCATAATGGAGATCCGCTTACGTCTGAGATCAGCATACTGGCTCCTTCAGTAAGAGACAAATCGGTTGCACCGGAAGGGTGCGGAACGCTTACTCTTTTTATGCCGGCCTTTATGCAGTATAACAACGAATGGCTGACCGATAAGGATGAAGAAGGCAATTTTATAAGGAATGATGCGTACAGGAAACTGAAACAGGAGATCGCGGACATTATTATAGACCGCGTTGATAAGCATGTAGCACCCGGATTAAGATCACATATCCTCTTTTACGATATAGCAACGCCGGTTACACATTGGCGTTATACCGGTAATAAAAACGGAACTATGATGGGCGCCAGGCCGGGCAGGCAAAATATACAAAACAAAATAGCCCACTATAAAACACCGGTAAACAATCTTTTGCTGGGAGGACACTGGGCCGAACTGGGTGGCGGTGTGCCTATTGCCACCAAAGCCGGTACAAATGCATCCCTGCTAATTCTCAAAAACGAGAATCCCCCCGCATTTACGGCCTTATGCCGGTATATTGATGGCAAATCTACACTTGAAGAACTGCTTGGTAATGCCTGCTTCAAGCCTTATGATCACTCCTGGGTTCAATCTCTTACCCCGGCAGAAAAGAAAGCAAAGCGGATGGGCTGTGAGCGGTGAGCAGTGGGCAATGGGCGGTGGGCTATGAGCTTTGGGCTATCGGCTATCAGCAATTTATAGTTTATGGTTTTTTGTTTATAGTTGAGAGAGCCGCTACAAACCATAAACTACAAACTATAAACACCAAACCCGAAACCAAAAATCAGAAATCCCCTACCAGCTTCACACTCCAGGTTCTTTCAAATGTTCCTCCCGGCGATAGCATATTGATACCTTCCTTATCCGCAAGCTGCTGGTTTGTGTTCACACTGTCTGCAATGCCGCACCAGGGTTCAATACATACAAAGTCGGCATCTTTTGCCGCCCATATACCCAGGTAAGGAAAACCGGGGTAGCTCATTTCTAAGCCTCCGGCGCCTTTAGCGGTTTTGAGCGTTACTTGTTGCGACCGGAGTTGTTTGAACACCAGGGCATCTTTGTAAAACAAAGTCTTTGACAGGCTGATCTTTTGGCTGTTGTTTAGTAATGGAACCGGGCTGTCTTCAATCAATCCCTTAGCCGAAATAGGCCACCGTCCGGCTGTTTCGGGGAACTCAAACTCAAGATAATAATCCCCGTAGGAGGTTCCGGGAACAAAAGGCACCGCAAACGCCGGGTGCCCGCCTACCGAAAAAAGCAGGGATTGACCGGAAGGATTGGACACATGGTAGGTCACCCTCAGCTCCTTTTCATGCAATGAATACGTAATCTTAAACCGGAAAGCAAATGGATAATACCGGGATGTAGCATCGTTGCTTTCCAGCAAAAAGGCAATGGAATGCCCCTCCTGTTTCAAAACGCTGAACTCCATTTCACGGGCAAACCCATGCCGTCCCAGTTTGAAGACTTTGCCTTCATAATAGTAAGTGTCGTTTTTAAGCGTACCTACAATGGGGAAAAGTACAGGCGAATGTTTGCCCCAAAAAGCCGGATCGCCGTTCCATATATAATTAATGCCTGAAGCCCTATCCGTTAACCCGCACAATTCAGCCCCCCTGCTTTTAATATCCGCTTTTAAAAATTCGTTTTCTATACTGTATGTCATAATGCAAACCTATTTAAAATCCGGGTTACCATTACCTCTTTTCCATTCCGGTTACAGCATCGCTCAATGGGGTAGCCTTTAAAATATTTAACGCGTTTTTTCCTTCACAAAACAACAGGTCAATAATGCTAAGGTTTGGGATGAAGCCATGACGGCTTACAAAAACCTGGTTATAGGGTGGGCAATCGGTGTTGAAATGGGGAAGATCCCGGGGCACTATCTTATTACGCATATCTATTATATCATCTCCCGTCACCTGTTTTCTATAATGCCCAGAAAAGTGAACAGGTATATCCATCTTCATTTTTTGTAAAACCCAATTCATTAATTCCAGGTTCCAGTCCCATAAAAAAGTGAATTTCCGGGTATAAAAAAGTTCCAGCTCATCCCGGTAAAATTCAAACCAGGGAGACCGGTTATAGGCCGAGAAAATGGATCGCCAATGAATTGCCTGCCAATTTTGCATGTTATCTATTTTTACTTCTTTCACCACCAGGTTCACATTTCGGCCACCAGCAACAGGAACGCTCAGGGACAGCACCCCGTTAGCGCCGGCGATCAGGCAACGGTTACGAAAACTCATTTTTTGCCAGTTTTCATATTGCTCTAACTCAATATATGAAGCATTAATTAAAATTTTATAGTAAATAAAAGATGCTAAATATTGATTATCAGTTAATAAAATCATTTTATTGTAAATATTATTCTTATTTGAATATTTGTATCATAAAACAGTTATTTCTCTATAATTATAATACATTATATTAAATATTTAATTTAAAATAATTATTATAAATAACTGATAATTAGTTTAATATATTAAAAATTAAAGGCTAAATTATTGAGTTACCATTTTTTAATGATTTTGACAAATTTGCAGGTGCTAAACCTAACATTTTTAGCTAGGTATTTTGATGGAATTAACGTGTTTTTTTTCCTCAATTTTTAAACAGCGTTTATATTGCAGTCTATTCAAATTGTATGATCAAGAAAATTCAATCGGGCATCATTGCTCCTCTCCTTGCGGTTACTGTAATGATTTCCTGCCGCCAGATCCAGGAACCGGAATACATAGATGTTGACAATATTGCAGTTAACGGAAATGGACTTTCCAACACTTCCCTATCGGCCGATGTGCGGTTTTATAACCCCAACAAACAGAACATTCAATTTAAATCGGGCAGCCTCGATATTTATATTGATAACCGTTTGCTCGGACATACCGAACTCGACTCTTTGATCCGTATACCCAGGCTGGATACTTTTATAATACCTGTGCAGATAAGGGTAGATATGAAGAATGTTATCAGCAACGCCCTGTCGCTTTCAATGAAAGATTCCGTATTGGTGCGGCTGGAAGGAAAAGTAAAAGTGGGCAGATCGGGCGTTTTTATTACAAAGCCTGTAAATTATACAAGCATGGAAAAGCTGGACTTTTTTGGGTTTTGAGGTTGGGGTTGCAGGTTTCGGGTTTTGGGTTTGTAGTTTGTGATGTGGGCTCTCAACTATAAACAAAAAACCATAAACTATAAATTGCTCATAGCCCGGGGCCCATTGCTGATAGCCAATGCTGAAAGCTCATCGCTCTTAGCCCGCCACCTGCAACAATAAAAAAAGAAAAGCTCCCGAATCGATCATTAGGATAAAGGATCAGGAGCTTCCATAGGATGTTCATTCAAGGGATAATTGGATTTGGTTTTTACATCGGACCTGGATTGTGATTTTCATCACTTGACATTGGATTTTCGGTCTTCCATAGAATAAAGCGTTTGCTTATTTCAATGATAAGGTTTCTCAGATTTATTTGCGCATTGCACAGTTAATCAATTGTGTTGCACTGCTATATAACGCAAAATGGGGAATAAATTGTTCACAACTTTATGTTTTTAATGAAATGTATCCCTTTTTACAAAAAAAGTATGGGACTTCCTGTATATCTGCCTGTAAAAAAGGTTGCATCCGCCTTGTAAACAAACGGTACTAAATAGTTGTAAATATCTTTATTCCAGCTATTTGTATCATTTAATAAAAATTTACCCTACCGGTTGTGCTCGCTCGTCAATGAGGTATGATCTGTGTGTTATCTTATATTAAATTCGAGTTGAGGGAGGTTTGTGGTTGCAGGGCGATGACGGATTTGAAATTTGAAATGGAGCTCATAGCTAAAGGCTGACAGCCGATAGCCAGGTATAAACAAAAAACCATAAACTATAAATTGCTGATAGCCGATAGCCCAAAGCTCATAGCC
Organism: Chitinophagaceae bacterium; assembly: GCA_019638595.1. Taxonomy (GTDB): domain Bacteria; phylum Bacteroidota; class Bacteroidia; order Chitinophagales; family Chitinophagaceae; genus Agriterribacter. The sequence goes on from JAHBTJ010000014.1 coordinate 107,045, forward strand.
CACCGCCCATAGCTACTCCCCTCTCAATTATTATTCAAAGGATTTCTTTTGCGGCTCCAGATATAGTTCCTGATATTCACCCAAAAAGCAAGGAACATATAAATGATAATGGGCGATCCCATTGTTATAAGGGATATATAAATGAAGTGCTTACGGATGACGGTATTGGCAATGCCTATTTTTTCACCAATGTAAGAGCAAACCCCAAACACCTGCCATTCAATAAAGTGCTTGAACCTGTTCATAATGCTAAATTAAAAAAAATAAATAACGGGTTTGTCAATAGCTTGTTATGAAAACAGCATTTTTTCGATAAATTTGCATAGCTTTTTAAAAGTCAGGATGTCCCTCCTGTCCACTACACTGGTAATTGACGGCTCAATCAGCCAAACAATAAAAAACAATATGTCTATGGTGTTCGATCTCGATCTCATCAAAAAAACATACGCCGACATGCCTGCTAAAATAGAAGCGGCACGTAAGCTAACCGGCACCCCTCTCACACTGGCAGAAAAAATATTATACGCCCACCTTTTTGAACCCGCCCAACGAGCTTACGAAAGAGGAAAGGACTATGTAGATTTTGCACCGGACCGTGTAGCCATGCAGGACGCCACCGCGCAAATGGCTCTGTTACAATTCATGACCTGCGGCAGGGAAAAAGTAGCTGTTCCCTCAACTGTTCATTGCGATCACCTTATCCAGGCAAAAGTGGGTGCCGCCCAGGATCTGGCTACCGCAGTAGACGTAAATAAAGAAGTATACGATTTCCTTGCTTCTATTTCCAATAAATACGGTATCGGTTTCTGGAAAGCAGGCGCCGGTATTATTCACCAGGTAGTACTCGAAAACTACGCATTCCCGGGTGGAATGATGATTGGTACAGATTCGCACACGCCCAATGCAGGCGGTTTGGGCATGGTTGCCATTGGAGTAGGCGGCGCCGATGCAGTGGATGTAATGGCCGGACTTGCCTGGGAACTGAAAATGCCTAGGCTGATTGGTATAAAGCTTACAGGGAAGTTAAACGGATGGGCAAGCGCCAAAGACGTGATATTAAAAGTAGCCGGTATTTTAACGGTAAAAGGCGGTACGGGCGCCATCGTTGAATATTTTGGAGAGGGTGCAGACAACCTGAGCGCAACCGGCAAAGGCACTATCTGCAATATGGGTGCTGAAATCGGAGCTACCTGTTCCATATTCGCTTACGATGATAAAATGGCTGCTTACCTGAAAGCTACCGGAAGAGAAGAAGTAGCAGCGCTGGCAGATGGCATTAAACAACATCTTCGCCCCGATGCGGAGGTATATGCCAATCCCGAAAAATATTACGATCAGCTAATTGAGATCAACCTCAGCGAACTGGAGCCATATGTAAATGGCCCTTTTACCCCCGACCTGGCATGGCCTATCAGCAAATTTGCCGAAGCGGTAAAAGCCAACCAATGGCCCGAAAGACTGGAAGTAGCCCTGATCGGCTCCTGTACCAACTCTTCTTACGAAGACATCAGCCGTTCCGCTTCGCTTGCTAAACAGGCCATAGATAAAAAATTAAAAACCAAAGCCGAGTTCACCATTACTCCCGGCAGTGAAACGGTAAGATATACTATAGAAAAAGACGGTTTCCTGAAAACCTTTGACCAGATAGGCGGCGTTGTACTGGCAAATGCCTGCGGCCCCTGCATCGGTCAATGGGCAAGGCATATTGACGATCCCAACCGCAAAAACTCCATCATCACCTCCTTTAACAGGAACTTTGCAAAACGCAACGACGGGCTGGCAAGCACGCACGCGTTTGTTGCTTCGCCTGAAATAGTGACCGCGTTCGCTATAGCCGGCGATCTTACTTTCAATCCGCTGAAGGATACACTGAAAAATGAGAACGGTGAGGAAGTAATGCTGGATGAACCGACAGGCGTTGAATTACCACCCAAAGGTTTTTCCGTAGATGATCCGGGTTACCAGGCGCCCGCGAAAGACGGCAGTAATGTGCAGGTGATCGTTAAACCCGATTCGCAACGCCTGCAATTGTTATCGCCTTTTACCCCCTGGGAGGGCACAGACCTGAAAGGATTAAAGCTGCTGATCAAAGCAAAAGGAAAATGTACAACAGACCATATTTCTATGGCCGGCCCCTGGTTGAAATTCCGCGGGCACTTAGATAATATCAGCAACAACATGCTCATTGGCGCTATTAACTTTTACAACGAAAAAACCGACACTGTAAAAAATCAGCTTACCGGCGAATACGGACCTGTTCCCGCTACTGCGAGAGCATACAAGGCCGCCGGCATTGGAAGCATTGTGGTGGGCGATGAGAACTATGGTGAAGGCTCAAGCCGTGAACATGCTGCCATGGAACCCCGCCATCTGGGAGTTAGAGCTATACTGGTAAGAAGCTTTGCACGTATACACGAAACCAATCTTAAAAAGCAGGGTATGCTGGCGCTTACCTTTGCCAATAAGGAAGATTACGATAAAGTGCAGGAAGATGACAGCATTGATATAACAGGGCTTACCAGCTTTGCCCCCGGCAAGCCTTTAACGGTTGTGCTCCACCATAAGGACGGCACATCCGATTCGATTACCGTTAACCATACCTACAACGATCAGCAGATACAGTGGTTTAAAGAAGGAGGCGCGCTGAACCTGATAAGAAAACAATTTTCAAAATAGATTGCGGTTAGTAAAACAGAAAAGGTCCTGGCAATAGCCGGGACCTTTTTGTTTTTTAATGTCAAATAATTAACTGTACTTCTATGAACTTTCATATTTATATAATTAAATGTGTTAACCGGCCATACTGATCTGTCCTGTTCCTGAAACACAAGGCATATTTTCCGTAATTTCATGCTTCTAACAGCGAAAGAGCAGGTGAACGCATATACCAGTTATAATGAGGAAGATCTATTACAACTGCTGCATTTGGGAGATGAAAAGGCATTTACCCTCATCTACAACCAGTACTGGGACAAGCTGTATTTTCTGGCACACAAACATTTAAAATCATCTGTAGCCGCAGAAGAAATTGTACAGGATGTTTTTTTAACCATATGGCGTAAACGTAGTTCTATCCAGATACAATCGCTTACCCAATATCTTGCGGCCATGACACGCTATGCTATCTACAGGCATCTTGCCAAAGAAAAAAAACTGCCGCTGGTCAGTGATGCTGCTACCAGGGAGTATTTCAATGTGGCTAATGAGCAAGAAGCGCTTGACAATAAACTTTTACTTGAAATTATAAAAAAACTGTCGAACAGGCTGCCTGAAAAATGCAGGCTGGTCTTTATACGCAATAAACTGCTCGACCAGCCGCTACCGCAGGTGGCCCGCCAGCTATCCATCTCAGACAAGACCGCCGAAGCCCATCTTACCAAGGCATTAAAAGCCATTCGTAACAACATCAAAAAGTCCTTAATTTTATTTTTTACAGTTTATTAATATTTTTTTAACCTCAACTAAGGGAGGCTTTTGTTTTTTATACTCTATGTATGGTAGAAACCTGACCAATTCTAACTAATTCATGGATAAAGAACAGATTATAGCACTCGCTGAGCGTTTTGTAAAAGGTATTGCCACCGAAGAAGAGAAAGCCTTACTTCATCAATGGTACGATTCCTGGCAAGATGACGAGGAATTTATTTCAGTTGATACCCCCCAATCCCCTGAAACCATCCGTGAAAGGATTCTGCTTCACCTGCAGCAATCCATGCAGCAAAATGCATCCACACCCCCCGTAAGATCCATTAAAAGAAATCGCTATAGCATTGTGGCAGCAGCAGCCGTAATGCTGTTACTGGCAGCAGGCACGGCTTATTATACGTATGTACAACGCGCTGAAAAGCCTGTTGCAGATGTGCCCAAAGCCATACAAACAGACGCGGCGCCTGGCGGCAACAAAGCTATGCTGACATTAAGCGACGGGGCTACCATCATGCTCGATAGTGCCGCAGATGGAAATTTATCGCAACAGGGCGCTACAGAAATAGTAAAAACCAAAGACGGGCAGTTGGTATACAATATATCTGCAGAAGCCAATAAGTACCATGCCGCCGACGTATTGTATAATAAAATAAGTACCCCCAGGGGAGGGCAATACCAACTCACACTGCCCGACGGTACCCGGGTGTGGTTAAACGCCGCCTCCTCATTGCGCTATCCAACCACTTTTACGGGCGCCGAGCGGAAAGTAGAACTTACGGGAGAGGCTTATTTTGAAGTAACCCACGCCTCCCGGCAGGGCTCCGGAGCAGACCTGCCTTTTATTGTTCAAACAGGTAACATGGATGTGAAAGTATTAGGCACACACTTTAATATTAACGCCTACGAGGACGAAGCAGACATTAAAACCACACTTCTTGAAGGAAGTGTGGATATTATCACCAGGCAAAATACAGTGCAGACCTTAAGGCTGTTGCCCGGTCAGCAATCGCAATGGAGTTACAACTCCGGGATAATGAACCTTGTAAAAGACGCCGATATAGAGCAGGCTACCGCCTGGAAAAATGGACTATTTAAATTCAACAGCAGTGACCTGGCAAAGATCATGCGCCAGGTATCGCGCTGGTACGATGTTGATATTATATATGAAGGCAATGTAAAAGAAGAAACATTCAGCGGTGACATCCCCAGGAAAGAATATGCCAGTGAAGTATTCAGGATGCTGGAAATGACAAAAACCGTGACGTTCACCATTGAAAATAAAACAGTAACCATTAAACCTTTTAAGAAATAAGAGCATTGCTCATAAAAATGCCGGAAGTGTTGCGAGCACTCCCGGCGGTAGTTTGAGCCAAACATGTTACATAACCCGTTACGATTATTTATTATTTAACCAAACCAATTCAAATCTATGCAATTGACTGCATTTGTCAAAGTGCCACCCATTTTACCGGGGCGCTTTTTCACATCAAACCTATTTCTGATTATGAAGCTGACTGTCATTCTGATCATTGTTGGCTGTTTACAGGTGAGTGCAAAAGGATATGCACAGCTTGTAACCCTGTCAAAAAAGAATGCCACACTACCCGAGGTATTTAAAGCAATCAAACAGCAAACAGGGTACAGTTTTCTTTACAACGACAAAACTTTGCGTAAAGGCCAAAGAGTGGATGTTGATTTTAAGCAAAGTCCCTTAGAGGATGTATTGCAAACTTGTTTCCGCGATCAACCCCTCTCCTACGACATCGTAGACAAGACGATCATTATCAAGGAAAAAGAAGAATTGCCCGCTACTGTTGCTTCAGCGGAGGATGAAGCGAAAGCAGATATTAAAGGAAAAATTACCGACGAAAACAACCTGCCGGTTATTGGTGCTACCGTTACGGAAAAAGGAACTACCAATTCAACAGCCACTAATGATGCAGGTGAATTTACATTAACAACCTCATCGGCCAATGTTACGCTGGTGGTTAGCAGCGTAGGATTCGAAACCCGTGAAATAAAAGTGGTTGCGGGTACTCCGGTTACGGTAAAACTTGCCGTAAGCTCAACCAGCCTCGATGACGTGGTGGTAACTGCCCTTGGCGTAAAACGCGAGCGTCGCTCTATCGGGTATGCCGTAAGTACTATCAAAGCCGAGGAAATTACCAAGGCTGGTACTACAATGAACCCCTTCCTGGCACTCTATGGTAAAGCAGCGGGGGTAGGAGTTAATACCGGTGTTGCAGGTCCAATGGGGGGCTTAAAGATCAACGTTCGCGGAGCCTTCAGTCTTAACAACTCGCAAAATACAAGACCTTTGTTTGTGGTTGACGGAGTGATCCTTTCTGACAGGGCAACCTCAATAGGCGGCTCCGTTGGCGCTGGTTACGACTATGGTGCAAACATCAATGATATCAACTCGCTCGATATTGAATCCATCGACATCCTTAAAGGTGCGAAAGCTACGGTATTGTATGGAACCGATGCGGGAAACGGTGTTGTACTGATCACCACCAAAAGTGGTAAAAATGCAAAAGGATTGGGTATGACCGGCTCTTTCCAGTACAGCATTGAAAAACCCCTTCAGTTCCTGGAATTACAGGACAAGTACGGATTGGGTGATAATATTTATGATACCGTATATGCTACCCGTAACGGGCAAACTGTACGGAAGATCCCCAACAAAAGATTCAGCTTCGGACCGGCCTTCGATGGCTCTGACGTGATGTTCTACGACAGCTCCATGGTGAAGAACAACCCGAACGACAGCTATCGCAATCTTTTCAGTACCGGCAGCTCATATACTTCGAATGTGGCGATTTCCGGCTCCAGCGAAAAAGGCAGCTTGCGTGCGTCATATACCAATTATAAATACAATGATATCATCAGCCCGAACGCATGGCAACAACGTAATACCTTTAGCTTTAACGGTAATATAAAGGCTTCCAGGTTTGCCACTTTCGAACTGGTATCCAATATCTACAACATCGTATCGCAAAACAGGAGAGAAGCCAATAGCGGAAATATTGCATGGGGCTTTCCTGTTGACTACCGGTATGACAATATGTACAATGACCTGTACCTGGATGAAACCGGTTATAAGAGAATTCTGGATACATATGGCGTAACAGACGCAAGCAACCTCATTGGCAACTACCTTTGGGCGCTTGATAAAAACAGGCAAAAAGATGACAAATTCCATATTGTTACTTCTGCCAAGGCCATTCTGAATTTCAGCAAGCATGTTTTCTTCACCGGACAGTTCGGATTGGATTACGACAATACCAATTATACCTCTGAGGTAAGTGTAAATCGAATTTTTCCTGCGGTACAAGGCGGAGGATTCAGTGTTAGAAAAGAAAACAATACAGTACAGACCTACCAGGGATTATTGAATTACGATAACGAGTTCATGAATGGTGATCTTCGCTTATCCGGTTTCGGCGGTTTTATTTACAGGCTGAGAACCACAGAGACCCTGGGAACCAATACCATCGGCGGTCTTAACTTCCCCGGCTGGTATTCTTTTAATAACCAGGCTGGCATACCAGATGCAGGAAATGCTTACCTGCTAAGAAGTTATGGAAGAGGAAGCGATGTATTATACAGTGCAGTTGCTTCTGCTACTTTATCATGGAAGAATGAATTTTACCTTGATCTTCAGGCACGCCAGGACTGGAACTCGACACTTCCTCCCGATAACAACAGGTATTTCTTCCCTGGTGCTTCACTTACCTGGAACTATACAGAAAGGTATAACATTCCCTGGATGAACCGCGGTCAGGCAAGACTTGCATGGGCAGATGTAGGTAACGGAACATCGAGGTATTTTGCAAACAACCAGTACGACCTCGGCTACATTTCCGGAACAGGCGCACAGGCAGTAGTAGTAGGCCCTCCCGGAAGCATCATGCCTGATCCTTTAAGACCTGAAAGAAAGAGAGAATTCGAAATTGGTATCAATAACAGCTTCCTTAAGAACAACAGGATCACCATTGACCTGTCTTACTATACTAACAATGTTTATGACCAGATCATTCGTCTCCCGGTATCGCAATCCTCAAGCTCTAACGGTTTGTTGATAAACGCAGGTAACGTGAGAAACAGCGGTTTTGAATTCTCAGTTACGGGAACACCAGTACTTTCAAAAGACTGGAGGTGGGATCTTACATTGAATGGTTCACGCAGAACATCCAAAGTAAAAGAACTGTACGGTAACCTTACAAAATATAACTGGGGTAACCTCATCAACGGCAGCTCGGCTTACATCAGTGCAAACGTTGGACAACCTGCAGGAGAAATCATGGCATTTGACTACCTCCGCGACGAAAACGGCAATAAAGTGGTAAGCAGCGGTGGGTTGTATTCTTTAGATTCTGACCCGCTTAAAATGATCTCCAAAGGCAACGTTATGCCCAAAATGTTCGGGGGCTTCCTGTCTGATCTGAAGTATAAAAACTTTGCATTCAGAGTTGCGATAGATTATAAATATGGTGGCACTATTTTCTCTTACACCAACCAGCGTTTGTATGGAGTTGGTCAATTGGAAAGTACACTGCCTAACAGGGATGAAGCCAGTGGCGGTATGGCTTATTACATAGGCCCGGGCAACCAGAAAATTGCATGGCAGCATGGCCAAACTGCGCCGGCAGAATCAATAGACGGAAAAGTGTATCATAACGGGATGATCTTACCGGGTGTGAAACTGGATGCAGACGGAAAATATGTTCCGAACGACATCATCATCGCTTCTTCTTCGTATTATCAAACCTATATCAACGACCTGTCAACTTCTTTCCCTCCGGATAATATCCGTAAAAACGACTACATCAAATTAAGAGAAGTCGCATTGTCTTATACGCTGCCGATGAATGTTTCGCGTATGCTGCACCTGCAGGGACTTACGCTTACCGCAGCTGGCCGTAACCTGTTCTTCCTGTATAAATCAATTCCGAATATTGATGCAGAAGGTGCGATAGGATCGGATAGCTATGTTGAAAACACAGTGTTTCCCGGACAACAAACATTTTCATTTGGTGTGAATGTTAGTTTTTAACGCATAAACGAATTACAATGAAACGTACGATAATATATTTCAGTTTATTAATTACAGCAGGATTGGGTTCCTGTCAGAAAGACCTGGAAAAGCGATTTTATAACCAGGACCAGTTAAGCGAAGGCATCACCGATATCGTTCCGGGCTTATTCACGAGAACGATCAGTGAAAACAAAATATTTGTACAGGACTATGGCGAATGGTATTACCTCATGAGTGGCGGTACCAGCATTAGCGGCTATGCACAACTGGCACAACGTTATGTAACCGATCGATATGCATGGTTTGCCGAATACAATGACCTTTCCACCGGCAACGGATTCGACGATTTCCCCATTACCAGCCAGGGATACTTTGAAGGAAGTTACCGCAGGCTGAAAACCTGGGAAAGCCTGAAAACCGAATGGGAAAAAAGAGAAGGACAGGCTAAGCTTGATGCCGAGCTCTATTACAAGCTCGTAAGTCTTGTGAAAGCTTACCAAACAGGAAAACTGGTAGACCTTTTTAATTCGGTGCCTTATTCCAAAGCTTTCCAGGCTGGCAACAACAGTCCTGAATATTGGTATCCCGCCTATGATGATCCAAAGGAAACGTACAAAACCATTATAGCAGAGATTGGCGACCTGGCCAATTCGTTTAAGCCTGCTTACGATCAAATGTCTTCCACTGCACAAAAGATCTTTATCCAACAGGATGTTGTATTCAAAGGCAATATCGACAAATGGATTGAATTTGCTAATGCTACACGTCTGAAACTCCTGGTTCGTATTGCAGGTGTAGATGAAGCATATGCAAAACCATTGATCCAGGAAACACTGGGCAGGCAATTGCCGGCTGCCGACCTTACCTTCCCTATCTGGTTCGATACTGATCAGAAAAATGGTGGTGGTTTCTGGATGCGTGGTCTGTACGAAAATACTTATGCTTCGTTCATTCCAAATATCATCATGAAACGCCTGAACTATGGAGACAGCGCTTATGAATCAGGCATTGACGATCCACGTTTACCTGTAATAGCTATGCCCACAATGTATAACGATTACAAAGGCATTTCCTATAACACAGATGCCCTTAAACCGGGTTATACTGCCGGCGACAGGTATTATCCATATGCCGACAATTTACCAAGCAGCCTGGCACAGAATGCCTATTCTATGTACAATTTTGCAACGTATACCCGCAACGATAAAATGCCGGTGTATATGTTCTCATTAGCTGAACTGGATTTGCTGCTGGCGGAAATTGCATTGAAAGACCTGGGTAACACAGGCAAAGCTGCAGAAGAACATATCAAAGATGCAGTGATCCACTCTACCGACTTCTATTATGCGCTCAACCAGGCAAGTAGTTTTAAAGACGACCCCGATGCCCAGGGCGTAGCTGCACCTTTGTATCCAGCCAAACCCGATGCTGGTACTATTGCAGCCTGGGGTGATAAAGTGAAAGCGAAATTTACTGCGGCTGCCAGTACCGACCATAAAATGGAGATCCTGATGCAGCAGAAATTCATCCATCTCAACATCCTGCATCCTTACGAATGCTGGGCAGAGTTGAGAAGAACAGGACATCCTAAACTCGAACCGTTCACCTGGAGTGGTAACGTGTGGACTCCCTTCCCTGAAAGAGTTCGCTACCCTTCTGATGAGATCATTAATAATGCTGAAAACTTATCAAAGGTTTCGGGCGAGAACAATATGACATCTAAAATATTCTGGGTTCCGGCCAACAGGAATACTGACCTGTACTGGGACAACTACAACTATGAATAAGTTTTTTCGCTGTTAGTTTTATACGAACGCTCTATTCTTAGAGCGTTCTTTTTATTACCTGTGCAAGCCTTTTTTTCTTAAATATTTTCGATCCTGCCTATAGTATCTTTCATACAGATCACTTCTCTGCTTTTAAGTATTGTAATTGAATCTAAAAATCAACAGGCATGATGCGCTTATTTCCTGTAAACAAATGTATTTATTACTTAACTATTGCTTTGTTTTTTATCTCAACGGTTGTAGCACAAACCGGAACAGCGTCTGAGCCTGTTCGTTATGCAGGCGGAGTTTCTATTGATCCGCATGTGCATGAAGGGAGATTGCGATGGGCGATAGGTACCGAGAGCATACAGGTGATGCGCGCCAACAGGGCGCATACCGACATTGCCACCGATTCCGGCTGGACCTATAACCATGCTCCCGACCTGGCTTACTGGAACGGAAAATTTTACCTGCAATACCTGAGCAATCCTGTAGATGAGCACATTGCACCCGGGCAAACATTGCTGGTCTCTTCCGCCGACGGCAGGAACTGGAATACCCCCCGGATCCTGTTTGCTCCCTACCAGGCGCCCGCAGGCGTAACTATCCCTGAAGGATACCAGGGTTATATGATGCACCAGCGCATGGGGTTTTACGTGGCGCCGGGCGGCCGGTTACTCACGCTGGCGTTTTACGGACATACGGAAGATCCTTTCCAGGAAGGAGGTATAGGCAGGGTAGTAAGGGAAATTTACAGGGATGGAAGCATAGGACCCGTTTATTTTATTAAATACGAAACCCATTCAAGCTGGAATGAAAGCAATACTTCTTTTCCATTTTATACCCGTTCAAAAGACACGGGATTTGTAAACGCCTGTAACGCTTTGCTCAATAACAGGCTAAAAACCTTACAATGGAAAGATGAAGACGATGATAATGATACGCTGTATGCCGAAAACAGGAATGACGATCACTTGTCTGCCCTCTCCTTTTTTCATCGCAAGGATGGAAAGCTGGTGATGTTATGGAAAAAATCAAAAGCGGCATTATCGGAAGACGAGGGAATTCATTTTTCGCCGGTAAAAGTGCCCACACTGATCATGAGCGGTGGTAAGAACTGGGGACAAAAAACCGATGACGGCAGATACGCTATGGTATATAACCCTATTGAATCGTCGGAGTACCGGTACCCGCTTATAACCGTTACAAGCGATGACGGCATTATATTCGACGATATGCTGCTGGTGCAGGGCGAAGTACCGCCCAGGCGTTTTTATGGCAGGTGGAAAGACTTTGGTCCCTGTTATACACGTGGTATTTCGGAAGGCAACGGCAATCCCCCTGGAAGCGATATGTGGGTTACCTATAGTATGAACAAGGAAGACATATGGATCAGCAGGGTGCCCGTTCCCGTTAGATATTCGGTTCATTCGCCTGTAAATGATGATTTCAACCAGTTGGTACCGGGTGGCTCCATACCCGGCTGGAATACTTATTCTCCCAAATGGGCGCCGGTAAGTGTAGCCGGTTTCCCATCTGCCCATAATAAAAGTCTTTGCCTGAACGATGAAGACCCTTACGATTACGCCAGGGCCATCAGGGTGTTTAAAGAAACAACCAGCGGGGATATCAGATGCAGGATATATGCCGCACAAAACAACACTGGCGAATTGTTAATGGATATTACCGATCGTTATGGCAACCGGCCTGTGCGTATCAGCATGAATGCCAAAAGCGAAATAACTGTACAAACAGGTGCGGAAACCAGGATCTTACAACAGTATACATCCAATACGTGGTATGAGTTCCGTATTGTGGTAAATGCTGCTTTAAAAGGATCGTTTGACCTGTTTATCAACGGGAACAGGGTGCTTACAAAAGCTCCCCTGGCAGAAGCTGTAAAATCTGTTGAACGACTTTCTTTTCGTACCGGCCCGTATCGCGATCTGCCATCCCGCACCACACCGAATGAAACGCCTGAACCTCCTTTACCAGGCGCTGACGAAAAAGTGCCCAAAGCGGTGTTTTATATAGATGATGTGACGGTGAAATAGCGTTGAGTTTGGGGTTTATGGTTTCAACTATAAACAAAAAACCATAAACCATAAATTGCTCATAGCCCAAGGCTCATTGCTGACATGGATAGCTAACCGCTGATCGCTGATTACCGACGGCTGATGGCTCCTGGCTAATATATACCCCGACCACTAAGTGTAACCCACTATACAATATCAAAAGACACCCTTAAAAATGATAAGTTTATACTTTAATTCTTTATATTTTCGGCCAAGATCCCGGGATAATAAAAACAAAAGACAGCCACCGGCGTTATTCTTTAATACCCGTATCGTTTATTTCGCACAGTTCTATCCGGTACAGCGGTTCAAATTATAACTATGAAAATTGCAGACGAAACCATGAAAGAAGCATTGAGGTTACAGGATCTCTTCTCCTATGAAATTCTGGACACCTCCTCTGAAAAAGAATTCGATGAGCTGGTAAAGCTGGCAGCGCAAATATGCAATTGCCCCATCGCGTTGATTGCGCTTACAGACAGCGAAAGACAATGGTTCAAAGCAAGAACAGGAATTGAATTGATAGAAACTCCCCGTGATCAGACTTTTTGCGCGCATGCTTTATCAAACGATGACATGCTGGTGGTAGAAGACGCGACCCACGACAGCAGGTTTGAAGATAATCCCAATGTAAAGGGAGGGATAGGAATTCGCTTTTATGCCGGGGCGCCTATCATTTCCCCCGCAGGATACAGACTGGGAACGATTTGCGTAATGGACAGGGCGCCTAAAAAGCTTGAAACCGAGAAAAAAGAGGCATTAAGAATTTTATCTAACCAGGTTACCAAGCTGCTGGAGCTGAGGGTAAAAAACAAAGAGCTGGAACAACTCGCCCAGGCGCAGATACACCTGAAAAACAAAACCGTGCAGGATACGATACGCATGCAGGAAAAACAAAAAAGATATATCGCGAACGCGTTGCATGAAAATATCGCACAGGCATTGGCAGCCAACAGGCTGTATCTTCAAATGGCGGAAGAAAGCGAGCAGATGAGGTTACCGCTTATTAAAAAAGCAAACCAGAATATAGGAAAGCTGATCAACGAAATGTGCCGTCTTTCTGACTCTATCGCCCCCTCAACCTTGGAAAAGATGCCTTTACGGGAGCTGCTGGAAGACCTGGCAAGGAACATCAGGACGGGAAATCATTTTGATATCACACTAAGACTATCGGGTGATATAGAAAGCATACAAAACGATCCGAAGATCGTATTGTTTAAAGCCGTGGAAAAATGGATGAAAATGCTTTCGTTCAAGGAAGATATTACAGAAGTAAGAATTGAATTATCTGTTTTTGAGAACGCGATCCTTGTTATAAGCGATAACGGCAGCCACCACAATGTAAAAGAAATTGAAACGGATACGGCTACCATTAAAATGGAAAACCGCATTGTAATGTTAGGTGGTTCGGCTGAATTCTGCCACCTGGAACCGGAAGGAAATATGCTCACTGTAATGATCTGACCCCTATCAAAAAGGATAGCCGATCCCTATATTATACACCAGGTTATCTTTCCGCCACGCCTTGCTTCCAAAGCGGATATCCTCAATTACCCATCTTTCATTTTCAGGAAGCCAGGGTTTCCTGATAGGAAATGCCACATCCAGCCGCAACACCAAAAAAGAAATATCGAACCGGAGCCCCAGCCCCACTCCTGCAGCCAGCTCCTTTAAAAACCGGTTACTGAATTGAGCACCAGGCTTATCAGGATTATCGTTGTATAACCATATATTGCCCGCGTCTACAAAAACAGCCCCGTGTACAATGCTGAAAAGCCTGGCCCTCAGCTCTGAATTGAATTCCAGCTTGATATCGCCCGACTGATCCGGTAAAAAGGTTTTACTGCCCGCGTCTTTATAGGTGCCCGGTCCAAGCGACCTGCTTCGGAACGCCCTGATACTATTGGTACCGCCTACAAAAAATTGCTTAATAAATGGCAGCTCCCGCGAATTGCCATAAGGATATCCCAGTCCTATGATCAGCCTGTTAGCCCAGGTATTTTTTGATGACAACGGGATATAATAACGCAGATCGGTTTCCACCCTTACGTATTGCGAAAATTCGGCGCCCAGTATTGTTTTGCGGTCGCTTTGCCGCTTATTTGCGCCTGTTACCAGCCCCGCTATATTGCCGGAAAGATCAAGGTTCCCGTTAAAATATAAGCCGCTCAGCGCGCTACCGGAAGACAGCTCATTATAATTATAGTTATAGTTGGAGCCAATGATAAATTGTTTTTCAATTGCTTTGGCCAACGTAGGGTTGTTGCTGATGCTATCTTTGTATTCCTGCCTGACATATACGGGCTGTACATAATTAACGGCAACAGGATTGAATTGATGCTCTTTCGTAACAGTTTCTTTCCACGCGTATCCAAAACCCGCCCGGAACGAATTCATGAGATATAATTTTTCCTTCGAAAGAATATCATACGCCAGCAGGATATTTGTTTTGGGCACAAACCCGCTCCTGGTATTTACAGCAAAAAACGGCACGATGAACCTCGGAAAGCTCAGTTGTGTTTCTAATCCCCCCCTGTAAGTATTATAGCCTTTTAACTGGCCGCTGAACTGAACTTCAAAACCGGCTGTCGCATCCACAGATAATAACTCACCGCCTTTAAACGTATTCCGGTTACGCCACCCTATAGTAATAGCAGAGCCTGTAAGGTTATTCGATTTCGTATTGGCATTTATATCCGCCCTTAATGATCTTTTAGGCAGGGAAGTAAGATAATAATAGGTGTTGAGCTTTGCTGAATCATTTACTTCAACAGCTTCAAACCTGTTTTTCACAAACTTAAAAACACCCAGGTTTACCAGCCTGCTGATGCTTTGGTTATGGTCTTTCCTGTTATACACATCACCCGGTAGAAACTGCATCGTTTGCCTGAACATGCGGGGCTTGTAAGTATTACGCCGGTCTACAAGATAATACCCTTCAAAATATACCGCGTTCTTTTGCAGCGTATCTGCGCCGCCGGCATTCAAACGATAACCCGGGAAAATATAAATATCATTGATCGTATATACTTTTTTTGCCCTGTCGGGTGTACCGGGTTTTACTTTCACATACAGATCAACCCCGTTATTCCCGATAGTGCTGTCTGCCTCTATTATAATATAACCGGCATCAAAAAAATAGAAGCCTTTTTCTTTCAAATACGCGTCTACCCGTTCTCTTTCGGCTTTTATTACTGCAAGATCAAACGGATTCTCTTTTTTAAGCAAAGTATTGGAGAACGCATCGGTAATATAACGTTGTAACACACTGCTGTCTTTGGGCAGCTCAATATTATTAATAGTGTAGCGGGTGCCGGTAGCTACTGTGTATGTTGCCGTTGCCTTTTTATTTTTTACTACAGTGTCGGCAATGGTACTGCTGTTAAAATATCCCTGGTTTTCCAGGGTACTTTGCAATACTTTGATGTTGTATTCCAGGTTCAGTTTGCTCAACAATACCGGGGGCTCGCCTACCTTATATTTCAGCCAGCCCGATAACGATCTCTCACTTTTAGGGTTACCCGCCATATTATATATCATCAGCTTAAACGGGACGCCCAATATTTTTTTATTGGGCAACGGGCGTGTAAGATCATCCAGTTCCGATACCAATCTTTTCCTTTCTTTCTTTGAAGCCGCCTTATCCGTAATATTTACAGACGCGCCAGTATATAAAGCATCGCCGGCAGGAATACTGCGGGTGGTGCTGCACGAAGAAAGCCACCATACGGTAAGCAGCAATATCAATACATGATATGGAACACTTTTACACATATTTATTCCCCGTTCATTTTCGGTGGTGCAGGATCATTATTATTTTTCTCCCGTTCCTTTTGCGCTCTCTTCTGCAGGCGGATCTTCCGGCGCTCTTCGGCTGTCATTCTTTTACTGAATATTTCCCTGAAGCGGTTATAATCAACGGTAATAATGAACCCCAATCCTGTTTCTGTTATATATCCTTCAATGATTCCCTGGTATTCATTTTTTCTATACCCTCTCAGCATATAACGGCCGTCTTCGCTCAACCTGTAATCCAGCGCAACATTGCCCGCTATACCGCCCGACTGCTGCTGGGTCCTGTTCTGCGGGCCCTCCAGTTCAAAATTGCTTCCTACAGTTACAGTTAACCGGTCGTCCAGCAATTTCTTCGACAGGCCTACATTCAAATCCGTCCTGTTTTGTCTTTCGCCGGTAGTATAGTCGTCGGATGATTCTACGTCGAAGTTCAAATCCACTCCTTTAATCAAATCAGCCGCCAGCCTGTTGAGCTGTTCCGTCATCAGCTTGCTAACGCTTTGCCTTACCAGCGTGGAAGCGCTCGTGTTCGTACTGCTGCTAAATGGATCTTCGGCCATAAACCGATTTAGCAACAGCAATGAAAAGACCTGCTTGTTCATTTCAGCGTCATCCTGCCGCAACATTTCCAGCTTGGTTTTTACCGTATTGATTATATCGCCCGAAACACCATAATTCTTATCATCCGGCAGTACTATATCAAACGTAATTTTAGGCTGCATCAGCTTCCCCTCCATTTTAAGCAATACATCAAAAGGCAAACGCTGAAGATAAGTATTACGTGTTGCCGGGTTTGCACCGGGGTCAAGCTGGTTTTTTACGAGATCAAGCGGGGCGGTACTGGCAGTATACTTTGCCGTTATGTTAACGTTGGCGCTTGTTGGTTCCCCTTCCCAGGTAAGCCTGCTTCCTTCCATGATATCAAATTTCCGTTTAAGGAAATTAAATGTCAGCTCGTAGCTGCCTTCCTTCAGCTCGTATGTGCCGGACATATTTACTTTCCCGCTCTGGTCTATGCCGGTATTCAACTGGGCCTCGCCTTTTACATTCAAAAAATCTCCGCTGCCTTCGTCCACTACCAGCGTAAAATCGGCAGCCTTATCAATCTCTACATTTACGGAAATATCCATTCCCTGTAACGAAGAGATATTTAATGAATCGTATGCCACCCGGAAAAGAGAATCATTCGCAGCAGCATCTTTATCCACAAATACTACTATTCCTTCCCTGTCTACTACGCCAGGCTCATTCTGCGGAAGCACAACCGTCATTTTGGTATCCTCATTTATCTTTAACCTTCCGTCAATAGCCGGAGCATTTTGAGTGCCCTTTATTGTAATATCGGTATCAAAATACAATATGCCATAAAATACCTTATTGTCCTTACTGGTACTGTTCAAGGCCCTGAAATTATTCGCCCGTACCCCCAGGTCGAAATTGTAATTTGTAAAATCGGTAGTAGCGGCCAATCCATCCACCCTTAGCTCATTGTCAGCAGAATCTTTAACCTGGAAGCGATTGAAACGGATGCCTTCCTGGCTTACCACTATCTTTTCCTGGTCTATCCGTAATGGATTGTTCAGCATACTCAGGTTAAAAGCGGCCTTATTAAAATTCAGCTCGCCTGCCACCTGCGGCTTATCAACAGCTCCTGAAATATCGAACCGCCCGTTTACAGAACCGGAAGCATCGCGTATAGCACCCGCTGAAAAAGCCTGCGCTGTAGTAAGCGGCAGCTCGCGGATATCAAGCTCCATATTGAGGCTGCTGCCGGCAGTTACATAATTCCCTGTTAAATGCACATCATTGCCGCGCCCCGTAATACTTACGTCCGCATTGTAAGTACCGGCAACTTTATTATCTACCATCAATTGTATATTCCCAACCGTGTCTTTTTTCACGCTCAGGTTTTCTATAGAAAGATCACCGGTAAAAACAGGCTGGGCGCTTATATTGCTTACCGTTATTTTTCCATTCAGGTTACCATCGGCAAGTGTAGAATCAGGCTGAACAAAACCGGTAAGTGTGGCTATCTTAAAATCGGTAAACCCAATTTCCATGGGTGCATTTGCTTCTTTTGACGTACTGTTAATGCTTAACTCCTGCCCTTCCTGGCTGAGCGAAAAATCCCGGGCGTTGATATCGCCTTTATCCAGTGTTATTTTGTTTCCTTCTGCAGCGGTCCATGCATCATAATTCAGCAGCAGCTTTTCGGGCTTTATCGAAAATTCATATATACCGCCCTTTAACTGGTGAATGAGCGCACCCAAGTTGTATTTTTCTTTTCCGGCCTTATCTTTTATATTCAATGCAAGATCAATATTATTGTTGGCAAGCGTTGCATCCAGCTTTGTTTGATGCAACGCCAGGCTCTGTCCTACTACTGCCTGATCAATGCCGGCTGTAATATTGATCGCGCTATCAGTTGTTCCAGCTTGCAATGCAAAATTGCTGATATGGTTATCGCCTATATGAACCATGGGGGCGGTTAAGGAAGCATTCCATCCCGCATTGTTCGAAAAATGACTGTGAAAGCTGATGGAATCCATTTTTTCAAGCGTGGGAATAAAGGCTTTAAGTGCCGGTCCATTACTTACAGCAGCATCCAAAGTAAAATTGTAATCCCGAAACGTTTGAGGCTGCGTGCTATCCGTCATTGCAAAGTAGGGCTCAAAAGACCGCTGCATAACGCTACCCATTTCGGTAAGCTTGTATTTTCCCTGCAGTTTTGCATTTACAATATCGCTCTTCAGCTCAATATACCGTGCGCTGTCTGTTCCATTGGCAACCAGTTGTATGCTGTCCATTTGTACCCTATGCTGGTTATGCACCAGCAGGGATTGCAATACGAATAATTTCCCCTGCAAACTATCAGGATCCGTTCCCGGAAAATCGGCGTTTATCCCTCCCCGGTATACAAATACATCTTTGGTAAGATGTAAGGGCTGCGTTTTGATGCTGTCTATATTCAATAACAGCTTAACCCCCGGATATTTCTTTGACAGATCCGCACCGGCATCAAGAGTGAAGTGAATGTTAGGATCAGCAATAGACGCGCTGGCGCTAAACTGCTGCTTCGCTATAGCGGCGTCAACATTCAAATCCCTGTAATTATACTGTTTTATGACCGCGGAAATTATCTTCCCCGACAATGTGGCATCTGCTATATCAGGGTCATATCCTTTGCCTTTCACCTCGAACCTTGCCGTTACTGCCCCCAGGTTTTGCTTATTCTGCAGTATGGCGCCAAGGTCAAGCCTGTCGGCGCCAATCGTCATATCGTAAGATGACTTACGCTTATCCGTTAGCTGGTTAAGCCAACCTTGTATAAAAGCATTTCCCAGGCTGGTAACCAGCTTTATATTGGTATTTAACCTGCCGTTATTACCCTTTATTTTTCCGGAAATACTCAACCGCTCCGGAATGGTAATGTTCGAAGGCAGTGTATTGGCGGGAGCCAGTAACGTGATATCCCTGCGGGAACTGCTGATATTCCGTATCAAAACATCTGCAGTCAGTTGATCCATATCAGGCAGGCCTTTAATGCTGCCGCTCACATCCAGCCGTGTATCATTCAACCCCGCAAGCTGTAATACAGCTATATGCAGGTTGTTCACCGCACCTTTAATATTTCCATTCAGCAGCCAGGCGGCGCGCGGATCGGCAAATGCCGGTTGCGACTGCAATGCCGGCACAAAAGTGAGTATATCTTTTGCCGCTATCTTACTATCCGCCAGCTCAAGATCAAGTTGTAATTGCGTAATATCTTTCTGCAGGATTTCCAAAGAAGGATAGCTGAGAATGGCTTTGCGCTTCAGCTCCGTACCTGGAGTTTTCAATAACAGGTCTTTGAGGTAAGCCTGCTTTTCCGAATACAAAAAGCTGGTTTGCAATTGTTGCAATACGAAGCCGCTTTGTTCCTTCAGTTGCCCTTTTTTAACGACTCCGGCTATTGAATCGCCCGCAAAAGCAAAATCATGCAGATGCAATGTTACCGAATCGGCTTTCAGGTGCATATAGTCCATCCCGTTCTTTAAACGGGGGGCGTTATCATCATCAAATGCCAGGCTGTTATCATTCAGCAGCAGCGAACCCAGCCGGAACTTCCACGCTTCTTCGCCATTGCTTTCAATTTCGGGGCTCTCCGTTTTTTCCCCGTGTACCTTTTTCCCAAAGCGAATAGCAGCAGTAGTGTTATCCAATTGAATGGTTTCAATATCTATCAGCCGGTTTGCCAGGTCTGTTTTTCCCGGTCGAATATTCAGTGTTCCGAGGTTAAGGTCAGCAAACATTGCAGACAGTTCGTTGCTATAGTCAACTTTTATTTTTTCCAGGTCTATTTTGCCTATATCCAGTTGCAGCGCAATGGGCCCGGGGGCTTTCACCGTACTCTTTTCTTCCGGCTCAGGAGTTGCTAATGGCTTTACCTGCAATATACGCGCAGTAAATCCTTCCAGCAAAACCGAGGGTATCTTAAATGCATTCTTATCCAGGTCAAAGGCAGCGATATCAGCATTGAAGCGCGACAGGTAAGCGTCTACATCATTGCCTGTAACATCATCTTTGTAAACCACCCGTATTTTTTCAAGGCCTATTTTACCGAGTGTAAACGGAGTAGCGCTGCTGTCTGTCTCCTCTTCTGGCCCACTCTCTTTCGAAGCAAAAGCATCTATGATAAACTGGAAATTAAATACCGTGTCAGGCAATTGTCGTTTAACCTTTGCAGTTATATCCTTAAGCTCTACTTTATTGATCTCTATTCCCTTACCCGTGATCAGCTTCCATATTCCAATATCAACATGAATGCTGCCTCCTGAAAATAGCGTATCCTGTTGCCTGTCCTCAATGTAAATTCCTTCCACTACCACCGTTTTGGGCAGGCCGATATACATTTTTTCAACCGCTATTTTAGTTTGTAATTTTTTTTCGAGGTAGCTAACCGCTTTGCCTCTTATAAAGCGCTGTACCGGCGGTGTAAGGATTAAACCAATAATAAGCAGCGCAAACAGCAATAAGAAAAGAATGGTTTTCAGCATCATTCTTCCGATCCTTTTTGCTATTTGTTGTTTCTGTTTTTCCTGCGCCATGCTTATTCACTCCAATAAATGATTTCCTTTTTCTATAGAAAATATTGTGCTACAATTATTTAGTTAACAAAAAAAAAGGTTGAGGCAAAAATTACCCATTCTTACCTGCATTGTGCAAATATAAAGGACACATATTTTAGTACAAGCATCTTATAATCACGCTTTTGTATAAAAGTATACCGGCTGTTCATTAATTGGAAGGATGCATTTCCAGGTTCGCGTTCAGTAAGTCCTGGTTAAAGTGGGGATTTTTCCTGTAGCTTTCTATAACAGGCCCAGCCTTATCAAAATCGCCCGCAGCTAAATAATTTACAATAAGCTCCAGTGCACCCGGTTCAAAGCCGGGTTTATACCTGTAAAGACGTTCAAAGCATTTTCTCGCTTCTCCTTCGTCTTCCTGCAAGTTATAGGTCAGTCCGCGGAAATAATCCAGGAACGGATCTGTATTGATGAGTGTATCTAATTTATTAATTGCGTTCAACGCCTTATTATATTCCTTCCTGGTGTAGTATACATCCAGCAATGCCAGGTACATATTCGGCTCATCCACGTTCAATTTTTCAAATTCCTCAAGTGCCGCGGCATACTCTTCCTCGCCTAACTCAGAATAAATCTGCAGCTTCAATACCTGGAAAAGTTTTTGCTTTTTAAGCGGAGCCGGGAGCTTTTCAAATACTTTTTTAGCTTTATCAAAATCGCCTTTCGACACAAGCAATTTAATATCCCGCATGTTTTGAGCAGGCCGTTCGTCATTCGGATCAACGGTTCGAGGCATATCTTCAAACGATAACCCGATATCTGCCATTGATTTACTGAAATTTTCGCCGGTTGTATATACAAATATATCAGCTATATAAACTTTGTCTTTTTGTTTTATCAGCTCAAAATCATGGTAATTCAATCCACCCTCACCATGCAACCTGAAAATAAGATGCTGCACTTTGTTTTTCTCGTACTGCTTTACCAATTCGTAGCTGCCGCCTTGCTGAATGTTATCAATGATTTCTCCTCCGAGATTATTTTTACGTATCTGTTTGTTGATGGCAGCAGTAAATCCCGGGGGCAGGTTATTCCCTGATGCTTTCTTTATTCTTTCACCAAAAGCTGTTTCGCTAAAAAGTCCGCCGAAAGAAGAAGGTTTTTTATTATGGATAAACGAATCTATCAGCAAAGCCATCTCACCTGCTTCCTGTGTTGTTACCACCTGGCGTTGTAAGCAGGAAACCAGCAAACAAAGCGTTATGAAAAGGAAAAGTATTTTCCTTATATGCATATTCGGTTATTTATGTATACTTCAGCGTCCCGCAGCAGATAATTGCCGGATAGCTGTCAGCTCTACTTTCCTGAATTCCACTTCCGCCCCTTCGGCCTGCAGGGCAACCTGTCCCTTGGTAGCGGTGCTTCCATATCCATCGTTCACCAGGTCGTTGTTCAACCACACCCTGACCGAATCTTTCACACATTCAACCACCATCGTGTTCCACTCGCCCAATGGCTTTTCTGATCCATCGGTCAGGTTGAGAATACGGCGCTTTTTTCCCTCCGTAATGCCCCATTCTTCCCTGGCGCCTCTTCTTTTTTCCATGTCGGGCACTTTAATATCTTCTACAATACACCAGAAATCGCCTGCATTTTCATGCATCATCTGTACTTCTATTGATTTGGGAAACATCTGGTACAAAGATCTCGGCGTTGAGGCATGCACCAGCACGCCGCAATTGCCCGGCTTACCCGCAAACCTGTATTCCACCCTTAACCTGTAGTTTTCATAAACGGCATCTGTAATTAAATGCCCGTTGGGCTCGCCAAGGCTCACCAGTAAACCATTGCGTATAATAAAGGGATTACGTGCCGTTTTGCTGGTATCCATTTCAGGCACATCTATATGCCAGCCCTGCAGATCTTTGCCATTAAAAAGCCGGATGGTTTGAGCTGACGAAGCGGTTATCATTATAATAACAACTATGCTCCACAGTAAAACAGGTTTAAGAATGATATTCATTTATTGGTATATGAAAGTAAGCAATCAAAACCGTTGTTGTATTACCGGAGCTTATAATAATTGCGGCAACCTACTTCCACAACCTCGCTCCGCCTTTAATACCTTCCAGGTTATTAGCAAGTACAATATTTCCATCAGGTTTACATGTAAGCTTTTTTGCATTCCCCCCGCTAATGTACAACCTGTCGTAATTAAACACTTTTTTAAGGATAGCGATCACTTTTATCATGCGTTTGTTCCAGCGTTTTACTCCATATTTCAAAAGCGCTTTTTCGCCTATATACATATCGTAGGTATATAGTTTGGTAACGGGATGATGCGCCAGTTCCAGGTGGGGCAATAACCTGCCATCATCCAGCAGTGCCGTACCAAAGCCCGTACCCAGTGTTACTACCATTTCAAGCCCTTTGCCGCTGGCTATACCCAACCCCTGCAAATCGGCATCATTTACCACCCTGCAGGGTTTTCCCAGCAGCTTGTTCA
The DNA here is from genome assembly GCA_019638595.1 of Chitinophagaceae bacterium. Classification (GTDB taxonomy): domain Bacteria; phylum Bacteroidota; class Bacteroidia; order Chitinophagales; family Chitinophagaceae; genus Agriterribacter. The sequence goes on from JAHBTJ010000014.1 coordinate 130,720, forward strand.
AACCGGATGCAAGATCGGTACCTGTCCATTGTGCAGTACCCAGGTTAGGCGCGGTAATAACCACTCCTTTTTTAATATAACCCGGAAAGCCAACTGAAATTTTTTGGTAGCCTTTGAAATTCCCCGCAAGCTCTTTGATCGTATTCAGCACATTGCCGGGCGTTGACGGATCGGGAGTGTTCAGCTTTTTATACTCGTCCAATAAATGACCGTTTTTATCAAGAAGGGTTGCTTTAATGCGTGAGCCACCGATATCAATACACAAGATCTTTTCTTTAAGCGTCATGAAGATGATTTAATGAAGCATAAAAATATGCATAAATGATGGAGGCGCTCTTGTTTTACCATCCGGGTTTTCAACATTTTTACTACAATGCACGCTCCAATAATCGCTTCCTCCTACCGGAGCCTGTCTATTTCTCCGAACAAAGCCCTGAAACAGTGCCACTGGGTATTTTCTCCGCCCGACTGGTCTTTTTTATTTTGATAATACCCTTGTATAAAGGACTCCGCTCCCGACCAAACAGTTTGCATCATACCATAAAAGTTAGTGTTCATGGGCGACACGGATTGGGTCCGGAAATTAACCATATCCTGCAACTGAAGTATCGCTATACCAGGATTGCGCCAGGGGCAGGTGATCACCTTAAAGCCCTTCATGGCAAAATAAACCGCGGTCTTATCGGGTCGCTCATAATGCCAGTCGCAGATCACTACGTTTTTAGATACCATATCAATAGCGGGATGCGTGCCATTAGTGCTGGCTTCCCACATACCCAGTCCCGTTGTATTTCCGTCCAGTAACCTGTCGCCCCATATCCATAAGGTCCTGCCTGATTTTGCAAGATGATCCTGTATGCGGTTCACCTCATCCGCAAACAATTTCGCCTTATCCTTTCCCTTACAACGCTTACATTTAGCATCGCCTATATAAAACACTTCATCCATGCCGGCATGAAATACATCGGTTTCAAAAACATCGCATATTTCATCTACCAGCGCAAACACCACTTTGTGCACTCCCGGATGCAACGGGCAATAGCTTTTACAATACAGGCTATCAGCATTCGGCCATTTGTACTGCTGCGGCATTTTTACATGCGGGGTTTCATCAAACTCAGGATATTTTCGTAACAGGTTATGCGTGGTTCCCGCCCACGACTGATGCCCCAGCAGGTTTACCTGTGGTATGACTTTTATATTAGCGGTACGGCAGGCTGTCACTATTTTTTTCACATCACTTTCAGACAATGCTATGCTGTCCCGCAATTCAGGGTGACTTTTATACTGGTAGTTATAATCAACCCGTAAAATGAGCGTATTTACATGCCGTGGAGCCAGTTCCCCGGTTATAAAAGTAACGAACGAGTCAACGTACCGGGGCGAAGGCGCCGCAATACACAAACCGCGTACGGGTAATAAGCTATCTAACTTATTTTGGGTAAAGCCAACGCTGCAGCAGGTAATGGCTGCCAGTATGAATAAAAGCTTTTTCACGAAAAAAATATTTACAGTAAGATACGTGTTTTTCAAACGCCGGTAAAATGGGTTCTGCAAGTTAGGCGGAAAGACGAGGGTATATCCCTTGTTTTGCAGGCGCAAGTGCCCGGCTAATTTTTGGAATGCACCCGCTAAAAAGCAGTGTATTTTTAAAAAACAATATCTTTATCCTGATAAATTTAGATGTGCACATTATAAAATCGTCTTATTAACCGGTTGTTAATTGATCAATTCGGCAGATTGGTTTATTATTGCGTCGCTAATAACAGGGGAAGTATTACCTGAGTCATATTTTTCTTTGAGTATATTTCCTTTTTAGTATGCTCATAACATAATATACTATAAACCTTACCGAAGCATTTATTATATTTTGTTTAAACAGAAATAAAAACCGCTATTATAATGTATAAGAATTTTTTATTTTTTATTGGAGTAGTATTCATTGCTACCGGCACAATAAATGCCCAAACACGTACGGCTTCAACACCCGCGCAACCCAGGATCATTGTAGGTATGATGGTAGACCAGATGCGCTGGGATTATCTTTACAGGTTCCAGGATCGGTACACAGAGGGCGGCTTTAAAAGATTATTAAAAGAAGGATTTACATGCGAAAACACGTTGATTGATTATTCTCCCACCATCACAGCCTGCGGGCATACCTGCGTATATACGGGGTCGGTTCCTGCAATACACGGCATAGTGGGCAACGACTGGTTCGACAGAAGCAAAGGCAAAGGAATTGGATGCGTGGATGATGAATCCGTTAACCTGGTTGGTTCGGCAGATGGCGGAACCGGTCAATCTCCTCATAACAACCTGGCTACCACTATTACCGACCAATTGCGTATTGCCAGCAATTACCAAAGTAAAACGGTAGGAGTTGCCATAAAGGACAGGGCATCCATTTTGCCCGCAGGGCATGCGGCCACCGCGGCATTTTGGTTTAATGGCAAAGATGGAAACTTCGTTACCAGCACTTACTACATGAAAGAACTGCCGGACTGGGCTAAACGATTTAATGAAAAAAAGGTAGTAGATCAGTATTACAACAACGACTGGGAAACGCTTTTTCCTATTGAAACCTATACGCTGAGCACCGCCGACGATAAAAGCTATGAAGGCACGGCCAACGGGGAAGAAAAGCCTGTTTTCCCTCACCGGCTGAAGCAGTTTAAAGGCAAGAACTATGGCGCAGTGCGTACAACACCTTATGGAAATACACTCACATTCGACTTCGCAAAAGCAGCCATAGAGGGCTATAACCTTGGAGGTGGAAAGTTCACGGATTTTCTAGCTGTCAGCTTTTCAAGTCCCGATGCTATCGGCCATACCTACGGACCTAACTCTATTGAAGTAGAAGACAATTATTTGCGCCTCGACAGGGAACTGGCGGATTTTTTTAACTACCTTGATAAACGCTACGGAAAAAATAATTACCTGTATTTCATAACAGCCGATCATGGTGTATCCGAATCTCCCGGTTACTACCTGGAGAATAAAATGCCGTCGGGCGCTTTGGAAGATAAAGATTTTTCCAAGCCGCTGGTAGAAGGCTTACAACGAAAGTTCGGAGTAGAAAAGCCTATTCTTTCTTTTGCCAATTACCAGTTATATATGAACTGGGATGAGCTGGATCAGAAAGGCGCAGACCGCAAAGAAGTGGAAAAAACCATTAAGTCAATTTTACTGAAAGCGCCAGGCATTGCCAATGTACTGGCAATGGAATCGTTAGGCACGGCTCCCATACCTGATCATATTAAGAGCATGCTGATCAAAGGATACAACGTAAAACGCAGCGGCGATTTTGTAGTGATACCTCAACCCACCTGGAAAGGAGGCAGCGTAAAAGGCGCCACGCACGGAACATGGTATCCTTACGACGCACATATTCCGTTGGTTTGGATGGGCTGGAAAATAAAGCCGGGCGCCACCAACCGCGTAACCGGCATGGCAGATATAGCCCCTACACTGGCTGCACTGCTTCACATACAGATGCCCAGCGGCGCTATTGGCATACCTATTACTGAAATAACAGGGAAATGAGTTTGATGTTTGTAGTTTATAGTTTGTGATTGGCAGTTTATGATTTATGGTGCTCACTGCTCATAGCCCATCGCTGATACCCACAAACCTGTAACTTGCAACAAACATCCCAACAATGAACGTTGAACAAATCCGGGAATACTGCCTTTCCAGATCGGGCGCCGGGGAATCACTTCCTTTTGGGCCGGATGTAGTGGTATTTAAAGTGGATGAAAAAATATTTTTATTGTTATCGCTTGATACTACCCCCGTACAATTCAATGTAAAATGCGACCCGGCAAAAGCGGAAGAACTGCGTGATGAATATGCCTGCGTATTACCCGGCTACCACATGAATAAAAAACACTGGAATACAGTGGTGGTTGACGGTTCTGTTTCAACAAGGCTTTTAAAAGAATGGATCAACGATTCGTATGAACTGGTAAGAAAGAAAAAGAAATAAAAGGATGCCTTTGCATATTATAGCTGCAACCTGATCTTCAGCTTATTAAATCCGGCGGCTATATACATTACTCCCACGGCAAAAAAAGCCGACCATATTATTCCGGGTAAGCCATAACGCATGCTATAAGGAAAAACCGATACATGCAAGAGTGAGAAAACTGCGTATAAAATACCCGGGATAATATAGGTAAGTAAAGGATTGGTTGCTGCAGGCTTAAAAAAGCTTACCCAGCCACTGATCTTTTTAACATCTGTAAGCCAGTACAAAAAGCTAAAAAGCAAACAACCGGCAGCGGCGCTGTACAAGCCCCAGGAAGGCGTTGCATATATTTTTGAAATTTTAAACCAGGGGCGCAAACAGTACCCCGCAATCAACAATAAAGCAGTAAACAGGAGCGCCTGCCTGCAACGTACAAAAAACGGTTTGGCAATTTTTTTTTCACCAAACCAGATCAGCGATAAAACGATTCCGCACAATACAATGGACGTATGCGATGCATGCCCTGCCTGCGCTGCCCACCAACCCATGTGTTCTTTTGTTGAAGGGATATGAGCAAAAACGTACATCAATGTGCAGGCTGCGATCATGCCTGCCATAGCCCACAGGTTCTTCCTGAAAAGCTGGTAAAAAATACAGGCAAACAAATAAGCCCAGCCTATCAACCCTAAAATGCCCCACCAGCGCGGTTGCAGCATTTCGGTTCCGTCCTCCCCTCCCCTATACAGCACAGCAAGCACTATCAGCCCCGTTACACCAATGGCCCGGAAAACAACGTTCCATATGCTGTTTTTAAAATAATATACATTCCATACCAGTATAACACAGGTATAAAATAATAAAAGCCACAAGGATACGGGCAGGCCCATAGCTGCTTCGTTCACATAGCTTCCTTCTCCGTTCACCATAAAAACACCCAACAGCAACAAGCCCAGCGTTCTCCATATAATATGCCATTGTAGCAGCCGGAATGAACCAGCTTTTTGCAAGCGGTTTTTTAACGCGAATGGAATAGACATACCCACAATAAAAAGAAAAGCGGGAAATACCATATCTACAAAAGTCATGGCATCCGCGTCTGCCGGCATATGCTTCATCCATTGCGGAACGTCCCGTATGCCGGCCAGTTCGTTTACAAATACCATTGTAAAAATGGTAATACCCCTGAACGCGTCAATAGACAGTATGCGTTGAGATGGAACTGCAGCATTCATGAAAACAGGTATATACCGTAAAAATAAATGATAACAGCTATTGTATCCTTACAATTCCATCAGCAACCATTGGAAATTTTTTAAACAGTTGGTCATCATGCCCCGGAAGTATATATATGGTTTTAGAAGCGAGCGTCTTCATTCGTTTCATGGCATCGGTATACCCTTTTGCATCGAATGTTCCATAGGATGGAGGAGGTAACATTTTTTCAAGATTGGAATAGATCCATACATTGTCGGAAGCTATCACAATGCTTTCATACCCGGTATTTACAACAGCATACTGTGAATTGAAAGTATGGCGCGATCCGGTATACACTTTAATACCTGGTATGATCTCCTGGTTGTCTCCGTTTACCAGGGTTACCTTACCCTCCATATTTCTTTCTACCAGTTGCAGTACATCCCTTTTAACAAAACCGCCATGGTTGGCGTTCTGCTGCCACGACTGCCCTACATAATAATCATAATCTTCTTTCTGTATCCATACCCGGGCGTTAGCAAAGAAGCTGATCCCGTCTATATGATCCCAATGCGGGTGCGAAATAATGATATCGGAAATATCTTCTGCCTTAATACCCAGCTTCAGCAACATCGAATCCGGGCGTGTATACTTTGATACTCCAAATTCAATAGCCGCCTGCAGGTCGCCGGAGCAGCCGGCGTCTACCAGTATATTTTTCCCGGTTTTGCCTTTAATAAGCCATATCATAAAAGCAATATCAAGGCTATCCTTCTCAGATCCCTTATCTACCCAGTTTGAAACGGGAGTAGGCTGATTAAGCATCGCATACTTAATCGCATACACTTCATACGCCGGCGATTGGGCATATAGCATCCCGCAACAACATATTATAGCTATTACCGGCGCCAGTGCTTTTTTCATAAATAAATGGAAATTTATTTAGCCGGAGTGATGATAATATTCCTGTACTCGATCGGGCCATGATCGCCCTGTATATACAGTGGCCCCGGCTCACCTTCTTTACTATCCAGCGCTCCACCGGTAATGCCCGGTATGGACTGGTTACAAATAATCGTTTTCCCGTTCAACACCACGGTAATCATTCTTCCCACCAACGTAATATCATAGGTCTGCCATTCCCCCGCCGGCTTAGCGGCCATTTCGCCGGGTATAATAAATCCATATACAGCTCCCAGCAATCCCCTTCCGGGCAGCTTGCCATAGCTATCTTCAATCTGTACTTCGTAACGCCCGCGCAGGTAAACGCCGCTGTTACTACCCTTCGGGCAACGGAATTCCAAATGCAACTTAAAATCATTGAACTTTTGATTGGTAACCAGGTTGGCCCCCGATTTTGGACTTGTCAATATTCCCGACACCACCTTCCATTGATTTTCTCCCAAAGCCTGCCAGCCGCTCAGATCTTTTCCGTTGAAAAGCTTTATGGGTGTTCCCCACACAGGCGCTTTGTCGCGCGTAAGCAAAGGAGCCCTTACTCCTTTCCAACTGTAGGTTTTTCCGTTTGCGGCTACCATCGTACCTGTCAGCTCATCATTCCGGAGTATGGCTTCAAAGGAAAGATGATTGTCTTCGTCTTCCCATTGCGGGGGAATGCTGAAGCTTATTTTTCCATCCTTAAAGTTTATGATCGAGATCGGCCTGGCGCTGCCGGTAATACCTACATACTGCCCTACCAACCATTTATTGCCTGAATGATACACTTCAAGCCACGAAGGATATTCTTTTCCATCTACCAGTACGGTAATATCCCATTTCCCCTCAATAGAAGGATCTTCAACGGGAGAAACAATAAATGGAGCAGCGAAAATATTGCTGCAGCCAAGCGCAATGGAAAACAACAAACAATAGCGAAGCAGCGAGGCCCGTACTTTTTTCATACTTACATCTTTTTAAAATAGTACAATGATGATACCTTATGCACGAATGTACTAACAAATAAGCATTTGAAAATTGTTAGAAAAAAGCAAACATTTGTTTATTTACAGTGTTTGCATGTACTTTTATGGACGGTCCGGCGTCTTACACTTACAAAATATCAGCATGTGAAAAAATGTTTTCTTATACCCGTACTGATGGTGCTTTCCATAACGCTTTTTGCTCAAAAAATAGATAGCATCTACTTTAACCTGTATACCGACAGCTTAAAAAAAGGCACTTATAATTATATTAATGTAGAAGGCAGGCTGTCTGATGGCAGGATCCGTCCGCTCGACAGCTCGCAACTGATCTTTACTTCCTCGTATGGAAAATTTTCAGGCAATACTATCTGGCTTCCTTTTGAAACTACCGAAGAAAAAATAAATATTACAGTAAAGAACAGGCAAAACCCGTTGCAGGTCATTTACCGCACCATATACATCAAAAAGAAAACAGACGACAGCAACCTGAAAACAGCAGCCGAGGTAATGCAACCGGCTGAAAGAAAAAACAAAAAACGGCGTGAATAAAAAAACAGTATACATTGAATATTGCCCTAAATGCGGCTGGATGCTTCGTGCCGCCTATATGGCACAGGAATTACTTACCACTTTTTCCGGAGACGTGAAAGGAGTAATGCTGGTACCATCTGAAACAAACGGCTGCTATATAATAAGCATAGATGATACAATAATCTTTGACAGAAAAAAAGAAGGACGTTTTCCCGAAATAAAAGAGTTAAAACAACTCGTGCGCGATCTTATAAATCCCGGCAAAGAGCTGGGACATTCAGATAAAAGAAAATAAAGATCAAAACACCAGAAAATGGAATTCATTCCAGGGAAAGGGTTAGTACCGGGGGTTTCAGAGCAGCGGCTTTAAACAGGTCAGCTTCCATTTCCTGGTATTTTGGTTCAGGGGTAAGTCACAATACCAAATGCATTTCACTCACACATACTTTACTTCCATACAAGCTTCAGCTATGAACTTACGTGTGCCTGGAAATAGCAAATAAGCAGATGCTGATTCTCAAATATTGAAATATTTGATGTGCAAAGTAACGTGCTGTATTCTTCGAAAAAAATAGACGATCGTATTAAAAACCCGTAATATTTACGCCCATTTAGCTGTAGTGGAGTTACTACAAAAAAGAACAAAACAAATAAAAGAAAGCGGCTTGTATACTTTGCATTAAAAAATCCTGCTCAAAGCAAAAAAGGCAAATGCATTTAAAATTGTCGCTCTGAAAGCGGGCGGTGAGACACCGTCCACGGCGCACGCCCCGGTTAGTGTTGTCACCCTAGGCGTCAACTTAAGCCCGATCACTTTATATGAAGGGTAGCCCGCCGCGGCGGGCAAATAAAACGCGCGGCATTCTTTTTACAAACAGGTAGCCGCTATGCGGCATATTGCAGATACGTAACCAGGGGTAAATGAAATACGCTTAGTCAGTTACTCCACTGTATAAAATGCTGTTGGGCATACCGGATTTGCTGTGCCATGGGCACCACCCGTTTACAGGCAAAAAGGATAATTTTCAATAATGCGCCATAGACGCTGCCCTGGTTATATCAAAAAGATACCACACGGGCACATATTGGGAGGCTCATATTTTTGAAGTTGACGCCTATGGTGTCTCACGCACCAGCGACAAAAATGCCAATAATACCGTATTTTTTGCCAAACAAGATTTACTTACTAGCTTAGTCGGGTGACTACCAGCAGTACTTACGACACAGCCAACCTGCATTTCAAACGGGCTTTTCAATTTGTATGCCATACTAACCGGCATGTATTTTTAACGGGAAAAGCCGGAACGGGTAAGACCACTTTTTTACGCTATGTAAAAGAGAACTGCTCAAAAAAAATGGCGATACTCGCGCCAACAGGCGTGGCGGCCATCAACGCGGGAGGAACCACCATACATTCTTTTTTTCAACTGCCGTTCGGGCCATTTTTACCCACCCGGCAAACGCAATCAGGCAACCTGGCAAACAATGAGCATACATTGTTCAGGAACCTTCGTTTTAATACGGATAAGCGATTGTTGCTCCAGGAGCTGGAACTGCTTATTATTGATGAAGTGAGTATGTTGCGTTCAGATACGCTTGATGCCATTGACACCGTTTTGCGGCATTTCCGCAAGCAGCTTACGGTTCCTTTTGGCGGGGTGCAAATGTTATACATCGGCGACCTGTTTCAACTGCCGCCGGTAATAGGAACGGATGAATGGGATATCTTGCAAAACGTTTATGCCAGTCCTTTCTTTTTTGATGCGCTGGCAGCCAGGCAGGCGTCGCCAATATGCCTGGAGCTAAAAAAAATATACCGGCAGGACGAAGCGACGTTCATTCACATCCTGAACAATATCAGGAACAATGTGGCCACTGCAGCCGATCTTAAAAAGCTCCATGAATATTATAAACCCGGTTATGAGCCGGAAAAGGCAGACAACTATATTATGCTGACCACACACAATGCACGGGCGGATAATATTAACCGGCAGCAACTCGACAAACTGCCCGGCAAGGCTCAGCAGTTTAAAGGAGATATACGGGAGACTTTAACGAAAAAGCGATCCCGGCGGATATGAACCTGCAGCTAAAGCCGGGTACCCAGATCATGTTCATAAAAAATGATAAGGGAGAAGTAAGAAGATATTACAACGGTAAAATAGGAACTGTTAGCAAAATTGAAAAAGATAAAATATTTATCGCTTTTCCCGGTGAAACGGATATACTGCTGGAAAAAGAAACCTGGAAAAATATCCGCTATCGCTACAACAATGAAAAAGACAGCATTGAGGAAGAAGAATTAGGATCGTTCACGCAATATCCCATCAGGCTGGCATGGGCAATTACCATACACAAAAGCCAGGGACTAACTTTTGAGAAAGCCATTATTGACGCGGGCGCATCATTCGCCGCAGGCCAGGTATATGTAGCGCTCAGCAGGCTTACCTCGTTAAACGGACTGATATTATACTCCCGCATTTATCCCGAAAGCATTCATACCCACCCACGGATCATTGCGTTTGCAGAAACAGAAGAGGAAGAAGCCGGACTGGATATGCAACTGGAAAAAGAACAAAAGCTTTTTGTAACGCGATCATTGTTGCAGGCTTTTAATTGCCGGAAATTATCGCAGCGTATGGAGCAACATTATGAAGCCTATGAGCATCGCCAGGTTCCCGATAAAAACAAATGTATAACCTGGGCCGAAAGATTATTATCAGAAGCCAACGCGCTGCAGGAAGTAAGCGAAAAATTCAACAGGCAGCTTACGGCTTTATTAACCGAAACGGAAACCGGCGGCTATGACAAGCTGCACCAGCGCGTAAATGCCGCGTCCGCGTATTTTTCGGGGGCAATAGGCAATATGCTCAACATGGTGAAAGAACATATTCATTCCATAAAATCCCTGTCTAAGGTAAAAAAATACCTGAAAGAGCTGGACCAGCTCGATACAGACCTGGTTCGTAAAAAGCTGCAGATAGAGCAGGCCTTAAAGCTATCTGAAGGTTTAATAGAAGGCGTTCAGCTTTCGGAATTGCTTTTATTACAACAGCAACAAAGCCAGGTAGCCGTTATAAAGGAAACGCCGGTTGTAACCAAACCACAAAAAGGAGATTCGCACCGGCAAAGCCTGTCTCTGCACCAATCCGGCAAAACCATACAGGAAATAGCCGCTGCAAGAGGATTATCTGTATCCACTATTGAAGGACACCTGGCCTCTTTTATTTCCACGGGAGAAATAAGGCTCGAAGAGCTGCTTTCAAAAGAAAAGATTGACAGCATACGGCAGGCGATCGCCGAAACAGGAGCAACCACTTCATCGGCCATCCGGGAAAAGCTGGGAAACGCCTGTTCGTACGGCGAAATACGTATGGTGCTGGCTGGTACAAAAAGAAAGGAATAATACCCTGCTTAAAATTATAACGGTATAGCAGGATCATTTCGGTAATACCTATTTCTTACCCTGGGGACGTTTATAAAAACGCTTTACCGGCTTTCTTTTATTACCCTGTCTCCTGCGCGGATTGTATTGGGGAACAGGTCCTAACGACGACGGTATAGCAGCCTTTTCTACTTCCCTGTCAATAAGATTTTCTATAGCAGCGAAACTGTTCTGCTCTTTTTCTCCCACAAAAGTAAAAGCCATGCCATCCGCCTCTGCTCTTGCGGTACGCCCTATACGATGTACGTAGTCTTCACCATCCCTGGGCACATCGTAATTGATCACCAGGTCAATCGTATCAATATCAATACCCCTGCTTAAAATATCGGTGGCCACCATTATGGGTATGCGCCCGCTGGTAAATCCATTGATCACATTTTCCCGTTGCGACTGTACCAGGTCGCTATGCATTTCCTCTGCTAAAAAACCATCCTGCCGCAATACACGGGTAAGTATCTTAACATTCTGCTTGCGGCTGCAAAATATCAACGCGCTTTTAAAAGGTGTGGTGGAAAGAATATGTTTAACCAACGGTAATTTCTGAGCTTCATATACAACAAAGGCTTTTTGCACGATCTTTTCGGGCGGACGCGATATAGCGATATTGATTTCTTCGGGATCTTTTAATATAGACTTTGCCAGGCTCCTGATCTTGGGCGGCATGGTTGCCGAAAACAGGAGTGTTTGCCTTTGTACCGGCAGGGCGGCTATTATGCGGTTAATATCATCCAGGAACCCCATATCCAGCATCCTGTCGGCCTCGTCCAGCACCAAAAACTCCAATCCCTTTACCGCAACGTATCCCATATTCAGATGCGCGATAAAACGCCCCGGCGTACAAACAATGATATCCGCCCCCATCTGCAATGCCTTTTTTTCACCCACAAAGTTCTGGGCGTCGCTTCCGCCATATACCGCCAGCGAGCTAAGGTTGGTAAAATAGGATAACCCCTCCAGGTGCTGGGCGATCTGTATAGCCAGCTCACGGGTAGGAACAATTACCAGGGCGCGTATATTACCGGAGCCTTCGCTGTTCAGCAGGCGATGGATGATCGGCAAAAGAAAGGCGGCCGTTTTACCGGTTCCGGTTTGAGCCGAAGCGATAATATCTCTTCCATTTAAAATAGGAGGAATAACCTGTTCCTGCACAGGAGTAGCGATTTCATAATTAGAGGCTTCAATTCCTTCCAGTAAAGCGGGATGAAAATTAAATTCAGTAAAATGCAAGGGTATAAATATTAATGGTATTTTTTCTCATGATTGGTGTACAAAGTAAAGATAGCAGAAAATTACTATGAAATATTTCCGGCCGATGAATATTTTAAGGCGCCGCGGTATTTTATTTTAGCCCGGTAGACTTAATATGAACCGCCTGTCCTTTACACGCAAGGGTAGCACCTACGGTGCATAAGGCCTTATTGTTATGATTTTTACCAACGGGTAACCTCTACGAGGCATAATAACAGTTTTCTTTTTTGACCACCATGACGGGTAATCCGTTGATAATCCCCGGCTTTACCGCTCCCTGCGCCGTAGGTGCAGCACTCTTTTACAGGAGCATGAAGAATATGTCACTTCTATAATTGGTGTGTGGCCGCATTAACAAAACGCGGGTGCCCGGGTATTTCGTAAAAGTTGTGTACATTTATTTCATATGAAATATTTTAATCGCCGGCAGTTTTTACAGGCCGGGCTTTCTTTTGTACCATTCGCTTCGGCAGCCGGCCAGCTTTCTATTTTAAAAAATGAACCCAGGCTCTGCTTTTCTACACTGGGTTGCCCCGACTGGAGCTTTCAGCAAATACTTGATTTTGCAGCAGCCAACCATTACAATGGCATTGAAATAAGAGGAATTAAGCGGCAACTGGATCTTACTCAATGCCCGGAATTCAATACACCTGCTGCCATAAAAGATTCGATGCGACGGGTTGCGGATAAAAACCTGAAAATCGTAGACCTGGGTTCTTCGGCATCACTACACCATACCAATAAAACGGAGCGGCAAAAAAATATTGACGAAGGAAAACGTTTTATTGACCTGGCAGAGGCATTAAGCTGTCCTTACGTACGCGTATTTCCAAACGATTTACCTAAAGATGATACCCGTGCCGCCGTTATGGAACTTATTATCCGCGGATTGCAGGTGCTGGGCGATCATGCCAGGGGAACCAGGGTTACGGTTTTACTGGAATCGCACGGAGATGTTGTTCGCGCCGCCGATCTTGAAAAGATAATGAAAGACGCCGCCCACAAACAGGTGGGGCTTATCTGGGACATTACTAATATGTGGACGGTTACCAGGGAAGATCCCGCGAATGTGTATTCTCTTTTGAAAAAGTACATCCGGCACACACATATTAAAGACGCTACCATAGCCGCAGACGGAAAGCTCAGCTATGTATTACTGGGCAAAGGCGATACCCCCATTATGCAAGCCATCACGCTTTTGCACAAAGATCAATATAAGGGCTATTACAGTTTTGAGTGGGAAAAAATGTGGCACCCCGAAATTGACGAACCTGAAGTGGCACTGGCAGATTTTCCGGTCGCTATCAGGCAGGCTTTCAAATATTAAAAATTCACTATCATGACCAAAGCAGGCTTTATATATTTTCTTTTACTGCTTTTTTATACCGGCGCCGCTACCGCACAAACGCAGCCGGTTCGGTTAGCCGTTGCCGGTATATCGCACGGGCATTCGGGCTGGATACTTGGACGAAAGCCTCAAAACGATATAAAGCTGGTGGGAGTATATGAAACAGACAGGGCGCTTGTTCAGAGAGCCATTCAAAAAAACGGAATAAGCGAAAAGCTTATGTACAATAACCTCGAAAAAATGCTCGACGAGGTAAAACCCGAGGCGGTAGTAGCCTTCGGATCTATTTACGACCATCTTTCGGTAGTACAGGCATGTGCCCCGAGAGGTATTCACGTAATGGTTGAAAAACCTTTGGCTGTAAGCGTGGAACATGCGCTGCAAATGGATTCGCTTGCAAAAAAATACAATATCCATCTCCTCACAAATTATGAAACTTCCTGGTACCCGGCAACCGAAAAAGCCGGCCAGTTGGTGAACGACAGCAACGCCACAGGCGGTTTAGTAAAAGCTGTTTTTCATCACGGCCACGAAGGACCGAAGGAAATAGGTGTAGGCAAAGAATTCCTGGACTGGCTGACCAATCCCGTTTTAAACGGCGGTGGCGCTGTAATAGATTTTGGATGCTATGGCGCCAACCTGATGACATGGCTGATGAAGGGAGCTCAGCCCGTTTCCGTAACGGCTACCACCCGGCAATTTAAGCCGGATATTTATCCCAAAGTAGACGATGACGCCGTGATTATTGTTCAATACCCGGATGCGGAAGCCATCATACAGGCATCGTGGAACTGGCCTTACAGCAGGAAAGACATGGAACTGTATGGCAAAACCGGGTATGTAATTACCATAGACAATACCAGGATGCGCATCAAACAAAAAAGAGATCAACCGGAATACAGTGCCCGTTATACTTCGAAAGAGGTTCCGGTATACGAAGATCCCTTTACTTACCTGGCGGATGTAATACGAAAAAAAATAACATTACACGATCACGATCTGTACGCATTACAGAATAATATTACGGTAGTAAAAATACTGGAGGCGGCAAAAAGATCTGCCCAAACGGGTAAGACGGTCTTTTTTTCCTCTTTGTATCCCAAGCAGGGGCAATAATATGCAATAACAGGAATATGCAGGCAAAGAACAAAACTTATACGCCGGCCCCGGTATTTTGCATGAAAGTCCCGGGCATGGGTTACCAAATACATTGTGGGCGCTGCTATATACTCAATAAGCACACTAAATACTAAAAAACTCCCTACAGTACATACCAATCAATTAGTTTTCGGGTGCAACTGTTCCGCATCCTACATTTGAAAAATCAAACAATGTTCACTTGTTAAGAACCATAGATATAAAAAAACTTTCCGTAACCATTAGCTTTATCCTTTTCTTAGTTGCCGCTAAAGCTCAATTGCCCGATTATCATCTTCAGCTATTTGATTATCCTACAGGCATATTACCCAATGAAATTATTTCTATAGGAAAGGATCAGCAAAAGCTGGTATGGATATTATACCGGATGCAGATACAGCGTTTTGACGGAAAGGATGTAGTGAACTTTAAGCCTGCCGGGGAGCTCATCAGCATGTTATGCGATAAAAAAGGCAGGATATGGGTATGCTCCAAAAAGGAAGTTTTTTTATTTTCTCCCGTAACCGGTACTTTTTTGCCGGTATTTTTAGACGGGGTACAGCCAAACCGTACGGTTGGCTCTATACAGGAGCTGCCTGATGGAAATATATGGGTGGTGACCAGCGAAGGTATTTTTCAATACAATCCCGAAAGAACCCTGTTCAGCACGGTAGAACAGTTTGGCAACGTACAGGCAACCCTGCAAACAGAGAACCTGGCAGTGTTCCAGAACAAGGTATTTTTTAACAGCGATACACACCTGTACCGCTGGAACACGCTGACCCAAAAGCTCGATAGCCTGCCTGCAAAAAGCATCAGCGGAATATACCCTGTAAGTAACGACAGCTTACTGGTGGCTTTATGGGACAACACGGTGCGATGGTATGATTTCTCCTCGCAAAAAATCTCACCCGTTACAACATTACCCGCATATATTGGCCCCTTCAGCATTAAAAGCGTAGCTGCCATCAATCCCTCCAGGTACCTGCTTGCAGCATCCGAAGGTATTCTTGAGTACCGGGCAGATGAAAAAAGATTTGTAAAGCCAAAATTTTTTCTCAACGGCCGGCAGTTCGCTACTAATGAATATGCTACTTATATTTTTTATGATAATACGGAAGGTTACGCATGGGTAGCTACAACAGAAGGCATAGCAAGGTTCACGGTGAACAAGCAACCGATGGGCCTCATCAAGATCAGGCAGCAGTACGAGGAAATATCGGCTAATGTAGACAATGTGAGGCAGATAGTGGAAGACAAGAAAGGAAACTTATGGATAGCGACAGGCTTTGGCTTTGCAAGCTGGCAAAAGAACAAGAATAAATGGCAGTTGTTTCCACCGTTAAAAGAAGGCAGGTTTGGACTTACCCATGAGTCTATCAGGGGACTTGCTTACGATGGAAAGTATCTGCTGCTTGGCCCAACATACAATGGCTTGTGGCTGTTTGATGTGGAAAGCTATCAATATAAAAGACCCGTATACGATAATGCAGACACCAAAAAATACCTGGAAGAAGATTTTATCAATCACATTGCAACGCTGCAAAACGGCGACCACATTATATCGGGGAGAGACGCGATGTATGTATTGAATGGGAAAAACTACCATGTCCGCAGGCTCGACAGCCTGCCTCCAGACAGGGGCAGCACTAATTTTACCATACAGGATAAAAATGGCCTGATATGGGCAGGTACTGCACAGGGAATATATTGCATGGATTCAACATTCCGCTTCCTGGGCAAGGCATCCAGGAGCTTCAGAGATAATTTTGTTACCACCGGTTTTCTTTTAAAGAACAATTCACTGCTGTTTTCTTACACCGAAGGGCTGTATACCGCAACATTCATTAACAATAATATAAAAATCCAGAAGAATACAAATTTATTCGATAATATAAAACTATTTACGCTGTATGAAGACTCCAGGGGAGTTGTATGGGCAAGTTCTGAAAACGGAATTTACAGGTATGTGCCCTCTAATTCTAAATTGAATCTCTTCGATCGCTCCGATAATATTCAGGGTTATGGCTTTAACAGCAATAGCTGGTTCAGAGACAGGGACGGAGTACTGTATTTTGGAGGCATCAACGGCATCAATTACTGGCAACCCGAATCCTTTGCCGCCCCCTCTCAATCATTCGAGGCATATATTAGTAAATCCAGGCTGGGAGACAGGGAATATTCAATGTATACCTTCAACAACCTCGATCCTATCCAGTATTCGGAAAGGTCTGTTGGAGTAGTATTTGGCGCCGCATATTATAACAACCCCGGAAAAATGAAGTACCGTTATAAATTGCAGGGGTTAGATAATGAATGGAAAGAGATCGGGAACAGCAATATCGTTCAGTTTACCTCGCTTGCTCCGGGCAAATATACGCTGCTGATGGAGGCAAGCCTCAACCAGGTAGACTGGAAAAAATCAAAGAATACCTTCAGCTTCCGGATCCTCAACCCATTCTGGCTGACATGGTGGTTCATCAGCCTGTGTATTTTAGCCATAGCGGCAGCAATATGGATGATCATAAAAAACCGAAACCGTACCATTGCCGAGCAAAAGGATGAACTGGAAACCGCACAGGCTATCAACTATTTTTCATCGAGCATTTACGAAACCAACTCCGTGCAGGCTATACTGTGGGACGTTGTTAAAAACTGCATTGCCCGTTTACATTTTGAAGACTGCATTATATACGTTGTTGACTGGGACAGAAAAATGCTGGTGCCCAATGCTGCCTACCGGCCTGATACAGCCGTTACTATTGAACCCAATTCTCCTAAAGAAATTGCTATTGGTGAAGGCATTACCGGGTACGTGGTGCAAACGGGAAAAGCTGAAATTGTTTACGACACATCGAAAGATCCACGCTATATTATTGAATGGGAACCCAAAAACTCGGAAATTTCGGTACCCATTATTACGGAAGGTAAAGTATGGGGCGTAATAGATTGTGAACATTCCAAAAAAGGATTTTTTACACAAAAGCATCTTTCCATACTTACTACCATCGCATCGCTATGCGCTAATAAAATTATAAAGGCAAGAGCTGAAGCCGAAAAAGCAAGAGCTGAATCTATGCTGGTAGACACACAGCAAAAAATGACGGAAGCCGAGATGCTTGCGCTAAGAGCGCAAATGAACCCTCACTTTATTTTCAACTGCCTTAATTCTATTAACCGCTATATAGTAAAAAGCGACCAGGCTACCGCCTCTCTTTACCTTACAAGATTTGCCAAGCTCATCCGCCTTATACTTGATAACTCTAACAGCAAGTCCATAACACTCGCAAACGAGCTGCAGGCATTAAGCTTATACATGGAAATGGAAAGCATACGGTTTGAGAAGAAATTTACTTACAGCATTGAGTGCGATGATGCTATTAATACGGAAGTTACTTATGTTCCACCTCTTATCATACAGCCTTATGTTGAAAATGCCATATGGCATGGGCTGCTGCATAAAGAAACCGCGGGGCATTTGTGGGTGCGCATCAGCAAAAAGAGAAGTGATCTGCTGCAATGTATTATAGAGGATGACGGCATTGGGCGCGAAAAAGCGAGGGAACTGAAAAGCAAATCGGCTTCCACTAAAAAATCGCTGGGCATGAAACTTACGGAAAACAGGCTGGGACTATTGAGCACACACTTCAGCTCCGAAGCAATGGTGGAAATTGAAGATCTGCAGGATGAAAACGGAGAAGCAAAAGGAACCAAAGTAATTTTAAATATCCCGGTTGAAGGAAACTGATACTATTGCTCCAGCACATCATACAACGTCTTTTCCGACCAGGCGGGAGAGGGTTCTATCCAGGGAGCAGCATGGTCTTCTATTTTGTCAATGATCTGCCATGCCTGTTGAATGTTTTTTGCCTGGTCAAGCGGCGCCAGCTTGTCACTCAGTTCGCGCGAACCGGTCACTGCAATTATCCTTCCCACCTTATCGTACAAATGATGATCAAAAAACTTCCCGATCACGGTTCCTTTCAATCCAAAAACGCAATGCCCGAGTATTACGCCAAAAACGTTATACGATATAGGGTGCAAAATTGTGTTTTGGTAAATAAATCCTGCAGGGTTACCAGCAATGTCTAGTAGTGGATGCATAGCGCAAAATTAATCGTGTTATTTTAAATCACGATGCAGGTAACATTAACTTAACATAGCAATGTACCTTTCTGAGCTCACAAAGCCTTGTGGCACAAAAATATACTGTTCAACAAAACAATCATTCTCTTTTTTCCACAATTATTATTATTTTTTCCACAACTATCTCATATTCATATTAAGCGCCTCGCCTGCCAGCATCCAAATCCGGCTCCGGAATATCAACGGCTTCGCCGGATGCCTGCCACTGCAGCCTCACGGCCTAAATAAAATTGCACCTGCCATGTATGTGAATGTTTATCATCAATGCAGGATTATTAACTTTCCTGTTGTAGTATGATAATGCGTTGTTCGGTATATTAAAGCAGCCACATTTTGGTTTATTTGTTTGTACTTTTCTGTCGCATCTGCTTTACCCATTTATCATACATTTCCTTCGGCATTTCCCTATAGTGCAGCTTTGCAAGGGTGATATAAGCCACCTCCATTTCGTCATACACCTGTTTTACTGTCGAGTTATTTTCCTCTTTTTGTTTCAGATAGACCTTCTTCAACGTTTCTGCTTTTAAAAGGAGCGCCATCGGGTTGGTAGCATGATATTGTAAAACGAGATTGCAACATTGTAAGATAAAACCATCATAATAGTTCTTTGTTTCATATTCGTATGCTTTTGCAAGATCAAGCACGCACAAACCGATAGATTGCTGGTTACTCAAAGTGTCCATATATATTTTACTTCTAACCGCATCGGCAGATATATAGCCGGAAGCCATGATCCACGCATCCGAAGGGAAACTCCTGCTGGTAAGCTCTGTATTGTACCAGCCGTACTGCTGGCTGAAATTTTTTATATAGATATGATTGGGAGCAAGTGCCAGCCAGCATTTAGCGCCGATTTTATCAGCAATAATTTTATAGAGGTATGACAAACTATGGCAGTTGCCTTTTCTTTTGTTCAAAAGATTCGTAACACACATATTTTCCCATTCAACTTGTTTCGTTGGATCATCTGCTTTATAAGAAAAGAGAATGGTGTCTGTTGTATAAATCCTGGAATTATATAAAACAGTTAACGTGTCGAATAGCGTTGAAAATATAGAATGATTTTTTAAATAGTATGAGCTATCCGGCTGATTATACTTTATTGTATGTTGAGTATTTTGGTGATATTTTACAAACCTGGCCAGATTGGTAATTTGTTGATCAAATTTTTCAAAATCCTGTTCTTCCCCAAGAATAGTATTCTCAGCTAAAAGAACTGCTTTTGAGAATTGCCCGTTTTCCTCTAATAATTTCTTTATTTCCTTAAAAATTATATCGTAGTCTTCAATCCTAACTTTATCTGTTACATAAGAAATGTTCTGCGATACACCTGTTTTAGGCAAAAGGAAAAATAGTAGTGTTGAAAACAGAGCCAGCCATAATTTGAAAGATTGCTCACATATCATAAGCGATGCTTTAGAAGGAAACCCCATCATCAAAAAAACCGTCATAACCAAACGAAAACTTAGACAGTTGCTGTTTTAGCTTACCAATAAAACATTCTTCCACCGGATCAAAAGAGTATATCTTGTTTACACTTACAAATCTCACATTATCTTCATAACTACCTCTCACTTGTGTTAAATCCTTTCTTGTTAACGGGCAAATAATCGCCGATACTTTATAAATGTATATCAATATAGGTGTCTCAAAATTTTTGAAATCAAAGTCAATGACTTTATAAGGAATATCAACAGGTACTTCCGGGGATTGTTCAACACCACATTCTTCCCTATTTTTATTATTGAAGGCAATCACTCCTCCTAAATTTTTTTTAGAAAATTCTCCAATAAAATTCGTATATTTTTTAAAATGTCCTCCGGTAGCCGATGTAACTAAAGAATCTATAAAAACCGCACCTCCATCGTCAAGATTAATGCTTCTGACAGCCTTATTAGGAGAAATATGCTCAAAGGAAATAATATAACCATGGCGGACTTGACCGTAGGTGACAGAGTTTGCAAGAAAAAAAAAGGTGAATATTGAAATGACAATTTTCATTTATTACTATTGAACCGCTGGAATATTTATATCTTTTTGTCTTAATGAGCCTTCTACAAAAGCTTTTGTGTTCGGCTGAGTCACCGTTTTGGATGGTGGCAAAAGTATGATAGTTGGATTTGCCCCAAGTTGAATTGAATATCTAAATATACCGCCAAGAGGCATGTTATGGCGATATTCACTTTTTCCTGGATTTCGTTTTTCTGGGTCAGGATGCCGCATTAATAACTTGTGACCGATTTCATGAGCAAAGGTGTTTGAAAAATCCTTGTATACTTGTGACGAGCTATTTCTTAAGTTGAAATGGTTTAAGTCTATTGTGCTCTCATAACTTTTAGTATCTCCAACTGCTCCAGTTAGATTATTTTGACCGACAATTTGAAAATTTGAAAACTCTTGGGCATCGTTAGGATAAAGGCTTTTATAATCTGGAAATGTATAGTTAGGGCTATTCTGCATTTCACGCTTTTTATCACCTATACTCATATTTTCTACTCGAAATGTTTCTACTTCAAAGTTATAATAAACTGGCACATTCCCATTTACGGTATTCGGATTTGTCATGACATCTGACATTTGTTTATTTTGATTATAAACAGAATTAAGTATTCCTAACATTTCCGTTCCTAGAGCCTGCTCATTTTGATAACTATTGCCTACATCAAAAGGGCGAGCTAAAGTTGTATTGGAGCTTGCTTTTGCAGGATTATTTGTTACTGCAATAAGCACTTTAATCGTGATAACTTCCAATACAGGCTTACCATTGAACTTAATCGTATTTATTATGCCTTCTTTTCCATCTAAATCAACTGCTTGAATTGGCGTATTGCTGGCATACTGATATGGAGTAAGCATAGGGTATTTGCTTGCGATTGGGTCCACACTCAAAAACCTATTCCCAACAGTATTATCCAGTCTCTTTTCAGCTTCTTCATCTGTCAACACTTTCACCACTTTCATCGTGCGAATATTCACGAGATTGGTGCCGATCTGCTGTATATCTTCTTCATCGAAGAACTCCTCAAATTCTCCTTTGGTGAGTGTGAGTATTTCTCCCTTTTTACCAATATCCTTGTAGGGATTTCCCTTTTGGGCTTTGAGAGCGGCAGCTAACGAAAAAATGAATAACGATGCCAGGATAAGAGTTTTTGATCTCATATGTATTAGGTTAAGGTGTGTTTATTGTTTGGGGGTATTTTTAAATGTCGGTCTTATATGCTTCAGTTTGTTTAATTCTTTAAGCAGTTGGTCGTACTCCGCTTTATCCTGCTGCTTTTGCTCTTCCTGCTGCATTGATTGCAGCCATTGCCGGTACATTTCCCGCGGCATATCCTGATGCCCTGTCGCATCTATCTTTTGATATAGTTCCTGCCTCCTGTTGTACGCTGCCATTACATCAGGATAGTTATTCCATTGCTCCGGCAGGGGATTCCCTGAAGCTTCCAGTTGCATACCGAGCATGATATGAGCTGTAGTAGCCTGATCCATCAATGCCGTCATATTATCGGCGTCAACGCTTTGTATTTTTTGAACCAGCATATCGCCGACCTTGTCATAGCCCAATTGTTTTCTGTAGCCTAATAAAAGGTCGCCCAGCATTCGGGCATAGAGTTGTTTGCCTGACAAGGTGTCCAGATAAGTCTTATTAGCCAATGCGGCAGCACTTACAAGTTGCGAGTCGCAGGACGAAGGTGATAAATGATCTGCAGATAGCTCCATAAAATGAAAACAGGAGGCGGTTTTAGCCTCCTCTCTCTAACAGAACAGTACACTAAAAAAAGCAAGGCTTCAAAAACCAGGTAAACGGTTCTGAAAATGCAGGCTGTACACAGGAATTATTTTATGTTATTACTTTCTCCAGCTCTTCCAGTGTTTTGCCCTTCGTTTCTTTTACCTTACGCCAAACAAAAAAGAATCCAAGCACACATATTACCGAATAAATATAGAATGATCTTTCCTGCAGTTGCTCAAATAAAACAGGGAAGGTAAACACGAGGATAAAATAGGCCGCCCACAGGCTGACTACCGCAACAGCCGTAGCTTCGCCACGTACCTTATTGGGAAAGATTTCGGAGATGAGTACCCACGTAACAGGCGCCAGCGACATGGCATAAATACCAATGGATGCTAACAGAAACCAGGACACATGCGCTGAGTGATTTCCTAACAGGATGACGATAATTACATACACAACAGCGAGCCCGCCTGCACCGATCAGCATCAAAGGCTTTCTTCCCAGTTTATCAACCAGCAACATAGCAAGAATGGTGAATGCCAGGTTTACGCCTCCTATAAAAACAGTTTGCAGCAATTGATCGTCCTGCGATGCACCGATACTCTCAAATATTTTAGGCGCATAGTTAAACACCGTATTAATGCCGCACAATTGCTGAAATACCGCCAGGCCTATACCTACCAAAACAGCCGGCAGCACGGCTTTTTTAAAAATATCCGCATACCGGCTTTTAACAGCTCCTTTTAATGATATTGCAATATGGCTCACAGATTCATTTACAAAACTGGCATCTCCTATTTTCTCTAACACTTTTGTTGCCTGTGCGTTTTTGCCTGCCTTCATCAGCCAGCGCGGGCTTTCGGGCAACCACAATGCCCCGATGAAAAATAAAACAGAAGGGATAAAGCCTAACCCGAACATCCACCGCCAGGCATCTTCTCCATAATTACGCAACCCGTAATTAATGAGGTTGGTAAAAAGAATGCCCAGTACGATCGTTAACTGGTTAATGGCTACCATACGGCCACGCATATGCGCCGGAGAGATTTCTGCAATATACATCGGCGACAGCACGGAGGCCATGCCTACGCCAATACCTGCACAAAACCTGGCGGCAATAAAAGCATCTCTTGAAAAAGAAAATGCCATTGCTATAGAAGAAAGAGCGAAAATAGCCGCAGCGATCAACAATCCCGGTTTACGTCCATATTTATCCGACACCGATCCCGCAACCATGCAGCCAATAATAGCTCCTAATGCCAGGCTTCCTGTTGCAAAGCCTTCCCAATAAGCATCTAAATGAAAATGCTTTTGTAAAAAAGGTAAAGCGCCGGCTATTACCGCAAAATCGAATCCAAACAAATAACCACCGAGGGCAGAAACGAAGGAGATACCTAAAATATAGGAAGTGTTGAACCGGTGCTTTGAGGTATCGGAACCGCCGGTATTGCCGGATGAAATAATAGTAGCCATAGTAAAATCTAATAATGATTTTCAACAGGTCATTTCATTAATGACCTGATGATATTAATATCAACTTCCCGTGACGGGTGAAAAGCTGCAGCGCTCATATATTTTTTCAGGCTGAACAACAATTGCTGCGCTTCCGGTCTTGCTTCCTGCTGCTCCAGCAGGTCAATAGATGAAACGATCAGCCTGCCGCCCCCGGTATTGCATTCAAAGATAAGGCCCAGTGAACGGTTGGTCACCCAATCGTCAATTACCCTTACGATCGGCTCCAGGCCATTGGCAACAGAATCGAGCATTACTGCGCTTGAATGGCTCATGGCATCCCACCATTGCCAGTTGCTGTGGTATGCTGTTGGAAACGCTGCGAGGGCCGGATGCGCGGGGTTACACAAAATACCCAGCGTATGTGGCGGCTGACCGCCCGTCCAGGCTGTGTTCCAGAAGATGCTTGAAAATCCTACGGCAACCGATCCGCCTTTCTCCGGCCTTACGGAACCTTGCTTCAATGTCAGCAGTACTTTTCCTCCTTTATTAAGCGTTGCCAGCGCGTTTTCATCCAATTGTTGGGTTACGAGTATGCCTTCATCTTTCTGCAATACGGGCAAAGGATACACAAAAAAATTCCATGCATTTTGATAGTCGCCCACAGAAACGGTCAGTACAAGCTGCTGGGGCTGCAGCACTTCTGATAAAGCCTGCTTTATTTCACCTAACTGAATACCATTGCCTAAAGGGATATTTGTTTCCGGTAACTGCCCCCGGAAAAGCGTCTTTCCTGAAATATCTTTGATCTCCCAGGAAGGGATTATATTTAGCAATGCCGCTTCTCCAAAATGAGCTATTTCAACAGGCACGGATAATATCTCATTATTCCGGTATACCATTTTAGGGAACCTTGCCAGCGGAACCGTTGCATTGCAAAAACGGCTGTATTCTTTCCCGGTAATATATCCCTTATCTTCCCAGAACGGGTTTAATACACCAACCAGTGCGGTTCCCTGCCCGGGAAAATCATGCAGATCTAATAATTGAAAGCCGGCAAAGCCCGGAGTACGCAACGCCGCCTCTATATCAGCTTTGTAACATAAGGCCTGCAGCTTACCTGACGCCAGCAAAAAGCTGTCAGACAAATGAGCCATACCATGATCCTTCAGCGATTGCCGGAAGATCTCAAAGTTTTTGGCTTTAAGCACGCCTGTATATCTCTCTATCTCTTTAAAATCGGGGTAAACGCACCACTGGCCAATTTCATGGCTCACCGTAGGGTGATCCCATTTGGAAATGATGTCCGCCCAGTTGTAATTGCTTTTCGGCGCCTGGCCGTTGATGATGCTTTTCAAACCCTGGCCCCAGCCCTGCACTCTCGGGTCGGGAGTGCTGTTGAAATCGCTTTCTGGTATCACCGGCCAGCCCGCCCCGGTTGTATACAGCCTGCGGGCGTCTTTCTTTTTCCAGTAATTCACGTAATCCGTCAGGTATTGTTTGTGGTTCCTGCCTGCGGGCTCATTGCCATAAGCCAGCATACAAAAAGAAGGATGATTGCCATAATCTCTTAACATGCGCTCCGTTTCATCATAAATATATTTATCAAGAGGTTTACCATCTCCGATAGTAGCGCCCTGGTTGGCCCAGGAGCTGGCTTCCACATGCAGGTAAAAACCCGAACGGTCTGCCGCATCAAAGGCAGCTTCAGGCGGGCACCATGAATGAAAACGCAGGTGGTTCAAACCATACGATCTTGCTATCTTAAAAATGTGCATCCACGATTCAACATCTGTTGGCGGATAACCGGTTTCGGGAAAGATGGCGCACTCCAGCGTTCCCCGCAGAAAAGTAAGCCGGCCATTGATGGTGAACTGTGTTCCTTTGGCAGCAAACTCACGCATGCCGAAACTGACTGTTTTTACGTCCGTTTCCTTACCGCTTTTCAACTGTACCGACAATGAATACAGGTTGGGATTAAATTCATCCCACAATAACGGGCGATTACCCATCGGGTATACTACTTCCACCATATTAGCCCCATTTTGCAGGGCTATTGATCTTATCACCGGCTTTAACTGTTCTTCCTTTGCCGTACCTGTGGCCAATAACCGGATCTCGGCTTTGTTAACCTGATTTACTTCATTACTGATTTTTATCCGTACAGTGACCTGCTTTTTATGAATATCGGGAAACAACTGCACATCATCAATATACAAGACCGGGCGGGCAGCAATGAACAGCTTGCCTATCATCCCATTCCAGTTGCTTTGCGTATGATCGGAGATGCTGTGTGAATTCTTACCTGCATCTATTTCTTTAACCCGGTTATCAATACGAATAGTGACGCGGTGTGTACCCGGCGTTAACGCTTTTGACAGATCAAAGACCTGTGCTGTACCCAGGCTGTTAGCAACGCCCACCTGTTTATCATCAATCCACACCGTAGTTTCCCAATGACTTCGTTCTATGAACAACTCTATATGCCTGCCTTTCCAGGCTGCGGGAATATCCACCATTTTCTGGTACCAGGCAGCGCCTTTATAGTACTTTACAGGCTGCAGCCAGAACGGAACTTTGATATTGCCGGGTTGGCGGTAAGCCGCATACTCAGGCTTAACAAACCAGGATGAATCAACAATACTGCCTGTCCACGGTGTGTTTACCGAAATATCATTGCCTTTGCCATTGGTGGTCATTGAACCCGGCAGACTGATCCTGTCTTCCAGCTTTTTACGGTACCATTGTTCCGCTGCTCCCTTATCTGATGGATCAACCTGGAAGTACCATGTGCCTGCCAGATCAATACGGCTTGTTTGGGCTAAAACGGTTGCATTATCCAGTACCATCGCCAGTAGAAAGGTCATTGCCAGGAAGAAGGTCTTGTTCATAATGCCTGAATTAATATGATTTGGAGTAAGAAATTGATACTGAAATTCTTTAGAGCAGGGACACAGTTCATGTATCCGGCTGCACCAGGAATTTATAAATGGTTTCCTGGTTGTATTCCGTTCCCGGCAGTAACAAAACAGGAGGAAAATTGAAATGATTCGGTGCATCGGTATAGCCCTGGGCCTCCAATGCCAGCCCTGCTCCGGAATGATACCGGTATCCTTTTTTCCCGGTGTCGCTTCCGTCGAACAACCAGGCATTATACAACTGAAGGCAAGCCTGGCTGGTATAAACTTCCATAACCCTGCCACTTTTTTTCTCTGTTACGCTTGCGCTCAATGATGCAGCGTTTCCCGGTTGGTCCAGCACATAGGTAACTGCATACCCCTTACCGGCAAGCAACTGGCCGGGAAAGTTTTCGTGGATGCGGAGCCCGATAGCTACAGGATGTGTAAAATCGAGCGCTGTATTTTCTATTAAAGCAATATTACCTGTAGGAATAAGCTCTTCATTGCATTCAATGGTCTTATTAGCATTGATAAAAAGAGTATGCTCCAGAACGTCCTGATCCATATTGCCGCTCAGGTTAAAATAGGCATGATTGGTAAGGTTAATAACAGTAGGCTGATCGCAGCTTGCCGTATAGTGAATGTGTACGGCATTATCATTACCCAGGCTGTAAGTAACTTTTACTTTCAGATTGCCGGGATAGCCCTCTTCGCCATCTTTTGAGAAGTAATGCAGCTCCAGCATTTCTTCATCATTCTCATTCTTTACAACTTCTGCATCCCACACCTGGAAACTAAAGCCTTTATCGCCTCCGTGCAAATGATTTTTAACCGGCTTGCCAAAAACATCATTATTAGATAATGAATAAGTAATACCATTCAAAGAGAACTGCCCACCGGTGATACGTCCGCATACACGTCCTACCACGGCGCCATAATATTTTTCCGTAGCCGTGAGATAATCGTTCATAGTATCGAAACCTAAAATCACATCATTCCATTTGCCATTTTTATCGGGAACCCACATAGACAGCCAACGGGCCCCGTAATTGGTAAACTGCGCTACACAACCATTTTTATTCCGGAGCGTGAACAGCTTTACTTCCTCACCATTGATCACGCCCCTGAAATGCTCTTCTTTTAGTAATTCCATTAAGCTATGCCTATTGTTTTGTTTTCTGTACTTGCAATATCATACTTTTATAAGCTCCCCTTACCGGCCAGGCAATACCTATATTCATCAAAAAATCCCCCTTATATACTACATTATTCAATCCTTGTATCTTGTAAAATGCGCCAGGATCCAGTCCACGTAATTTCAATATATTGGCTTCCTGTGCCTGCGCTGTGCTGCCGTTGAGATACTCTGCCATATTATAACAAAATACTACTGCCGAAGAACGGTCTTCAGCTATATATTGCAAGGCCGATTTGTTGTCTTTAAAAGGTGAAACCAGGCGGTGTAAGGTACCGAACTGAACAAGGTCTCGGATCTCTTTATATTGCTCAATTTTTGTTTTGGCGAGCTTTTTTTCATCATCCGTCCATTTGGTGATGTCGTACCCGATGCCGAGCACTCCGCTCATGGCTACATCGAATTTGTAAGCCAGACCCGGCTTCAGCGAATGCCAGTCTTCGTGTGTGATCCACGACACCATTGTGTTTGCGGGAAAGGCGCTCAAATACCCGTACTGGATGAATATCCTGTCTACCGGATCGGTATTATCGCTTGCCCATGCCTGGTCCATCCTCGACAGCATTCCCAGGTCAACGCGTCCGCCACCGCTGGAGCAATCTTCAAACAGTACATTGGGGAAGCGGGCGCGGAGTGCGTCTATTAACCTATACAGGTTAGTGATATACCTGATGCGTACCTCACGTTGCTCGCTGGCAGGCGCATCCGGCCAGCCAGGCTCAGATAAAGTGCGGTTATGATCCCACTTAATAAAGCGGATGTTGTTTTCCTGTAACAGGGCAGACAGGGATCGCAGCAAATATTGATATACATCTTCACGCGCCAGGTTGAGCATCAACTGGTGCCTGCCTTCGTGCCTGGTTCTGTTGGGAAAATGAAACACCCAATCCGGGTGCGCCCTGTAGAGATCGCTGTTGGGATTTACCATCTCCGGCTCCACCCATATGCCAAAATCCATTCCCATATCGTTGATCTTTTTGATCATGGGCTGCAAGCCGTTCGGGAATTTTTGCCTGTCCACCGTCCAGTCCCCAAGCGCTGCATGATCATCATTCCTTCCTTTAAACCATCCGTCATCAATCACAAACAATTCAACGCCTGTTTCCTTTGCAATTTTTGCCAACGCCAGTTGCTGTTCTTCATTTACATTAAAAGCGGTGGCGTACCAGCTATTGTACAATACCGGCCTGGGCTTATCGCGAAATGACGCCGGTAATACTGTTTTACGGATGTATGCCGTTAAATGCTGGGCGGCACCTTCGGAACCTGAACGGGTATAGCCTATAATGAACCTGGGCGTTTCAAAAGTAGTGCCCGGTTTCAACGTCCAATCCGTATCCCAGAAATTAATGCCGCCTGTAATTTGTAATTTTCCGTTGAATGCTTTATCAAAATCAATTCTCCAGTTGCCGCTGTATTGCAAAGTACCAAACCATGCAGATCCCGAAATATCTTCATTCTCCTTAGCCGGGCGAACCATGAACCAGTTTGGGTTGGCAAACGATTTAAAATCCCTTGCCTGCAGGGTTTTTACGCCTTCGGTCAATGCCGTATTGCGTAGTTGAAATTCATGTCCCCATTCTCCGGCCATGTGTGTAAGATCATACGCATCAGGAGGCAGATGGATGGAAGCGGATTGCAGGTTTTCTATTTTGATATTATTCTTTTTACCGGTGTTTTTTACAGTCACCCATTTTTCGAGGATATCAAATTCCGGCAATACACGGATGAACGAAGTGATTTCGAGGGGATAATACTTATCTTTTTGTATGATCTTTAATGTTTGCCGGCCTTCCACCTGCAGCACTTCAGCATTCACAAAAGTTAATTCAGCGTCACGTACATTATCCGGGAATACCACTTCCAGCAAAGGCGTTTTGGTAGGAAAAGCTCCTCTTACCGGTATTTCATCTGCCGCGCTTATTTTCTTTTGATGAAAAGCCAGTTGGGCCTTTGGACCATAATAAGCTTGTTGCACTTCATTCTCTTTTGTGAGGATCAGTTGGTAAACAGAATTATTTGTACTGATCATCCAACCCCCGGGATTGCTCGTAGAGATGATCACAGAGTCTGAAAATTGATTCGCATTTGCCTTGAGAGAGGCAAACGAAAAAATAGCGGCAATGTAAAGGATCGTTATTTTCATAATAAATTGTTTTAGCCATGCTTCGCTTTTTTTGCTCAGCGAAAATTGCAGCGTGCCTGAGAGACCTGCCTGGCCTTTGTACTGATATTCAACATTTGCACTACTGCCCAACAGATTTCTCTCCCGCCGCCGCTTACATTTAATTCAATACAACCAGGGGGCGGGTTCGAAATGACGCTAAAAAGTGTGCTGTTTTTACAACCGGCACTAAAGCAAAGAAAAGTTTTGCTCAACCTCTCGTCCCGCTGAAACCCCACGGGTATATCCCTATATTTTGCAGGCACACCCGCCTGACCAATTTGAAATGCACCCTTATTTTTCGGGGGTGATCCTTGCCACCCAGCCACCACCCGGCGCAAGCTCAAGCTTCAGCGTTTCCCCCGCATTGATTTGACGGCGCGATAGCTTATAATCAGTTGCGGCAGTGGCTGCATTTATCCCGTCTTCAATTATTTCTATATGGTATTTACCGGGCTTTAAAAAATCGGTTGACAACTCTAATGTTCGCCGGTCTTCATTCGTTATCGCTCCAATATGCCAATCGGTACCTGCCCTTCGGGCTAATACTGTATACCGGCTGATCCTGCCCGTTAACAGTTTGGTTTCATCCCACTCAACGGGTATTGCTGCCAGGAAATCGGTGCATTCTTTCTCACGGTAATAATCAGAAGGCGAGCCGGGCAACATGGTCATGGGGCTATTTAAAATAACGAATAAGGCCATCGCATGCGCCCTTGTGCCCCATCCCATCGGGTAGTGCCCCACAGGCTTGAAATCATTTTTGTTCGCGTTGCGCGTGGTAGCGGGGATATAGTCCATCGCGCCGGTAAACATACGGATATAAGGTAACAGGTTATGATGTGTGGGGTTGTCATTATAGGATACACCACTTTGTTCAAATTCAATCAACGCTTCGCGTGTAAGCACATTCGGGTATTTACGGCTTAGCCCGCAGGGTTTATAGGCTCCGTGAAAATTGACTACCATCTTTTTTTCTGCGGCTTTTTGGGCAACTGCCTCGTAAAACTCCACCATCAACTGGTCATCCCTGTTCATGAAATCGGTTTTGATACCTTTAATGCCCCAACGCTCAAACAGGTCAAAAGCTTCCTGCCATTGATCATTCAATGTATTCCAGATCACCCACAGCAGCACGTCCACGCCTTTCTTTTTTGCATAGGCGGTCACTTCCTCCATGTCTAAACCCGGAACCGTGTGAAGCACATCATCTTTGGGACTCCACCCGTCATCGAAAAGAAAATAACGGAATCCTTTTTCCGCACAGAAGTCTATGAAATATTTAGCTGTTTCCGTATTAACGCCAGCCTTAAAATCAACGCTGTAAATATTGTTCTTACCCCACCAGTCGAACATCACCACGCCGGGCCTGATCCATGAAACATCTTTCAGCTCTGTAGGAGAAGCCAGTAAATAAACCATGTTATTGCCGATCAGCTCCTCTTCTTTATCAGCCACCGCAAAAATCCTCCACGGGTAGGTTCTTTGTCCTGCCACCCTTGCTATATGATCGCAGGTTTCACCCACCTGGTTGTTGTTGTACGGATTATTGGTCTTTGTAAGTGTTTTGGGATAACGTGGATGTGTACCCGATAGCTGCGACGCTCCTGTACTTTTAACCCATAGCCCCGGGTAATGATAAAGATCCGATTCCGTGATCATCACCAATTTGCCGTCCTGTTTTTCAACCAACACCGGCAGGTTGCAAAGCCTGGACGGATCCAGCTCACCCAGCTTTTTAAACTCGTAGGGCTCTTCATACGCCGAGTTAAAAGACTTTTCCGACTGGAAGCGTACTGAATCGCCTTCATGAAGTTGAATATCCAGGGTTTCTTTAACAATCGTCAGGCTGTCTTTGGCAGCAGTAGAAAAACGGTACGCCAATCCTTCATTAAAAAGTCTGAATGTTAAAGACTGATCTGATGTGAATGTCAATAACAGCTCATTGTATTCATTCCTGTATATTTCGCTTTTTTCTTTAATGGCCGGCTTAACGTCTTCGGCTACTGTGCTCCGCTTTGTTTTTTTTACCTTCAGAGGCACTGCTTTTGTTTGACTGGTAATCATGCCCAGGTCCGACAAGCTCAGCACCCGGTCAGCGCCTTTCGTCATCTTCAAACTTATTCCCTGCTGGTTGCTTTCAATTGCTACTGACAGTTTTTTATCAGGAGAGCTCAGCGTGTATTGCTGCGCATTGCCTGCCACACAAAAAAGAGACAGAAGAAACAAGGCTAAAAAGCTTTTCATAACGGGAATATTTATTAAAAATTAGTTATTTCCCCAGAGGGTTATAAGTTCCAGGTCTTTCACATCTCACGTTTCACCATTATCTATTCACTATTGCCCATTCACCATTCAATGCCGTTTCCGTCATTTCGATCCCAACCGAAGGTCGGGAGAGAAATCTGCATGGCTTATGTACTGCTGTTCAGCATTTGCACTGTTGCCTAACAGATTTCTCACCCCGCCACAACATCCCTTTCATTAAACATAACAGGAGGGCGGGGATCGAAATGACGGTTGAAACTTCCGTCATTTCGACCAAGCCAACACGGGCGTTTGCGTTTAATCACTGGCTTGCGCGGGAGAAATCTGCCAGGCTTTGTACGGATGCTCAGCAACTAAGGAAACGACATTGATTCACCATTCCCCTCTCACACTACACCGCTACCATCCCGGGTTTTGCTCTAATCCGGGGTTTATTAAAATTTCTTTTGTTGGTATGGGCAACAGGTAATGTTTATCCGGGGCAAAAGACCTGTCGGAGGCTTTTTCCGTAATAATAAATCCATTGGCATCAGTCCTGTTCTTCCAGTATTCATCTTTATACGGATTCCTGTCCTCTCCTTCCACTACTATAGGATTTACCCAGGGCGTTCCGATGATCTTGATCCCCATCACAGCTTTGGGAAGCTCTGTTTCCGCGGTCTTCCATCTTCTCAGGTCATCATACCTGAAACCTTCGAGCGCAAGCTCAATGGTGCGTTCGCGTCTTATTTCATCTCTCATATCCAGGTTATTGGTGCTGACAAAGCTGTTTGTCAAAGCCGGCATACCGGCTCTCTGGCGGAGCAGGTTGATTGATTTATTAAGATCATCATCGCTGATAGTACTATTCTTCTCAAAGCTCGCTTCTGCATAAATAAGCAGCACTTCTCCATACCTTATAATATGACGTGAAAAACCATACCCGATATTATCCGGAGACCCGTTGGAACCTTCATTCTCCGACAGGTATTTATAGGTAATATATCCTGTGTTTACATTACGCTGAGGATAGAACGGCCATGCTTCCACAGGGTTAGGATACCAGAACCGGGGAGCAAGTGTTCCAGGGATCAGCATGGTCATGGACATCCTGGGATCACGACCCTGGAACTCCGATTGCATCTGGTTATACCCCTGGAATAAGGATGATTTTGTAACAGGCAAACCATCTGTGCACAGGTACATATCCGCCAGCTTTTTTGTTGGAAGAAGATGCCCGTCTGAAACGTTAGGAGCAATACCTTGTGTATGTGTTTTAATTTGGTAAAGACGATCTAATATCCCTTCGAGCGAGCCATCGCCTTCATCAATAAATAAATACCGGTAGCTCTGGCTGCCCCTGCCTGTAAACAGGGAGTATTCCGCACTGTTCATAACATTCAGGGCGGCTTCAATGGCCATATCCAGGAACGCTCCTGCATTTGCGCCACCCCTGCTTTTCTCCCAGGTACCTTCAAATAATGCTACCCTTGCTTTTAAGGCATTAGCGGCGCCTTTAGATACTCTGCCAAAATCCGCGTTCGACATAGCGCTCCGTACAGGCAGGTCAGTTGCCGCCTCGTTTAAGTCTTTTATAATGAAATTGACTACTTCTTCGCGTGTAGCCCGTGGCGTATATAGCTTTTCATCATCTATATCCAGCACGCTTGTAATAAGGGGAACGCCTCCAAAAAGCCTGAAAATTTTCCAGTAGTTATACGCCCTGAAAAATTTTGCTTCGCCTGCAAATCGCTTCACTGCCGGATCAGCAGACGACAGCTCTTCCGCTTTTTCAATGATCTTATTGCTCCGGCGTATATAAACGTATGCATCTGTCCACCTGCTATCTCTTTCGGGCGCTAAGTAAGTTCCATTACTCACAGCATTGGGTACGTCAAATGCTATATCGGAATCCAAATCCAGGTCGGCAACCGAAAATCCCCCGAGGGAATTATAGAGGTTGGTTGCCGCCAGCTTAAAGTCATCTGCTGTTTTCCAGAAAGTAACATCCGAAATAGAATCCTTCGGCGTTAGATCAAGCCCTTTTTTGCAACCTGCTGCAAACAGGACTGAGAAAATAAATATTTTAAAATATGTATGCTTCATGGTACTTATAAATAAATGTTTTAGAATTTAATATCCAGCCCAAAAGAAATGACGCTGTTAAAAGGATAGGTTTGCTCATCCGAACGCTCCCATGTTTCTTCCGGACTGAATGAATTATTCCATGTGTCTTTTGAGAAAGTGAACAGGTCCTGTCCGCTAACGTATACACGAACATTTTGCATTTTTACTTTCTGAACCACGCTTTGGGGTAGATTATAGGCTAAGGTCAATACCTTGAATCTTAAATATGCCAGGTTAACCATCCGCAGGGAAGAATACCTCCAGTCCCAGCTTTTTACTTCATCGGCGCCAACCGACCCTGGTACGATCCGCGGGTACCGTGCATCAGGATTGTCAGGCGTCCAGGTTTTTCCATAAAAATATTTCAGTGGCTCCATCCATACCTGCCATAACGGTACGCTGATCTCTCCTGTTCTTACGCCGCCGCGTTTCCCGATACCCTGTATAAAAACATTCAGATCAAAGCCCTTATAGGACAACCCGATATTGGAGGAATACATATACCGTGGCGTCAGGCTTCCTAAGTATACCATGTCTCCTTTAGTTCCTTTTGCCAGGTCGCCAAAAGCAGTAATTTTTCCATCCCCGTCAACGTCCCTGAACATTACATCCCCCAGGTCCAGCTTGGAAGGCACATTGCCTAACTGTTTGTAAGCAGCCAGTTGATCAGCATTTTTAATAATGCCGTCATACTGGTAACCGAAATAAGAATTTAAGGGATAGCCCTGCCTTGCAAAGATCAATCCTTCTCCATACGTGTCATTTCCCCTCAGCTCAAGCAGCTTGTTTTTGCTGTCGCTGATGATAGCAGTAACACTGTACCTGAAATCTCCTACCCGGTCGTTCCATCCTATAGAGAAATCCCAGCCCCTGGTTTCTAACTTGCCCAGGTTGCGTGAAGGAGCAGCGCCTCCCAATGTTGCCGGCAGCTCATCATTTACCAGCATGTTGTTATTCCGCTTGATATAATAGTCGAAGCTTCCTGTTAATCTCGAATTTAAAAATGCGTAATCAATACCGATATTCCTTGTTTCGATCGTTTCCCATGTACGGCTTTCCGAAGCGATATTGGACACCGCGCTGGGTAATCCTACTATGGGAGATCCAAGCGGATAATTACCGCTGATAGTGATCAGGGGAATATAATCATAGTTACCGAAATTCAATTCCTGGTTACCTGCCCTTCCCCATGACATTCTTAACTTAAGGTCGTCAAAGGTATTCAGTGATTTTACAAAATTCTCTTCCGATACATTCCAGGCTACCGCTACAGAGGGAAATAAAGCGCTCCAGCGTTTGCTTTCCGCAAATTTTGAGCTGCCGTCCATCCTGGTGGTAAAATCTACCAGGTATTTTTTGTCAAAAGAATAGCTCAACCGGCCGAAGTAAGACTGCAAAGCCCAGTCGGAAGCGCCGCCGGTGAAATTGGCATATTCTGTTTTTGACCTGTCTGCAAGGTTTAATGTAAATATTTCATTGCTCACAAAATTATAACCGGTTACAGACTGGCTTTGATAATCGTTCACTTCGCGGGAAGCCCCTGCCATTGCATTAATGCGGTGTTTGCTTCCGAAGGATTTACTATAATCCAGGTACGCGGTATAGTTCTGGTAAAGATTCTTGGAGTTAGAAAACACAGCCCTGTTCGGAACATTTACCACATCAAAAGGACTCCCGTCCCAATTATGCTGGGTGAATGTGGGATGCACTTCCTTTCCATCATTAAAGTCTAATATTACGCCTACCTGCCCTATCAGCTTTAACCCTTCAAGCAATTGCAGATTGCCTTTTATATTCCCGGTTAACCTGTATGCATTGGTAGTGTTTTCGCCACCCTCTGCAAGATACTGAACAGGGTTCCTGAAGCCTCCCTGGTACTTATAATACTGACCTAAAGGATTGTATACCGGAACATAGTTCCCCATTTGGTTTACAAAATACAGCAACCTGCCGGTTTCGGTAGGCTCAACCGTTGGCTGGCTTTCAAAGCTGGTACGTGTTTCAATGCTGAATTTTTCAGAAAGCTTATAGTCGTAATTCATTCTCACATTATACCTTTCAGAATGGTTTATTCCATGTTTAAATATTCCATTGTTCTTTTGGTACCCCAGCGAAAGAAGGTACGAGCTCCTGTCGCCGCCGCCGGATATACCAAGGTTATGCATTTGCTGAAGATCATTTCCATATACGTCTTTGTTCCAGTCGTGATGCTGGTAAAACCCGGGATAATTTTCCAGGTATATCAGCCAGCCTGTAGGATCGGGTTCTGCATTCGCCCTGATCTTTGCAAATACTTCATCCGTAACTCCCGGCTGACCTACATTTTTCATACCCTCATCATACATTTCAGCATATTGCAGGGTATTGGTACGCGTTTTTAAATACTGAGGTTTCTTTATGCCCACGTTCCCCGAATATGAAATAACCGGGGGACCTTTTTTTCCTTTTTTAGTAGTAACGATTATCACACCATCGGCGGCACGCGCTCCATAAATGGCAGCAGCGGCATCTTTCAACACAGTGATATCCGCGATATCATTCGGATTAATAAGATTGATATCGCCCGGAATACCATCTATAAGAATAAGCGCTTTATTACCGCTAAGCGAAGACGCCCCGCGTACATCTACCGAATAACCCTCCCGGCCGGGCTTACCGTTGTTCCGGGTAATTGTTACCCCCGGTAAAGCACCCTGTAAGGCATTCATGGCATTGGTGAGCGGACGGGTCTCGAATGTTTTGCTGTCTACTTTAGATACAGCGCCCGTTAATTCGCCTTTCATTTTAGTTCCATAGCCGATTACTACCACTTCATCAAGCTTTGTCTCCGAGGGGTATAGCGTTACACTCAGAAGGGAGTTGTCACTCGCTTTTATCTCCTGCTTTTGGTACCCTACAAATTCAAAAACAAGTATATCATTTACAGAAGCGCCGATTGAAAAATTTCCATTGACATCTGTAGTGGCCCCAAGATTGGGCTTACCTTTAACTGTTACAGAAACACTCTGTAATGGATTGTTGTTCTCATCTTTTACATTTCCTCTGAAAGTTGTTTGTTGAGCAACTAGAAAATTACTAAACAAAAAAAGAAAAAGTAATGATAGTGTAAACCGCGGGGGAAAAGTTGATCTTTTTTTAATAATAGCCCGATCGTTCATGACAGCAAAAGTTTTAGTCGTTAATGGAGGGATTGAATATCCAAATTTATATTTATCCTGGTGCTCTGTTGATGGATGATCTTTGGTGTTTAATGGATTATTTTACGGTAGTGATAAAATTTAATGATTTAGCTAACACTATTTTCTTTACAGTTTTTAACATGAACAAGTACTCCCTGGTGGTTCTTATCCAACTGCAGGGCCTGCCCGAAGAGTGCCGATGCCTTATTGATATGATCAACCCCCAAACCAAGATTTCCCAGGGCCATTAAATAATAGCAATGCACTTTATTCAATATATTCAAATCTGTATCAAACACTAACAAGCCGGGAAGCGAAACAGCAAAATAATCTATGCTGATATTATCGTTAATATGCTGTTCCCCGAAGGATATAAGGCTTTTAAAAATTACTGTGGCCTTTCCGGGATTGTTCAATTTTAACCATGCCAATCCCTGGTAAAATATTTTATCGGGTTGGGGATCATTATAAAAAACAGCCTGGGTGGGTTCGCTGATGCCCCGGGCCGCCATCCTGTAATACTGATCAGCTTTTTCTTCATTTCCCAGCTTTTCATACACTATCCCTTTCCAGTAATGAATATCATTTTCCTGCGCTCCGGCCAGCTTTCCTTCACCCAGGTTAGATGGATAACTTTCTGCCTGGTTCAGCAGTTGCAATGCTTCTTCATATTTACCTGTACCGGCTGCTTGCTTCGCAAGCTCAAGGTGGCAGATAATATGTTGCTGGATCACCTTACCTTCCCCTCCCTCCCAGGGATGGAATATATGTACACTTAAAAGCTCTTTTGCTTTTGTATAATCTTCCGATTGATTATACAAGGTTATTCTTTCCAGGTAAAGGTCATCCCGCTGCTCAACCAGCGGCAAATATTTATTCAAAAACGCAAGCCTTTCTGCATGACCCCTGTTCAGCCTTTTATACAATTGATCTAACTCCATCAATACACGGGCATCTGTTTCATCTAACGAAAAAGCCTTTTCCATAGATCGTAATGCTTTACCGGCATCGTTGCGCTTATTGTAATAGGCCAATGAAAGATTGCGGTGTACTGTTGGAAAACCATCATTTATCCTTACCGACTGCTCCCAGCATTCAATAGCTTCATCGTATTGCCTTTTATCGAACCAGAAATTACCGAGGTAATAATATGCTTTTGCATCGCCGGGGTTCAATGCTATTGCTTTCTGAAAAACAGGAACATCTTCTATTTTATTGGGAAAAACAAATGCTGGCGAAAGCGATGCCGCTCTTTGATAATATCCATTTGCCAGCGCTGTATTGCCTGACAGCGAGGCGAACCAGCCAAGATAGTATTCAACCAAAGTGTTTTTATCATCATGTGTTTTGTAGATAGAAAGAAGCTGCATCGCTTCTTCATAAAGCCCTGCGTGCGCATAATCAAAAGCGTACTCTGTAAAATTATTCGCATTATTCCTGCTGATATTTTTCAGGTGATCTAATACATCATTGGCAGCCTGCTCACATTCCTTTTCATTTATCAGTAAAATATACTTTTCAAATAAGCAGCCAAAATTGAAAGGATCCAATGCCAGCGACTCATCAATACAAGCCTGTGCCTTTTTATGTTGATTGAGCTTACGGAGAATAAAAGCCCTGGCGTGCCTTGCCGTATGACTGTGATGGTTCTTCACCAGGGATTTCTCAATAAACTCCAGTGCCGTTTCATACGCTTTATTCAGTGTGGCAATTCTTGCGAGGTTTAAATAGCCTGCATGCTGCCAGGCATCATTCCAGGTACTCTTATAAAAAGCATCGTAAGCTTCCTCTTTTTTATTTTGCATGAGGAGCGACCACCCCAGGTTGTAATAAGCCTCACCATCGTAGGGGTTGGGATTACGCTGTGTGATCGTTTCAATCGCTTTTTTGAAAAATGGTTCTGCTTTGGCAAAGCATCCCCGTCTCAAATACCACAGTCCCATCGCATTATTATTACGTGCATCTTTGGGATCTCTCCTCAATGCTTCTTCATAATAGTCGGTTGGCTTATACGTAGCGTGCCGGTATTGTTCCAGGTGCTGCCCGGTTAAAAATAATTGTTCATTATTTTCCACCCCGGCTGGTCGTTTCGCGGGTTGCGCAGGAGAAGGAACAGGCTGCTCAACATATTTTTCTTCCTGGTAACTTACCAGCTCTTTGCCTGTAGCCAGGTCGGTGACTACCAATTTTATTTTTTCCGGCAGTATATCGTCAGCAAGTGTAATTTTTTTTCGATAAGGATTTTCAGGAGAGGAAGAAACCGTTTCAGTAAACAAAATCGCTTTACGCTTTAGCAGCTCAACCCTGATTTTTTCGTACACCGATGTAACATACAATATGATCTCTGCCCCCCTGCCATTTATTTCAAGGTTGACCGCGGCTTCTTTAGTGGCATTTTTTACCATACCCACCTCACGGTAAGGCATAAAATATTGCACAAAAGTTTTTTCCTCGTAAGGCTGTATCCACGAAAAGTCAGGCTGGTTATCCGTATAAACACCGGTCATTAATTCTATGTATGGACCGTCTTCATCGGTGAGGTTCTCATCCCACGTGCGGCCAAACTCACCATTTCCCCAGGTCCATTGCTTTTTACCGGGTGCAATATGGTGATCGGCCACATGCAATAAGCCGCCTTTGCTGTCGTGCTCATATCCACCCATAAAATTATATTTCGAGCTTACCGCCATATACGAAGTAGGCACAGGAATATTTTTATATCTTGAAATATCTGTTCCGGGCGCATAATCCACTTTATAATAAACGCCTTTGGCTATAGGAAAAGAGGATACATCTCTTTTACCATGATCAAAAACCGCGTGCACATCCGGTGGAAAAACGGATTGATAATGATCGTTCACTTTAACAGCGGGGTTAGCCCACCATAAAAAAGTTTGCGGAAACGGCGTGCGGTTATACAGCTTCCCTTTTATTTCTATATACGCTTTACCGGGATATACTGTGAAGCCGGCCATACCCTTGGTTCTGAACATTCGCTCCACTTCGTTTACCCACACTGTTTTGCTGCCATCCTCATTTTCCGCAATCGTACAGTCTACAGGTTCAAATGTAGAAGGCCGGTGATGCTGCGGCCAGTTAAACTCTATGCCACCGGAGATCCAGGGGCCGGTAAGCCCTACCAATGCCGGTTTGATCACCTGGTTATAATAAATAAAATGCCTTTGTTTCACTTTATCATAGGCCATTTGTATCCTGCCTCCCAGCTCAGGGAGGATCATTATTTTTATATAATTATTTTCCAGGAAGACAGCCTTGTACGTTTTAGCAATTTTATGATCTTCTATTTTTTCTATAACGGCGTAAGGATATACCACACCGCTGCTGCCCTGGTAAACTCTTCTTTCGAGGAACATAGGGTTTTTCTCCGGGAGCCCTGTGGGATAGGTTGGAATGTCAACATCCGCTACCCATGCTTTTACTTCTCCGTGATTCATAGCAAGACACGTTTATTGTTAGTTATGTTCAAAATTATTCCATCACTGCAGCTTATTTGATGGAGTAACGCTCGGTTCAGATGGACTTTTTTACTATTTTTAAACCACATTCCTCAAATATGGAGCTTAGCATAAAA
Source organism: Chitinophagaceae bacterium (assembly GCA_019638595.1). Taxonomy (GTDB): domain Bacteria; phylum Bacteroidota; class Bacteroidia; order Chitinophagales; family Chitinophagaceae; genus Agriterribacter. Next base: position 172,253 of record JAHBTJ010000014.1, read on the forward strand.
AAGAAAGAAGGTTTCCAGGGGCAAAAGCTGATCGTGATCCCGAAGCAGGTCATTAACAGTAAATGTGTAAGAAATGAGATGATCAACAGCCTGTATATTACAGATATCGGGTATTATCCGAAAGCAAGATATCATTATATGGAGCGGGCAAACGGCGCGGAGCAAAATATATTGATCTACTGCCATGATGGTAAAGGAAATGCTATTATACGGAATAAAGAATATAAGCTGCAATCAGACGATTTTATTATTATCCCGGGCGGCATGCCCCATTCTTATACTGCTGATGAAAAAGATCCGTGGAGCATTTACTGGATCCATTTTAAAGGAACCATTGCTAACAAAATCGCAACTAATATTGAAAAGCGGAATGGTTTGAAAGGTGCTATCCGGTTCAAGGAAAAAACCATTCACCTGTTCAATGAAATTTACGCGCAATTAGAGAAGGGATATTCCAAAGACAACCTGATCTGTGCCAATATGTGCCTGTCGCATTTTTTCTCCACATTTCTTTTTAATGACAAATATGATATTTCGGGTAAATTAAGCAATAAGGATACCGTTGATCTTGCCATAGATTTCCTGAGCAAACACACGGCAAGTGTTCTGTCGCTGGAAGATATAGCCAGCGAAGTAAACCTGTCTCCTTCACATCTCTCCTATTTGTTTAAAAAGAAAACGGGCTTTTCCCCGATGGAATACTTTAACCATTTAAAAGTTCAGATGGCCTGCCAGTACCTGCTTTTTACCACGCTACGCATCAAAGAGATCTCGCAGGAAGTAGGTATAGAAGACCAATACTATTTTTCAAGAATGTTCAGGAAAGTAATGGGAATGTCGCCTAATGAATACAGGGGAAGGAAAAATGCCAGTTAGATTTACCTTCGGTGAGAATAGTTCTCCTTCGCGCAAGAGCAATTAAAGTATAGTCCTGTTATAGCCTGAATAATTTTTTTGCATTTTCATAAAGGAGCTTTCGTTCTACTTGTTTATTGACCGAAAAGTTCCTGATGGTCTGTATATCTACAGCACCAGAGCATTTGCCCGATGCCACCGTACCAAAAATGTCTTCACAATCACTGCCGTATAACAATTTGTCCTGGTGCTTTTCGAGAAATGCTCTTGCGTGGGCTTCATCGCGGGTAAGAGCATTCAATCCTGATCCTGCAGACAGGTCGCCGTACATATTGGGATAATCACTCAGGTAACGGTCGGTAATACCACCGGGAGTAACCGCAGTTTTGGGATAAAGCACGGATTGATCGGTATGATCTTTATCAATATTGGCCCACCAGGTTTGCGCATGACCAATAAAATTCACTGCGGGATATTGTTCCAGTATCTTATAAAAGCGATCGAAGCCGTGATTGTACATCCCGTGCTGCCAGTGCATTAATACGGGAACCTCATACTGCTGCGCCAACCGGTATATTGTATGCATCTCCGGCGAATCGCATTCCACCCCAAATTTCAATTCACCTATTATAACAGCCCCCAGCTTCAGGTATTTTTCAATTTCGTAAGCCGCGTCTGAAGCATCCGGCACCGCACAGGCGCCAAACCTGAAATGCTTTTTATGCTCTTTGGCAAACAGATAACATTCCGCATTACCTCCCGCCTGCGCCTGCAGTCCATTAGCTATACCCTGGTGGGTAGAAGCAGTATTGGCAGGTCTGCCGGAAGGAAGCAGGATGGTGGTAGTAACTCCCATTGCTTCCTGGTGAGCTGCCATTTGTTCGTCTGTGCGTGCATGATAGTGGATGTGCTGATGAATGTCAATGACCGGCTCTTTTTTCTTTGCGGCAGCATCGGCAGCAAGATCAAACGGCAGCGCGCTACCAATGGCAAGAACGCCTGTGCGCGCCAGGAACCGGCGGCGGGAACTGCTATGAAAGATTGTACTCATTGGTTGGTTATTTTTTAAAAATTAAGCCTGCCTGATATTTTTGCAATTTCTTTTTCCCATAATGAATAGGTTTCCGCAGTATAATGGATCCCGTCTTCAATGGCATATTGCTTCATCAGGTATTCTCCATCCGTGATCTTTCCATTCAGATCAATCCACATTACTTTTTTCTCTATCGCCAAAGCCTCAATGGCACGGTTCAGCTTCTTAATGCTGCTATTGAATGTTCCGGGATCGATCGCCCTGTAATGAGCGGCAACACAGGTAACAGCATGCAACACAGGTATTATGCCCTTGCCGCGCAAGGTATCTACCAGGGTAGCCAGGTTACCGATAATAATATACTGCGGAATGCCACGAGCCAGGTCATTCACTCCTCCTTCGATAAAACAGATTTTTGGCTTCAGCTCAAAAACATCATTGATCCTGTTGATATAGCCTTCGGTAACATCACTTCCAATACCCCTGTTGGCTACATCCGTTCTTTTCAATATTGTTTCCCAATCACCTCCCTCTGTAAGCGAATTGCCCAGCATCACTATATTTTTTTGCTCCTTTTGCGTGGCGAATAATTGCATTCTTTTGAAATAATGCGGATTATCTGCATAAGAATAACGCGCCTTTCTATCTCGGGCCAGTCCAAACACGCTGTCAATAAAATGATACGCCTGCCACCTGACCCGGAGTGGAAAATCGTGCTCACTATCAGGATAACACACCTGGAGATTACCGGGCACTTTCATGAAATCATAAACGGCCGTTATGCCTGCTATACCTTTTTTTATACCTTCTACGTTAAAATTAGCATCATTTACGGGCGAATTAGAAAAGAAAGCACGAGGAGCAAGCGCAGCTATCACTTCATCAAAATCGAAAGGAACTTTATCGGGATCAAGGCTATATTTATTCCGCAACAGCGGCATATACCTGTCCTGCGCCCAGGGCCATAATTTTCCGCCATATTTTTGGGCAGCGGCGGCATCTCCGTTAAAATAATCATGCATTAATGTCCATCCGCAACTGGATACGATCACCTTTAAGCGGGTATCAAAAGCAGCGGTGAATATAGCGTTATGGCCGCCCAACGAATGACCGATCACGCCGATCCTTCCGGGGTCAACATCCGGCCTCGACTGTAACAGGTCAACACACCGCATATTGTCAAATATGCTTTTCATAGTACCCGACTGATAACGGCCCGTTTTAAAATCATATGCTTTCAGATCGCCGAAACCCGGGTAATCGGGCGCTATCACTACATACCCTCTTTCAGCAAGCTCCCTGGCATAAGCGCGGTTCTGCAGACCTCCCTGTCCGTCGGCTATTTTTTTCCCGAGCTCCCCGGTAGAATGCAGGGCAAGCATAGCTGGCAGCTTTTTCATTTTACCTGTTTGCACAGGAACGTATAAAAAAGCAGGCAACGTTTCACCGGCTGCTACCGCAAACCGTATATTATAGCGCACATAATATTTTGTTGTCACGCTGTCCAGGATCTGCATATCCGGGAGAGGCAATTGATCTCTTGCAGGCAGTTTACCCATAGCTGCCTGCATGCTGTCCAGTATCTGTCCACGTCTGAGCTGCCATTCTCTTACAGTATGAACAGGTTTTATGCTGCCATTTTTATCGGTATAAGAAAATAAACCGGGCCGCGGTAAGCTGTCCGTTCTTTCCTGTATGTTTCCAACAGATAAAGCAGGCAGGAATAACACGATACCAAGTGCGCCGGCAAGCATTGCGCAAACCAACCCCCTGTTGTTACAATTGGTTTTGTTCATAATTTTTGGAAATTTAATTTTTAATTTCCATTAGCTCATATCTTTTAAAACTAATTGACGCTTAAGTTATCTTATTTTAGCAAAACAAATTGGCTTTAGTAAAGGAAATATCAGTATGCAAAATGGGAAGAAAAAAAGAAAGCAAAGCTTTGTACACTTCCGAAAAACAACAAAGCCCCGCTAACGCGGAGCTCTTAATGATTTGCGGTGAGGGCGGGATTCGAACCCGCGGTACAGAGTTACCCGTACGGCAGTTTAGCAAACTACTGATTTCAGCCACTCATCCACCTCACCGTATTGTTTAAAGGACGGCAAAAATAGGACGATTCATTCATAAAACCCAAAAATTAAAACCGTATTACTTTAAAATTTTTATACCCTTTTATTTCCGCGTCTTCTACTATTACTTTTTCTACTTCAGCCCGTGCAGGACCGTAATGGCACCAGGCTATCAATGCGTTCACTATCTCCTCCTCTCCTTCTGCATGCAATACCACCGATCCGTCGGGCATATTTTGCACCTCTCCCGATACCCCCAGCTTTTCGGCTTGTTCGCGGGTGCTTCCCCTGAAAAATACGCCCTGCACTTTGCCGGTTATAACAACATGTTTATGAACAAGCATATCTCTTCTTTTAAACTAAAATGCCCCGTTTTCATACGGGGCATTTCTTAACAATATTTTTTGTTTACATGGCAGCCAACTGTACCTTTTGTTGCAGTTCCACAACACTTTCCCTGAACAGCCCATCCGTATCCATCAGGTCCTTAACCGTTTGGCAGGAATGGATAACGGTGGTATGATCTCTTCCTCCAAAATGCTCACCAATTGTTTTTAAAGAGTTTTTGGTAAACTGCTTGGCCAGATACATCGTTATCTGACGCGCCTGCACTATCTCACGCTTACGGGTTTTCTGCAACAACCGCTCGTAAGGTAAGTTGAAATAATCACACACCATTTTTTGTATGGTTTCAATAGTGATTTCCTTGGACGATGTTTTAACAAAATTCCTAAGCACTTTTTTTGCTAATTCGAGGTCAATTTCCCTCTTGTTAAGCGAAGATTGTGCCAGAAGAGAAATCAGCGCGCCTTCCAGTTCCCTCACATTGCTCTGTATGTTATATGCTATATACTTTATTACATCTTTCGGCATATCAAGCCCGTCATTCTTCATCTTCTTCTCCAGGATATCCATCCGGGTTTCATAATCAGGCAATTGTATATCGGCGCTCAGTCCCCAGCGAAAACGGCTCAGTAAACGTTCCTGAACTCCTTCCAGGTCTTTGGGAGATTTATCGGAAGTAAGGATCAATTGCTTGCCGCTTTGGTGCAGGTGATTAAAAATGGCGAACAGCGCGTCCTGCGATTTTTCCGCACGGTTAAAGAACTGCACATCGTCTACTATCAGCACATCAATCATCTGGTAAAAGTGAATGAAATCGTTGATAGCGTTGTTACGGCTGTGATCCTGGAACTGGTTGATGAACTTTTCTGAGCTTACATATAATACCACCTTATTGGGATGGATGCGTTTTACTTCGTTACCTATAGCCTGCGCAAGGTGCGTTTTACCCAACCCTACTCCGCCATATACCACCAATGGATTGAAAGAAGTGGATCCCGGCTTTTCCGCCACGGTTTTTCCCGCCCTGCGTGCCACCCGGTTACAATCACCTTCTATAAACGAATCGAAAGAATAGATGGGATTGAGCTGCGGATCAATCTGCATCTTCTTCAATCCCGGAATTACAAAGGGATTTTTTACAGGATTATTGACTACAAGCGGAAAATCCATCTCGTTATTTGAATACGTTTTAAAACCATGCCCCGGAATATCCATGGTAAGCGGTTTGTTTTTTTCATTCCCGCTGTCAACCATGATCCGGTACTCCAGTCTCGCCTCTTTACCTAATTCTCTCTTCAAAGTCTTTGCCAATAAATTTACGTAATGTTCTTCAAGGTATTCATAAAAGAATTGGCTCGGAACCTGTATCGTTAAAATTTTCTCTTTCAGGCCTACAGGCTTTATGGGTTCAAACCACGTTTTATAATGCTGCCACTCAACAATATCTTTAATAATACTCAGACAACTTTGCCATACTTTTTCGTAAGTTTTATCCATTATCAGAAAAGCAGTTTATATATATGGGTTAAGAATATTAAATTTCCGAAATCACTTTTTTTGATGTTGATAAAAACACCAAAAAAATAGGGTAGGGCGGCGAATATCAACATATTCTGTTGAAAAAAAAATTTTTTATTCACTTGATTTTTCCCCAATAACAACAGTGTGAGCATCCGCCAAATTTTTCTTTTTTTTCTTTTCAAAAACAAAGTCAAGCCTGCCCAGCATTATACCTGCCCACCCCACCTGGTTTACTATTACATCGTTCCCGTTCCTGTTTTTAAAAACTGCGGGATGATCCATAAAAGTGTGCGTGTGTCCCCCCAGTATCAGGTCTATATGTTCGCTTTCTTTCGACAGTATCTCATCGCACATTTTATCAGGCTCTTTGTAACCAAACCCAAGATGGGAAAGGCATATAACCATATCGCATCCCTGCTTCCGTTTTAAAAATTCCGCTGTGGCATTTGCATGCTGCACCGGATCGAGGTATTTCGTTTTTCCGAATAAATTTTCCGGAACCAATCCCTCCATTTTTATTCCAACTCCGGTCACGCCAATTTTTAACCTGCCTTTTTTAAAAATTTTATACGGTACTGTTTTTTGCTCCAATGGAGTGCCGGTAAAATCATAATTACACAAAACAATCGGGAAACCCGCATTTCTCAACTGTGTGGAAAAGTTTTCCATTCCGCCATCAAAATCATGATTGCCCATCGTAGCGGCATCATACCCCATTTTTGTCATCGCTTTTATTTCAGGTTCACCTTTATACAGATTAAAATAGGGCGTTCCCTGAAAAATATCGCCGGCATCCAGCAACAGTACGTTCTTTTCTTTTTCACGTACAGAATGTATGAGCCCGGCACGCGCGGCTACTCCCCCCAAACCTGCATTTTTTCCCGCATCCATTGGAAAAGGCTCAAGCCTGCTGTGAACGTCGTTGGTATGCAATATAGTAAGCCGCTCAACCGTGTCGTCCTCAACAGGCTTGGCAGCGCCTGCTAATGCACCCCCGGCTATTACAGCAGCATTTATTAAAAACTTTCTCCTATTCAGCATATGTTACCCTGTTTTCAATAGCAGCATTTATTTTCTTTCCTCCCTGCTGTTCCTGCTGAATGTATTCCATAAAAGCATCGCGTACCAGGTAACCGGTTGATTCAACCGGGATATTTTTGAGCATCACACAGTTATCGCCGCCATTTGTTATATAATCTGAATTAACAATGTTGTAATACTTATCGTGATCTATGGGCTGCCCCTGTATCTGCACATCAGTGGCCCTGTTATCTTTGATCTTCATGGTTAACCCGCTTACCGGCCATCCGCCCAGCGCAGCAGTATGATCTAAAAATTGCTGCAATACATCTCCTTTCAGTTGCTGCATGTTGATCACATTATCAAAAGGCATGAGCTCAAAAATTTTACCCACTGTAATATTTCCCTGTGCCAGGCCGGATGAGCGTATTCCATTGTAATTCAGGAACGCCGCGTCTACAGCTTTTCCCATTTTTTTTCGCGACATTACCAGCAATGCGTCTGCCAGAAAATTTCCTAATTCACCTTCCGGTTGCTTTTTCTGAAGCGTGGTTTCAGCTTCTCCAAGAATAATATTCATCGTGCTGTTCACGCTATCCTTATAAGGCTCCAGAAAAACGATATACGAACTGTCTATCTCTTCCGAATTGGTTATGCGGTAATCTTTATATTGGACTGAAAGCGATTGATATGAAGGTTGACAGGATGCTATGAAAATGAACAACAGAACAGGTACGGCATTACTTTTTTTCATTTGCTCAGCATTTGTCTACACTATTGGAAGGTAAATTTTTTTTACGCAAAAAACAAAAACAAAATTTAAAAATTCATCCGCTTTTACTCCTACATTTGCCGTTCAATATATTACACAATGAGTTATGAACTTACAGGCAAGTTAATTGCACGCTTTGATGTGGTACAGCGCACAGCTACCTTTAAAACACGTGAATTTGTAATTGAAAAAACCGACGATATCGGGGGAAGAGCGATTACCAATTATGCTAAATTTCAATGTGTGCAGGATAAAACTACGCTGCCTGACAAGTTCAGCATTGGGGAGACCGTAAAAGTATACTTTAATATAAAGGGAACCAGGTGGGAAAAAAACGGGCAGGTAAACTATATTACCAATCTTGATGCCTGGAGAATGGAATCCGTGAACCTGCAGCAGGATGCTCCTCCTGCCAGCGATAATGTTCCGGAATATACAAGCGATATATCCGCTTCCCCGGATGATCTGCCGTTTTAGGGTGTTGCAGGTTTTGGCTATGAGCTTTGGGCTGTGAGCTATCGGCAAACTATAAATAACAAACCACAAATAATAAATTTCAAATCTCAGATCAAATAAGAGCTTTAGGATAAATACCTGACCTCGTATGATAAAAAAAATTTCGCTGCGGCTGCTTCCGCACGAGGCGGCCGATCCGGCTTCTGTTACTTCTTATATAGCTGCCGGCACAGGCTCGCAGGCGTCGCATATTTCCGGGTATCATATTCTCAAAAAATCCATTGATGCCAGGGGCAGGCAGGTGTGGATCAATCTTATCGTTGACGCTTTTATTGATGAACCCTTTACAAAAAGAACGCTGACAGACTTTCATTTTAAGGATGTAAGCAACAGCCGGCACAAAATAATTATCGCAGGCGCAGGACCTGCAGGTTTGTTTGCAGCTTTACGGCTGATTGAACATGGTATACAACCTATAGTGCTGGAAAGAGGAAAAGATGTAAGGGCAAGAAGACGCGACCTCGCGATATTAAATAAAGAAGGCATCGTAGATCCCGAAAGCAACTATTGTTTTGGCGAAGGAGGCGCAGGTACCTACAGCGACGGGAAATTGTATACCCGCAGCACCAAGCGGGGCGATGTAAGCCGCGTCTTAAATCTTTTTGTGCATTTTGGAGCCGAAGAAAATATCCTCTACGACGCGCATCCCCATATCGGCACCAATAAGCTTCCGCATATTATAACCGCTATGCGTAAAACCATAGAAACACATGGCGGTATTTTCCTGTTTGAAAAAAAAGTGAATGATTTTATTCTTGAGAACGATATCATCAGCGCCGTAACAACCGCCGACGGAGATACTTTTAAAGCGCAGGCGGTAATACTGGCAACCGGGCATTCTGCACGCGACATATTTTTATTGCTGCATCAAAAAAAAATACAAATAGAATTAAAGCCTTTCGCGCTGGGAGTGCGTATAGAACACCCGCAGGAGCTGATCAACCATATACAATATCACCTGTATACATCCTCCGCAGATAAAAAGCTGCAAACCGGCTTTTTGCCTCCCGCATCCTACAGCCTGGTAGAACAGGTGGATCAACGGGGCGCTTTTTCATTTTGCATGTGCCCGGGTGGCATCATAGCTCCCGCAGCCACTAACCCCGGAGAGCTGGTTGTAAATGGCTGGAGCCCATCCAAAAGAAATAATCCTTACGCGAACAGTGGTATGGTAGTTACTGTAGAAGAAAAAGATGTGCAGGCTTTCAAAAAATACGGGGCACTGGCTGCCATGTATTTTCAACAAAGCGTTGAACAGTCCGCTTATACCGCGGGAGGAGGCCGCTTTGTTGCCCCGGCCCAGCGAATGGTTGATTTCGCAGAAGGAAGGGCCTCCTCTACCCTGCCGGGATGCTCTTATTTACCCGGCATTACTACTTCTTCATTAAAAGAGGTGTTGCCTCCTTTCGTATACAGCACACTGCAACAGGGCTTTAAGGCATTTGGCAAAAAAATGAAAGGTTACTACAGTAATGACGCAGTTGTTGTAGCTACAGAAAGCCGCACCTCGTCGCCTGTACGCATACCGCGCCACCCGCAACTGCTTACCCATCCACAGATCGCAAACCTGTACCCCTGCGCTGAAGGAGCAGGATACGCGGGAGGGATCGTAAGCGCAGCTATGGACGGCGAAAGAGTGGCGGATGCAGTGAGCCGCCGGCTTTCAGGTATCAGCTTCCAGCCAGAACTATGAATTTCATAATGTACCTTACAGCCTTGCAACTTACCCCGAAACCTGTAACTTGCAACCTGTATTGCACCTTGAATAATTTCTTTCCATCTTTGTAACAAAACAAACAGCTCTTCTACTAATAAACAGCTATGCAGAACATTTTAGAAGTTAATCACCTCAAAAAAAATTTCGCTACGCAAAAAGCGGTAGACGATGTAAGCTTTACAATAGAAGAAGGATCCATATTTGGCATGCTGGGACCCAATGGAGCGGGAAAAACAACATTGCTCAGGATGATCACCGGGATATTTTTTCCTGATGAAGGAGAAATCATTTTCAACGGAAGGAAATTCGATCCGGTCAACGATATCATCAACATAGGATACATGCCTGAAGAAAGAGGACTGTATAAAAAAATGAAAATTGGCGAGCAGGCTTTGTACCTGGCAAGACTGAAAGGACTGGACAAGCAGGAGGCAATGCGCAGGATCAAATACTGGTTCGAAAAAATGGAAATGCAAACCTGGTGGAACAAAAAGGTACAGGACCTCAGCAAGGGTATGCAGCAGAAGCTCCAGTTTGTAACAACGGTACTGCACGAACCCAGGCTCATTATATTAGACGAGCCTTTTAGCGGGCTTGATCCTGTAAACGCCAGCCTGATCAAAGATGAAATATACGGGTTGGCGAAAAATGGCAGCACCATCATATTCAGCACTCACCGCATGGGAGAAGTAGAGGAAATATGCGACCATATTGTGCTTATCAGCCAGGGCACTAAAATATTAGACGACTCTGTAAAAAAAACAAAGCAGGATTTTAAAGAAAACCTGTTTGAAGTAGGTTTTGAAAAACGCCCCGAGCTGATACAGAACAACCAGGTTTTTGAAGTTGCCGGCATTAAAGGGGAGCATATCATTCTTAAAATACACGAAGGCTATAAGCCGCACGATGTATTGCAGTACCTGCTGGCGCAATCGCATGAAATCATATCGTTCAACGAAATGCTGCCTTCACTGAACGATATTTTCATAAAGCTGGTGGAAGGCACCCCGCTTGCAAGAAAATTTCAACCGGTAGAAAACGCATTATAATTATCCATTACACGCTACTATACTATGAATAAAATATGGCTGATCATTGAACGGGAATATCTTACACGGGTAAAGAAAAAATCTTTCCTGCTAACTACTATCCTGGTTCCTATAGTAATTGCCGCCTTTTATGCTATTATGATCGCGGTTTCCATAAGCGGCGAAACCAACGCGCAGAAAATTGCAATACTTGACAAGGCAGAACTGTTTGAAGGAAACATTGAAAAGGACAAAAAAGATAAATCCTCCTATACTTTTATTGAGAACGAAACAGAACAGTCTTTTAAAGCAAAGTACAAACAGGAAGGCTATACCCTGTTTCTTTATATACCACCGGTTAATGATACGGCACGCGAACAAATTAAAGTACACAGCCAGGCATCGGTAAGCCTATTTGTAAAGTCGGCGCTTGAAAAGAAGATCAATGCGGCTATTGAAAGAAAACGCCTGCTGGCAGCCAATATAGATCCTGATATATATAAAACCATAAAGGCTGATGTGGAAATTGAGAACACGATTGACTCCGGTAAAGGGCAGGAAACCAAAAGCAACGCCATGGCTTCGCTCATTATTTCTTTTGCCGGCGGGGTGCTTATTTACATGATCTTATTGATTTACGGCACGATGGTAATGCGCGGCGTAATGGAAGAAAAAACCAATCGCATAGCCGAGGTAATCGTCAGCTCCGCCAAACCTTTTCAACTGATGATGGGCAAGATAGTTGGTATAGGCGCCGTGGGATTAACGCAATTTGCGATATGGATCGTTTTAATGGGCACTTTACAGCTCTTCGTTCCTCTTATTTTTCCACAGCTTTTCGAGCAGGTATCCAACCCTATGCTGCAGGAGTCCATTCCTCATGCAGGTTCCAGCAAACTGGGCTTGTTTTTGCAAAGCATCAGCTCATTACCTATAGGGCTTATTCTTTTTTGTTTCATCTTTTATTTTGTTGGCGGCTATTTGTTATACGCCTCACTTTTTGCCGCTGTGGGCAGCGTAGTGAGCGAAGATCAGCAGGAAGCACAGCAGCTCGTTTTCCCGATCATGATGCCCCTGATACTGGGCTTTGTTATCATGACAAAAGCCATCAACGATCCCGATAGCAGCATAGCTGTATTTGGCAGCATATTCCCGCTCACGTCGCCGGTGGTAATGATGGGCAGGGTAACCTATGGCGTTCCGTGGTGGCAGTTGGGTCTTTCCATGCTATTGCTCGTACTTTCTTTTTTATTCTTTACATGGCTTACCGCTAAAATTTACCGCACGGGTATTTTGCTGTACGGCAAAAAAGTTTCGTGGAAGGAAATGTGGAAATGGGTGGTGAGGAAGAGCTGATAAGGACAATCAGTAATTTGTTACAAGGCACAAGTTGCAGGATGCATCTTTCCGGCACGTGGGGGCACCATAGTCGTTAAGCTAAGCGCATCCAGGTGGGTAGGCACCAGGCAAAAATCTCCCTTTCGGGAGTAAGCCGTTTTTATTTTTTCCTCATTGTTGTATTATTTAAGGCACGTGAGTAAATGTGCCTGTTTGCAAAATTAGGCTAATTGCGTGTATAAGGAGAAAACAATTAAAAGTATGTCATTCCACCCTGTTTAAGCAGCATGCTGCAGATATTGCTGCAAACATTGAAGGCTTTCTGGATGCAACACCAGCAGAAAAAATAGCTCGTGAAACAGGTTTTATTAAAAGGAGCAGCACAAAACTAACCGCAGACGGATTTATCAATACCTTGATGATATCCGAGCGTCCACAGTCGCAGATCAGCCTTCCCGATCTTAGCGCAGCCCTGCGGCAATCCCACGGTATAGCAATAAGTAAGGAGGCGCTGCATCAACGGTTTAACCCACAGGCAGTTGCTTTTCTCGAAAAAATATTACAACAAGCCTTGCAGCAACATTTGCTTAGAGAAAAAGATGCTCCCAAGCTCCACTTCCCGCGCATAAAAATCAAGGATTCCACTAAATTCAAACTACCGACCGATTACAATGGCGCTTACAGGGGCTATGGTAATTTCAGCAAAACCAATGGGATGATAAGCCTGCAATATGAATATGATTTAGTAAGCGGGCACTGGCTATCCTTACAGTTGACCGATGGTTTGCGTAATGATCTCACAGATACAGGACAAACCACATCAGCTATAACCGCCGGAGACCTGCATATCCGGGATCTGGGATATATCTCACCCACTTACCTGAAGGCAATCGCACAATCTAAAGCTTTCTTCCTCAATAGGTTACATCCCCATGCGGGTGTATATACCCTGCAGGGAAAGCCATTGGATTGGAATAAGGTGTTGGACAGAGCCGCTCGTCAAGAGCATTTGCAGCAGGAAGTGTTAATATATGACAAAGAGCGTATTCCATGCAGGCTGATCATTGAACGGGTGCCTGACCATGAGTTTAAACGGCGATTGCAAAATGCACAAGCCAAAGCTAAAAGCAGGGGTTGGGGCGTATCGAAAGAACATAAAAAAAAGTTGCATTATAATATTTACACAACCAATGTCGCTGCTGATATACTACCTGCCCGTGAAGTAAGAAAGACCTATTACCTGCGCTGGCAGATAGAATTGATATTTAAAACATGGAAGTCCTTCTTTGATATAAGCGAAGTAAAAAAAGTAAAAAAAGAACGCCTGGAATGTCAATTGCTGGGCAGACTATTATGGATATTGCTGAACTGGAGTTTATTTAGCCGCCTTAACAAGCATGTAGCTCAAGTGGGACAGGCAGTAAGCTTGATTATGTTCTTTAAGCGCAGTATTCAATTTGCTTATACGCTAAGAATGGTGCTATTGAATAAGTTATCAATAAGTGAATGGCTGGGAAATACCTATCTGCCCCTGGTAATTGACTGTGTTTGCTCGCCGCCTAAAGGAAAACACACGCATTTTCAATCTCTCCAGATTAACATAAAAAATTAGCTTAACGACTATGGTGGGGGCACGTGCCGGGGCGCTCGCCCTGGTATGTGTATCACGTACCATCGCCAGGAATTCCTCCTTTTCCCTACCTTAGCTTACACATTAAAACAACATTATTGTTATGGCTGCCCGTACAGATCAGTTTATTAGTCCTGATTACCTTTTATTAGATGAATTGCTGACGGAAGAGCAAAAGCTTATCAGGGAATCTGTAAGATCATACGTAAAAAAAGAGATATCCCCTATCATTGAAACTTATGCCCAAAAAGCTGAGTTCCCGGCACATATTGTAAAGCAAATGGGCGGGCTGGGTTGTTTTGGCCCTACCATACCTGCCGGGTATGGAGGAGGCGGACTGGATTACATCAGCTACGGCTTAATGATGCAGGAACTGGAGCGGGGCGACAGCGGTGTGCGTTCAACCGCTTCGGTGCAGGGAAGCCTGGTAATGTACCCCATTTACGAATACGGCTCTGAAGAACAGCGGCGCAAATATTTACCCAGGCTGGGCAGCGGCGAATGGCTGGGATGCTTTGGCTTAACGGAGCCCGATCACGGATCGAATCCTGCAGGCATGCTGACCAACATCAGGGACGCGGGTGATCACGTAATTTTAAACGGGGCTAAAATGTGGATCAGTAACGCTCCCTATGCCCGGGTGGCGGTAGTATGGGCCAAAGACGAAAATGGAGATATCAGGGGGTTGATAGTAGAGCGCGGCATGGAAGGATTTACTACTCCTGCCACACACGATAAATGGAGCCTTCGTGCATCGGCAACCGGTGAACTGGTATTCGACAATGTAAGCGTTCCCAAAGAAAATATCTTTCCTGACATAAAAGGACTGAAAGGACCATTAGGCTGCTTAACCAAAGCGCGGTTTGGAATTGCCTGGGGCACTATTGGCGCGGCAATGGATTGTTACGATACGGCATTGCGCTACGCGAAGGAAAGAATACAGTTTGATAAGCCTATTGCCGGGTTCCAGCTACAGCAAAAAAAGCTGGCGGAAATGATCACCGAAATAACCAAAGCACAATTGCTGAACTGGCGCGTGGGAGTATTGATGAATGAAGGTAAAGCTACTCCCCAGCAGGTAAGCATGGCTAAACGCAATGGATGCGAAACAGCGGCAAATATATGCAGGAACGCCAGGCAGATACTGGGCGGGATGGGCATTACCGGCGAATACGCTGTTATGCGGCATATGATGAACCTGGAGAGTGTGATCACTTATGAAGGCACCCATGATATTCATTTGCTGATAACCGGTATGGATATAACAGGATTAAATGCGTTTAAGTAATGATGTGGGTTATCAGCCATCAACGATCAGCTATCAGCAATTTATAGTTTTTGGTTTATGGTTTATAGTTGATTTTATAAACTTCTAATCCTAAACTATAAACTTCAAACCACAAACTCCGAATCTTGCGTAACCTGTAACTTTTACACTAACACTAAAGCATGAAAATTTTTCTTTTAGGATTTATGGGAACGGGAAAAACGTACTGGGGCAGTCGTTGGGCAGTTCAGCACGACCTGGATTTTTTTGACCTGGATACCGTAATAGAAGAAACTACAGGTCTTTCCATTCCCGCTATTTTTGAGGAATACGGGGAGTCGTACTTCAGGGAAAAAGAGCGGGAATTGTTGCATACGTTCGCAGATAAGCAAAACTTTATTCTATCCACCGGCGGGGGCACTCCCTGTTTTTTTGACAATATGGAGTGGATGAACGCTCACGGCTTAACCCTATATCTCAATACTCCCGTACCGGTTTTAAAAGCCCGGCTGATCGGCGAAAAAGATCATCGCCCTTTGATAAAAAACCTCAATGACACGGAAATAGAAAGCTTTATCGAAAACAGGCTGAAGGAACGAGACAGGTTCTATTCATCCGCCCGTCTAATTCTTTCAACGGAATCCATTACAGATGCTACCTTTACTGAAATCAAGCGATCTTATGTCTAAACGATTCATCCAGTACGCCGCCCTGTTAGGCGCACTCAGCGTTGCCCTTGGAGCCTTTGGCGCCCACGCCCTTAAAAAGCTGGTAGATGCCGAATCGGTATCTACCTTTGAAACAGGAGTAAGATACCAGTTTTATCACACTTTCGCGCTGCTTGCTATTGGCTTCTTATACAGGAGAATGCCCGGTAAGCTGATGGAATGGTCCGGTATATTCTTTATTTCGGGAATTGTTCTTTTTAGCGGGTCGCTGTATTTGCTTACCTATTTAAATGCAACTGAAAATGTTGGTTTAAAAGGTGTTGGCGCTATTACCCCCCTGGGAGGCATTTGTTTTATTGCCGGATGGGTATGCCTGTTCATCCAGTCGCTAAAGGCAAGCGGTCACTCCGAAAGAAGAAGAGAGAAAGAACCGTCTCACTCATAATTTTCACAGCACATCACGTATTGGCTCCATCATTCAGCATTATGCCGGCATGGAAAAGTATTGCCGGTTGCCTACAACCCTGCCTGCAGTGAAATGGTCGTTCCTCCCTGGCTGCTGATGCTGAACGATCCTCCTATCGCCTCCATTCGCCTGCGCATATTGGATAAGCCGTTCCCGAACCGGTTATTTTTCTCTTTGTCCATTCCTCTTCCATCGTCCTTAATTATAATAAGCAGTGTTTTTTCAAAATCAATATTGATTTTTACAGTGGTGGCATTGGCGTGCTTTACTATATTATTCAATGCTTCTTTAACCGCCAGAAAAATATTTCTTCTTTTAATACCGCTCACTATAATCGCCGGGATATCGTCTTCCACCTCTATAGTGCAATGAACGTCCGTATTTTCAAAAAAGTCGTACGCGTAGCTTCGTATATACGCCACCAGGTTAGGGAGCGTATCGTTGGCAGGGCTCATGCTCCAGATGATCGCGTTCATTTTCCCAAGCAGGTCGTTTGCTGACCCCGAAATTTTTTCTATTTCCGGCAACAATGATCCGGGAGCTCTCTGCTTTGCCAGCTCGCTCATCAGCCGGATCGCCGTCATTCCGCCACCCAACTCATCGTGCATGTCAGCAGATATCCGGTTTCTTTCTTCCTGCTGCGTTTGAAAAATAGTCAACTGCTTTTCAAATTCCTTTTTGTCGCTCTCCATTTTCCTCCGGTCTTCAATCTTTATCCGCTCTATTAATTCCGACCTTGTTTTATAAGTTAACCCAACAAGAAAAAAAGCCAGCTCTGTTACAATGCCGATATCATAATAAAACAATGCCGATGTAAAAACACTTTCCGACGGATCGTTACGCACTATAAAAAGAAGAGAAACAGCGCCTGCTATGATCATTACCAGGTTTCCTCCTACCAGGAAGTTGATCAGCTTATCATTCGTTTTTATGGCTAAAATAATAAATACCACTCCCCATGCTATCACTATACATTTCATCACATTTTCGGTTACTTCCCTGAAAACAACATTGCCCGAAAAAAAATAAATGGATGAGTATATTAACAGGAACCCGATGATCACCGCTTCAATACCTGTAATTAAGCGGTCGAGCAAAGGATACTTTCGACTGGTTGATAAAAAATAGCGCAGGAATCCCGCGTAACAGATCATGGCGGTAAGCATTATCAAAAAATCGAAAAACTCTTCAAAAAAATAGGTAAAATCGCTGGCGCTGCGGTATAAATATGTTTTAAAAAATAATAAAAAAGCAACCAGCCCTGCATACATACAGTAAAATAAAAATTCTTTTTTGCGGTAGAGTATAAAACTGCCCAACGAAAAAAGCAGCATCATACACATAACACCCACCAGCATGTAAGTGATGATCACCAGCATGGAATCATCTTTATCTACCAGCAAAGCATGTGTAGTTAAATAATTCATCCTGATCAGCACCGGGTTCACCCTGTTGGTTCGGATCTTTACCGGCTGCAACTGCACGTAAAAAATACTCGTTTCGCCAGCCTGCAACGAAATGATCCTGTAGGCATTGCCTCCTGCCACTGCCGGCTTTTGATCCGGGATCGCCTCCAGCCGGTCTTTCGGCATTCCTGCCGCCTGCCTGTATATATGAATGGATTTAAAATAATAGCCCGGATAAATACAAAGCTTCTCAGCCGAATCGGAAGGATTATGCAGAATGAATTTCAGGAATACATGTTTGGCATTAAGATTGTCTGTAATTTTTCCTTCCCGGTCGAGCTTTGTGCCGGGTGAATTAAAAGGAAGATTTACGGGTGTTTGAATATCTACCGCCGGCTTATCTGTAAATGCCAGCTGATAATTATTTTCGGAGAGCAGTAATTCATCGTAAAAGCCGCATACGTTTATACTGTCAATACCCGGATATTTTTGCCCTTTTGCTATACTGCTTAGTACTACCAAAACAGCTAATAATAGAAGTAACCGGATGTTTCGCACAAGTCTTTAATTAGGATGTAATTGAAGATATGCCAAAGGTATCTATTTTGACATTTCAAAGGCAAATACTTCTGCCTCATTTTATCACCTTATCTTTGCAGCTAACATAATATACACCAGGTATAGTGCATGGCCAATAAATTAAAAACCAATAAGTCTAAAACTCCCAATCCTGAAAAACTGGCTACCGATAAAGAGGAAAAAGTAAAAGTAAAGGAGCTTGTTAAGGATGAACGTACCCATAAAATACTGGGTAGCGTGTTGTTGCTTGCTGCCTTTTTTCTTTTCATAGCCTTCACATCTTATATTTTTACCTGGCGGCAGGATCAGGATAAAGTTTTCCAGGGTTTTTCCGCTTTCTTATTTGGCGACAATATCAAAGCTGCCAACCTCCTGGGGCGCATTGGCGCGTATATATCACATTTATTTTTTTATAAAGGATTTGGACTGGCCTCCTACTTATTCTGCACTTTCTTTTTTATTATAGGAGTAAACTTATTGTTTGGAAGAAGAATATATTCTCCCTGGCGCAACTTCAGGTATGTAGTGGTAGGTTTGATATTTTTCAGCACAGCGCTTGCATTTATAGCCGGGGGAAGCGCTTTTCCCTGGGGAGGAGAAACAGGTAATATTACCAGCGACTGGCTGAGCGGGCTATTAGGTACGGTAGGCGCCGCCGCCCTGCTGATCGCGGGAGGGTTCGCTTATTTCATCTGGCGGTTCAATCCCACCTTTACTTTTCCCGCCAGGAGGCCTAAAAATATAACAGACGAAGCAAGTGATAAAATAATACCGGTTGACAATTCTTTTTCTGAAGAAGCCAGGCTGTTTACCGATGAAGCGTATGTTCCCAAAACAAAAGAAAAAAACAAGGGAAATAACCTGAAACATCATGGTGGTGTGGTGGTGATATCGCCAGACAATATTGTACCTGATGAAAATGAAGAACCGGAACTGCTGGAAAAAGAGCCGGAAAAGCCTGCGGCAGCTACCCCTTCGAAGAAAAAAAATGCAGCCGCCGACCTGGAGCTGCAAATAAATACCACCGCCGGCGAAGATGCAGATGAGGAAGAGGAAGATATACCGGAAGAAATTTCAGAGAGAACAAGGGTGGAGAACCTTCCGCCGTACGACCCGGTACTGGATCTGAAAGATTATAAATACCCTTCGCTCGACCTGCTGGAAACACATGGCAGCGAAAGGATCGTATTAGATTCTGAGGAACTGGAAGCCAATAAAAAACAGATCATTACTACCCTGAAGAACTACGATATTGAGATCAGGCAGATATTCGCTACTGTTGGTCCTACCGTTACCCTGTACGAAATTGTACCGGCGGCAGGCGTGCGTATTTCGCGCATCAAAAACCTGGAAGACGATATTGCGCTAAGCCTGGCAGCGCTGGGCATACGCATCATAGCTCCCATACCGGGCAAAGGCACCATAGGTATTGAAGTGCCGAACGTTAAAAAAACGATCGTAAGCATGAAGGGACTGCTTTCCACGGATAAATTCCAGCAAAACAAATTTTCCCTTCCTATAGCTTTAGGCAAAAAAATAGACAACGAACATTTTATAGTTGACCTGGCAACCATGCCTCACCTGCTGATGGCGGGCGCTACCGGCCAGGGTAAGTCTGTAGGCATTAATGCCATACTGGTTTCATTGCTGTACAAAAAGCATCCTTCGCAACTGAAGCTGGTGATGGTAGATCCCAAAAAAGTAGAATTAAGCCTGTACAGGGTGATAGAAAAACATTTCCTGGCCAAGCTTCCGGGAGAAGAAGAATCCATTATAACGGATACCAAAAAAGTGGTACACACTCTTAATGCACTGTGCATTGAGATGGACAACAGGTACGACCTGCTGAAGGAAGCCGGCTGCAGGAACATACGGGAATACAACGAAAAATTTGCAGCTAGAAAATTAAATCCCGAAAAGGGCCACCAGTTCCTTCCTTTTATTGTGCTGGTAATTGATGAATTCGCCGACCTGATCATGACCGCGGGTAAAGAAATTGAAATGCCTATAGGACGGCTGGCGCAATTGGCACGGGCAGTGGGCATACATTTGATCATTGCAACGCAACGCCCGTCGGTAAATATTATTACCGGTACTATTAAAGCCAATTTTCCGGCGCGCGTTGCCTTTAAGGTTTCTTCTAAAATAGACTCGCGCACTATCCTGGATACAGGAGGCGCAGAACAGTTGATAGGACGCGGCGACATGCTGGTATCGTACAACGGGGAGCTTACGCGGGTGCAATGCGCATTTGTAGATACCCCTGAGGTTGAACAGATCGTTGAATTTATCGGCGAACAAAGAGGTTATCCGCAACCGTTTTACCTGCCGGAGTATGTTGACGAAAAAGAACTGGAAGGAAAAGATTTTGACTCCGGTAACCGGGATCCCCTGTTTGAAGAGGCCGCGCGCCTGATCGTTCAAAGCCAGATCGGATCTACTTCCTTATTACAACGACGCATGAAGCTCGGCTATAACCGGGCAGGCCGCCTGATGGATCAACTGGAAGCTGCCGGCATAGTAGGCGCCAACCAGGGCAGCAAAGCCAGGGACGTTTTATTTAAAACAGAAATAGAGTTGGATGAATTTTTGCAGGCTTTATAAAATACACACTATTTAACAACCCTTATTAAACCATTACGCTGCTTTTTGGGTCTTTAGTTTAGTATTTTTGCGCACGATCAAAATAAAGTAATGAAAAAAATATTTACAGCTTTAACGGTATTATCGGTCACTCTGTCATTTGCAATTGCCCAAACATCGGTTAAAGAGCTGGGAACCAGCGACCCGGATGCAAAAAAGCTGCTGGATGAAGTAAGCGCCAGGTTCAAGAGTTATAATTCTGTTAAAGCCGTTTTCACGCTAAAAATTGAAAACAACGCCGGTAAAGTGCAGGGCACCAAAAAAGGAGTGGCTTATATGAAGGGAAATCAATATAAGGTAGAACTGACCGACCAGGAAATATATTGCGATGGAAAAAACGTTTGGACCTACGACAAAAACAGCAACGAGGTGCAGGTAAGCAAATTCGACGCTTCAGGCAACAGCTTTACGCCTCAAAAAATATTTACCAATTTTTACGATAAGGATTTCCTGTATAAGATGAATGAGGAAAAAAAAGAAGGAGGAAAAACATTGCAGGAAATTGAGCTAACCCCAACCGACAAAAGCAAAGCCTTTTTTAAAATACTGGTGTATGTAGACAAGGCTTCCAAAAACATTGCGTCGAGCAAGCTGTTTGAAAAAAATGGTAACCGCTATACATACAGCGTTACCGGTTTTTCCCCCAATACGGCAATAGACAACAGCGTATTTGTATTTGACGCTAAAAAGTATCCGGGAGTAGAGGTAATTGATCTTCAATAGCGGAGCAAACCTGCAACGGAAAATATTATCAATCAGCCACAACCGAAAAACCCCGGATAATGATACCGGGGTTTTTCATATGCGATACTTGCTTAATTATTAATTATATTACCACTTATCCACCTCTTCATCAGCGCCATTACCCGGAGCCGGTGACGGAGTATGATCTTCTGATGGCTCACTTACTTCGGCAGTAACTTCTTCCACAATATCATTCTCTTCACTGTCAAGAGGAGTATCATGGTTGAAAGCATCAAAATCAAAATCAGGCATCAGCTCAGTTTTCACATGATCTACCGCTTCGTTGAGTGCCTTAATAAACTTGTTGAAATCTTCTTTGTACAGGAAAATTTTGTGCCTGTCGTATCCGTTATCGTTAAAACGCTTGCGGCTTTCAGTAATCGTTAGATAGTAATCCTGATTGCGTGTGCTTCTAACATCAAAAAAATACGTTCTGCGTTTTCCTGCACGGATGCGTTTGCTGTAAACACTCTCCATCCTTTTGTCATTGTTGTCGTACGCCACAGTAATAGTTTTTTAAATGATTTAACTTGTCCAGTTTTAAAGATTGACAAAGATAAAATTGTTTTTGAATTGACAAAATTTTAACCAAAACTCTTATAATGCCCATCCACAGGGTACTTTAGTCGTCCTCATCCTCCTGTTCCTGCTGCTTCCGGTACATTTCCGTATAATAACCATTCAGTTGAAGCAGTTCGTCGTGGGTGCCCTGTTCTACTATTTCCCCATCTTCCATTACCAGTATCCTGTCAAAATTAAACAGGCTGAATATCCTGTGGGTAATAATGATGGCGGTTTTATCTTTCAGGTAGCTGTACAAATTACCTATTATCTCCTTCTCGGTACGGGCATCCACGGCGCTCAAACAGTCATCAAATATCACAATCCCGGGGTTTTTGATCATTGCCCGGGCAATGGATATCCTTTGTTTTTGCCCCCCGCTCAATGTAACGCCCCTCTCTCCTACCATCGTGTTATATCCTTCGGGGAAACGCATAATTTCCCTGTCTATACTGGCCTGTATTGCGGCAGTACGTACCATTTCCTGGCTGGCTTCATCCAGTCCGAACCGTATGTTCCCGGCAATTGTATCGCTGAACAAAAAAACATCCTGGGGCACATAGCTGATCTGCCTGCGAACCTCGCGCATGTCCATACCGGCAAGCGGCACGCCATCCAGCAGTATGCTGCCTTTAACGGGATCGTACATCCGCAGTAACAACTGGGCGATGGTAGATTTGCCACTTCCTGTTTTGCCTATTACGGCCACTTTATACCCCGCAGGAAACACCTGGCTAAAATTCTTCAACGCTCTTATGCCTGTGTGCGGGTAAGTAAAATCTACCTGCCTGAACTCTATTTTGCCTTTCAGATCTGCTTTTACAGGATCAGGTGCATTTTTAATACCCGGCTGTGTATCAAGAAACTCATTGAGCCTTTTTTGAGATGCCGACGCCCGCTGTATCATACTGGCCACCCAGCCGATAGAGCTTACAGGAAAAGTGAGCATATTGATGTATACTACAAATTCAGCAATGGTGCCAATGGTGATTTCTTCCGGGTTGCGGATATGATACAATCCTCCTATCATAATAGTCAGCAGGGTGCTCAGCCCTATTAATAACCCTATAGACGGAAAATAAACGGCTTCGATCTTTGCAAGATTTACAGCGCTTTTTTTGTATGCTTCACTATTTTTTTCAAAAAAAAGCTCCATGTTTTTTTCCTGCACAAATGATTTAATGACACGAATGCCTGAATACGATTCCTGGGCATTGGTAGTAAGGCTGCTCAGTTGCGCCTGGATATTTTCGCTTTTTTTATGAATAATGGTATTTACAATATAAATAGCGATCGCCAGCAGTGGCAGCGGCGCCAGCACATATAAGGTAAGCTCCCAGTTTTTCCGGAACATGTAGAACAGGCTGAAGCTTATTAACGCTACCAGGTTGATAAGATACATCATTGCCGGCCCGGTATACATTCTTACACGGCTCACGTCTTCCGCCATACGGCTCATAAGATCGCCGGTACTATGCGTTTTATAAAAATCGGTATCCAACTGCTGGTAATGGAGGTAAATTTCATTCTTTTGATCGTATTCAATAAAGCGGCTCATTACAATTAATGTTTGCCGCATAAAAAACATAAATATCCCCCTCAGTAAAGCCAGCACCAGCAAGGTAACGCCACAGGCCATTACCAGCCACGCAAAATCGTGCCGGTGAATGCGTTGTTCCACTTCCGCAATAAAAACTTTTACAAGAGGATCGTATTCTTTGTTGATCTTTTGAGGGTCGCCTTTTTTTTCACCGGTGAGCTCCGCTATTTTAACCTGCACCTTATCCATTACATAGCCCGTAACCTGCGGGGCCAGTATACCAAAATAGTTGGAGATAATTACAAACAGTATTCCGAGCAAAAACCGCCACTTGTACTTTCTGAAATATTTATGAACCGCCCTTAAATGCTTCAAACCTTCAATTTTATGCAAATGTAGCAGAAACAAAAATTAATAAAAAAGTGTAGCTTTGCACACTCACACTCAACATCTGTTTTAATGTAGAATATAATTTCTTCTTTCAGTAACCAGGCAAAACCCGCAAAGGGGTCTTACAACTAATCTTTAAAGAAAGAAATTATGCTCCATCTGCAAGATGTTACCTATATGCATCCTAACAGGGATACACTGTTTTCACACTTATATTTCAACATACATAAGCACCGGAAGATCGCGCTGGTTGGCAATAACGGCGCTGGAAAAACCACATTGCTTCAGCTATTGGCAGGCCGGTTGCAACCTGCGGCAGGAGCCATAAAGGCAGAAACGAAACTGTATTATGTACCACAGCTCCTGCAGGAATGCGGGGATGATACGGTAGCCGCTGTGTTGCAGGTAGCCCCCCGGCTCAATGCCTTACAAAAAATTCTTTCGGGTGATGTAAATGAAGAAACCCTGCAATTGCTTAACGACGACTGGACTATTGAGGAACGTTGCAGGGAAGCATTTGCATATTGGGATATAGTTGATATTGACCTTTACCGGGAAATGCGCACGCTCAGCGGCGGGCAAAAAACAAAAGTTCTTCTTTCCGGTATAATGATCCACCGCCCGGGAATTGTTTTGCTGGATGAGCCGAGCAATCATCTTGATACTGCCGGCAGGAACGTACTGTACCACTATATACAAAACACCAATGATACGCTTGTGGTCGTCAGCCACGACAGGGTCTTACTCAACCTGCTACCTGAAGTATATGAATTGAACAACGGTAACATAACCGTATACGGAGGTAACTACGATTTTTATGCGTCGCAAAAAGCCATTGAAAACGATGCCCGGAACCAGGAATTAAAAAATAAGGAAAAAGAGCTGCGCAAAGCGAAAGAAACAGAAAGAGCCTCAATGGAACGGCAACAAAAAATGGATGCCCGTGGCAGAAAAAAACAGGAAAAAGCGGGTTTGCCCACCATTTCAATGAAAACCTTTAAAAACAATGCTGAAAAAAGCACTGCCCGCATGAAAGATATTCACGCCGGTAAGATCAGCGGTATTTCAAATGAGTTGTCAGAACTGCGCGCAACACTGCCCGACGCGGATAAAATGAAAATGGAACTTGATAATTCCTCCCTCCACAGCGGTAAAATACTGGTAACCGCACAGGGCATTAATTTTGGCTATAACCAGTCAATGTTGTGGAAGCAATCGCTCAGCTTTGAGGTGAACAGCGGGGAGCGTATTGCCATTAAAGGAGCTAACGGATCGGGCAAAACCACTTTAATAAAAATGATAACCGGCGAAATACAACCTGTTGCCGGTATAATGAGAACGGCGGATATGAAAGCCATCTATATAGATCAGGACTATTCCTTAATAAACAATACACTCACCGTATATGAACAGGCAGAAATTTTTAACTCCGGCGCATTGCAGGAGCATGAAATAAAGATCCGTTTGAACAGGTTTTTATTTAGCCGGCCTTACTGGGATAAACCCTGCAGCGTTTTAAGCGGAGGCGAGAAAATGCGGCTTATACTTTGCTGCATTACCATTGCAACCCGGGCGCCCGATATGATCATGCTGGATGAGCCCACCAATAACCTGGATATTCAGAATACGGAGATACTCACCAATGCCATTAATGAATATAAGGGTACGCTACTGGTCATATCGCACGACGAATACTTTTTAAATCAACTGAGGGCAGAACGCGAACTGGTACTGCAATAGCAAGGGTTGTGCCAGCCGGGCATATGTTAGCATATAAAAAGAGCGCCACACAAATGCGGCGCTGCAGCAATGTCTTTTATAAGACGGTTTTTTAAAAGAATTGCTTCTCCAGGTCAGGGTTGTCTTTACCTCAAGGGGCGGGTTTCAAGGGGTTCGGGTTGGTTTCCGGTTCAGGATTTTATTGGATTTGTTACACAAAGTAACGGCTCATTCCTGCCTAAAAAAATAGTAGGTTATGTGATTGTTTTGTAACAATCTCTACTACATAGATACCTCTATGCCGGCTTTATATGGTAAAAGGGATATCCCAGCTATTGCCCGGTAGCGCCGGGTAGTACAGGGGCGCGGCACAACAACCGTACCGCAGCCAGGTATCCCCAAAAGCGCTAACAGTTCCTTTTGCCTATTTAGCCGTCAGGACGTACATTTGCGGTCAATTAATTTTTAAATTCAAAAAATGCTGGCATGGCAGAAAAAATCAAAGTAGCTAATCCGGTGGTAGAACTGGATGGGGATGAAATGACAAGGATCATCTGGAAATTTATTAAAGACAAATTGATCCTGCCTTACCTGGATATAGATATTAAATATTTTGACCTGGGTATTGAATACCGCGACCAAACCGATGACCAGGTTACCATTGACGCCGCCAATGCCATAAAGCAATATGGCGTGGGTATTAAATGCGCAACCATTACCCCCGACGAAGCGCGGGTAAAGGAATTTAACCTGAAGCAAATGTGGAAAAGCCCGAACGGTACGATCCGTAACATACTGGATGGTACGGTATTCCGCGAGCCGATCGTTATTAAAAACGTACCCCGCCTGGTTACCAACTGGATCGCTCCGATCATTGTAGGACGTCACGCATTTGGCGACCAGTACAGGGCTACAGATACCGTGATTAAAGGCAAGGGCAAGCTCACCATGACCTTTACCCCCGAAGACGGCGGAGCGCCCCAGACTTTTGAAGTATACAACTTTAAAGGCGATGGCGTGGCTATGACCATGTACAATACCGATGAAAGCATTAAAGGCTTTGCAAGAAGCTGCTTTAATATGGCGCTGAGCAAAAAATGGCCTTTGTATCTTTCTACCAAAAATACCATTCTTAAAAAATACGACGGAAGGTTCAAAGATATTTTCCAGGATATTTATGAGAATGAGTTCAAAGCACAGTTTGACGCCGCGGGTATAGTATATGAACACCGCCTGATTGACGACATGGTGGCCAGCGCCCTGAAATGGAACGGCAACTTTGTATGGGCCTGTAAAAATTACGATGGCGATGTGCAAAGCGATACCGTGGCACAGGGATTTGGATCTTTAGGTTTGATGACTTCCGTATTGGTTACTCCCGATGGCAAAACGCTCGAGTCTGAAGCGGCACACGGAACAGTTACCCGCCATTACCGCGACCACCAGGCCGGTAAGCCCACCAGCACCAACCCTATCGCCTCTATTTTCGCATGGACAAGAGGATTGGCCTTCCGTGGTAAGCTGGACGGCAACCAGGCGTTGATTGACTTTGCCAATGCACTGGAAGCGGTTTGTATAGAAACGGTAGAAAGTGGTAAAATGACAAAAGACCTGGCAGTATGCATTCATGGCAATAAAGTGAAGCACGGCGAACATTACCTGTATACCGAAGAATTCCTGGAAGCTATCAACAATAATTTGATAAAAAAATTAAATAAATAATACGTTTGTTCTCAAACAAGTACTATAAAAGCGCATCTCCGGGTGCGCTTTTATAGTAAAAAAGGTATTACTTTTTAATTCGTAAGCTTACTTGTAGTTAAAAGCCTTAATTTTACGCCGCCTTAATAACTCCCCTCCATTCGTATTGAGTGGGCGCATTTCAGATTTTCGCGCAATGCAAATTTGCCGGTCGGTGAGATTCGTCCGACTGGTCATCCCCGCCTGAATGATGCAGGAGGGCACCGACCAGTAGCGGGTACTATAGGCGGGTGTCACCACCCGCCTGCGAAAATTTGAAACAAATCGCACATCCTGTGAAAACGCTAAATTGATTTACCTTTGCGCGCCATTGAATTTTGATTTACTTAATTATACATAATTATGGCAGATATCTTTGAAAGACTGGTAAGGAATTACGGGCCCTTAGGTCAACACCGCGAAAGGGCGCATGGCTATTTTGCTTTCCCTAAGCTGGACGGAGAAATTTCGAGCCGCATGAAGTTCCGCGGCAAAGACGTAATTGTATGGAGCCTTAACAACTACCTGGGGCTTGCCAACCATCCTGAGGTTCGTAAAGCCGACGCTGAAGCTGCGGAAAAATACGGGCTTGCATTGCCAATGGGCGCCCGGATGATGAGTGGCAATAGCAATCATCACGAGCAACTGGAAAAAGAACTGGCTGCGTTTGAACAAAAAGAAGACGCGATATTATTGAATTATGGCTACCAGGGAATGGTAAGCATTATTGATGTATTGTGCAGCAGGCACGATGTAATTGTGTACGACGCCGAAAGCCATGCCTGTATTATTGATGGTGTGCGCCTGCATGCAGGCCAGCGCTTTGTTTTTAAGCACAATGATATAACCGACTTTGAAAAACAATTGCAGCGCGCTGCAGCATTAACAGAAAAACAAAAAACAGGGGGTATACTGGTCATTACCGAAGGCGTATTCGGTATGGCCGGCGACCAGGGGAAGCTGAAAGAAATTGCAGCGCTGAAAAACAAATACCAGTTCCGCCTGCTGGTGGATGACGCACACGGGTTTGGCACATTGGGCAAAACCGGCGCAGGCGCCGGAGAAGAACAGGGTGTACAGGATCAGATAGATCTTTACTTTTCTACTTTCGCTAAATCCATGGCATCCATAGGGGCTTTTGTAGCAGGCGATAAAACCATTATTGACTATATACGCTACAATATCCGCAGCCAGATATTTGCTAAAAGCCTGCCCATGCCATTAGTGCTTGGCAATTTAAAACGGCTGGACCTGCTGCGTTCCCACCCTGAGCTGAAAGAAAAGCTGTGGAAGAACGCGCTGTCGCTGCAAAAAGGCTTGAAAGAAAAAGGATTTGATATTGGCAAAACCGATACCGTTGTAACACCTGTTTATATGAAAGGCGGCGTGGAAGAAGCAACCGCAATGGTAATGGATCTCCGCGAAAATTACGGCATCTTCTGCTCCATAGTGGTATACCCCGTTATACCGAAAGGGCACATCATATACCGCCTGATACCCACAGCTTCACATACGCAGGAGGACATTGAAAAAACACTCATTGCATTTGAAGAAACCAAGAAGAAGTTAGACGCCGGCGCTTATAAAGTAGCAGAGATACCTGCTATGGCAGATGTATAGAAAGGGCTTTAGGGTTTGAGGTTTATGGTTTAGGGTTTATGGTTTGTTGTTACTAAATGCTATGGGCTGATAGCTATTCATGACAAAAAACTACAAACTTTGGATTAATTCTGCGCAGGCGCAGCTTATTGAGAAGCCTGTCTTATTTTTCATTCAGCTTATAATGATCTTAACGCCCTTATCTTCAAACTGGTTTACCAGGTGAGCAGGTATTTTGTCATCGGTAATGATGTAATCAATCTGTTCAACAGAACAGATTTTAGCTACACCCCTCCTGTTGAATTTGGAGCTGTCTGCCAGCAAGATCAACATCTGTGCGGTTTCTATCATTTTCTTGTTCAGCGTGGCTTCCGTAAGGTTGGAAATGGTAGCGCCGTAATCAGGTTCAATACCGTCAATACCTAAAAAAAGCAGTTCACATGAAATGGTTTCAGGTACCTGCAACGCATATCCGCCTGCAACCGATGATGAGTTGGGCTGATCACCCATCCTGATTGCAATACTTCAACATTGTTCCTGTTGCTTTCCAAAGGTTAGAAACCCTTTTTCCTATTGTATGGATCATATTGCTCATATATCTATCAATCTTTAGGAAATATGTACCTTTGGTACAAACACTTTTATGTCATCAGTACGCACATTGAGTAACCTGCAACAGGAATTGATCAAACTTTATAGCGCTAATATAAAGGAAGATGATCTGTTACATATTAAGCGATATCTCGCCTCTTATTTTGCCAACAAGGCCATAGACGAAGCCGACGAAATATGGGCTCAAAAAGGCTTTACTAACGATACTATGAATCAATGGCTGAATGAAGACAATCCTGGTTATGGTAATGAAAATCGTGATTGATACCAATGTGCTTGTATCTTCTCTGTCCCGGCATTCTGTTTATCATTGGCTTATAACAAACTTGCTGAACGGGAAGTTCAACCTGTACATTACTAACGAGATACTGCTGGAATATGAAGAAATCCTGAAAGCCAAATATTCTCCGTCCGTTGCGCATAATTTCCTTATTGCTTTGAAGGAGCTTCCGAATGTATATTTTACGCAGGTATATTACCAGTGGCAATTACTCAAAGATGAAGATGACAATAAATTTTCAGATTGCTATGTAGCTGCCAACGCTGAGTACCTGCTTACACACGATTCCGGTTTTAAAATATTGAAATCAATTCCATTCCCTCCAATAAATGTCGTTTCTCTTGATGAATTTAAAGAACTGATCAGGCTTTAGCAACAGCAATCCACAACAGAGGTCGCATTAATGTAACAGCTCTTCAAGCTCCTGTTGTTGGTGCAACTATATTGCTATTGCAGCCGTTCATTCAGCTTATAATGATCTTAACCCCTTTATCTTCAAACTGGTTTACCAGGTGAGCAGGTATTTTGTCATCGATAATGATGTAATCAATCTGTTCAACAGAACAGATTTTAGCCACGCCCCTCCTGTTGAATTTGGAGCTGTCTGCCAGCAAGATCAACGTCTGCGCGGTTTCGATCATTTTCATGTTCAATGTCGCTTCAGTGAGGTTAGAGATCGTAGCGCTATAATCCAGCTCAATGTCATCAACCCCTAAAAAAAGAAGCTCACATGAAATAGTTTCCAGTACCTGCAACGCATATCCCCCGGCTACAGACGATGAATTGGGACGGATCACTCCGCCTAATTGCAATACTTCAATATTATTCCTGCTGCTCAACTCAAGACCAACTTTAAGCGCAGGGGTTATTACCGTAAGTTTTTTTGAAGGATGTAAAACTGTTGCTAATGCAAAAGCAGTTGTTCCGGAACCAATCATAATGGAATCCGCATTTTTGGCCAGGTCAATAGCTGCTTTTGCAATTTTTTTCTTTTCATCAATATTGATAAATTCTTTTTCATTGATGGGCTTATCTCCCGCATAAGGATTGCTGATGGAGGCGCCGCTATAGCGGGCGCTTCTCAAACATATTTCAATTCGCTTTCAACTGCGACAAAGGCGCTTATCCAAGCAGAAAAGCTGGTTACGCCGGAAAAAGAGCTGAGTGAAAAATATGATCATTTATATCATACATTTATTGATGAACTGAGGGTAAGGGAATATATTAAGCCGTGAATGGGCAGTGCCCGCCCGGATGAATACCGTTCGGACGGGGTGAATGGTGAAACGACAAACGTGAAACGACAAATATGCTTAAAGTGATTTTATTACGCCACGGCGAAACTCCTTATAATGCGGATGGCAACCGCTATTGCGGCAGAACAGATATAGGGCTTACGGAAAAAGGGCTTGCCCAGGCGCAGAAAGTATTTGCTGCCCTGAAAGATGTACATATTGATGCAGTGTATGCATCGCCGTTAGCGCGTGCCCGTAAAACAGCAGAGATCGCCTCCGGCAATCGCCCGGTGATCACAGACGAACGTATCATAGAAGCTGATTTCGGGCTTTGGGAAGGAAAGACCAAAGAAGAATTTATTGCCGAAAACCCGGAGCTGTGGTGGCAATGGATGAAGGACCCTAAAAATACAAAAGCAGGCGGAACCGGTGAAACAGGCGGGGAGATCGTAAAAAGGGTAAATGATTTTTTTGAGGAGATGAACGTTAAACATAATAATCAAAAGATCCTGGTGGTGGCGCATAATGGTATCAACAGGCTGTATATGGCATTTAAATTAGGAATGCCTTTATCCTATTACCGGCGCATTGAGCAGGAAAATTCTTCCATTACTCTTTTTGAGCTGGATGACGAAAAAGGGTTTACTCTTAAAAAATTGAATGCGATATAGTGAATGGGCAATAGTGAAATGTGAGACGTGAAACTTGTAACCTGTAACCTACCATTCATCAATGGAATAATTTTTAACCAGTATATATGAATATCAGAAATAACCTGGCTTTATGTTTAATGATTGTTGCTTTGTGGAGCTGCAATAGTTCTCAGAAAGAACAACAACCTGACAACAAAAAAAAACAGCTTTCCCTAAATGATCTTCCCCGTAAGATCTACGTCGAAGACGGCAATTTTCATGTGCAGGGCGTTGTTGTTGATACTAAACGCGGGTATGCATATTTTTCGTTTACAACAAGCCTGGTCAGGACCAATTTAAAGGGAGAGATCATCGGCAGTGTTGACGGCTTCATCGGGCACCTGGGCTGCCTGGCTATGAACCCGGAAGACGGCCGCATCTATGCCTCACTGGAGTATAAAAATGATAAAATAGGCAAAGGGATCTTAAAGGGATTGGGGAACGGATCGAAAACAGGCGAAAATGAAAATTCTTTTTATATCGCAATTTTTGACGGGGAAAAGATAACCCGGCCGGGCATGAATGCCGAAAAAGATAATATTATCAGCACCGTTTATGTAAAAGAAGTGGTTGACGATTATAACGCAAAGCTGATGAATGGGAGTAAACAGGTAGAACACCGCTACGGATGCAGCGGTATTGATGGTATTGCCTTCGGCCCTCAGTTCGGACAAAAGCAGGAAAAGAACTTCTTAAACGTGGCTTATGGCATATATGGTGATACTTCCCGCACAGACAACGATTACCAGTTGATCCTGCAATATGATGCAAACAACATCAGGCAGTACGAGCGCCCTCTCTCTCAAAGCCGGTTTGATGTAACCGGGCCGGACAAACCGCTGAACAAATATTTTCTTTATACCGGCAACACCACGTATGGTATTCAGAACCTGGAATATGATGCAAACACCGGGTATTGGTTTGCCGCCGTTTATCCCGGCAAAAAATCAGCATTTCCCAATTACAGCCTGTTTGCCATAGACGGCTCCCAAAGCCCGGCGCTACAAACGTTAAAAGGGTTTGATAGTATAGAGAATGGCAACGTGCTGCAGTTGGCAAAAGCCGGTATGCACGATGAAAAAAGCAGTGTATACGGATGGCATTATGCATGGGGCGCCACCGGCATCTGCTCCCTGGGTAACGGCTATTTCTATATTTCCCAAAATGGTGTGGCCGAAAATAAAAAGCAATATTGCAATCTCCAATTATATCGCTGGACAGGAGATGCAGCCAGGCCGTTTGAGGAGGTGAAATAAAAAGTTAAGGCTGCTTTTCCTTTGGCCTATTTTTATAAAAGAATGAAGGTTTCCAACTTTTAGAAAGTTGGAAACCTTTTGTTCATTATACATTTTCCATCCCATACTGCTTCAATATATCTGCGGGAACTCCCTCCCATTTGTTGGGTGCGTTCCCTATATATCCTATATCTTCAACACCCATTTCGGTAGTGTAAAAGCCCGATGCCGTAAGGTCGCGCATGCGGTTAAAAAAAGCCACTCCCTGTTCCATACCGGGTTTAACATCTTCCGGATAGGCAATATCGTTCACCATTTCCAACTGCTGATCTTTTGCAGCATCCTTAAATGCAGCATTGTACCTGTTCATGCACTGAAGATCCAGCCAGCGCAGTCCGCCACGCATAGGCGTTTGGTGCGAGGGTATATCTTTTACAATGAACTCAATGAACTCGGGTACTTTAGCATCTGATGCGCTGCCTGATTTTTCATCTTTAGGAATAATAATATCGGCAAGCACGGTAATGGTTGCCATTTCATGAGCTGTAAAAAATTTTTCAGCCTGTAATTTTTTATTACGCTCCAGCTCAAAGGGCTCCCGGCCAGCCGCTTCATCACCCGCAGATGAAGAGGGTTGATTTTCAGCTTCCTTTTTGGCATCTGTATTGCATGCCTGCATCAACACACCAGTTGATACAGCGGTTAATCCTATGGCTTTTAATGACTCGCGTCTGTTCATAACAATCAATTAAGCGGGTTAAACATTTAATTTCCGGCGTTGCTGCAAAATGTATTCTGCGGTACGCATAGATAGTGCGAGGATCGTCCAGGTGGCATTTTTGTCGCCCTGCTGCACAAAAGGCGCAGCATCTACCACAAACAGGTTTTTACAATCATGCGCCTGGCACCACCTGTTCAATGCACTCTTCTTCGGATTATCGCCCATGCGTATAGTGCCCACTTCATGAATGATCCTTCCCGGCGCTTCCAGTCCCCAACTGTCTTCGGGTCCGCGTTGAGGCGAAGTAACGATCGCTCCCATTTTGTGCATGACCTCTGCAAAGGTTTCCTGCATGTGTTTGGCCTGCAGCACTTCTTCATTGCTCCACTTATAATGAAAACGCAATACAGGAATGCCATACTTATCTACCACATTCGGATCTATTTCGCAATAATTATCCTCTCTTGCAATAGCGGTTCCTCTACCAGCCATGCCCACCTGCGTTCCAAAAAATCTACGGTAATCTTCTTTGAGATCAGCGCCAAAGCCACCCGCTTTTTTAGGCTTACCATCTTTACCCGGCACTTTCCCGTTCATACGATGTATGCCTCCTCCAAAACCATACGAAGGCATGCGCATACCACCGCCATATTCAATATGATATCCCCTGGGGAAAGGAAGTTTTTTGTTATCGAGCCACCAGGGAGAATATATATGAATGCTTCCGGCGCCATCTTCGTTAAACCGCTTGCGATCCATTAATTGCGGTAAAAAACCGCCCATGCTGGAACCCGTGGAATCGTGCAGGTATTTACCTACCACGTTGCTGTTGTTGGCTAACCCGTTGGGATGCGCGGATGATTTTGAATTCAGTAATATCCTGGCAGACTCGCAGGCGCTTGCACCCAGTATTACTATTTTCGTACTTACCTGGTATTCCTGCATATCGTCTTTATTAATATACGATACGCCGGTAGCCACTCCATTTTTATCTGTAATGATTTCGCGCACCATGGCATTGGTAACTACCTCCAGGTTACCGGTTTTCATAGCAGGTATTACCAGGCATGAAGAAGCAGAAAAATCGCCGTACACTTTACAGCTACGCCCGCATTGTCCACAATAAAAACAGGGCTGCCGGTCTTTATTGTCCTTCAGCAATTCTGTTATTACGGAACCGCGCCCGGCAATAACAGGCACGCCTGCCTGTGCAGCGTGCTTTTTAATAAACAGCTCGGGCAACCTCGGCTTGGGTGGCTTCATGAAAATGCCATCCGGTTCGTTGGGTATACCCTCCACTGTTCCGTAAATGCCAATGAGCTGATCAATTTTATCGTAATAAGGCTTTAACTCCTCGTAGGTAAAAGGCCAGTCTTCGGTTAAGCCATCCGTAGGCTTGAAATCTTCGGGTCCCATGCGCAACGAAATCCTCCCCCAGTGGTTGGTTTTTCCACCCAGCATCCTCGATCTGAACCAGTCAAACTCGGTATTGTTTTTCCGGGTGTAAGGTTCCCCGTCAATTTCCCAACCGCCATATGCGGCATCAAAATCACCGAAAGGACGCACGGTAGACGCTCCTCTCCGCGGCGACTCCCAGGGCTTCTTGAACTGGTGAGAATCGGTTTTGGGGTCGAAAAACGGGCCGGCTTCCAGCATTAATACTTTAATGCCCGCGTTGGCAAGCACATAGCCGGCCATACCACCTCCTGCGCCGGATCCTATTACTACTACATCATGAACTTTGGAGGATTTTTTGATCTGTAAATTTCCCATAATGACAAATGCAGGTTACAATCGTGGAAAAATATTTAAAACCTAGAGCAATGTTCAAGATATTAATACTTACAAAGAATACAAAAAATAGTTTGGCGACAGCAAGTTTGTGGTTTGAAAACTCCATGCCGGCTATTCATTCTCAACTTTCCCATTGTTCAAAACCTGTAATATAAGGAATAAGGGAGAGGCTGATAAGTATTTTCTCTTAAATTTATCAATTATTACATACGATGTCCTATAATATCCCCAAACATCTTATCGGCCTTACAGAAGATGAAGTAAAAAATTCCCGGAACAAATCCGGCTACAACCTGGTGGATAGTAACAAAAAGACTGCGTGGTATTATTTGCTTTTAGATATCTTGAAAGAACCGATGTTGCTTTTGTTAATTGCGGTAGCAGTCATTTATGTAATTGTAGGAAATTATTCAGAAGCGATTTTTATGCTTGGAGCTATTATAGCGGTTTCAGCCATTTCTTTTTACCAGGATAACCGCAGTAAAAAGGCGTTAGAAGCATTAGAGAAGCTGAACGAACCACTAAGTACCGTTATACGAAATGCAAAAGTGATACGAATACCTACACACGAGATTGCTGTGGGTGATTTATGTATAGTAGAAGAAGGAAAAATGATTAATGCCGACGGGCGGATTGTATACAGTAATGATCTTTCAGTGAATGAAGCATCACTGACCGGAGAGAGCTATTCTGTTTTTAAAAGCCAGGAAACCGAAGACAGGAAGTTGTATAGCGGAACGTTGGTGGTATCGGGCTTAGCTGTTTTTGAAGTAGAAAGCATTGGTGCCGGCACAAGATTGGGAAAAATCGGGCAATCCATTCAAAACATTAAGGAAGAAATTTCTCCCCTTCAAATACAGATCACAAAATTTGTTCGGGCAATGGCCATTATTGGCATCGTATTTTTTTTAATGGTTTGGATATACAGCTACCTGCAAACAAAAAATATTATTGAAAGCCTGTTAGCGGGACTTACTTTGGCGATGTCTGTTTTGCCAGAGGAAATTCCGGTTGCTTTTACCACTTTTATGGCAATAGGCGCGTGGAAGCTGATGCGGGAAGGTATCATTATCAAACGAAGCAGCGTGGTGGAAACACTGGGAAGCACTACCGTTATTTGCACGGATAAGACCGGAACGATCACCGAAAACTCAATGCACCTGAAGCAGGCTTATGATTTTAAAACAAATAAGGTGTATGATGAAAACGATTTTAATGAAAAAAGCCTGTCTGAACTCTTAACATACGCAATGTGGAGCAGCGAGCCGGTGCCGTTTGACCCGATGGAAAAAACACTTCACAAAATTTATGAGCAAACACAATCAACCGACCGGAGAAATGACTTTCAACTGATACACGAATACCCGTTAGAGGGTAAGCCGCCCATGATGACGCATATTTTTAAAAATAATTCAGGCGAAAGAATTATTGCTGCCAAAGGCGCACCTGAAGCCATTCTTTCTGTATCAAATCTTTCGGACAATCAGAAAGCATTGCTCCGGAGTCAAATACAACAATCCGGGCAACAAGGCTATCGCGTATTGGGCGTAGCCAAATCATCTTTTGAAGGAAATAACTTCCCGGCAAAACAACAGGACTTACGTTTTGAATTCTTAGGATTAACCGTATTTTACGACCCACCTAAAAAAGGCATACAGGAGGTATTTCAAAAAATCTACAATGCCGGGATAAAAGTAAAAGTCATTACAGGCGACAATGCCGATACTACCAATGCGATCGCCAGGCAGGCAGGAATTATCAACACATCTCAACCTGTAAACGGAAGCACAATTATGCATTGCCCCAAAGAAGAGCTGATTGCTTTATCAGAAAACACCTCCTTGTTTACCCGCATGTTTCCCGAAGCTAAACTAACGGTAGTAAATGCATTAAAGCAAAATGGTGAGGTAGTAGCCATGCTGGGTGATGGCGTGAATGATGCACCGGCTTTAAAAGCGGCACATATTGGTGTTGCCATGGGTAATAAAGGAACGGAAATTGCAAAAGCGGCCGCGTTGTTAGTAATTACAAACGATGACCTGGACAAGCTGATTACAGGAATTGCAGCAGGGAGAAGAATTTATACGAATATAAAAAAAGCTGTTCAGTATATCATATCTATTCATATTCCCATTATTCTTACCGTATCTCTTCCTTTATTTTTAGGATGGATGTATCCTGCCATCTTTATGCCCGTGCACGTTATTTTTTTAGAGCTGATTATGGGACCAACCTGTTCGATCGTATATGAAAATGAGCCGATGGAAAAGAATACGATGTTGCAAAAACCAAGGAAAATGACAGATACTTTCCTGAACTGGAAAGAGCTTGCAATCAGTATTGTTCAGGGATTGGTGATAACTGTTGGTGTATTGTTCGCTTACCAGTATACTGTACAGGGAGGAGGTAATGAAGAAAAAACGAGAGCGGTAGTGTTCACTACGCTGATCTTTGCCAATATACTGCTTAGCTACGCTAACCGGTCTTTTTATTACAGCATTTGGGAATCATTTAAAAACAGGAATATCCTGTTGCCAGGCGTAAGCACAGCTACGCTGGCACTATTGTTTGCTATGCTTTTTATAAAGCCAATCACGCATTTTTTCCAGGTAACCACATTAACGCTAAGTGAAATCGGGTTTTCTTCTTTGATAGCAATCGTTTCGGTAATATGGTTTGAAGTATATAAGCTGGTGAAAAGAAGAAAGATTAATAATAATGCAGGCGGATAATCCGGAAAAGGGGCGGTAAACAAAGACGATGATGCTCTCCGCAATGCCCCTCCCCCAACGTACATTGAAAATGACAAGGATTACCTTTAAGCTAAGCAGATCGTAATAATCTGTTTCTTATTCGCGGGGACTGCTTCTCCCGCCGCTATATTCATTTAATTCAAATCTTCATGCCGGCGGGATCGCAGAGACGATACGGGTGGTTGAATATATATAAACTGCCTCATAAGTATGATGCAAAGCTATAGTGCTCTTACCCGTCATGGCGATCCCGCCGCCATCTTTTGCTTCAGCTCAAAACGAATGTAATGGCGGGAGAAGCCATCCTCACAAGTCCTTGCACGAGGAGGCATTATGAAAAACCCAGGTCGTAACCTGAAACCTGTAATTTGCAACCTGCGTAGCTATTAGCTATCAGCCGTCAGCTTTGAGCTATCAGCATAAACCACAAACCTCAAACCACAAACTATAAACTATAAACCCGTAACCTGAAACCTGCAACTCTGCCATTACCAGCTTATCAATACTTTTATCCCATCCGGACTATTATCAAAACTAAGATAGCAGGTGCGGGATTGTTTATCCCACGAGCTTTCCGCGTTTATTTTCTCTCCTTTACTATTGGTGACTACAGTGCTTTTTGGTGCTGAAGGAAGATAGATCCGCATGCTGTTTATAGTATTGACGGGGCTTTTTGCAACAAAAGCATACGATCTCGCCTTTATCTCTTCGTCATAGATCCTGGAAGCGGAGGCTAATACTTTAGGAACCTTTTTATTTGCTATCCGACCGATATTGTATAAAAACGCCTGTGTGCCCGGTTCAATAACCTTTTTTGCAAGCACGGGTAACTTTGGATCAAACAGGTCTATTACCGGCCCTGTTACAACATAAGGATCACTGCCGGCGCTTTCATCCATCACCGACACGATATCATAAGGCCCGCGTTGTAAATAAAAATTATTCTTTACCAAAAATTTACCTGCCTTCGCATCCGTTTCATACGCCTGCTTTATAATGTCTGTATATTTTGTATCCATGCCACTTTGCATGGCGAACTCTTTAGGATTTTGCCTTATTATATATACTTTCCCTTTTTCTACAGCAAAGCTTTTATCGTCAGCGCCGGCTTGTATACCTAATAATTCAAACAGGTGATCTGCCGGTGCAGCATAGGAATTGCCGTTGGTGTTCCACCATTCCATCACTTTCTGATAAGGATCGTCGTCTTTTCCGCAGTATACTAATACTCCACCTTTCTTTACCCAATCAGCAAGGTGCCGGTGTACATCAGCCTCATTCGGTTTCATGTTTGAATAGCTTACTACCAGCACTTTTATGTCTTTGAGCGTTGCCGGATAAGAAAGGTTTTCCATATGTACCGTTTCCACCGGAACTCCCCTTTTTACTAACGGTAATGTTTGACCGTAGAAATTAGAGAACTGCGGATCTTCATAGCCATCATGAGTGGGGAAGCGCTGGAACATGAGTGAATTGCTCATCAATACGCCGATGCCACCCGTGCCTGCAACACGATTGGAAGACACCTGTATATCATTCAGCGCATTTACCATTACCTGCATCTGCGTAGAATAATATTTGGGTATCAATACTTTTTCATCGCTGTTCGCGAGCTTATACGGACGGGTATATATTCTTTCCGGCCATGGCATCACTTCATAATCTGCCACCATCGGGTATAAAAGCTTAGCAGTAAAAGTGGCTTCATAATTTCTTTTATAATCCGCCCAATCACGCGGCCAGTCTTCTATCGGGTCTGTAAGAAAAAACAATTTTCTTTTAGTAGGCGCCGTCATTGATACCATAGAGCCATATTCAAGAAATGCATTTTCAAACACCCGCTCTTTTTTCAAGCCATTAAAATAGGTAGGTTCCCGCGAGGTTCCGGTCCATACCTGCGCAATATACCCATCAATGCCCGGCAATGAGGCCAGGCTGGCTTCGGGGCTTACGATCTGCCATGAAGAATAATTCACCAGGGAATGTGTGGGTATATATACTTTTACATCCAGTCCTTTTGTTTTGCCGTATTCTTTGGCATAAGATGATACTTCTTTAATAGCATTGTAGTAGAGCTGGTACTTTAATTTGCTGGAGAGATACGTGTTCTCCGGCGATTCATGTTGTGCCCGCCAGGGAAACCCATAATATTTTTGCCACTCCTGCTTAAATACTTCACTGTAACCTGCTCTCGCCCAAAACTCCGGCTCTTCAAGATAGATTGAGCTTATGCCCGCATCAATCACTCTTTTCACCACTCCTGTTTTCATGTATTCAACAAAGGAAGCCACAGGCACCACGTAAGGAATATTTCTTCCATGCCATATAGTATCCCCTTTCACGGTTTGCTGCCCTTCGCCCAAATGATTCTGCCCGTCCCATTTCCCCAGGAAATAATCATCGTATTGACCCCAGGCAATACCTGTCATAAAATGAACATTGTACCCACGGTCTCTCCACGACTTTACACGATCTTCAAACGACATCTTTCCTCTTTCACTAACGCCATATACAATTGCGATATCCGCACGCACATCAATTTCCGGTATCCAGTGATGGGCTGTCTGGAAAGCGGTTTTTTCCTGGGCTGCTGCACTGATCATTAACAGATTTGAAAGCAATAAGCCCGTTAATACATTCCTTAATTTCATCCGTATATTTTTTGTTGTTAAAATTGAGGCAGACAGGTGAATTCCATACGGAAAACTTCCCCCACTTTTTGACGGGGGAAGTTAAGCAGTAAATTTTTGCGGTACTCCGTTCCTGATTTTTCTTCAACACGAAGTGACAGCGGAGAAGAACTGGTTATTTCAATAAGCTAAGGAATATCAACCCTCACAGCTTCATTGTAATTATGGCGCTTTATGCCTTCGGTGGCATAATTAATTCTTGCAGCAGCTCTTATAAACACCGTTCTTCCGGAAGGAATTACATTGCCGGTAGTGATTGTAACAGGTTGCCCTAATTGTGCCTCGAATGAATTGCCGGGATAATCTATAGTGGTAGTATAACGATTGTCCCATTCACGGTAACCCACATACGGAACCTGGCTTACAAACAGGCGAACGTCTGTAACATTTAAGAAATCATCACTATAATTTCCCATTGGTTCTATCTTTGCCCTGAAATCCGCCGGGCTTACGGCACGTTCCACCACCACTTTGGCGGTAATTTTTCCATCGGCAACAGTTGGTGTTCCCTCCCACCTCAACTTCAGGAAAGGTTGCACCCTGAACTCGGTCTCCGTTACACCGCTTATATCCAACGTTTTTGATTCATTTGCAAGCGTGTCACCGTCTGCATTTAACCTTACAATGGGAATAAAAGCGCCATCAACTCTTATATTATAATTGCCTTTGAACACTTTGGTGTTTTGAAACACCCCTTCTTTCATACAAAAGAAATCAAGGTTTTCCGGTGTAGCGGCAGTCCAGCTCAACTCCCACATACGCACCCTGG
Organism: Chitinophagaceae bacterium; assembly: GCA_019638595.1. GTDB lineage: Bacteria > Bacteroidota > Bacteroidia > Chitinophagales > Chitinophagaceae > Agriterribacter. The sequence goes on from JAHBTJ010000014.1 coordinate 214,206, forward strand.
TGCCTTCGCTCCCCTGGTCTGTCAGTACCGGCTCGCCTGTAGCCGCATCTACCACGGTTCCCCTCAGCGTTTCTTTAGGCTCCGGATAGTTATCAATCTTGGTGCAGGAAAAAACACCTGCTATCATGATGCTACTCACTATATAATAAACGATCTTTTTCATGCGTGTATTTTTAAAACTATTATCATTAACATTATCTGCCAGGTTGCTGATCAATCACCGGGCTCTTATTTACTTCTCCCTGAGGTATAGCGAAATAATAATCGAGCTGTGTAAACCGGAAACGTTTCCTCGCTTCTTCGAAACCGGCATCAAAGAACCATTTGCCGGCCACAGATGAATAGAAAGGATACAACCCGCGATAATAAGCGCCATCTGCCTGGGTAAAGCCATTTAACATATCGGAGTGTTGTGTTCTCCACCTGCGGATATCCCAAAGTATCTTATGCTCAAATGCCAGTTCTTTCCTGCGCTCTTTGCGGATCACCTGTAAGCCTTGTGCACCAGCTATATCCGATATGCCAACCAGCGGCTCGGCGCCGGCTCTTTCCCTGATGCTCCTGATGGCTTCGTAAGCCGCCGTGGTCAGGTCATCTCCGTCGGGTGAGCTTGCCCCTGCCAGCGTCAATTCAGCAGCCGCTTCTGCAGCATTCAGCAACACTTCGGCATAGCGCATTAAAATAAAGGATTGCTCTGATCTTCCTTCCAATACCAATGCCTGGGCCATATTAGGATTCAACCATTTGCGCACCATAAATCCTGTAAAGGCGGCCGTCATATCCGAAGTACCGAAAGGTCCGTTGATCCCGCCACCATTCATTTTTGATCCGTCTGGCAAAGTAACCAATTCGTGGGTGGTTCCGTTCTGAGACAGAAACAGGGATTTATTGCCGGCAAAAGCGCCGGTTTCCGTATACGCATCTGTTTGATTATAGGTTTGCGGACCACCAATGGTATAATTGGTAGAACCATTTACGGTACGTAATGGCGCTATTCCACCGGCAACGCTGCCGGTATATACACCACGCCGCACGTCCATCACTATTCCCTTAAACATATCTCCCGGAAAAATAACATAGGCTCTCAGGCGTGGTTCGGCATTGGCAAAAATATCCGTGGGATTGTCAAACAAAAGATATTTCCCATTGTTGTCGAGCACCTTAATAGTACCATCTGCATTTTTTTCAATACCGTCAAACAATTCAACAAAATCTAACGTTGGGCAGTTACCTGCAGAGTACCCATTTCCGCCCATTAGCTGGCGCGGGATATTATAAGAATCATAGCCGTGCGCCAGGTCAGGCCACTTATAATCCTTGGTATAAATATTCTCGGGACTGGAAGCGTCAAAAAACATATCCACCATATTCTGGTATTGCCCTTCTCTGTCACCCGGTCCGCCTTTCTTTTTATACAATGAATATTTACCCGATTTGATAATAATATTAGCCGCTTTGTACGCTTCGGTAAAATATTTTTTGGAAGCTTCCGCGGCATTTGCAGGATCAAAGCCCACTACCCGTACTTTGGTTTTTTGCCCAAAACCTGTAAAGGTGTTATACTTTGCAACGCTTCCGGCAAACAACATGGCCTCCGATTTAAATGCCCACGCCACATATTTGTTTACATACCCTTTTACTGGGCTGCTTTCAGAAAGAAGTTCTGCAGCTTTATCAAAATCTGCCAGTACCTGGTTCCAGGTTTCTTCTTCGGTTGCCCTTGCTATCTCTAACGGCTTTCCATCTTCCGGCGGATAACGCAGTAATGAGGTGGCAAGTGGTGCGCCCCCATACCTTTTTGCCAACGCGTAAAACACCATAGCCCGGGTAAAATAGGCCTCGCCAACAAAGTGATTAAACTCTTCATCGCTGAAATTGGATTTGTATGCAGGAAATTCTTCAATAAGATTGTTGGCATCCCTCAACAAATTAAAAGCTCTTGTCCAGTAGGCGCCATTCCGCGCCCAGCCTTCCGAGGTCATGGCCTCACCGGCATCTCTTCCCAATGATGAACCTTCATTGGTACCGGGAGTTACCAGCCAGTCATCAAAAAATTGCCTTGCAGGAGAATATTTAAAGTCTTCAAACGGCATCTGGCTGTACATCCTCGACAGGTACAATTGCATTCCGCTTGCGTTGGAAAATAAGTCAGCCTCATTAACAATATTAATAGGCGGAACGTCGAGATATTTTTTGCAGGAGATATTCAGGAAACATGCTCCCAGGATGATATAAAGAAAATAATATTTAAATTTCATAATGATCATTTATTAAAATGTAACATTCAGACCTACCGAAACTGTTTTATTCAAAGGATACAGGTATCCCCATGTATCATTCGGATGCTCCGGATCAATGTATCGCACTTTGGTTGCAGTTAAGAGGTTGTATGCATTCACGTAAAAACGCGTATTCTTGATTCCCGCTTTTTTTGTCCATTTCTCAGGCAGGGTGTATCCTAATTCAACAGATTTCAACCTGAAATATGCACCGTTAACAGAGTTGTAAGACGATTCTACATGCGACAGGGTGCCGGTGTACCCATAATAGCCCGGTACCCACTCTGTTGCCGGGTCATATGGATCTGCATTAGGGTCCTTTGGATGCCAGCGGTCCATAAATTGTACCATTGAACCCGATTCGCTGCTTCCCCACATAGGCATCTGCAATTGTTCCAGGTACTGAACTGTTGAAAGCGCAGAGCCCTGGAATAACAGGAACAGGTCAATTCCTTTATAAGAAAGATTAGCGGAGAGACCATAGTTGATCCAGGGCGTGGAGCTTAACTGGTAGGGATGGCGGTCCAGGTCATTGATCTCACCATCGCCATTCCAGTCTTCGTAACGAAAATCGCCGGGTAATGTTCCACGTCCAATGTATACAGGACTGTTATAAATATCGTCCCACGACTCAAACCTGCCGTTACCTGTCCAACCCCACCATTGATTTTGCAAACGATCGGTTTGATTGCTCCTCCAGTTCCAGAAAGAGCTACCATTGGGAGCTCTTTCTACATACCTCCTTTTTACACGGGCATAAGAAAAAATACCTTTGAGGCTGTAAAAGAAATCGCCGACATTGTTATTGTGTGTAACTTCAAAATCGTACCCAAAAGTGGCATCAGAGTCAAGATTCTCCTGGGGAAGTTCTGCACCAACAACTGTTGGCGTACCACCACTTTTTTTTGCAAGCAATCCATCACGCTTTCTTATAAAATAATCGAAAGTAACACCGAGTAATCCGTTCCATCCAACAAAATCAAGACCCACATCCATTGTACGAGCCGTATACCAGGTGATCACAGGGTTAGTAATTCCTTTATTATTAGCGCTGGCAATAAAGTTGCCATTGAACACATAGCCACCGCTGAAATTTCTTGAATCGGATGCCCCCGGATAAATATAGCCAGGCGCCCACAGATAAGCGTCTGCCAGAGCATCATCACCCGTAACACCGTAAGACCCACGTAGTTTCAACTGTTGTACAAAAGACAAAGCGTTGGAGTTTCTGAAAAAGTCTTCTTCAGAAATACGCCAGCCAACAGAGCCTCCGGGAAAGAATCCCCACTGATGCTGGTTATGGAACTTAGACGACCCATCTTCCCGAAAAAGGAACTCTGCCAGATACTTACCTTTATAAGCATAGTTCAGGCGCCCTGCCAATCCAAGATAGGTAAATTCATAAATAGCCCCCGAACCGGTGTTCATACTCGCGATCTGGTTGAGGGGAAGACCGGCCAGCAGGTAAGGAAGAGGAAGCGCTAGATCTCTCTGCGCTGCAAAATTGTCTCCCTGCCGCTTTTGCGTTTCCCAAATAACAGCGGCGTCAACTTTATGATCGCCTGCAAATGTGCCACTGTAATTTAAAGAGGTCTGCGTCAACATCTGAGAGTTGAAGAAAGCCTGCCGGGTGATCCTGTTAGGAGATTGCCGCGTAAAGGGTTCATACGTATCGGAAGCCGCGTCGTAACGGTACTGCCTGTATTCCTTTTGATAGTGGTTGTGGTTTGAAAAAGAATAATCATAGCTGAACAGGGTTTTTGCATATAAACCCGGAACGCCGGGGATGTCGTAACGCAGGCTTACGATCGGTTGTATCCAGCTCGTTCTAAGATTCCGGTATCCATTGATATCCTTATCCATAAACGAGATAGGATTATCCCCCTCGATCAAACCATGATAAGGCTTAGTGGGATCATCATTTGCGTAAGCGGGTATCTGAGGCCCCTGGCGCCAGAACGAACGGATAGCCCACCATGCACTTTGATACGGTTGATTGGTGGTTTCCGTAACCAGGTTAAGGTTTGCATCTAACGTGAAGCTCTTACCTATTTTAGCGCTAAGGCTGGAGCGAAGATTGTATTTGTTGTAATTGAGATCGTTGGTCTTAAAAAAGCTCCCCTGGTTCATATACCCGCCACCCACATAATAAGTCAGCCGGTCGTTACCGCCCGTAACACTTAAATTATGCTGGGTTTGTGGTGCGTAATCCGCCCATACCAGCGGATACCAGTCATAACTCTTTTTGGTACCATTCCTGTATTCCTCAAATACCTGCTCGGGGAACACCGGTGTAGTACTATTATTAACATTGTGCCTTGCCTGTTCATTACGAAGCGTCAGATAATCGAAAATACCGACTGTTTTAGGTAAACCGGCAGGGAACTGAAAAGTATAGTTCCCGTCGTACGACAGTATACTTTCATTGTTTTTCCCTCTCCTGGTAGTGATCAACACTACACCGTTGGCTGACCGCATACCATAAATGGCAGCGGATGCATCTTTCAATACCGAAATATTTTCTATATCGTTGGCATTCAAACGCTGGAAGTCGGCATTGGAACGGGGAATACCGTCAATAACAATAAGCGGAGCCCCAAAGCCGCGAATGTCAAACGCATTGTTAAACGCACCCGGTTCAGCGCTTCGTTGCGCAATCCTTACACCGGAAACTTTTCCCGTTAACATGTTTTGCGGGTTTTCATTTTTGGTAGTCACCATGTCCGATCCGCTGATGGTTGAAATAGCGCCGGTAAGCGTTTTCTTTTTCTGGCTGGCATACCCCACAATTACTGTGGTTTCCAGCTCAGAAGCGGCTATTTTCAGAGAAACAGTCACTAACTGTTGAAGAGCGCTTACTTTAATGGCTTGTGCCTCAAATCCAACGGAACTGATCTCCAAAACATCATCTATCCTGGCTTCTATGGAAAAAAAGCCTTCCGCATCACTGGCAGTACCCTGCCCGGTCCTCCGGTTTTTTACCGTAGCCCCCGCAACGGGATTCCCATCAGCATCCTTTACCTGTCCCTTTACTTCCGCAAGAGGAATTGAATGATCCTTTTCCACGGGCAGCGGATCCGCCTTTCTTTTTATTATAATGGTTTTTTCAACAATAGTGTAGGTTAGCGGCAGTTGCCTGAAACAGGCATCCAGCAAAGCTTCTACCGTAGCATTTTTTACCTGTACGTTTACTGTACCAATGTTCTGCAACAACTCATCTTTGTAAAAAAAATGGTAAGGAGTACGTTGTTCAATCAACTCAAAAATTTTTTGAACAGGTACATTTTTTTCATTTAATGTAAGCTTTTGCGCATAACCTTCGGCATGTAGCTGCACGCAGGCAGCCATCAATAAAACAACCGTTAGCTTCATGATCAGTAAAGTTTTGGATAGTACCCGCCCCACCGGGAGCGGAGGCAATAAATCGACTTTTAATTTCATACATTTGTACTGTTTGGGTTAAGAAAAACAATCCTTCGACCGATTGTATAAAAATGATTAACCCTTCGCCAGGGGTGCTGCAATCATCCCTGGTTTTTGGATAACCAGAATTATCAAAATTTTTATCTCTCCGGGATGTTAGGGTAAACCAGATAAATATGACATTCCCTTATGCCTGACCAGGGATATACGGATGTTTATTGCGGAAACACTGTTAGTGTTTTGTCCTGTATTATAAAATCAAGCCCGCTTTCTTCCAGGATCTTTAATACGGTAGACAGCTTACTGTTCCTGTTCACTATACCACTGTAATGCCCCGGCGGCACCTTGCCTGCATATATAACATTTACATCGTACCACCTTTCAAGCTGCCGCATTATATATTGCACATCATCGCTGCTAAAGCGGAACAGTCCGTCCTTCCAGGCTACGGCATTTAAAACAGCCGCGTTTCTTACCTGTATGTTCCGGCTACTATTATTCATTACGGCCTGCTGATCGGGCTTTATTTTTACTGTTTGCGCAGAGGCAGAAAACGCTACAGCTCCTTCCAGCAGGCTGGTTTGAACAGACTGTTCGTTGTTGTATGCCATGATGTTGAAATGGGTACCCAATACTTCCACCTGCCAGGCATTTTCGCCTGCATTTGGATTACCGTCCCGTACTATGAACCGCTGTTTTCCGCCGTCAGGAGTTTTCGAGGAAGCTATCTCAAAATAAGCTTCCCCTGCCAGCTCCACTACTCTTTCGCCACCGGAAAAAGCAACCGGAAAACGCAAGGAAGACGCCGCATTGAGCCATACTTTGCTTCCATCGGGAAGTGTGAGCTGGTATTGACCTCCCCGTGGCGTAGAGAGTGTGTTATACACCGGTTCGGCAGAAGATCCGGCAGTTACGTTATAAGCCAACCGGCCTTCTTCCGTTTTAAGAATGGTTGAGCCGCCCTGCAAGGCAAGCATTCCTGTTCCTGCACTGTCGAGCACCAGTTCCTTTCCATTTGCCAGCTTTAAAACAGCCCTGTTGCCACCCGGCTCCGCATCTGTAGCAGGAGCTTTTTTAACGATGCTTACCGGAGTTTCGTTTTTTTTCTGCCTGATGAAAACAAAATAGCTCAGGCTTGCTATACCTGCCAAAAGCGAAGCCGCCGCTAACCAGCGTAATATACGGGTGCGGTTATTGCTGCCGCCGGATTGTATGAAAGCCCCGCCTGTACCAGGCTGAGCTTCTATACTTTTGGCCTGCTGTAAAATTTTCCGAAAAATACTTTCCGTTTTCGACTGATCAGAAAGCGCCATGAAGCTATCATCGTGAAAAGCCCGCTCTATGAGTTCTTCCAAATGACCGGTATGCTTATATTCACGCAGGTAAGAGATGAACAGGGAGAGCTCGTCGGGCGACAAGCTATCGTTAACATACTTATCCAGCAGCACTATAAATTGAGCTTCGTTCATACAGCAGCCAGTTATAAAAAAATTGCTTTACATAATAAAGACGCAAAAAAGTGAGAGAGGTATGAGTCTTCTCAAAAAAATGCAACCGGAATCAGCTATTCATTTACAATATGCCTACAATAATGCAATATAATATCGCGAAAGCTTCCGCCCTGGTGCGTGTTAGCAGATATTGCCTGATGAAATGCAAAGCTTTGGTGAGGTGTGACTTTACCGTATTTTTTGATATGGAAAGCTTCGATGCAATTTCATCAATACTTAGTCCTTGCTGCCGGCTGAGGAAATATACCAGTTGTTGCTGGGGAGGTAATTTTTTGATTGCCTGTGATACAAGCGCTTCTGTTTCCCTGCATAACAATTGCTGATCCGGTACATTGGAAATTTCTGTAAAATATTCAACCAGGTGATCGGCAAAAGGCTCTTCCACTATTTTTTTCCTGAGAGCGCTTATTATGTGATTTTTTGCTATAATAAACAGGTAGTCGCTGAATTTTCTGACAGAAGATAGCTGCTCTCTATGTAACCATATCTTCACAAATACATCCTGCACCATTTCCTCGGCTATCATATCCGATTTTGTAAAAGTAAGGGCTACACTATATACCCTGTCCCAATGGCGCTCAAAAAGAAGCTTAAAGGACGCTTCATCTCCTTCAGAAACGCTTACAAGCAATACAGTTTCATCATATGGTTGAGCAGGGAACAACCTCGCAGTAATTTGGCTTTACAGGCGAAAGTAAAGAAATATCATTTACAATCATTGAGGTGTACATAAAACATTTTGGCAAAATTGGTTTTTTTCGGATTATATATTAAACCCGCTCTTTTTTGACAGCTACCAGCAACGACAATCTTTCCAGCTGGCGTTTGAAGCTTTCCATCATCCAGTCTTCATGTTCTATCAGTTGGGCTGTGGCTGCAGCTCTTTCGTACTCCGGCATTTCTCCTAACCCATAATGCGCTTCGGCTTTGTTTACTGCAATCCAGAATTTCTGTTCATTGATGATATTTTCCTGCTCATCGCTTACGGAAGTAGCCGGCAGGGTAGCGTGCATTTTCATTTTTTCTATTTTTCCAAGATCACGGGAACACAACTCCAGCACTTCCCTGCGGATGCGGTTCGCCCAAACCATGTCTGCTGTTTTATCGTCACGTGTAGGGGTAAGCGAAGTAGTGCTGCGAAGATGCAGCAAATAAGCAAGGTTTATACCATTATGCCGGTTGTGCAACAGGTAGTAGCCACGCTGGTAAAAAAGTATAGCCTTATCAAGATGGTCGTTCCCCTGCTTTTCTTCAAACAAATGCTTTTCAATAGAGCCTGCAAGCGCTACCGTTTCCGGGTCGTTGGTACGTGCCAGGTCAATTTTGCCCAGTAGTTCCAGCGCCTTATATAACGACGTTACGTAATCCGGTTTTCGCGCCTGGTAAGTAGTAAGCGCCAAACGCTGCATCAGGTAAGTATTATTACAGTTAACCTGTTCTGCCTCGCTATCTATGCCCGATAAACGAAGCGCCGCTTCAAACAATGCTTTGGCTGTTTCAAACTCCTTTTTCCTCAACGCCTCTTCTCCCTGCCTGATTATTATAGCCAACGACTGATCATCGGCATTGTCAGTGCCGGTTGTTTGCCCGGTAATCGCATCGTCTATCTGCTGCACCATTTTTTTGGCCTCCGACTGTAATGCAGGAGGTATTAAGCCATCAAGATAGGTGTACACAGGACTGTCGGGATTTTCGCTGGTAAGCACTTTATCAATGGTTTCCGCGAGCAACTTTTGAAAACGCAGCACTTCAAAATAATCAATACTGTCCCCGAGGTGAGTATACTTATTAATAACAATATGATTGAGATCGAAGGGATAGCTCAGTAACTCTTCGGATATGATAATGGTTGTGCGGGGCTTTAATGCATGCCTTATACCCAGCTCATAAAAAGCGTTCACATTGGCCGTAGAAAGATCAGCAACAACAATATCCGCCGACAACAGTTGCTGGTACATCTGCAGGTCAATAGATCCCGAATGCCTGATCTCATCTGCCCTTACACAGGTTATGTTCTTACTTTCCACTACCGGTTTAATAAGCGCATGATAAGACTTGTCGAGGTTTAATTTACGTCCTGTTGCGAGATCGGTTTTAATTCCAAAACCCATTACTACAAAGCAGCGTTTCTGCATATAAAAAAGTTTAGAATATGGTTACAAGTTACAGGTTTGTGGTTTGAGGTTTGTGGTTTGAGGTTTGCTGATAGCTCAAAGCTGACGGCTGAAAGCTGATAGCTACGCAAGTTACAAGTTACAGGTTTCGGGTTTGTGGTTTTGGGTTTGTGGTTTATGCTGATAGCTCAAAGCTGACGGCTGAAAGCTAATAGCTGACAGCCCAAAGCTCATAGCCCACAGCCCATTGCCCATTGCTGATACTCAAATCAGAAATCCTTACAGTTCTATCACAAAACCTCCATATATACGCCCATTCAAAATGCCCGATTTTCCTTTTCTTTTTTCATTTATTATCCTGTCGTTATCCGATATATAAGCTACCCTGAAATATTTCATTTTAAACGCGAACGAATAGCTGAGCTGCTTCACGGCAACACCGGCCGATAATAAAGCGTTGTTAAAAGGTACATAGTTCAGTCCCACAGCAGCATCGTAAAAGCCATTTTTGGTAAAAACCGCATCTATGCCGGCATTCAAACGCTTCCATTTATAACAAATACCTGCTCCCAAAGAGCGAAGATCAGTCATTGGAATATTTTGCTGATCCGGAACAAAAGCCGCTCCGTACAATTGAGCGCCTGCTATATTCATTACGTTTAGTCCTGCCTGTAAGCTATTGCTTATTTTGTAAGTAACTGAAATATCCGCATCCAGCTTTTGTTTGGTTATTGTGCTGTCTTTAAAAATATTACTAACATTCCCGTTATCGTCAAAATTAATTTGCAGGATATTGGCGATAGTTACCTTTTGCCATACTGATTTAACAGCCATCCCTACGCTCAGTTTATTATTCACTTTGAACGACGGGCTGATGTATGCAGCATATTCTTTGAGCTTAAACAAATTAGAATCGTAGCTAACTTTATTATTATTGTTATTTATATTGGCGTATACTACTTCCCGGTACTCATCCTGGTTCATAAAAACAAAGCCGCCCCCAACAGATATCCTGTCACTCACTTTTAAAAACCCGCCTGCTTTGCCATAGTTCTTTACATTGGTGAGTACGCTGATGTTGTATTTTTTACGACTGTTTACAATTGCCGAAGGGTTCCAGAACACCGCCTCGGACATATCGCGCGAAGGAGAAAAATTGAACCCTGTATTGGCAGTGATCGAAAGCGCGGAGGCAAACAGGAATTGCCCGTATTCTATTTTACCGGCGCCCAGGCTCTCCGCTTTAAATGTTCCGGCATTCGATACCGTTCCAACAACAGTAGTAATGGTGCTGAGCAAATTGAGCAGTGCCGGCGTGCCCACCAAAGCGGTAGCCGGCGACACCCTGGACAGATCCAGCTCCGGCTGCTTAACGATCTTGGACAACAAACTATCGGCCCGGAGGGGAGAAAGCTCAATGCCTTCACAATTTTTGTCCAGCTTCCAGTCTTTAATCGTCATATATGCTATGGCAGTATCCCTGACCGCCCTGTCCTGGTCTTCGCTTACAAATATTCTTTTTACGGTTTTCGCGCATTGATTGCATGCCGATACAAGATAAATGCTTACCTCTTTATCCTGGAGCTTTTCAAAAGCAGTATGCGTATTAAATTCAAAATACCCCGGCGGGTTGGTGGCTGTAATGGCTGACCTGGAAGGCATGAATGTGGGAACGACTATAATATTTGCTGCTCCCCTGGTAGAGTGTTCGCTCTGGTTCAAACATCTTACCCTTCCTTTTATAAGAAGTGTTTGGCTACCGGCGCGGTTGTATATCACCAGGAGTGAAAGCAGGGAAATGATGATATATTTCATATACGTGATTTTATATGAGCTTACCTGTGATACAGGGCTTCCTGCATAATAATCAGGAACAGTCCTCTGCTGTTACCTCTTTCAAGCGCCCGGGTTGTATTATTTCACGGGGTTCAAAACAAAATCAACATCTTTCATTTCCGAACCATTGATCCTGAACGACCTGGTTTTGTCTTCGTAATCCTGGTGAGAAGTTGTCAGCGTAATTTCATCGCCGGGTGAATAATCTTTCAGAGTGATAGTATACGATCCATCGGTAATAGATATGGCGTAATATTTTGTACCGTCTACATTTATTTCCACATCACGAAGCGGCATTTCGCCCGCTGTTTTTATTTTGCCGGAGATATGAATAACACGCACCGGGTTTAATGTAAGCGAAAGAGGATCATTCGGTTTGATAATGGTATCAACAGCATAATTTTCAAACCCATCGCTGGTAACTTCCACGGTTATGCGCTTACTGAAAACGCGGGGCGAAACACCGGTAAATTGCGCCTGGCCTACATTATCTATAGATTGTTGCCGGATATAACCCGGTAGGTATAATTTTACCTGGCCTCCTGCAACAGGCTTCTTTTTAGGATCAAAAATCCTTACAGTAATAACTTTATCTGCAGTATAAGTATACCGTGGAATGTAAAATCCACCAGACAAAATGAGCATCATACCTGCCACGGATCCCACATACTTCCATTTTCCTGCTGCCTCCTGCTTTTGAGAGCGCCTAACCAGCCTGGTGATGCCTGTTATCAACAAGCTTACCGCTATACCCAACGCAACCACTACCAGGTAATATAACCATTGGCTTGCAGGGCCGGATATAACTTCCCGCAAGGAAACAAAATAGTATATGCAAGCAAGGATTATAACCAGCCCGGCTGTTATCATTGCTATATAACCTGCCTTGTAGCGGGCAGCCGCGTCTTTTTTCTTTTCGCCCTGCTCCAGGATGATCTTCTGTATATCTTCGGGATCATCCACTTCCGGGAACCTTTTTTCCTCTCCCAATGTTTGGGCTACCGCATTCATCAATATCTTCAGCTCCACATTTTCTTCCTCCCCGTTCCAGTCAACCAGTCTTGCGGCTTCCATCCTTCTGAAACCCAGCGGTATTTTTACATCTTCCAGCAATAAAGGTACCAGCACTTTTCTTTCTGCCCCCGCGCTGGCTTCGTTCATCACCCACTCCGAGGTAACGGACTTCTGAGTCCATATCACGATCACACAACGACTCTGGTTCAGCTCTTTCTCTATTACCTTATCGAACATAGCTCCGGGAACGATCTTCCGGTCCCACCACACACTCCACCCCATCTTTTCAAGCGCAAAGGCAACAAGCCTTACCTTGCTTTTATCCTGGCTGGAATAGCTTAAAAAGATATCGGCCATATATCAATTCGATTGTGTTATTCAAACAAAATCCTACCCAAGCTGGCGGATCGCCGCTTTGAGCTTTTGCATATCCCTTTCCGTACAGTCTATATAACTGTGAATGGCCATCATCAGCGGCATGTCGTCATCTTTTATAAAATTGATCGTTCTGATAATGCTTTTTTTCTTGCGCAATTCCATCAGCCTGGCGCATTGAAACTCGTCCCAGCAAACATCCGATTTACTGTAATCGGGCGTAAGGATACAGATCACCTGCCTGGAATGCTGGATGGCTTCGGATATTTTTTTGATCCACAACCCGCCGGACTGTATGCTATGCTTATCGAAAAATACGTTCAGGCTCCCGTTCTGTTCCAGCAGGTACTCAACAAATTCCTGTACTTCGGGCGTTTGAACATGCGAGTAGCTGATAAAATAATCATACATTTCCTGCTTCCGGATAGTGAGCGGCGTTTCCTCTACAGTTGTTAGCTCAACGGACCCGGATACCGACACATCCTGCAATACCATTTCTTTTTCTTCTGCACGCAACCACCGGCTGAAAATAGCAGACGCTTCATCGGCATGCTCCTGCCGGTAAACTACCAGCTTAATAGTACGCAGCGGCAAACCATTTTCCAGCCAAAAAACAGCATGCTCCAATAAAGCGGGCAACATTTTTTCAAGCGATACTTTCTGGTACCCCGTTGCCAGCAAAGGCATTGCTACTTCATCAATATCTTCATCAAATGCAAACGTGTTGATACACCTGAAAATATTGCCTACTATTTCCTGCGGTTGCTGCGTATGCCTTCGCGGTTCAAAGCACATCACTTTTTTAAAATGAAACTGATCCTGCTGCTCTTTACGGATCGGGTGCGATAGCCAGCAGCCCAGTTGCGATGTAAGATCAATCGCTTTATGTTCGGCCAATGATCTTACCGACAACCCTTTTTGGTCTAACGCCAGGAACAAGGAACCAGGCAGCGTAATATAATCATTGGGAAAAGCAGATACCACCAGCAAATCAACCGCGTGTGCTGCCGGTATTGCCGATAGATCGCCGTGCAGCAACTGTATGACTGCGTTCCCGCTTTTGCGTGCAACAGTTAATTCAGATAAAAGCTTCATATTACCGGATTGTATTGAATTTTAAATAACGGGTGAAATCAATTACCCAGGTAGCTGATTATTTCGTCTATCCATGTTACAGCAGGCGAACCAGCCTGTTCTTTTTGCAGTTTTATCCTCTTCAGGTTTTCCGCGGTAGAGGCTATTTCCCAGGGATAATACCGGGAAGCTTTTGCCGCCTGCAAATAATCCATCGCTTTATCCTGATCTCCTCTCAGCACTTCCAGCTCTAACCCCGAAGCCTGTGCCCAATAGTCGTTAGGCTGATCTTTTACTTTCCGTTCTATGGCATACGCTACCAGCGGAAGATATTTCTCATACATTCCGTTGTCAAGCCCCGTGGTTGCCAGCAAATTCAGCAGGTTGATGCCGGGATAATAATCTGCAGGATTGGCATCATACCCTTCGCGATAAGCATTGATCGCTTTTTTCAGGAATCCCCGTTCCGCCAGTTTATCACGCGCCGATGCTTCCCTCGCTTTTTTCTTGAATATGCTTCCCAGCAAACCATTGGTTTCGGGATGCTTGCCTATCTTTTGCTCGGCATCCAGCAGCACGGTTTCCGCCTTACCGTATTCACCTGCCTGGTTATAGGCATGTGCCAGTTGGTGATGCAGCACCATATTGTTTTCAAACTGCTTTTTGGGCATCCTGCCGATCAGGCTGATGGTTTCGTTATTGGCGCTCATGGCCCTGTACGCGAACAATAAAGCGCTTACTATATTAAACTCTTCGGGCTGTATACTACCCAATCCATTTTCTATGGCTTTAATATTGCCAAAACATTTGTTTTTAACGGCATTGCAGGCTTCCGCTTTTTCTTTTTCATGATTCAGCAGGGCATACTTCTCCCGGAGGCTTTGCTCAAGCCACTCCTTAACATTTTCCTGGATGCTTTCAATTAACACCTGTGCCTGTGCGGCCACTTTTTTAAATACTTCCGACCGGTTTTTCAATGCATCCAGGTCCGGGAAAGGAAAAGATTCAATGGTTTGGTTTAACGGGCTGTCGGGTAAGGGATCGGCCACATCGTTACTTTTGAGCAATGCGGACAAAACCTCTGCTTTCTGTTCAGCATTTTCAATACCTACTTCATTGGTATCCTTATCAAAACGATACTTATACATTACCGTACGTATCAATGCCACATCAAAAGGAAGCTGCCCCATACCTTCCTCGCAAATCACTATCGTGGTGTACGGACGTATAGCATGGCGCATACCCAGTTCGTAAAACACGTTGGCGTTAAAAGTAGTCATATCCGTTACCGAAAATTCACAGAACATGATGCGTTCATACATAGGTTTGTGTATGATGCCTCCCGCCTGCTCTTCGTATGCTATAATAGGTAATAAGCCTGCCTTAACAATAGCCGGTCTGATCAGTTGTTCGTATACAACCTTAAAGTCTATCACCCTTCCTGTTGAATCTGCTTTCTTTCCGAACGGCATTATTACAAAACATTGCTGTTGCATGCCTACACTTTAAAAGTATCTGAAAAATGTTGTTCCTTTATTGCCGCAGCAGCATCCTTAACCCCAATTTCATACAGTTCAAACCTGCTGCCGGCATTGCTCATTTCTACCAGATCATCAATCTGCTTTTGGGTGTATTGCTTTTTCATAAGCGGGCTCAGCGTGTCTGCGTCCAGCCATGTATTATAGCGTAAATAGGTAAGCAGCCCGGCTTCTTTTTTCGCACTTCCAAGCGTATCGCCCTGCAATCCTCCTACCTCGCTGTCTATTTCCCAGGCAGTCGGCGAATTGCTCATCCATTGCATCATTATCTGGTTATGCCAGGTGGCATCCTGCATAAACATGTCGGGCAATTGCTTGGCCCAGTTAAGCAGGTTACTTTTGGTAACATCAGAAGGGATTTTTTTCCACCTGCTCATACCGGTACCTACCGATACCATCAGCAGCTTATCTGCTCCCCATTGCCACTTAAAGGGAAAGCCCTGCAACGTAGCTACCATAAGCATTTGCAACGAAGGGTTGTTGGACATGCTGACGCCTCCGTCTACAAACGCAGCTTCACCCATTTTACCTCCCACATCAATAATCTGCGGTAAAAAGTAACTGGGCGCCGCGGAGCTGGCCCTTACCGCTTTCCATAACAAAATGTCTTTATTAATACCATAAGCGCTGTTAAAAAAGCGTCCTTCGGGATGATTGATAAGCGGCCAAACACTGTTGGTATCGGCTCTTTTCGCTACAATACACAACCCGGTTTTGATCCTGTCAGGATCTCCCAGCGTAATATCGCCAAACGCGTTTTTCAGCTCATCTTCCAGGGGCTTTTCTTTATACGTGGCCTTTAACAGGTCATCTATCTCAAATATCTTCCACCATTTGTTTTTCTTCGCAAATATCTTCCCGCCCAGTTCCATATACATGTCTTTTATCTCCTGCACCGACTTTCCGGTTGCCAGGCAGGCGGCTATTATAGAACCGGTGCTGGTGCCGCCTATCATGTCAAAATAATCGCACAGCCTGAAGTCTTTGCTTCCGCCCTGCTGCTTTCGCAATATGTCTTCTATTCGTTGCAGGTAACCCAGCGCCAGCGCTCCGCGAATACCGCCGCCATCAAGGGCAAGCATGCGTTTAGGGCTTGTTTTATTGGATAAATGATCCTGGAGAGTCATATAGTAGAGGTTTTATTTGACGGAGAACAAGCAGGTACGGAATTAAATACTATTGTTACCATTCAACCACCGGTTGCCTTTCTACAGGTTATACTTTGTACGAAATACGATCAATGATAAAACCAGTTGCCTCTTACATCGTTACCCTCAATGGGCATATTGCAGGAATTATAACAGCATATTTCTCTTGTAAATTTATTATTGTTTTTTGGCCAAGAGGAACTCCCATGTCCCGAAAATTTCGGGATTCATTCATCCTTGGTGTATTTTATGAACGAAAAATTTCATGTACGTTTGATTAAAGCGAAAAGGATTTAAAGAGGATATGGAGGCAGTGAAAACAGGCAGCAGTATAAAGATAAAATTTTCTTTTGAATAGGCTTTATTATCCTATTAGTTGGGTGTATTTACCTTCTCACTTTCCGGCGCGTGAGACACGCGCCGGGGCGATCGCCCTGGTGCGTGTCTCACGCACCAGCTCCGGGCTTAACTTAACGGCTATAGTGAGACCTGCCCGACTGCGCCATTCAGGCGGGCTCCGACCGGTAGCGGGCTCTATAGGAGGGTGTCACCACGCCTGCGAAAAATATTTAGATTGCCCTTACCCCTTTGTCCCCCCTCCACAGAGTGGAGGGGGGACTGGAGTTTGGCTAATAACCAATAATTTTTAAAAGAGAAGCCTATTTCTTGTTTTGA
>JAHBTJ010000015.1 GCA_019638595.1 Chitinophagaceae bacterium
ACCAGTTGATAAATAGCAAACTGGATAATATGTCATTGGCAACCTGCTCACAGCTTGCATGGAATTAAAGATAGCAAAAACAATAAGCCCTCTTTGGAGATCCTGTATATACGGGGTATACCGGGAAGTTGAGATAGCTTCTTCCATTATTTTTTTCTAAAAGCGAAATCCCTCAAAATGCCTTATATTAGGCTGGTGCTTTTTACTATATTTGATAAATTACTTCTAACCTCAGGAATGATACCATTTGTATATTTTTTGATGAAAGGGTCGTAAAACATCCTTTACCGCATTTAACCCAATTATCTTATGGATATTCTGAGGCTGCATGATCTGAAAAAAAGCTATGGAAGCACGTATGTGCTAAAAGGAATAAACCTTGTTATAGAGGAACCACAGATCATTGGCTATATTGGCCCCAACGGGGCTGGCAAAAGCACTACTATAAAGATCCTTGCAGGTATTATTGATAATTTTGAGGGCGAAGCGACTGTGCTGGGTATGGATGTTCGCAAAGATTCCCTGGCTATTAAACAACGGATAGGGTATATTCCTGAGCAGGCGGCCCTGTACGAAGTGCTGACCCCTCTTGAATACCTCAAATTCACCGGAAGGCTGTACCAGTTACCCGATAATGTAATTGATAAAAAATCGTGGGAGCTGTTGCGTCTTTTTGAGCTGGCCGATAAAGCGAACATGCGCATGAACGGCTTCAGTAAAGGAATGCGTCAAAAGGTTTTGCTGATATCGGGCCTTATGCATAACCCCGAAATTATTTTTTTAGACGAACCATTGAACGGACTGGATGCCAATGCCGTAATACTGGTAAAGGAAATACTGGCGCAGTTAAAGCTGTCTGGTAAAACCCTTTTTTATTCTTCCCATATCATGGATGTTGTTGAAAAGATCAGTGATCGTATCATTATTATCAATAATGGCGAAATGGTGGCCGATGGCACTTTTGAAAGCCTGAAGGCGGAGGCCGCCAAAGGGTCGCTGGAAAATATCTTTACGGCGCTTACCGGGGATGAGCAACATCAAACTACAGCGGGCGCTTTTGTAGACGTATTAAAAAGTTAAGCATGGAAAAGTGGCTGCTGAAGATCATGCATATTTTTGATGGCTTATTCCGCCGGCAGGGAATCAATATACCCCAGTTGTATACCATTGTAGAAACCAAAATGATAATGGACAAGCGAAGGGTATACATGAACTGGCGGCAGAGCGGTCAGTCGGAAAACAGGAATCACCTGTTGATGGTACTGCTCGTGTATGCGCTGTTCAGCATTTTTATAGGGGCGATGGTGCTGTTCCTTCCTTCCTTTATGCTGGCAATGATATTCCTGCATGCGTATATCATTTTCATGATGGCAATGACCCTGATCACCGACTTCTCTACCGTGTTGCTTGATACTGCGGATAACCAGATCATTTTGCCCCGGCCGGTAAACAGCCGAACGCTTTTTATGGCCAGGCAGGTGCATATTTTATTGTACCTGCTGCAATTTACAATTGCCATGTGTTTGATCCCGGTTGTATGTGTGGGAATTAAATACGGGTTGCTCACCGGGATCGCCTCTATTGTTACCATGTTGCTGAGTGTGCTGCTGGCGGTTTTTTTTACCTATTTTTTATACCTGTTGATATTAAGGTGGGGCAATGAGGCAAAAGCTAAGGAAATGGTAACCTGGTTCCAGATCGCCATGACCATCTTTTTTGCGGTAGGCTACCAGGTAATCCCCCGTTTCATCAATATGTCGGAGCTCGCAGACAGCTTTGAGCTGCACTGGTATTCATACCTGTTTCCACCCGTATGGATGGCGGTGGCGCTGGAAGCGGTATATACTTTACAGGCGGATATTGTTCATATAGGGGTGACAGTGGTAGCGGTGAGTTTGCCGTTGCTGTTGTTCCGGCTGTTAAGCAAATACCTCGCGCCTTCTTTTGCATCCCGTCTTTCCGCCATTCATACCGACGTTCAGGATGTGCTTACCCCTAACGCCACTGCCGATAAAAGGTCGGCAGGAAGTATTTTATCGGCATTGCTTGCAAAAAGCAGCCTGGTAAAAGCGGGCTTTGAAATGGCCTGGAACGTAACCGGCAGGGACAAATCGTTCAAGCTGCAGTTTTATCCATCGCTTGGTTATATTTTTGTTTTCATCTTCATATTTGTTTTTAACAGTGGCAGGAATTTAGATGCTTCGTGGGCCAACTTGTCAGGCAGCACCAAATTCCTGTGGTTTATATATCTGCCTATGTTCACTGTTGCCAATGCCATTTTATTTGTAACATTCAGCGAAAACTTCCTGGCTTCCTGGGTATACCAAAGCGCGCCTGTGCAAAAGCCGGGAGAGCTCATACTGGGCAGCCTGATCGCCCTGTTTGTGAAATATTTCCTGCCGATCTATATCTTGATGTTCGGCATTTGTGTGTATATCTGGGGGTGGACAGTAGCGGATGATTTTTTATTTGGGCTGGTAAACGATTATTTGTGCTTTTTAATGCTTGGAAGCATAGGAAGGCAATATCTCCCTTTTTCGCGGCAGCCCAATACCAGGCAGCAGGCGGGGCGTTTTTTACTGGTTATTTTCCAAATGACGGTAATAGGGATACTGGTGGGCCTGCATTTTCTTATTATTAAAATACCTGCGGCTTTGTATATTATTATCCCGCTTGCACTTGCAGGTTGTTGGCTGCTCCGGCAAAAACTGCGAAATTTGCCCTGGAAAAAAATAGCGGTTTAGCATGGCGGTTAATGAAGCAATATACAAAGAGCTTACAGGTTCTTTTTCAAAGAAAGATGTAACACTGGTGGCGGTATCCAAAACCAAGCCCGATGAAGATATCCGGGCTCTTTATGATTTAGGGCAAAGAGATTTTGGAGAGAACTATGTGCAGGAAATAATTGAAAAGCACGCCAGGCTTCCCCGGGATATACGCTGGCATTTTATAGGACACCTGCAAACGAACAAGGTGAAATACCTCGCGCCTTTTATTTACATGATCCATGGCATAGACAGCTTTAAGCTGTTGAAAGAAGTAAACAAACAGGCATCCAGGTGTGGCAGGATCATCCCGGTATTATTACAGGTGCATATAGCGCGGGAAGACACTAAGTTTGGATTGGATGAAAATGAATTGAAAGCGTTGCTGCTGCAGGCAGGCGAACTGGGGCATATTGTTATAAAGGGATTAATGGGAATGGCATCCTTTACCAGCGATGCGCAGGCGGTACGGTCGGAATTCCGTTATCTTAGATCGTTGTACGATCAATTACTTACCACTCATCACTTACCCCTTACCACCCTGTCTATGGGTATGAGCGGTGATTACAGGATCGCGGTACAAGAGGGTAGCAATATGGTTCGTATCGGGAGCCTGTTGTTTGGCGCCAGGAGCTGAGCATACCAGGTTATAATCTTTTTCCTGACTTGTCCCTATCGAATTTAGTGCGGTTATAATATATTGATTGTCATTATTTTAGTATTTTATTTTTGTAAATTTACCGCACTAAAGGCTGTTTTTATGAAAATAAGGGTAGTAAAGACGGCTTCAAAAGCCAGAGCAGTTCAAATAGTACGGTATCAAAACAACAAACGAGCCATTTTACAGCATATCGGCTCTGCCCATACAGAACCCGAATTGCAAGAACTGATGATATCGGCACAGGCATGGATAAAAGACTATAGCAAACAACTATCTGTTTTCCCCGATGAAAGTCCCAATAAGTTATTGCACCTGAACCATTGTACTTTTCTCGGGGTTCAATACCGTTATTTCCACCAACAGATAAATGCAATCCAGAATAAAATGGGATTTGGTGATTTACCTCCATTATTAAATGACCTGGCAACCATAAGGATATTTGAACCGGCATCCAAACTACGTTCGTTGGAACTGATGGAACAGTTTTTCGGCATCAAACACAGCCGTAAAACCTATTACAAGATAGCTCCGGTGTGTATTGAATTAAAGGAAGTGATAGAAAGCAAGGTGTTAGCTTTTGCCAAAGCATGTTATTCATTCGATTTCGATATGGTGTTTTATGATGTTACCACACTTTATTTCGAGACTTTTGAAGAAGACGAGCTGCGAAAGAACGGCTTTTCTAAAGACAACAAATCACAGCAGCCGCAGATATTGGTAGCGCTGATGGTAACCAAAGAAGGCTTCCCCATTGCCTGTGAAATTTTCAGTGGCAACACTTTTGAAGGACATACCATAATCCCTGTTATCAAAGATTTTATCACAAGAAATAAGGTAAAAGCATTTACGGTAGTTGCAGATGCTGCCATGATCAGCTCGGAAAATATCGCACAATTATCCCAAAACGGCATCAACTATATTGTAGGGGCAAGAATGGGCAATCTGCCGGCAGAGCTGCTCCAAACCATTGACAAGCAGATGACCCGGCAGGATGGTACAAGCATCAGGATAAGAACAGCCCTGGGTTATCTGATTTGCAGTTATTCGGCTGTACGATACCGAAAAGATCTGCATGAAATGAACAAACAAATCGAAAAGGCAAAGCAGGTGATAGAAACACCGTCAAAAAGCAAGAAGCTAAAGTTTACCAAGACCAATAAAGAGCAATTGACACTCAATGAAGAACTGATTGAAAAAACAAAAAAACTGCTTGGCATCAAAGGCTATTATACCAACCTGGAAGAACAGATAGCCGACAATAGAACGATCATAGGGCGTTATCATGAACTATACAAAGTGGAACAGGCATTCCGGGTATCGAAAAGCGATTTACAGACAAGACCTATCTTTCATTTTAAGGAGCAACCCATCAGGCTGCATATATTGATATGCTTTATGGCATTGGTTGTCTCAAAGCATATTGAAATAAAAGCAGGTGTTTCGATAAGAAAGTTCCTGGACGAAGCGAAGAAAATAGTGGACGGGCAGATACTAAACCAGATAACCAGTAAATCCGTTACTATTAAAGCACAGCCAACCGAAAAAATGCAGCAACTTGTCAGCAAAATTTTACCTCCGCACTAAAAGGGACAAGTCAGGAGCTGAGCATACCAGGTTATAATCTTTTTAATGACTCTTCTTTGTCTTTAGCAAGCTGATCTTTTAGTTCTTCAAGGCTGTTGTATTTTTCTTCGGGCCTCAAAAAATACTTAACATATACACGTATGGAGGCTCCGTAAATATCCTGTTCAAAGTTGAAGATATTTACTTCGATCACTCTTGGCGATGCGCCGATAGTAGGCCGGATGCCTATGCTCATCATACCTTTAAAACGCGTTCCCTTTATTACTGTTTCCACGGCATAAATACCATTCCCCGGTATCAGCTTTTCAGGGTTTCCCGGTTCAATATTGGCGGTAGGGTACCCGAGCGTTCTGCCAAGCTTATTGCCGTGCACTACTGTTCCTTCAAAAAAATAAGAATAACCGAGCAATTCATTGGCGATGGCCACCTCTCCGTTTAACAGCGCTTTCCTGATGCGGGTGGAGCTTACCGCTATTTCATGCAACAGCTTTTCAGAAATTTCTTTTACGCGGTAACCACAGGCTACGGCAAATTTTTCAAGCATCCGGTAGTCGCCTTCCCGGTTTTTACCAAAACGGTGATCGTAGCCAATAATGATGGTGTGAGGTTGAATTTTATCTACCAGGAAATCTGTAATGTACGCTTCCGCGGGCTGTTCCGCAAATTCACGCGTAAAAGGAACAACAATAAGGTGGTCTATGCCGCATTGGCTCAGCAGTTCTGTTTTTTCTTCCTGCGTGTTCAGCAATTGTATGTTTTCTCCTTTACCTACTATCTTCCGGGGGTGGGGATAAAAGCTGATAATAACCGTTTCTCCTTCAATGCGCCGGGCTTCTTCCTTTAGCTGGTCAAGGATCTGCCGGTGGCCCGTATGAACACCGTCAAAAGTCCCGATGGTGATCACCGCTTTGCGAAAAGAAGGAAGATTTAATATGTTAGTGTGTATTTGCAGACGGAAATCCTGTTTCGGGGAGGCTCTTTATTCAATAGCGGCTGCAAAACTAATGGATAATTGATAATTGACCTGTGAATATTTACTTTTGCAGCGGTTTAAACACATATCATGAGCTTATACAACGACAGAGGCGTTTCAGCGCAGAAAGAGGAAGTACACGCGGCAATCAAAAACCTGGATACGGGATTGTACCCCAGGGCCTTTTGCAAAATGTATCCCGACTACCTGGGTGGGGATGATCAGTTTGTGAATATTATGCATGCCGATGGGGCGGGCACCAAAAGTATCCTGGCTTATATGTACTGGAAGGAAACCGGCGATGTGTCGGTATGGAAAGGCATTGCGCAGGATGCCATTATAATGAACCTGGACGACCTTTTGTGTGTGGGGGTCTATAATAATATTATATTCAATTCTACCATCGACAGGAACAAAAAGCGCATCCCGGGCGAAGTATTGGAGCAGATCATCAACGGCTCGCAGGAACTGTTCGACGGGTTAAGGAACTATGGCATACAGATCCGGTACCTGGGTGGCGAAACCGCCGATGTGGGCGATGTGGTAAGAACGGTAGCCGTTAATGGCACCATGACCTCAAGGTGGCCGAAACGCAGGCTTATTACCAACGAAAAAATACAGGCCGGTGATGTAATAGTAGGATTTGCCAGCTTTGGCAAATGTTTATATGAATCGGAATATAACAGCGGGCTGGGCAGCAATGGGCTTACAAGCGCCAGGCATGACGTATTGAATAAATATTATGCTGATAATTATCCGGAAACCTTTGAGCCGTTGTTGAATGATAGTGTAGTGTATATTGGCAAGCACAGCATGACGGACCCCATAGAAGCAGGCGGGTTTTTAACCAACATCGGCAAGCTGTTATTATCGCCTACGCGTACTTATGCTCCCGTGCTGAAAGTATTGCTGGAACAGCACTTCGACGCGGTTCACGGCCTGATCCATTGCAGCGGGGGAGGGCAGACCAAGTGCCTGAAATACGTGCCTGATAATGTTAGAATAGTAAAAGACAATTTGTTCACGCCTCCCGTTGTTTTTAACCTGATACAGGAAGCCAGCAAAGCCGATGACCGTGAAATGTACCAGGTGTTTAATATGGGATGCAGGATGGAGCTGTATACCGATGTCGTGCACGTGAACGCTATTATAAAAACAGCGGCGCAATTCGGCATTGAGGCCCGTGTGATTGGCAGGGTAGAGGCCGCCGAAAAACAGGAACTGGTCATTACAACCGGTAACGGGGAAATTACATGGTAAAATACAGGGTAGCTTCGTATGTAACAATATGCAAGGCCACTCTATTCCATTACCACCACTTTTCCGGTAGCTACCGATTCATCGCAGGCAAATGCTATGCGCAGGCTGTTTACCGCGTCATTCATGTGATCCGTTAAATCAACGTTTTCGCGGATGGCCTTTAAGAAATACCATTGTTCCCTGTTGCACAACTCCTGGTGGTCCGGTTCATCGGTTAAATCAATTACCGTATCTTTTTTAGCAAATTGTTCATTGCTGTCCAGCTCGGCATGATGGAACAAGAGCGATTCTGTTTTGGTATGCGCGTCTATCGAATCTGATTTACCGCTTCCCCCGGCTTCTTTTGCCACTATGGATACGGATCCTTTGGGACCGATCACATCTTTTACAAAAAACGCGGTTTCACTGATCATCGGTCCCCAGCCGGCCTCGTACCAGCCCACAGATCCATCTTCAAACCGTATCTGCAGTTGCCCGTAATTATAGTTGCCTGCCGGTATCTCTTCGGTAAGCCTGGCGCCAAATGCATTTACCTGAACAGGCCTGGAACGGGTCATCTGGCACATTACATCAATATAATGCACTCCGCAGTCTACTATAGGACTTAAGCTTTTCATCAGGTTCCGGTGCAGCGTCCACATTTTTCCACTGCTTTGCTGGTTCAGGTTCATACGCATTACCAGCGGCTTGCCTAACTGTTGCGATAGCTCAATAAATTTTTCCCAGGAGGGATGGTGCCTGAGAATATATCCCACAACCAGCTTTTTATTGTGCTTTTTAGCGGCTGCCACCACACGTTCCGCACCGGCAACAGAATCGGCTATGGGTTTCTCCACGAATACGTGGCAGCCATTTTCAAATGCTTTTACGGCAAAGCTTTCGTGCGTGTCGGGGTAGGTGGAAATACATACTGCGTCCGGCTTTGTTTCAAACAATGCTTTTTCATAATTATCGTACAGCGTGTATCCTCCACCCAGCTTTTCATTTAATATTTTTTTGGAATCTTTGGATGAAACCAGCCCGCAAATTTCAAATCCGTCGAGCGTATGATAAGCCGTAGCGTGCGATGCGCCCATGTTGCCGCAGCCTGCCACCAGTACTCTTAATTTTTTTGTAGTATCAGCCATTTCTAATATAGTTGGGTTATAGTAGCGAAAGTAAATTTCACTTCTAATATAACCAGCGTAAACCGGATATATTTTGTGTTGCAGTAATGTAGGTATGTTAAACAGGTAAAATAAAAATATGGCCGATCACAGTTCAGTATGCTAAAGCCCGAAGTGCTCATTTCCGGTTTTCGGCAAGGGCGTTCCCTACCGCCAGCCCGATAGCTATTCCAAAGCTGACACCCGCGGGAAGCCAGATAACAATTTTCCCGGTGGTGAAACCTATCACCAATCCCAGGGCTAATCCTGTAGCGATACCGATCCAGATCGCCATGGCAATTTTACTTTTCATGCGGAACGTTTTAATACATTAATGAATAACGATTGGCAAGGGGATCATCATAAAGCACAGCCTTCAAGAGGGGAGGAGGATACCCTCCAATTTACAGTTTTTTTTGCTGTTTTAACAAAACTTGCTCCTGTTTTTTAGAATTATGGCCTGTTACCGGAGAAAACCCAATAAGAAATGCTGAAAAGCAGCTTGTATTTAGAATATATACAATATCTGCGGGCTAATATGCAACCTGCTGAAAGGCAAATCACAGCCACCCCGAGCGCCGGAATAAAAAATACAATGTTAAGCAGGCAAGGGCTGTTAAAGCTATAATGGAGTAAAAGCCGTATTCCGATTCTGTTTCGGGCATGAACTTGAAGTTCATCCCCCAAAACCCGGCAACCATAGTGGGTAAAGCGATAATGGCCGCCCAGCCTGCGAATTTTTTATTGGTATCATTCTGTGAAATAGAAATGAGTGAAAAGTTAGCTTCAAGTGCCGAATTTAAAAGCTCGCGGGTATTATCAACCATTTCATTGATGCGTATTGCATGATCGTTCACGTCCCTGAAGTAAGCGTGCGTTTCGTCGGAAATATTTTTTATATCCGGCCGCATTAACCTGGTACAGATATCTATTAACGGCGATACCGCTCTTTTTACATCCAGCAGCTCACGTTTCAACTGGTAAATTTGTTCGGTTGTTTGCCGGCTTGGCTTTTCCTTAAATACTTTTTCCTCAATATCCTGGAGGTCGGTTTCCAGCTCTTCCACTACGGGAAAATAACGGTCAACAATGAAATCCATGATCGCATACAACACAAAGCTTTGTCCTTTGCTTAGCAGCTCGGGCATGGCTTCGCAACGGGCGCGTATTTCAGCATATGAAACCGTTGACCCGTGACGGATAACCACTATAAAGTTTTTGCCTACAAAAAAATGAGTTTCTCCAAAGTCAATATGGTTTTGTGCATTCTTTTGCGCCGTACGCAATACAATAAATACAATATCGCCATACAATTCGATCTTTGGCCGCTGGTGCGCTTTCTGCGCATCTTCCACCGCAAGGTCGTGCAGGTTGAACTCCTGCTGCACCTGCTGCATAATATGCTTTGATGGTTCATGCAAGCCTATCCATACAAACTGACCTGCATCCTCAAGCGCTTCATGCACCTCATTTAGCGGAACTTCCGTTTTGCGCACCCCGTTTTCGTAGGATACACAGTTAACTATTTCTTTCATGGCAGTATTATTGGCAAACAATTTTATACAAAAAAAGTATTTCTTTTAGATACATCCAATATTTCACAGTTCCTGAGAAATGCAAAGCATTCGCAGTAAGGGCGCATTTAGCTATTTATGATGCTTATGGTTTGCCCGGCCGGATAGTTATTTGATCTATTCCATAATAAACAGCATACAGGGAAGCGGCTCCTTGTTCTTCGGCTTCATTGAAGAAAGGAATGCTGTATGGCTTTTGTACACAAATATTGTGAAGGGATTGAAAGGTTCCGTGCGGGAATACCTGTTGCACCTGTTGTGCTGCATCCTCCGGATAAGTATTGATTTGTATGGCGGTTTGTTCATGCTGCCGGGCATTGGCAAACAACCGGTCCCGTTCGTGTAAAACGCGTGCATAAAAATATCCCGAACAAACGCTTTTCCAGGCATTGACCTGGCAGGCCGAACAAACCAGCGCAATTGAAAAAAAGATGGGCATTACGGAAGATAATATGGAAAAGATGCGTTCATTACGTTGATATGTTGTAAACCATTGCCCTGCCAAAAAGCAAAGTAATAATACCAGGCAGGCGGCAGTTACTATAATATTGTTCAGGGCTCTGTCAGGAAAAGCTCCTTTTGACAGTACCATTAAAGGAAGCAAAGTGCCTGCTACTATTAATGGCGCCAGCAAAAAGCATATCGCAATTTTTTTGAGATTTAAATATACAGGGAATGTTACTGTTCTGATTCCCTGCAAAAAGCAGCCGAGCGCAGCTACCCAGAATAAGGGTTCGCGAAAAAGGTAATAAAAAACAGAAAAAGCTCTAAAACCGGTAATAGCAAAAATGGACAGATAGCCTGTTTCGGTATTCATGAATTTTTGCCTGTTCTGTATTCCTGAGGTCAGGTAAATGATAGAACATGCTGCCAGCATTACCAGCCCGTAAATTCCTGCAATTTTCAGGTGCCGGCTGTTGATCTTATACAGGAAAAGCAATGTGACCGTTAATAAAACAATCATTGTAACAGCTATAGTTTCGTTGCATCCTGCTATTAGCGCTAACAGCAGGCAAATCATTACATCCTGCCGCACATTTTTCCTTCCTGTTGCTGTAAAACGCTTAACCAGTAAAGAAAAAAGCAAAAGCAGGATGATTACAGGCATTTGATAGATCAGGGCAGCACTGTACCAATAAAAATTTTCGCCTGTATTTGCAAGCAGGTAAATATTGAGCATTAACCCGATAAAACCGGTTTGTATGATTTGCCCTGATGAAAGGCTGTTGCCTAATATAAACCGGTTTAAAGTTTTAACCAGGTAAAATGCGGCAAAGTAAGTTAAAAGAAAGAGCACCAGGCTGAATACAAAATAATAGCTGGTTACGAGCTTATATTTTATACCCAGTATTTGTAAAAAGTTAGCAAAAAAACGCCCGTTCCAGTTTGCATACAGATTTTTTTGAGTTTGCCAAAACCCCGACTGCTCGTAAATTCCCTGCATTAAATAGTCATCGGCTCCTGCATGGCTAAAAAATGACAGTATGACGAATGGCAATAGCGTAAGCAGCGCTATGGCCGTACATAAAAAGAATATTTTGTTTGTAATAAAAAAGCGATTTGCTTTCATGGTTCCCGGCTAAAAATAAAACACAAATCAATTTAAAAATATTAAACTTTTACTGTATTCTTTTTTGCCAATGTCAATGCTTTATATTCGCAGGAGAAATAACCTGCCGGAATATGAAAAAAAATATACTATTGCTTTTTCTATGCACTATTGTTTCTGCTTCAATGGCTCAAATGGTTACCCGGGTAACCGATCCTGTGGATTGGGTAAATCCGCTGATGGGTACCGATTCCAAGCACAGCCTTTCTAACGGTAATACCTATCCTTCTATTGGTTTGCCCTGGGGAATGAATATGTGGACGCCGCAAACGGGAAAAATGGGCGATGGCTGGCAATACCAGTATAGCGCCGATAAAATAAGGGGCTTCAAGCAAACACACCAGCCTTCTCCGTGGATGAATGATTACGGTCAGTTCAGTATAATGCCCTTTACCGGTAAGCCCCGTTATAAAGAAGATGACCGTGCCAGTTGGTTTAGCCATAAGGCTGAAATAGTACAGCCATATTATTACAGTGTTTACCTGGCAGATTATGACATTACAACGGAAATTACCCCTACGGAAAGAGCCGCCAGGTTCCGTTTTACATTTCCGGAAACAGACAGCGCGTTCGTTTTGGTAGACGCGTTTGACAAAGGCTCTTATGTAAAGATCATTCCTGCGGAAAACAAGATCATTGGCTACTCAACACGTAACAGCGGCGGCGTTCCCCCAAATTTTAAGAACTATTTTGTAGTTGTATTCGACAGGCCGTTCAGCAATGTAGCAACATTTGATAGCGATACGCTCAATTTTACAAGAACAGAAGTAGAGAACAATCATGCCGGGGCGCTGGTTGCCTTTAAAAGCTATCGCAAAGGCGACCAGGTGAACGCGAAAGTAGCTTCTTCATTCATCAGCTATGAGCAGGCCGAGCTCAATTTGAAGGAGATCGGCAACGATGATTTTGAAATCGTAAAAAAGAAAGGCCGCGATACCTGGAACAACACACTTGGGCGCATCAACGTAGAGGGAGGTACCATAGACCAGGTTCGTACATTCTATTCTACTTTATACAGAACCGTATTCTTTCCTAATAAATTGTATGAAAAAGATGCCTCGGGTAATATAGTGCATTACAGTCCGCACAATGGCAAAGTGCTTCCCGGCTATATGTTCGGCGGCACCGGCTTTTGGGATACCTTCCGCGCCCTGTATCCCTTTCTTAATCTCATCTATCCTGCTATCAATAAAGAAATGCAGGAAGGATTGATAAACGCGTATAAGGAAAGCGGTTTTTTACCCGAGTGGAGCAGTCCCGGCGCACGGCCCGTTATGGTAGGCAATAATTCTGCTTCCGTAGTGTCGGATGCGTATATTAAAGGGCTGAAAGGATATGATATTAGTACTTTGTATGAGGCTTTGCTGCATGGCGCCAATAATGAGGGACCTCATGGTACAGGAAGGAAAGGCGTGGAATACTACAATAAGCTGGGCTATGTGCCCTACGATGTTAAGATCAATGAAAATGCGGCAAGAACGCTGGAATACGCATACGATGATTTTACGATCTACCAGTTGGGGAAGGCGTTGAACCGCCCTAAAGAAGAGCTGAAATTATATGCGCAACGTTCGCAGAATTATAAAAAGCTGTTTGATAATGAAACAAAGCTGATGCGTGGTAAAAACCAGGATGGTACTTTTCAAACGCCGTTCAATCCTTTTAAATGGGGAGACGCGTTTACCGAAGGCAATAGCTGGCATTACTCATGGAGTGTTTTTCATGATATAAAAGGACTTGCTGATTTAATGGGTGGAAGAGCGCAGTTTGCAAAAATGCTGGATTCGGTTTTTGTTATGCCGCCTGTTTTTGATGATAGCTATTACGGTTTTGTAATTCATGAGATCCGTGAAATGCAGATCGCCAATATGGGACAGTACGCGCATGGCAACCAGCCTATCCAGCACATGCCGTACCTGTATAACTATGTTGGTGAACCCTGGAAAACGCAGTACTGGGTACGAGAAACAATGGAAAAAATGTACAAACCCACTCCCGACGGGTATTGCGGGGATGAGGACAATGGGCAGACTTCTGCCTGGTATGTATTTTCGGCATTGGGTTTTTACCCGGTTTGTCCTGCAACCGATCAGTATGTAATGGGAACACCTTTGTTTAAAAAAGCCACCCTTTTGCTTGAAGACGGTAAGCAATTCATTATTAATGCGCCGGCCAATAGCACCCAGGCTAAATACGTGCAGGCTGTTCAACTGAACGGAAAAGCGTACGAAAAAAACTGGATCAGCCATTTTGATATTTTGAAAGGCGGTAATATGAATGTAACAATGGGAGTAGTGCCCAATAAAAAAAGAGGCACGGAAGAGCTTGCTTTTCCCTATTCATTTTCCTCCGGCGCCGATGCGGAGATACTGAAATAGGGTTGGGGATGGTTTGTAGTTTCGGGTTTATGGTTTGAAGTCAACTATAAACAAAAAACCATAAACTATTAAATTTTAAAATGTATTTACATTTGATTTCGGCAGATGTTCTTACCTTAATGCAAAATTTTTAAAACGATGAGCCAAAAGTTAAAGTCAAAATCAAGTGGTTCACGCAGGAAGTTCCTGCGTAATTCTTCCCTGGCCGCTGCTAGTTATTTTATAGTTCCCCGTCATGTGCTCGGCAAGGGGTTTGTAGCGCCGAGCGATAAGCTGAATATTGCCGGCATTGGCGCCGGAGGTAAAGGAACAAGCGATCTTTCCTCATTTGCCAAAAGCCCTAAAGTAAATATAGTGGCAATGTGCGATGTGGATGATCGCCAGGCGGTAAAATCAAGAGAGAATTTTCCGAAAGCAAACTATTATAAGGATTTCAGGGAGATGCTTGCCAAAGAAAAAAATAATATTGATGCATGCTCCATCTCTACACCCGATCATACCCATGCGGTTGCCACTTTGGCGGCAATGCAGTTAGGTAAACATGTGTATACCCAAAAGCCGCTTACGCACGATATTTATGAAGCCCGTATTCTTGCCGAAGCCGCTAAAAAATACAAAGTGGTTACCCAAATGGGCAACCAGGGCGGTTCCGGCGATGGCGTAAGAAGAATGAAAGAATTGTATGATGCGGGTTTGATAGGTGATATTATTGAAGCGCAGGCCTGGACCAACCGTCCTATTTGGCCGCAGGGAGTTGCAAAGCCAACTGGCAATCACCCTATACCCTCTGAGCTGGACTGGGATCTGTGGCTGGGTACAGCGCCCAAAGAAGACTTTAATCCTGCCTACCTGCCGTTTAACTGGAGGGGTTGGTGGGCTTATGGTACAGGAGCCCTGGGTGATATGGCCTGTCATATCATGGATCCTATTTACCGCATATTGCCAATAGATTTTCCATCTTCCGCTGAATGTAGCATCGCTAACCAGTGGAGCGGCATGAACCAGGAATCAAACTTCAACGACAGTTGCCCTGTGGCTTCTATCATTCACCTGGAATATCCCAGGAAGGATGGAAAAGGTACGCTGAAAGTTTCCTGGTACGATGGCGGTTTATTGCCTAAAAGGCCTGATGAATTAAAGCCTGAAGAGGATTTTGGTAACTGGGATGGTGGTGTATTGTTCATCGGTACCAAGGGAAAGCTGCTGGCCGATTGCTATGGCGCCAATCCAAGGTTATTGCCGTTGTCTAAAAACGAAAGTGCAAAAGCTGTAAAACAAACCATAGCGCGCGTGCCTAACGAAGATCACTACCTGCAATGGGTAAACGCATGTTTGGAAGGATATGGAAAAGGTAAAACCAGCTCGCCGTTTGAGTATGCCGGTCCGTTTACGGAAAGTATACTGATGGGCAACCTGGCTATCCGGAGCGCTTTATATATTGATCCTACTGTTTCAGGATGGGGTAAAAACAAATTTACCGGACGTAAGAAGCTGTTATGGGATGCCAAGAACATGAAGATCACAAACTTTGATGAAGCCAACCAGTTTGTAAAGCGTCAATACCGCGAAGGCTGGAGCCTCACTTTATAATGATGACCTTTATTTGCAGTTATAAATGGAGTTGTATTGCACAGCTCCATTTTTTTATATCTTCTGTTAATTGATTCAAAGCTCTTCCCTCGCGGAGGCTGTTACATCCAATGCGGCGAATTGTCCGTCCAGGTATTTATAGTATGCGGTAATGGCGATCATCCCCGCATTGTCGGTACAATATTCAAACGCCGGGATAAAGGTTTGCCAGCCTTCTTTTTTTCCTGTTTCAATAAAAGCCGCGCGTAAGCCGCTGTTAGCCGAAACGCCGCCTGCCAGGCAAATGTTTTTTATGTTGGTTTGAGCAACAGCTTTTTTGAGCTTGTTCAGTAAAATGGAAATGATGCGGAACTGGATAGACGCGCATATGTCCGCAAGGTTCTCCCGTATGAATTCTTTCCTTTCATCTTCCGGCGCTATAAACGCTTCTTTGTAAATATGGCTGGTACCGGCATTTTGGAGAAAGTAGAGTATGGATGTCTTTAGCCCGCTGAAGCTGAAGTTGAGACCGGGTATTTTAGGTTCGGGAAAGGAAAATCTTTCCGGGTTTCCTTCTTTTGCAAATTTATCTATCAATGGGCCTCCGGGGTAGGGCAGGCCCAGTAATTTGGCGGATTTATCAAAAGCTTCGCCTGCGGCATCATCAATCGTTTCACCAATCACTTTCATTTTTAACGGCGATTCGCATACCACTATTTGCGTATGACCTCCGCTAACCGTAAGGCATAAATAAGGAAATCCGGGTTTGGGATCATCAATAAGATTGGCCAATACATGCGCCTGCATGTGGTGCACCGCTATTAAAGGAATGTGTAAGGCCATTGCCAGCGATTTGGCAAATTGCGATCCTACCAGCAATGAGCCTATTAAACCCGGCGACTGTGTAAATGCTATGGCCGAAAGATCGTGTTTGCCGCAACCTGCTTTTTGCAGGGCTGCTTCCACTACCGGCACAATATTTTGCATATGTGCCCGCGAAGCAAGCTCGGGAATAACACCCCCGTATTGTTCATGCACTTTTTGCGTAGCTATGATGTTAGACAGGATCTTACCGTTTTTGCAAATGCTTGCCGAGGTTTCATCGCACGAAGATTCAATAGCCAGGATAGTAATATCGCCAACAGTTTTTTGCATGCGCAAAAGTAACTGTTTAAGGAATGTGCCCGCCACGATCTAAGGCTGGTAAGTAATGGCTTCTATATGAACCGGGAGTGTGTTTTTACCGGGAATAATTTGAGCGGAGTCAATATTATAGCAAATTTTCACTTTTTGCCCGGCTGCCAGCACAATATCTTCATTCATGGAGTAGGGGCGGAGGATTGTATTGTTGGTGGTAACAATAGCAAGATAGCTACCTGCAGAATCTGTAATGAGCGAAATGGATCCGCTGATCTCATTTTTACAGGGCATTATATGCTTTTCCTTTGAAAAGATGAACAAAAGAAAAGAAGTAATAGCCAGAAACAGTACATAAGCGAATTTTAGCATAGGATAATTTTAAAACGATTAAAATGTCCTGTTGCTTTTAACGAAAAACAGGCCATTTTAGTATAAATGCAGGGTAAGCTCTTAATTTAAAGTTAATTACAAATGAGTGAGAACTATATTATTTTGAACGTATGGCTACTACCGGGTCCATGCGCGCGGCTATGGTAGCCGGGATGATGCCGGCGGCTATACCGATCACTATGCAAATGGTTACCGTAAGCGCCATAATATTATAAGAGATGTGCACAGTAAAATTGAGCGGCCCGCTTAATATTTGCGCCAGTATAAATACAAGCACCAGTCCTATAGCTCCGCCTATAATGCAGATAAAAGCGGATTCCAGCAAAAACTCGGAAAGAATGGTACGGGCTTTTGCGCCGATGGCCTTTTTCAGTCCTATTACAGGTGTTCGCTCCCGCACGGTAACGAACATGATATTGGCGATACCAAAAGCACCCACTACCAGGCTCAGCAGGCCTATCAGCCACCCTCCCAGCTTAATGCTTGAAAAAAGTTTTGTAAAAGCCTCGCTTATGTCGTTTACCGCGTTCAGGGCAAAATTGTCTTCCTCGTTCGGGCTAAGCCTGCGGATAGCCCTGAGCGTGGCCTTTAATTCATCCTTAAAAGCCTCGGGGCTTATATTGGGTTTGCCCTGTGCCATGATTTGAGGCCGGGAGTATTTCTCCTCGTAGATTGTCCTGAAAAAACGATAGGGGAGAATTATACAATCGTCGAAGTTCCAGCCGCTGATCAAAAGGCTTTTTCCCTGCTTTTCAATCACCCCAACAATATTCACTCTTTTATTGCGAATGGTAACAGACTGGCCTACAGCATATTCGGCTGAGCCAAACAGCTTGGTGGCGTTGTCATATCCTATTACTCCATTGGCCGATCCGTGATCCATATCCGACCCTGTAAGATAACGCCCGTACTGTATTTCAAAGGGCTGAATGGAATTGAATTCTTCAGTAACTCCAAAAATGTTCACCCCCTGTATCATATCTTTTTCATGAACCACATTTTGCCCTCCTGCATTAAGCGTAAAAGCCAGGTTAAGTACGGTATTGGTCTTTGCACGGATCAAACGAAGCTCTTCATATTTAGGTTCCGGGCGTTTTACATACTTCCACCATGGATATTCACCGCCTTCTTCATCCGGACCGAATTGCCATTTATCTATATAAATAGTATTGGTGCCAAGGCTTTTTACTCCATCCTGTATATTACGTTCAAGACTATCAACGGTTGTAAGAACGCCGATAATGCAAAAAATACCAATCGTCACTCCAAAAAGAGAAAGAAAAGTGCGAAGCTTATTGTTCCTGAGCTCCTGCCAGGCCAGCCCGAATGTGGCGGTTAGAATCTGGAGTGTTTTGAGCATGCTTCAAAATTAATGACATTCGGCAGAACGGCAGTAAAAATCTGGATAAACGGAGCAGAATACGGGATGATGGCCGGGTATGCTTATAAAAAGGGATTGCTATTATTGGGTATTGATAGTAACCCCCGCTAATGTAACCCTGGTTTTATTTTTTCAAGCCTTTGTACCCAAATGAAAGCATGTTGCGATCCCTTATAGTGATTGTAAATTATAATATTTTCAGCATGTTTTACCGTTCCCTGTTTTTTTATGCAGTGTGCCGGCAGGCTGTGCAGGTTACAAGCCAGCCATAGCGCTATGGCAGAAGCTGTAGGAAACTCGCCGCTCATATGCTTAAACCGGGCTATCGTGGTTGCCTCATCAAAAACCGATTCCACGGCACTGTAGTATTTCAGCATCCGGCTGTCCCCGTTTTCGCCGGTAATGCATATATCCGGCTTTTCGCCCGGTTTTAAATGTTTGCTTAAAAACTCCGAGCAAGCCTGTTTAACTGTATTTTCGTTGGTTGTGTGCAGCGTTTGGATACCTTTTATACAGGCTACGGCATTTGCTTCCCGGTTATTTACAATAAACGTGGCGGCGCCTTCGCCGGCTAAGCTGCCGGTAGTAGAAGCGCTGTAAAGGTCTTTGCTTTTAACCGGCTCCTTTTTGTACCAGCCATCCAGGTAGTCTATATTATAGTTGTAGTCCGATATTTCATCCACTGCCGCTAACAGGTATATTGCATCCGGCAATTCCCGGAGCTTCATCATCGCGTCGAGTAAGGCATTTTCGAAAGCCAGTCCCCGGTGTACATGTGTAATATTGTATTGTTTATTACGGGTCATCAGCCCAAGCTGGGCGGCAATGGCGTTGGGCGTACTTTGAACAAAATTGCCTGGCGTAAGCATCCCTTCCTCATAATCTATTATCTGGTTCAGGAACCGGATACAGTCCTCCATTCCCCCGTTGGCGGTGCCAATGATAATACCATTAGCCTGGGATGCTTCCTGCAAAGCAGGTAATGCGCATCCTACCCCCATTCTTACCGCTTTGCCCATACGCCTTAGAATGCCGGGTGGAATACCTTCGTACGAAGGCTCGATGGCTTTTAGCTTGTTATCCACGGTTTCATGCAAAATCTCCAGGTCAGTCTTTTCGAAGGTTTGCTGTGTGGAGATACAATTATTATAATGGATGAACATGAAGTGATTTGAAATTTGAGATTTGAAATTTGATCCCGTAGTTGTGGTGAGATTTGTGCTGGTATTACGCGGTGGAGAAAATAAGTGAACTACAATTTCCTCCAAATCCAAATGAATTGGACATTACATTTTTTACAGCAGTTTTTTGATATTCCTGCACCGGTACCAATCCTTTGCCTTCAATAGCGTTTTTAAAATTCAGGGCGGGGTAGATTTCCTGGTGGGTAAGGTTCAATATGCTGTACACTGCTTCTATTGCCGCGGCGGCGCCAAGCGTATGCCCTGTATTACCTTTGGTGGATGCAAAAGACGGTACCCGGCTGAACAAACGGATCATAGCCTCGCTTTCAACAATATCATTGTTTTCGGTTGCCGTGCCGTGCGCATTGATAAAGCTGATGGCCGATGGCTCCATACCGGCTACGGAAAGCGCCTGTAGCATGGCAAGATAGGGCCCATCTCCTTCATCGGAAAGAGAAGAAGGATGAAAAGCATCATTGCTGTTCCCGTAACCTGTTAATTGCGCATATACCTTTTTACCTTTTATGTTCTCCCCGCGTTCTAATACAAGAAAGGCCGCGGCTTCCCCGAGGTTCAATCCCTTTCTGTCGCGGTCAAAAGGTGCACAATGTTCCGGCGAAAGAATATGCAGGGCATTAAAGCCGTTGATGGTAAATTTTGCAAGGCTGTCTGTTCCGCCTACTATGGCAATATCGGCATAGCCCTGCTGTAGCAATCGTGCCCCGTACATAATGGCATTGGCAGAGGAAGAGCAGGCCGTATTGATCGTATTGACGATCCCGCCTATGCCGAACTTTTCCTGCAGGTAAAGATTTACGGATGCGCAATCGTACGATGATAAATAGGCTGACCCTTCATCATCCCTGTTGGCATCGTGATACAACTCGTCTGTAAGGCACATGCCTCCCACTGTGCTGGCGCCAATTAACGCGGTTCCGGGGTGCTGCAACTGCCGCGTAGAAAGCCCGGCGTCTGCAACAGCTTCCATGAACGCATGTAAACCCAGCAGGGAGCTTCGCGTTACGCCTTTTTCAAAAGCGTTTAATAGATGCTTTAGCTGTTCTGTTTCAATTTTTATTTCTCCACAGGGTCTTAACCCTGCATACCGGGTATTAAATAACGATAAAGCCGAAATGCCGGAAACCTTATTGATAAGGGAAGCCCGGTTTTCGTTTACACTGTTGCCTATTGCACTTATAATACCAACACCCGTAACAAGTATTCCTGACAAATGAAGTAATTATTTTGTTCTGTGCTGAATAATATAATCAACCATTGTATTAATGTCTACCAGTACCTTGCGGCCCTCTTTGGGGTCCTGTATAGATATGCCGTATTCGCGTGAAAGCAATACGATCAGTTCTATGGAGTCTATAGAATCCAGCCCGAGTCCTTCTCCAAATAAGGGCTGATCATCTTTAATATCTTCCGGCTTTACATTAGTAAGATTAAGGAATTGTATAATCTGCTGTTTGAGCTGTTGCTTTAACTGTTCTTTTTCCATTAACTGATTTTTCAGATTAAGCTTTTGCTTTTCAAGCCATAAAATGCAAGAAACTGCAATAATAACGTAATAAGCAATAAAGGTATAATATTCATTAAAATATCCCTGAGTTTTCCACCCTCAAGAAATAACCCGTAAAATGCTTCGAGGCACCAGTGCAAAGGCGAAAGCCGCATAATAACCTGGAAGGAGGCGGGCATGGCAAATGAAGGAACCAGTAAGCCGCCTATAGCCGCCAGCAATACTATGGCAACCGCTCCAAAGCCATTGGCCTGTTCCTGGGTATTGGCATATACTCCCACACATATGGCAAAGCTTGCGGCGCACCATCCGCAAATAAAAGTAACCAGCAGCAGGGCCACTTTATCGGCAGGCAGGTTTAATGCCGGCAATCCCATTATGGGAAAAAGCCACATTCCGAGGCAAAAAATAACGGCGGCCTGCAATAGGGTTACGGCTATATAAGTAATTTGTTTGGAAATAAGCGCGATCCCAAAATGGGTGGGCAATGTGCGCAGCCTGATAATGCTGCCGCTGATCTTTTCTCTTACCACGCTGCTTCCAAGCGATATTACGATAAAGAACATCGCGAAAATAGTCCATGCGGGAATATTGTGCTGGGTAGCATTGGGTATTTGCCTGCTGCCGTATTTGGAAACCGGCTCCTGCATTACAGGAGTTTGGTTGGCCACTATCTGCGATTCCAGGGTACCGGGTATGGTTTCGTTATTAACATAATAATAAAGACTTTGTACTATATACCTGCTTTGCACTACCTGCAGGGCGCTCTGTAACCCGCCGTCTATGCTTTTTCGGAACGACTGCTGTAAAACAGGATGATAGTACATTGTAACTGCTACGTTCCGGCCGTTACCGGCAACTGCAGTATCGGCACCCAGCTCAAGATCTTTGAGAGCCTGCCTTGAAACGTCCTTTGCCCTGCGCAAAACCCCCTCGGAATAACCGGCGGGAATCACGATAGCCGCAAGCGCGTCTTTCGTATTCACCATATCTTTAATGGCTTCATCACTGTGCATCCCTTCCGCTCTTTTAATAGAGAACATACCCACTTTTCCAAGGGCAGTATCCAGTTGTTGAGCTGCCATGCCGGAGTCCCTGCTATAGACCAGGATGGGGATCTTGTTTTCGTTTACCAGCTCAAATGTGCTGTTTTGCACGGAGGCTATTACTATGGCAAGCACAACGGGCATTACAAACATTAATATAAGGCCAACTTTGTCGCGGGTTAAAATCCTGATGTCCTTAATGATCGTATACCAAAGTTTAAACAAAACGAGTTCCGGTTTGAGTGTGAATAGTTACCTGTTGCAGTTCAATCAAACTGCTCCAGCAGCTTTTGTAATTCATCTTCTTTGAACGTTTTTTCGTAAAAAGATCTTTTACCTGTTTTCCTGTTAATAATATAGGTAGCCGGCAAAGAACCGCTCCAGGAAGGGTCAATACGCGGACAAAAATAATCGGCATTTGTTTCATCCAGCCATACTACCGTGGACTGAATGTTTTTTTCCTGTACAAACCGGGCTATTTTGTCCGGGTAATCTCTTTTCATATCCAGGCTTACCAGCAGCAGGTTGAACTTCCCTTTGTTTTTTGCTGCTGCTTCCAAAAACCAGGGTAATTCTTTTACACAGGGCTCGCACCAGGTAGCCCAAAAATTCACTACCAGGCTGGTGTCTGATTGCTGCATATATTTTTCAAGATCAGTTATTTTCCACGTAGGAATGGATTGCGCAAAACAAGCGCTAAAAACCAGGAACCCTGTAATAGTTGCATACCACTTTTTCATGTCATGCTATTTAAATTAGTCTGCTTCGCCGGGCATAAAGCCCCATTCATTCAACAGTGTATCAAAACGCGTTCCGGGCAGGCTGCGACGGTCGTACTGACCCGCTGCATTTTTTTGCCTGTAAGCCTCATATATTGTTACGGCACAAGCTACTGAAATGTTCAACGACTTTATAATCCCCACCTGGGGAATTATAAAATTCCCATCCGCCAGTTTCCTTATTTCCTCACTTACCCCTGTATGCTCATTGCCAAAAACCAGCGCTACCGACCGGGTAAGATCAATTTCATACAGGTTATATGCATCGCCGCTTAAATGGGTAGTAAAAATTTTTTCGTACCGGTTGCGCAAATCGGCAAAGCACAGGGCGGCATCGCTGTACTGGTGGATCGTAAGCCATTTGGCAGCGCTTGACGAACTTTTGGCGCCCCATTTTTTATGCCGGGGTATCCTGGTATTTAATACATAGATAT
This sequence comes from Chitinophagaceae bacterium, assembly GCA_019638595.1. GTDB lineage: Bacteria > Bacteroidota > Bacteroidia > Chitinophagales > Chitinophagaceae > Agriterribacter. The sequence goes on from JAHBTJ010000015.1 coordinate 23,398, forward strand.
CCTGTATACCAACCGCATCACAGCTCCTCATTACCGCGGATATATTATGCGGATCAAAAACATTCTCTAACACAACAGCAAGATTATTTTGTCGTTTATTCAAAACCTGTAACAGCCGTTCCCGTCTTTCTGGCGTCATATTTGTAAAATTAAAGGGGGCTAAAATACAAAAAGCTATTTTTGCCTGAACTATATGTATAAAAATCCTGATATCTGTTATGTTGAAAAAAATCCTAAAAGTCACCGGCATTGTTCTTCTTGTACTGATCGTACTGGCATTTGCACTTCCTTTATTGTTTAAGGGCAAGATATTATCCATCGCTAAAACAGAAATCAATAAAAATGTGAATGCGAACGTTGATTTCAGCGATATTGATATTTCCCTGTTCAGGCATTTCCCCCGGGTTGCCGTGGGGCTGCAGGACCTCCGGGTTGTGGGAATAGGGGATTTTTCGAAAGACACGCTTATAGCCGCTAAGCAGATAGATGTTGCATTAAACCTGATGAGTGTTATCAGCGGATCGGAAATGAAGATCTATTCTGTTACCATTGATGAACCCAGGATACACGCCATTGTAAACAAAGAGGGAAAAGCCAACTGGGATATTACAAAACCCGATACTACCACTGCTACTACCGATGCGTCGGCAGGGTTTAAAATGAACCTGAAGCATTATGAGATCAACAACGGGTACATCAGCTATATTGATATCCCCGGCGATATGAGCGCGGAAATAACGGGGCTTGATCACTCGGGGAGCGGTGATTTTACTTCAGACCTTTTTACCCTGAGTACAAAAACCAGGGCGGAGTCGGTTTCCTTTACCTATACCAAAATTCCTTACCTGGTAAATGCCAAAGCCGCGTTAGGAGCAGATATTGAAGTGGACAACCCGGCAAGCAAATATACTTTTAAGACCGATGACATAACATTGAACGATTTAAAGCTGGCTTCGGAAGGTTACTTCCAGTTTGTGAACGATACTACTTACGGAATGGATATCAAATTCAATGCTCCGTCTACAGAGTTTAAAACCCTGCTGTCGCTTATACCGGCGGTATATAAAAACGATTTTAATAAAATTAAAACAAGCGGTAAGGCAATATTCAACGGGTTTGTGAAGGGGGAGTACAATTCCGAAAAAATCCCGGCATATAATGTTAACCTTAACGTAGAAGACGGTTTTTTTCAATACCCCGATTTGCCGCAGCCGGTTAAAAACATAGCCATTGCTTTAAAAGTAGATAATCCCGACGGTATCACGGATCATACTGTTGTGGATATTTCAAAAGGGCATATTGAATTTGGGAACGATCCGTTTGATTTCAGGCTATTGCTTAAAAACCCTGTTACCGACCAGTTTATAGACGCGGCTTTAAAGGGGAAATTAGACCTGGCGCAGGTAACGCAGTTTGTGAAGCTGGGTGACGATACAAAATTATCGGGCCAGATAGATGCTGATGTTACCGCAAAAGGAAATGTGGCTGTTATCAGCCAGCAAAAGCCCGGGCCGTTTACAGCCAACGGCTTTGTTAATATTGCCAACCTCAATTACTCGTCTAAAGATTTACCGCAGCCGGTACGTAACAGTAACGTGCAGATCAGCTTCCAAAATCCTGACGGGGTAGCAGATCATACCGTGATCAACATTTCAAAAGCGCATGTGGAAATTGGAAGCGATCCTGTAGATTTTAACGTGCTTATTAAAAATCCCGCCACTGAACTGTATTTCGACGGAAAAGCGGTGGGTAAATTTAACCTGGGCAATGTTGCACAGTTTACAACGCTTGAGCCTGGTACGGTTTTGTCGGGTATTTTGTCTGCCGATATCAGCTTTAAAGGAAACAAAACTGCCATTGATAAGGAACAGTATGAAAAGATCAATACATCGGGTACGCTGCAGCTTAACAATCTTAAGTATGTAAGTAAAGATTATCCCGGTGGTATTAATGTAGACCAGGCGGCATTCACTTTTAATCCTAAGAATATTACGCTCAATACGCTTAAGGCGGAATACCTTGCATCGAACTTTACAGCCAGCGGATCGGTAGACAATGCCATTGGGTATGCCCTGAAGGATGAGCCTATTGCGGGTACGCTGAACGTGCACGCGGATAAGATCAACCTGAACGATTTTATGGGTACAACTGCTGCTCCCGCAGATAGTGCGGCCGGCGCCCAGGATCCTTTTGCGGTACCTAAAAATATTGCGTTTACCTTACATGCCGCGGTGGATAAGCTGCTGTATGATAAAACAGAATACAATAACCTGAAGGGAACGGTGGCGCTGAAAGATGAAACCGTAACCCTGAAGGATATACAGATGGATGCGCTGGAAGGTAAGATCGGACTGAACGGTTCCTATTCCACCAAAAAGGATAAGAAAAATCCTGACATCTCCCTGGCTTACGACGTAAGCGGCTTAAGCGTGGAAAAAACTTTTTATGCTTTTAATACGGTGCAGCAGCTCATGCCTGTAGGAAAATTTATTTCAGGAAAGATCAGCTCGAAGCTTACATTGAACGGAAAGCTGGGAGGAGATATGACGCCTGTGGTAAGCTCGCTTACGGGTGGTGGTAATCTCCTGTTGCTGGAAGGTGTGCTTAAAAAGTTCGCACCGGTAGAAAAAATAGCGCAAACACTCAACGTGGCCGATTTGAATGGTTTTTCGATGAAGGATGTTAAAACATATTTTGAATTTGCCAACGGAAAGGTGTTGGTAAAGCCGTTTAAAATAAAAGTGAAAGATATTGATATGGAAATAGGAGGCGTGCACGGGTTGGATCAATCGCTTGATTATGCAATCAGCATGAAGCTGCCAAGAAGCATTATAGGTAACCAGGGTAACGCGTTGATCAACAATTTAGCCCAGCAGGCCTCCGGCAAAGGCATTCCGGTTAAGCTCAGCGACTATATTGATCTCAGCCTGAAGATGGGTGGCACCGTAACAAATCCCCAGGTAAAAACAGACCTTAAAGAGGTTGCCGGCGACCTTACCGCCGACATAAAGCAACAAGCGGCCGATTTTGCTAAGCAAAAGATAGACAGCGCCCGGCAGGAATTAAAAGATTCGGCTACCGCTATCAAAAACCAGGCGGTGAAAGACCTGAAAGATGAATTGACAAAGCAGATTTTAGGTGGTAATAAAAACGATTCGGCTGCTACCGATAAACCGCTTGAAAACACAAAAAAGAATACCGAAGAAGCGGTTAAGAATACGCTCAACTCTTTACTGAAGAAGAAAAAGGACACAACAAAAAAGCAATAAGAACAGCCGGTTTTAACCTGATACAGGTATACACTTAGGTGTTTGTAGGCTGTAAATATTACTTTGATGTTAATGATTATAGTAAGGTTTGAATTCTACAATAAATTTTATTAGCATTGTAGTGATAAAGGATTGATTTTAAAAAGCCCGAGGAACATTCAATTGTTCCCGGGCTTTTTACCTAATAGCGTATTGTAAAGCTTCCGTACATTAATGAGTTGCTTAAAATGGTAGACTTTATCAGCTTTTTCTCTTCATCAAAAACATTCTGGAAAGAGAAAGACTGGGTGACAGGGTATTCATCGCCATTGGGAATAGACTGTACCAGTTGAAGGGCGCCATACCGGTGTATTAAAGCATCAAGCTCAACGGAATTATCAAAGAGCGCCATTTGTATAGGATAAAAATACAATCCTATATTCTGGTCAAAATACAGGATCGCGTCCACCAGGTGCCCGTCTTTACCTCCTAAAATAAAAAACAGGCTGTCAATCCCTTTTCCAACATCGCCGTACGTAAAGCTGGTACCGTAGTAAGAATCGGATTCTTTCAGCCATAAACGCCCGTCGGATTTGTTATAGCTGAATTTGTAGGATGGGAAAAAAAGCGTGTTAGCTTCATGCTCGTACAATCCGGCTTTTACTTCTTTAAGCAGGTTGTTTTTAAAAGTATATTTAACAGAAACGGGAACCTGTGGACTAAAATAATTTCCGTAGTTAACATACATGTTGGTGAGCCCCGCAGAATCAGCAAAAGAAACCCCGAAGCTGTCTTTTATTAAGCCTCCGTTCAGTTCGTTGGTGTGCTCAATAATCAGCCTGTTTATTGTTGTGCCGGATCTTTGTATGGTAAAGCTTCCGGCGGGAGCGCCCCCGGCGGAATAATATTCTGTTTTTTCCAGGTAGCCATTGTTGAAAAAATAGCTTACCGCTAACTCATCATAAGGGTCATCATTCGTGGTATCATCAATATATACATTGATCCTGTTGGCGCCGGAAGCATAATCGAAGCTGAGTGTAAAGCCGTTGCTGAAATCGGCATTTTCGTAGCTGATGGAGGATGGCGGCGGCGCCAATGGTAATACGCTCAGTGTATCTACAGGAGGAACGAAGGTATCAGTATCTCCTTTTTTGCAGGAATACACACATACAACATACAATATCAGGGTAAGCGTTTTGTAAGACAGGCTTCTCATACTTGGTTTTGATACTAAAAAGCGATCAGGTGCATTCCATAAGCTATCAAAGGCATTGTATCACCAATACCTGTGCCAATTTAGGTATTGTATACGAGTTAACAAGGCAGGTGGTTGAGTTTTATCCAAAAAAAGACTGTCTTTTCGGTGAATATTCCAGCCGGATGTCATCCTGTTTATTCGTGTAATGGAAATGTCCGGGTTCCCTTTTTTCTGTTAAAGGTTGTTAAAGGATGAGCTCATTTACCGCAGGAATTTCTGTATTAACCCCATTTATTTTTTTCAGCGCTGCATTCGTAGAATTTTTGCCGGGTTCGAACGGAAATTTATTTATCAAAACAGAAAAAATGATCAGCGTAAGTTCATTAAAAAAATACCCGGCATTTATAATGCTTTTGGCCGCCATTGCAGCAGGCTGTAAAAAAAACGATACAGTAACGGATAATACAGGTGGCGGTACATCGGTTATTGACGAAACAGCCTATACATCCGGAACACCCGAAGGCTCTGCAGAAACAGGTTACAACGAAGATGATCTTGTTGAAAATTCCACGTTCACCTCTGCTGTAGAGATCAATTTCGGCGCCGGCGTTACTATTACCAATCCTTTGGCTGCCGCGGGAGTTACTATTGAACAATCCGGCGCGGATATAACCATTACTTCTTCTGTTAAGGAAGTAGCGTATATATTAAGCGGAACAACCACAGAAGGCTCTGTGAAAATTTACAGCACGAATAAATTCAGGCTTACGTTAAATGGCGTATCTATCAGCAATAGTGACGGACCGGCTATCAATATCCAGTCGTCGAAGAGAGCTTTTGTTGTGTTGGCCGACAATACTACCAATACGCTTACAGACGGGGCAGCTTATACCGCGCCGGTAAACGGAGAGGATGCGAAAGCCGCTTTTTTCAGCGAAGGCCAATTGATCTTCAGTGGTGAAGGCAGTCTTGGTATACAGGGTAATTATAAACATGGTATTTGTAGTGATGACTATGTGCGCATACGCAGCGGAAATATACAGGTAACGGGTGCTGTGAGCGATGGTATTCACGCCAACGATGCATTCATTGCCGACGGAGGCAATATTACCATTACGGCAGGCAGCGATGGAATAGATGTGGAAGAAGGGTTTGTAATTATCAATGATGGTACTTTTACCCTGAACACCGTAGACGATGGCATTGTGGCTTCGTACGAAGAAACCGATGAATCTGTTACACCTTATGTAACTATTAACGGCGGTACTATTACTGTAAAAACTACTGTAGGGGAGGGGATTGAAAGCAAAAGTGTGCTTACTATCAATGACGGAGATATATCATTGCAAACAGCAGACGATGGGCTCAATGCATCGGATGCGATATACATCAACGGTGGAACGGTATACGCGTACGCCACGGGTAACGATGCAATAGACTCTAACGGAACGATTACTATTACCGGCGGAAAAGTGATCGCGATAGGAGCAAGACAACCGGAAGCCGGCTTTGACTGCGACGCGAGAACTTTTAAAATTACCGGCGGACTTGTTATTGGCACCGGAGGCGCTACCAGTAGCCCTACCGCGAATGTTTCTACCGTGTATGCTTTAATAGCGGGTGGCGGTAATGCCAGTCAGATAATACACATCGAAGATGCTGAAGGTAATGAAGTGCTTACTTTTTTAAGTCCCACCACCTATTCAACCCTGTTGTTTGCCAGCTCCAGGCTAAAAGCAAATACAGCATACAATATATATACAGGAGGAAGTGTATCGTCGGGATCGGAATGGCAAGGTTTATATACTTCGGGCATTTATACCAGGGGAAGCAGCGCTGCAGGTTTTACAACCAGCAACAAGGTTACCCAACTGGGAGGCAGCATCAGCAGGAATTAGTGTATATAAAAAGGATGCTGGCTTATACTTTTGAGCCGGCATCCTTAATTTTTATCTGTAGCGGCTACCTAACGCCCGTCGCCATCCAGTAAATTGCCTAATCCGCCCAGTATGCTGCCTTCTTCTTTGCGGTTAACAGTGCCGTACGACAGTATCCTGCTGGCCAAGCGGCTTACCGGCAGGGTTTGTATCCACACTTTTCCAGGGCCGCGCAGGGTAGCGAAAAATAAACCCTCGCCCCCGAAAATAGTATTACGGATACCGCCTACAAACTGTATATTGTAATCAATATCCTTGGTATAAGCTACCAGGCAGCCCGTATCAATTCGCAGCATTTCGCCGGCAGTGAGTACCCGTTGAAATACATGTCCGCCTGCATGAACAAAGGCCATACCGTCTCCTTCCAGCTTTTGCATAATAAATCCTTCACCTCCAAAAAGCCCTGTGCCCAGCCTGCGCTGGAATTCTATACCAATACTTACGCCACGTGCGGCGCACAGGAAAGAATCTTTTTGACAAACAACTTTACCGCCCAGCTCATACAGGTCGAGCGGAATGATCTTTCCGGGGTAAGGAGATGCGAAGGCTACTCTTTTTTTACCTTGCCCTACATTGGTAAAGGCAGTCATAAAAAGACTTTCGCCGGTTAACAGCCGCTTGCCTGCACTGAAAAGCTTGTTCATAAATCCCCCGGACGATTTCTGGCTGCCGTCGCCAAAAATAGTTTGCATCTGTATGCCGTCATCCATCATCATGAATGCTCCGCTTTCCGCCATGGCAGTTTCGTTAGGGTCAAGCTCAATGTCTACATATTGCATTTCCTCTCCATAAATACGATAGTCAATTTCATGTGCTGTTTGCATAATTATAGTATTTTCTTACAATAAAAATATAGGAAGATTACGAAATGATGCTACCGCTTATATCTTCTTTTTTTTAACGCTACAAAAAACGCTTGAAGCAATTGACATTTCAAGCAGAACCATGCATCCTGCCCAGGTTTGGTTAAACCTGATTCCCGTTTTCAACCTGGTCTGGCAGTTTATAACGGTGAATACGTACAAAAACCTGATACTTGCCAACCGCGATAATTTTTTGCTGGACGCGGAAAGAGAGATGGCTCAACAGTGATCCATTCATGTCGTACCGGAATTGGAGTTGAATGAATTGGATCAGGCAGGAAGAAAGCAGGGTAGGGAAACGCCCTGCTTTATCACCGGAAAGTTTTATATATACATCGCGTTGCGAACTTCCATCACTACATAATGCTTTTTCTTTTTACTGGTTTGCAGCACGATCGCCTGCCCGTTAACAGCCCCCATCAGTAAAATACCCAAAGGAGAGATCGCCGATATTTTCCCTTTCCACTCATCTCTTTCGCCGGGCGGAACGATCTTGTATTGAATGTTCTGCCTCAACCGGATGTTCCTGAGCGTTATCACATCATAGAGGCGCGAAACATTATTAGGAAAATCAGATGTTGTTACCTGCTGTGCATTGGCGAGCCTGTTTTTGATGCTGTTCTTTTCCGCATCGCTTAATAAAGCGAACTGTGTATCGGTTTCCAGCGCTTTTGTAAGTAATTTGTGGTCTTCATCCAGTAATATGAACTTGTTTTCCATTGCGAACTTTAAATTAGTATAAATAAAATGATGACGGGTATGCCCTGACAACATACCAACCTGCTTTGCCGCCGGGCAAAGTGTATTTATATCCCCCGGAACCTGGAACAGTTGCCGGGGCTTACTTATTAAAGTCTTTGGGATTTGAAAAAGCATACAGGCGTTTACCCGCAAAAGGAACAATAGGAGTTAACTGCAGAACTGAATATGCCAAATGAGTAATATGGTTACATGTATGTCTGTGCACCTGGCAAAGGTACGAAATATTGTATGACGTATAGTTGCGTGATGATTGCCGGGCAGGGATTTCGCTTTTAAAATATTGTATACTCAAAAAACAATATCATTTGGTTAAGCAATAAAAGAAGGTCTTTTAGCTTAAAAACATGAGCAATAAACTACCCCGAACGGGCTTAAGTTGATGGCGATGGTGTCTCATGTACCAGGGGCTATCATGCTAAAAGCTAAAATTCATATTTTTGGCATCTATGACTCACCCTTCCGTTGTTTACTCCATTTTACAAAAACATTTACCGGCTTCTATGTTGCAGGGCTATGTATCAGGCATTATAGATGAAACCGGCAGCAGGTTGTACGCTTTTACTTTTGTTGAAATAGACCCCGGAACATTTCAAAACGATTACTTCGATTGGATGTATAGTTCAACCGGCTTTGATGAAGAAAAAACCAGGATATACATTGATGATGGAAAATGTTATCAGCATAAGGACCTGACACAATGTGTGCAGGAGGGAATTTATAGGGCATTCTCACTGAAGTTCTATGGCTATTTTTATGAAGGCTGCTGGTATATCGCTAAAGAGCTTATGTATTTTGGCGAGCTCATAACAAGGGAAGATATCCTGAAATATTTAGCGGAAGGTATTGATAATAATACTATTTTGAGCAGTTCGTATTATGAACCTATGGAAGCTCATTTTCCCCAATGGAATCCAAATGAAAAACCTATGAGCAGGGGAGTGGAGTTTCTTGAATTTGTTGGGATGCCGGGGTTGGTGGCCTATGTTAAACAAGAGGAAAAGCAGGCCTTGCTAAGAGCGCATTCACAATACCTGTATCTCGAAACTTTCAAACCAATGATGGACCGGTTGAGAGCGAAATATTTTGAAGAGTATGCCGAATTCATTACGCTTTATTCTATAGAACCTACATTGATATTTTCAACCTGCAGAAATTTTGTATTGACACCAATAATGGTAAAGAACGCAAAAGAAGAATATCGTATTAGCTGGTTTTTCCGGAATGATGATGAAAAGAAAATGTATAAATGGAATTATTTTGAGCCGGATACCTATCTTAGTTCTATTCATTATTCACAGGAGATCATACATGATCTGTCGGCATTGTGTTACTGGAATGATTATACTTATCTCAATTCTTCCTGCACGCTTGATGATGATAATTTTTGGAAAAGCTATGTTTTGGTCAAAGAGAATGGGTTGTATAAGCATTTGGAGGAGTTGAAATACTGAAAGTTGATTTTAAGAGAAGAACCATTTGAACAATTCCCGCCATTTGTATTTTACAGCGATCAAATAGTGAATTCATTTCAGGGTGCTTTTGCTACTTCTTCGTAAGCCGGTACCCACTTTTTATAAGGTATTTATATTTTAAAAACATAAAGTATATAATGCTTAGACTCAGTGATTTTACAAAAATTTGTATTGGTTGGGTAAATGTTTAATTTCAGTTTTATGATAAGTTGATGTACTATACTTATGATATTTTTCGTTTAAGGATACCGGTTAATGGGGAGAGCTGATAGCAAACCCCGGTATTAATTTGAGTAAATAAGCCTAACCCGATATGAAACAAGCACCACCGTTCATATTAGCCTTGCTGCTATTATGTAATGCCATAACCTATGCACAGCTACCCAAACCCACACTCATAAGCTCGCAGAAGTATTCTGCTACCGGAGCAGGAACAAGCGGTATCCCCACCGTTACCTACACCATACCAAACGGCACTACCAATAAAAACCGTGTGCTGGTGGTATCTTACAATATCGAAAGGTTTCACAACCCCGCTAATTCCAACTGGTTTGCAAATCTGGATGGTTATGTTTATAACTCGGGTACTATTGTTTTTGTTGACCCCAATGTTGCCGGTTTAGGTAGTTCAACACACCTGGCGGGGCATTCATTTTATTCCTATTCCCCGACTGACAGTGCCAGGTTATCAATGATGACACGGGCAAGATATTTTTCTATACCGGATGGCGTTACCGGAAATCTTACCGTTACTTTCCCGGGTCTCAATACGCCGAAGTCCGCTTCGGACGAAATGTCGGTCATCGTTGCGACTTTTGAGAATGTAAAAAGTGGAAACTCTTTAAATACAGGTGGTAGTAACGTAAATTTCAGTGGCACTACGGTAGCAACAGCTTCAGCTACACAACCTGCCATACCATTGGGCAGGACTTCCGAAGACCTCCTGTATCTGGTAACCGGTGCAATGTCCCAGCAATCTGCCTTGACTTTATCAAGCGGGTGGACTTCCATCCAAAGCAATGTAGTAACCAATTCGGCAACGGCAACATACTCCAGCCTGTATCCCAACGAGCCGGACGGCATCTCTCATATCCTGGGAAGACGCTACGGTGCTTCAGGCTATGACCCAGGCATTACGCTTACACGACCTTCAGGTTCAGCAGTGCAAACTTCTTTCGGGGCTGCGAAATTCAGTGCATTATACCCCCTGGCTTCGCCTTCCGTTAGCGGAACGGTCTTTAGAGATACCGATGGTTCAACAAATATCAACGGTTCAGGTACCCATGCAGGCGGTTTGTATGTGAATGTAATTGATGCGGATAATAAATTAGTGTATTCCGCTGCGGTAAACAGCGATGGAACTTTTACCATTCCGAACGGCTATGTGGTGGAAACCTATCATTACAAATTTGAGCTTTCCAAAAACACCGGAACAATAGGAGCTGCCGCACCTGCAAAAGCACTTCCCACCGGTTGGGAAACTGTAGGCGAAAGCACTTCACCATCAGGAAATGACGGTACTGCCAACGGTACGATTAATGTAACCATCGGAAGCTCCGACAGGACAGGGCTGCGTTTCGGGATTAATAGCTTCTGTGCTGTGGAATCCGTATACTTATCTTCTTTTAACGGACAAAGCAATACCACCAATATTTTTGCCAATAATGTGATTGGTATAGGAAGCTCAAGAATTTCGGTTACGCATACCACGTATGGAAACGGAAATTTATCTACCAACAGAATCTCGGATACGCATTATGCAGGGGAGTATGGTCTTAATCTCGGGCACAGCAGCGGCAATACCACTACATTCTCTGACAGGATAGAGACCCAGCTTGCCTTTTCCAATCCGGTAAAAGACTTCAGGTTTACCATTAACGACCTTGATGCATACGACCGCATCAGGGTGTTGGCGTATGACCAGAATAATACCCTTATTCCGATTTCGTCTTACAACTATTCCCTATATGCCAATACGGTCATAACCTATTACGCACCAAGCGGTACCACTTACGGCGATACGGGGGAGTTCCAAACTCCAGGCAGCGATATAAGCAGTAATGACCCGGGAAGACGTGCAGCCATTGATTTCACATTTCCGAATGTTTACATTTCCAGAATTGTTTTACAATATTATGATACAAATACCAGCGGAACTTATACAATCGCCAAATTTTCGGGAGTGGACGGAGCTACTTGTCCGCCTGTAAACTATTGCGTCTCAGGCTGTAACGGAAACGCTTTCCTTCACACAAGCGACCTTAACACGCTGGAGTACGACAATTTTATATCCGGTTTCCATTCCTCTATTATCAAGAAGACGGACAACGCTTTTATGATTTAGGGGCAGTTTGCAATGCCGGACGGCAGCGGGCATATCTATGAACCTACCGAAATAACCCCTGCCAACGGCTTTAATTATACCGGCGACCCCCTGAAAGTGGCTATCGGATCGCAGGGAACACATGAAGGAGACCAGTATGCCCTGCTGACTACGGACGGGCTGTATATCTGGGGGTATGTGCCTCCCTCAGGTGCTGTAAATGGACTGATGGTAAGCAATATGGTAAAAGCCGACGGGGTATTTGCAAGAGTTTCTGATGCCACTATTGGTAATGCAAACAGTTACGGGTTACCCCTGGGCGTGAATCCCGAAGATGTAAAGATGCTGTTCGGCTCGTATGCCACCTTGGCTATTACCACCTGCATGGGTGAGGCGTGGGTGCTTTCGTGGAAGGGTCTTAAAAACGGCGATGGTACAAACGATGCTACCGATGCCAACAGGAACTCCTGGCACAGGGTACAGAAGGAAGCCGGAGTGCCATTGAGCGGCGTAGTAGCGTTGAGGGGATCATTCGGTGCATTGATGGCACTGACTGCCAACGGCGAAATATACACCTGGGGTACCGGGACTTATCTTGGAGATGGCAGCGCGCAAACAGACGGTACAACTTACCCACACCGCCTGTATGCTACCAAAATGGCAGCATTGCCGGGTGGAGCAACGCCTAAGATGATAGGGATGACCAGTGGCGGGAATTCAACGACAATGAATGTAAACTCCTATTACGTATTATCTGCGGCGGGAGAAGTTTTTAGCCTGGGAAGAAATAATTACAGGCAGTTAGGGGATTTTACGACCACAGCCAGAACATCGTGGGGCAATGTAAAGTCCACTAATTCTTCTACCAATATGACCGGTATTGTATGGATAAGCCCCAATGAGCACAGTTCCGGGCAGGCGGCGACCGTAACCGCCTTAACCGCCGCCGGTAAGTTGTGGGGCTGGGGTAATAACAGCAATAATATGCTTGGGGCTGCTCCTGCCGGAGCTGTTGACCCGCGATATATGTTCGGCGGACTGAATGCTGCAAATGATAAGGTGCTGGCAATAGAAACCGGTGGTCATATTGTTTCCATCTTCAAGGACTGCAATTATAAAATGGGCTATATCGGACACGCAATTAACGGCTCGTATGCGAATGACCACGATGAAACAACCTATACCACTTTTCAATTTGACGGAGCAAGGTTTGAAAATTTGTGCGCCATTCCTCTGTCGCCGTATCCGGAGGTGAAAGATCATCTGGAAGTGTGTGAAGGAGCGGCGACCAACCTGGCAGATGCGCTGGAAAATACCGCGCCTCATGGTTATACTTTGCAGTGGCGAACCCATTCAATTCCCAGCCTGGGTACGCCGGTAGCTACTCCCGCCAGTGTAGGAGCAGGAACCTATTATGCATTCTTCGTTTCTAATAGCAGTGGTATATGCACTGATCTGGAAGGTGAAAAAGTCATTGTAACGGAAAACCCGTCTCCGGTAATTGCGGTAACTAATATAAATCTTCATTGTCTGGATGGTATTGTCGATGTAAGCGCGGCTGTTACAGCAGCACCCGGCGTAAGCTATGAATACTACACCGGCAGCAATGCTTCGGGCACATTACTCACCAATACCGAAGTAACCACTACAGGTAGCTACTCCGTAATAGCCACAACAACGCCTGGCTGTAAGGATACAGCAGACTTTATGGTGTTGCCTTGCACCGTTGTTTTACCTGTAACCTTAATTAGTTTTGATGGATATAAACGAGGCCATACGGCTTTGCTGCTGTGGACTACAGCATCAGAGCAAAACAACAAGGGCTTTGAAATAGAAAGAAGCGTAGATGGCAGGTACTGGAAAAATATAGGATTTGTGTCAGGTCGCCCAGGTAATGGCAACAACGGTCTTAAGCTGGATTACAGCTTTACGGATAATTATCCTGTAAGCGGGAATAACTTCTATCGCCTGAAACAGGCTGACTTTGACGGCAAATATGAGTACAGTCCCGTACGTATGGTAAGCTTCAGCAAAAAACATGATATCAGCATCTGGCCTAATCCTGCCAAGGAAAGTGTAAACATTTCCGGGTTGCAGGGAGATGAAAGCATTAAAATCTATGATGTAACCGGCAGATTAGTGTATCAGTCCAAAACCGGGCAATCGAATATGAACATACCTTTTGATAAAGCAAGCGAGGGAGTGTATTATATCAGCGTTATCAGTAAGGACGGTAATGTTTCATCACATAAGCTTGTAAAGCATAAGTAAAGAGCTGTTTTGTACGCTGCATAACAATTGAAAGTTAAGTTTTCAGCGCAACGTCTGTGGGTTGTTATTTTGACCGGGCAGCCTGCCTTGCAACCAGCTTCCAGCCGCTTTTTTGCCTGTGCCATACCGTTAATACTATCAGCTTAACGCTGGCGGCATTGCCATTGTCTACCACATCTGCAGCAAAATCATGCCATACCACAGCCATTTTATCCAGCAGTTGTATACGCTGGTTGGATAGTTCCAGGGTTTTAAAGTCGGACTTACCGCTTACCAGTGCCTGTATAAAAGCCGCTTTGTTTTCTACCAGGCCGGTGGAATGCGCATACGTAAGCTCACCGGATACCATTGAAGAAAGCGTAACGGAATCGGGATCAATCAATGCCAGCCGGAATTTTTCAATGGTTCCCGCCAGTTCTTTTTCGGTTTTGCTTTGAGCTATAGCAACGGTGGAAAATAAACCCGCCAATAAGATCAATGCGAATATCTTTTTCATAAAATATGCTTTCTTCTGTTATTGCCCCTGTATGTTTAAACCCGTAGGGATATATTATTTTACCAGTTCCTTTTCCAGCTCTTCCAGCGATACACCCTTTGTTTCGGGCATTTTGGTGATCACCCATACCAGTTGTAAAAACATCATGAAAGCGAAGAAGGCAAATATAGGCCATGGGTTATCCCTGAAAATTCCTTTTTCCGCATCCAGGAAGGTAGGTGTAATTAATGTTATGATCGCGGCAAACACCCAGTGTATGCTGGCGCCGAATGATTGTCCCAATGCCCTTACATTGTTGGGGAATATCTCGGAAATAAATACCCATATTACCGCGCCCTGGCTCATGGCATGTGCGCCAATGAACAACAACAAAGAAATTAGCAGGAAGCCGGGACTGGTGCCCGCGTAAAACGCCCAGGCAACCATGCAAAGACTTATAATATATCCAAAAGAGCCTATGAAGAGCAGTTTCTTTCTGCCAATCCTGTCAATAAAATACAACCCTATGAAGGTAAAAACAAGATTGCTTCCTCCAATGGCGACTGAATTGAATAAAGAATCTTTGGCGCCAAGACCAGCCCTTTCCAGTATTTCAGGCGCATAGTACAATACAAAGTTGATTCCCGACCATTGGTTAAAAAATGCAATGAAAAATGCCAGCCATATTACTTTACTGTATTTTTTGCTGTAAAAAATCGTTTTTTGGCCATTCCTTCTTTCCTGTTCTGCACTTTGCTGAATGGAGCTGATGGTTTCCTGCGGATCGGATACACCCAGCTTTATTAAAACACCGGCGGCAGACTGAAGGTCATTTTTACGTGAGATCAGCCAGCGGGGGCTCTCCGGAATTCCAACGACCAGCACCGTATAAATAATAGATGGTACAGCCATTATACCCAGCATCCAGCGCCAGTCGTTACTGCCGTCAAAACCCTGCAGGAAATAATTGGAAAGAAAAGCGATCAATATCCCAAATACAATGTTGAACTGGTACATTGCTCCCAGCCGCCCTCTTGTTGCCGGCGTTGAAATTTCTGATATATAGGTAGGAGCGGCAACCGAAGATATGCCTATGCCTATACCACCCAAAAAACGGAAAAAGGAAAATGTATAGGGATCCATGGCAAGCGCTGATCCGAAAGAGGAAACGGTGAATAACATTCCTATCCAGAACAACACTTTTTTGCGTCCGTAGATCTCGGTAGGAATACCGCCGAATATGGATCCCACAACGGTACCCCATAGGGCCATTGACATGATAAAGAAACCGTGAAATAGTGGAGAAGTATGCCAAAGCTCTTTGATAGGCAGGTTGGCACCGGAAATAACCACCGTATCAAAACCAAAAATGAATCCAGCAAGGGCTGCAATGAGAGAAATGCCAAAAAGGCTCTTTCCCCCTTTTGTAGTTTCGGGCGAGGCAGCATCGTTCGTTTGCATTGTATCGTTTTTCCGATAAATATAGCTCCAAATCTCAAATTTCAAGCGTTGTTTGTTGTTTAATGTTTATTGTTGCAGCCAAACAAAAAACTCCAAACTTCAAACTATAACCCTGCCAGGCTTTCTTCTATGGCTTTTATTTTAGCTTCGGCATCGGCTTTCTTTTTTCTTTCCAGCTCAACCACTTCAGCTTTCGCGTTTTGCACAAAGCGTTCGTTGCCCAGCTTTTTTTCTACCGATGCAAGAAATCCTTTCTGGTATTCAAGATCTTTCTGCAGCGTTTCTTTTTGCGATGAGGTATCCGCAGGCTTGTTCGATTCAATATAAAACCTGTCTTTGCCCGCTACCACGTTGATGCAACCCGCAACCGGTTCGTTGGTGAATTGAATACCCGATGCATTTACCTGTTTTTGCAGGATAGGTATGATTTTTTGATATACCTGCGGTGTATTGGTTTGAAGATAAAGCGCTATTGTGTCTTTGGGCTTCAACTGGTTTTTAACCCGCGCATCGCGCAGGGCGGAGATCACATTTTTCAGGAGGATGCCTTCTTCTATCATTTCCTTATGCACACTATTGCCGGAGGGAAACTGTTTTACACAGATGTCTGTGCTTTGTTCAGCCAGCAGGTGATAAACCTCTTCCGTTATGAACGGCATGAACGGATGCAGCAGTTGTAACAACTCCGTAAAAAAAGAAACAGTTCTGTTGTACACCGTTTCTGGTAAGGGCTGCTCAAAATCGGGTTTCACCCATTCCAGGTACCAACTGCAGAAATCATCCCATATAAGCGAATAAATTGTTTTTAATGCTTCGCTTAGCCTGAACTCGGCAAAGAGTTTTTCTACCTCGGCGCTTACCTCGTTCAGCCTGTTTTCAAACCATTGGGTAGCAAAGTCGTCTTTTTCTGTAAGAGCGCTATCTTTCTTTTGCTCCCACATTTTCACCAGCTTCAGGGCGTTCCATATTTTATTGTTGAAGAATTTACCCTGCTCCAGCGAAGCAGTATCAAACAACAGGTCGTTGCCGGCAGGAGAGGAGATCATGATACCGAAGCGAACCGCATCAGCGCCATATTCATCAATCAGTTGCAGCAGGTCGGGCGAGTTGCCCAACTGCTTGCTCATTTTGCGGCCCAGCTTGTCGCGCACCATGCCGGTAAAATATACATCTTTAAACGGCACGGCTTTTTCCAACGGTTTTTCCTTGTTGTATTCCAGTCCCGCCATGATCATACGCGCTACCCAAAAGAAAATAATATCCTGTCCTGTTACCA
This sequence comes from Chitinophagaceae bacterium, assembly GCA_019638595.1. Classification (GTDB taxonomy): domain Bacteria; phylum Bacteroidota; class Bacteroidia; order Chitinophagales; family Chitinophagaceae; genus Agriterribacter. Next base: position 40,684 of record JAHBTJ010000015.1, read on the forward strand.
GAACAGAAGTGGGATAATAATACTTTATATCATCGTTCCCCGGGTTGGAAATGCCTTTAAATACTTCCATGGGCCACAACCACGACGAGAACCAGGTATCCAGCACGTCTTCGTCCTGCTTCAATGAAGCTGCCTCAATATTACTTGTTTCGTTACCCGGCAGGGCAGCCCATTTCTTCAAAGCTTCTTCTTTATTGAGCGCTACGATGCAATTACCCTTGTCATCATACCATGCCGGTATCTGCTGCCCCCACCATAACTGGCGGCTGATGCACCAGTCCTTTACATTTTCGAGCCAGTATTTGTAAGTTGCCAGGAACTTATCGCCGGGATGGATATTGATTTCACCCTCCGTAACGGCTTTTAATGCAGGCTCGGCCAGGTCTTTCATTTTAAGGAACCATTGGGTTGAGATGCGCGGCTCTACTACTACGCCTGTGCGCTGGCTGTACCCAAGCCTTGTATGGTAGGTTTCTTCTTTTACAATAAACCCTTTTTCTGCTAATTCCTCTATTATTTTTTTGCGTGCTGCAAAGCGGTCAACTCCCACATATATCTGCGCGGCTTCACTTAAAGTGCCATCGGCGTTCAAAGTGTCTACCACTTCCAGGTTGTGTTTCAATCCAAGGTTATAGTCGTTGATATCGTGCGCGGGCGTTACTTTTAGTGCGCCGGTTCCAAACGATGTATCTACATACTCATCAAAAATGATCGGTATTTTCCGGTTGATGAGCGGGATATATGCATAAGCGCCTTTTAAATGCGCATATCGTTCATCGTTAGGGTTCACACAAATGGCAGTATCGCCCATGATCGTTTCGGGGCGCTGCGTGGCAATGATAATGCCTTTGTTGCCGGTAGCAGGATCCACCCATTCATTGCCTGCCGCATCAGTGATCCTGTAACGGATATAATATAGTTTCCCCTGAAGGTCTTTGTACTCAACCTCTTCATCGCTCAATGCTGTTTGTGCCGAAGGATCCCAGTTGATCATTCTTGCTCCACGGTAAATCAGGCCTTTTTCATACAGGTCTGTAAACACTTTCATCACCGCTTCGTAATAAGCCGGATCCATGGTGAATGTCACCCGGTCCCAGTCTACACTGCATCCAAGCTTTTCGATCTGGTGATAGATGATGCCCCCGTATTTTTCTTTCCATTCGTAAGCATACTTCAAAAACTCGGGACGGGTAAGCGAATTTTTGTCAATGCCTTTTTCTTTCAGCATGGACACCACTTTTGCTTCGGTAGCAATAGAAGCATGGTCGCTGCCCGGAACCCAGCAGGCATTGTATCCGTTCATACGGGCGCGCCGTACCAGTATATCCTGTACGGTTTCATTAAGCGTATGCCCCATGTGCAATACACCTGTTACATTGGGCGGGGGAATTACAACTGTAAAAGGTTTCCTGCTATCAGGAACACTTTTAAAATATTTTTTCTCTTTCCAGTGCGCATTCCATTTGTCTTCAACTGCGGCGGGTATATAATTTTTGCTGAGTTCCATAGCTTTTGTAAAGTCCGCAAAGGTAAGGAGGGATTTGAAATTTGAGATTTGAGATTTAAAATTTGAGCGCTCAACGGATCGAAACCATTGGAACCATATCCCACCGGGTCTACGGCTCTTTGCAATCCCTCGCTCCGGAACCGGCGGCCCGCTGCAATATTCTTACGGGAGATTTCAATCTCACACAAAAAAAACACTTCCCCGGTTCACCCGGAAAAGTGTTTTATCCTAACAAGGAAATAATTTTTACCAGGAGAGGTAAGTGACAACCGCAATCGTAGCGTAAACGAGAATAACGATCATAGCGATTTTTGCACTTTCGCCTACATGTAATGAATTAAAAAGCTTCATAACGGATGTTTTAAAATGTAAAAATCAGGACCGGATTGTGGTACGTTTTCAAAAAAGGATAGGAAATACGTTGATGGTGATCTCTAAGAGAAGCAGATACAGCAAAGATTTGATGTACCTGTAGCGGTTTTATTAAATAGATATATTCAAAGCTAAGTAATTAGTTTTACATTTCCAGCATTTATTGTGCACTGTGTGTTGGCTGTGGATATTTAAAATATAATAGCCCATTATGAATTGATAATCATTTTATTATAAAGAGTATTCTGGAAATCCCCAAAGGAATTTATCTTTAGATAATCAATTAAAAACCCGGAATTTGGTATATGCTATAGTAGATATTGAAACTACAGGCAGTCACGCTTCTGCCAACGGTATAACCGAAGTGGCCATTTTTATACACGATGGTACACGGGTAATTGATCAGTATGAAACGCTGATCAATCCACGGCAGGAAATTCCCTATTTCATACAAACCATGACGGGCATTACCAACGAAATGGTAGCCGGCGCCCCGGTTTTTGAAGAAGTGGCAGCGGAGATATACGAAATACTGAAAGACAAGATATTTATTGCGCATAATGTAAATTTTGACTATTCCTTCCTGAAACACCAGCTACAGGAATGCGGCTATAGCCTGGACGTGAAAAAGCTTTGTACGGTAAGGCTTACACGAAAAGTATTTACGGGGCTGCCATCGTACAGCCTGGGAAATATCTGCCGGTCGCTGCATATTCAAATAGAAAACCGCCACCGTGCCGGGGGGGACGCCTGGGCAACGGTAAGGCTGTTTGAACTCCTCCTGAAAAATAACGCGGAACCGCATATCATCCAGTTTCTCAAAAAATCCTCGAAGGAGCAATATCTTCCTCTTCATTTGCCAAAGGAGCAGATAGAACAGTTGCCCCGTAAGCCCGGGGTATATTATTTCCGCGATCAGAAGGGAAAAGTAATTTATGTAGGGAAAGCAAAAAACCTGCGCAGCCGGGTAAGCAGCCATTTTACACACAACGGCGCAGGGCGGCAAAAGCAGGAATTCATCCGCAATGTATGCCACATCAGCTACCAGGTTTGCGGAACAGAGCTGATGGCCGCTATACTGGAAGAAACAGAGATCAAACGCTGGTGGCCTAAATACAATACCAGCCGTAAGCAGATCAGCTTTCAATATGGATTGTATGTTTTTGAAGATCAGAAAGGATATGCGAGGTTGGCTATAGAACGGAAACGAAAGCACCTGCGTCCTGTTCATACCTTTGGTTTGGTATGGGATGGTTACAGGCTGTTATGGAACATGATAGAGCGGCACCAGTTATCGCCGCGGCTTTGCTTTATTGATAAAACCAGGGAGATGGGAGAGATAGCTGAAGTGAACGATACCCCGGAGGTATACAACAAAAAAGTAGAACAGGCGCTTACTACATTGTATGAAGAGCTGCCAACGTTTGCCGTGGTAGGTAACGGCGTTGAACCCGGGCAGCAAAGCTGCCTGCTGATAGAAAAAGGAAGATTTTTTGGTATGGGTTATATCCCCGGGGAGGTGAAAATTGATTTGAAGAAGATCAAAAAAATACTTACTCCGTACCACGATAACGATTTCATCCGCGATATGATTTATCGCTATGCAGAAACTTATCCACAATGCAGGATCACCTTTAATTAATCGCCATCATTTTTCCAAGTTTTTGTTTTGAAAACCAGCCAGTAGTTTCGCATCCCTATGATAGAATTTGCATCCATAATAGCAACCCGGTTAAATATACGCCTGCAGCAGGCTGAAGCAGTATTAGGCTTGCTGGCCGAAGGTGCTACTATTCCTTTTATAGCACGTTACCGGAAAGATAAAACAGGCGCGCTTGATGAAGTAGTAGTTCAGGAGATAGAAGACGAAGCCAAAGCATTAAAAGCTTTTACCGAAAGAAAAGCCGCGATTGAAAAATCTATTACCGAGCAGGAAAAGATGACGGAAGCCCTGCAGGAAAAGCTGAACAAGGCGACCACGCTGGCGGAGCTGGAAGATATTTATCTGCCGTATAAGCCTAAACGCAAAACAAAAGCGCAAACCGCCAAAGAAAACGGGCTGGAGCCGCTGGCAGTATTGATGCTGGAACAAAAAGAAACAGACATTGCTGCTGAAGCCGCTGCTTACCTGAATGAAAAAGTGAAAACAGCGGAAGAAGCGTTGCAGGGAGCCAGGGATATCATTGCCGAACAGATCAATGAAGATGCGCAGACACGCGCCAAAATGCGCAAGCTGTTTGAAGACAGGGCTACGCTTCAAAGTAAAGTAGTAGGGGATAAAGAAGCAGAAGGTATAAAGTTTAAAGATTATTTCGACTATAGCGAACCGGTCATAAAAGTTCCGTCGCACCGGGCGCTGGCGGTATTAAGAGGATTTGTGGAAGGCGTGTTGCGCATTTCAATTGCTCCTGAGGAAGAACAGGCAATTGAGCAGCTCGAAAGCCTGTATGCAAAAGGCATCAGTGAAAGCAGCACGCACGTGCGCAAAGCGGCAAAAGATGCCTACCGGCGTTTATTACAACCCGCGCTTGAAACAGAATTCAGGACCATGCTGAAACAGAAGGCCGATGAAGAAGCGATCAACGTATTTGCAGAAAATCTTAAGCAATTATTACTTAGCTCTCCGTTAGGCAGTAAAAGAGTGCTGGCAATAGATCCCGGTTATCGTACAGGATGTAAAGTGGTGTGCCTGGATGAAAAAGGAGAATTTAAAACGAATGATCTTATATATGTGCATGAGCCGGGCAAGCTGGCCGCATCGGAGTATACAATACGGCACCTGGTGAAAACATACAATATACAGGCCATTGCCATAGGCGATGGAACGGCAGGGCGCGAAACGGAGCAGTTTATTAAGAAGCTGGATCTCGGGCTGCCGGTATTTTTAGTGAATGAAGACGGGGCGTCTGTATACTCCGCTTCGGAAACAGCCAGGGAAGAATTTCCCGACCAGGATATTACAGTACGCGGCGCCGTTAGCATAGGCAGGCGTTTGATGGATCCGCTGGCGGAGCTGGTAAAGATTGATCCCAAAAGCATTGGCGTGGGACAATACCAGCACGATGTAAACCAGTTCAGGCTGAAAGAGCGGCTGGACCAGACAGTGGTAAGCTGTGTGAACCAGGTAGGTGTGAACCTCAACACTGCCAGTAAACATTTACTGTCGTATGTGAGCGGTATAGGAAATACATTAGCCGATAACATCATCAAATACCGGAGCGAGATCGGGGGTTTTTCCAATCGCGGCCAATTGCTGAAAGTACCCCGGCTGGGAGGTAAAGCATACGAGCAATGCGCGGGCTTTTTGCGTATACAGTCGGGCGAAAACCCGCTGGATAGCAGCGCAGTGCATCCGGAGGCGTATAACCTGGTACAGCAGATGGCAGCAGATAACCTGGTGGAGGTAAAAGCGCTGATCGGCAACGAACCCGTTATTAAAAATATCAACCCTAAAAAATATATAAGTGAACAATTTGGAGAGCATACGATACAGGATATTTTAAAAGAGCTCCAAAAACCGGGACTGGATCCACGCAGTGAAGTGCAGCAATTTGAATTTGCCGGTATTTACAGCATGGATGATGTGCAGGTGGGGATGGTGGTGCCTGGTATTGTAACCAATATCACCAGGTTCGGCGCTTTTGTTGACATCGGTGTTAAGCAGGACGGGCTGGTGCATGTATCGGAAATAGCGCATAAGTATATTGAAGACCCGAACGAAGCGTTGAAGCTGAATGACAAGGTTATGGTGAAAGTGCTGGAAGTAGATCATGCCCGTAAGAGGATCGCCTTGTCCATCAAACAAACGCAGGAACCGCCTGCCCGTAGTGAACGCAGGGGTTTCCAGGGAAATAACAAACGCTTCGAAAAAAAGGAGCCGGACCTTTCTTCCGCTTCATTAACCGATGCTTTAAGCGCATTGAAAAAGAAATTCGGGAAATAATAAGTAATTAACCCTTTTTAAGGCTTTAAAAAAAGTCAGAGCTGTTGCATGGTTGTTGCAGCCAATGCCTCCATATCCTGCAGCCGCATACATTTAAAATGTTTTTTAGGACAGGTTCGGGTTCCGAAGTTTGAACAGGGCTGGCATGGCAAACCAGGTACAATAAAATTGCGGTGTTTTGGGGGGAAATTACTGCCATAATAGGGTTCCACATCCAGTTTGGGCGAAGTGCCGCCCCAAACAGCCATTACGGGTTTATTGAAAGCGCAGGCTATGTACTGGAAGCCGGTATCGTGCGATATGACCAGTTTTGCCCTCCGGATAATATCCGCCGATTCGTTCAGGCTGAATTTACCGCATGCATTGTAAATTTTTACAGGATCAATATCATTCACGGCTTTTCCTTCTTCAAAATCTTCCTTTCCACCTACCAGTACAATGGGATGGTCTATTTTTTTGCAAAGTTCCTGCAACTTTGGAACAGGTAATTTTTTGGTGTAATAAGAGGCGCCGATCACGATCGCTATAAAACCCATTTGATGGGAGAGGGGGAGATCCTCTGTTTTTATTTCCTCGCCGTTGGGCACAAAATAGTCCAATCCCCTGCCATCGTCTTTAATGCCAAGCGGCTTCAGTGCATTCAGGCAACGTTGTGAAATATGTATGCCCGGCATAGTATTGATATGGAATTTGGTGAGCAGGAATTTTTGTATGCTCAGCTTCCGGTAGTTCAGCCATTTTGTACGCATATCGGTTTCGAGCCATAACCGCAGCGTACGAAGATTTTTATGGAGGTCTATAATGTAATCAAACTGTTCGTTGCAGATATCGCTGATGGTTTGCTTATAATCATTATCATAATAATGGAACTTATCTATATATGGATTGCCGATTGTTACCGCTTTGAACTTTTTTTTAGTAAGAAAATGAACTTCGGCTCCGGGCATTTGTTGTTTCAGGCAACGGATAGCCGGGGTGGTAAGTACAATATCACCGATAGAAGAAAATCGTATAACGAGGAATTTCAACCGGGTTCGGCCTTGAAATGCAGAACCTTTTGCCAGCATTTGTTCCGGAGATTTGATCATACGGCGCGAAGATAATGTATAGGAGCGCTATGATGGATAAAGCAGCCTTATTATACCGGGCAGTGAGTTGGCTCTGTATGCCTGACCCATGGGCAGCCGGCTTTAGGCCTGGGCGGTTGGCCCGCCAAAGTTCATGGGTATCTGTACTTCTTCAATATCCTGTATAGTACCATTGGCCGCTTCAAAACGTTTTACATTATCTATCAGGGCTTTCATAAAACGTTTAGCATGTTGGGGTGTAAGAATAAGGCGGGATTTTACTTTACTTTTAGGAGTTCCCGGCATTACATTCACAAAATCCACTACAAACTCTGCATGACTATGTGTAATGATGGCGAGATTTGCATATATACCTTCCGCAATTTCTTCCGAAATTTCTATGTTTAACTGATTGGGCTGCTGCTCTGCCATAAATATATTGTTTTGTGCAAATGTAGCAACTTAACCATGCGGGAAAAACTAAATTTATAAGGCTTGCTTAAAAGGTTGCGGAAAGCAACATGCGTATTTCAGATTTTCGGTTGCCTTGTATTTCGTCCAGCCCGCTGCCTATGGACGTACGGTTGTTGTAAATAGTTTGTCCCCATTTTAGCCATAGGGAAAACTGTTTGTTCAGCTTATAATTTGCGTTGATATAATAGCGGGCGCCTTTATCGTAAAATACCGGAACGGCATAGTAGTAAAGCACATCATTCTCATAGGCATACAATCTTGAATTATAACTATCGCTTTCAAAGTACTGTAACCGGAAGCCGGCGCTGAGCCTGTTTTGCAATGGCTTATACAACAAATCAAAAAACAGCAGGAACCCATTTTCATCCCCGGCTTTTTCGCGTGTATACCATAACAGCTCAAACCGTTGCCTGATGCTGAACGCGGAGCTCAACTGGTGGTTGACCTGGGTTCGCCACGACCGGTTATTAAAAGTGCCCGTTTCATTCAAGGCGTTGGCTTCGCTAAGGTAGTTCAGGGGCTTGTACTGATCGCGGTAGCGGGTATATACTTCCGTTAGCTTGCCGGGCTTATAGGTAAGCTGCATAAAATATTCTTTACCGGTTGAAGGAGCGTCTACCCTGTATTTAAGCCAGGGAAAGCTGAAAAGATCAATATATCCATCCAGCTTTAAGAAATAGGCCGGTCTTAGCGAAAAGCCCGCGTACAGTCCCTGTTCGTTGGTGGGATTTGTATTTACGGTAAATGCGTTCCCGTAAAAGGCCTGGTACGATTTTGATAGGTACCGGTGCAGCAATACAAGATCCATTTTTGTATGTAAGCCGGCAAGCAATCCATGTATGGCTCCGGCAGCCGCATTTTTGCCGATAGCGGTTTCGCCAAACAGGTGTATGTTTTTGTAAGTGTAATGATAATCTACGCTGTAATTACTCCAATGCCTGCCCTGCATAGCATACAGGTTATAAGGAACAGGATTTTTTTGAATGTATTTGTTGAAATGAAGCTGCAGCATGTTAAAGCCTATTCTCCATTTTGGTGTCCGGTAATTGATATTGCTTCCGTACGAAACCAAGTGTAGCGTTTCCTTATCTTCCAGCTCAGATGGAGTGCGGTGATAGCCGGATAGATGAATGGAAGTAGCTATTTCATTAAGGGCGGTATCTTTTTCCAGGTTGGCATCCAGCCTGCGTGCAGAAACAAAAAACGTACTTTCCCAATTGTTTTTTTGCAGGGTAATGGCAGCCCCACGATTAAAATAAAATGCCCCCGCCGAATTATACGGGCGCAATATTGCCGCCTGCCGTTTTATATTTGTCATGCCGGCTCCTTTGCCAAAGGCCAATCCCTGCCAGCATATCAACCCCTGCCCGAGGTTAATTGTATAATCGCCCGCTGCCACTGTTTTTATTAACCCCTTATGCTTACTGAACAGGTGAAAGGAGTAAAAGTCGAACCCGGTACGGTTGTTTTTGGTAAAGAAAGGCTCACCGGCGTCTTTGGCTGCCGTAAAGCCATATTGCAATTGGTTTTTGTATTGATATTTTAACCGCATCATTACCCGTGAATTGCCACCGGCATAAAAACTATTACCGCTGTCGGGAGCATTATAGCCTCTGGCTTTTTCGATATTGCTCCCGTAGCGGGCTATAAAAGAATACTTTCCCTGCTTCAGGCTGTTTTTTAACCATTGAGCAGGTAATACCGTATTGGTAACTGTTACGTATAGGCGTAGTTTCCTGATCGTTTCCACATCCCATCCCGGCACGGCCTGCAGCTCATATATGCTGATGAGCTTGCCAAGCAGGCGACGGTAATTCAAAAAATTGTCAATTTGCAGCGCTGTTAGCAGTTGCAGGTTTTTAAGATCATCTTCATCTGCATCGTTTACGTTCAATGGATTGCTTTTGTAATATTCCACCTGTTGCAGCCAGCCATCGTCTGTATTGTCGGCATCCTCCAGGCTTTCAGTATAGTCTTCCAGTTGTTGTTCCATGGCAGACGAAGGAAGCTCCTGCCCCTGTAGGCGGATGGCTAAGCATAGCGATAATATGACAGCGGGAAATTTCATTCCGGTTTCTTTTTTCCATACTCGTATAAAAGCAAAATGCCCGGGGAAAAGCCGAGCCGCTGATGGAAACCGGCGGTCATATCAAGGCGCATTTGTTTGTATTGATAGCCGGCGCCCGCGTATAGTATATTATTACCTGTTATATAGCCTGTTCTGGCAAAAAGCTGTTTAATGGGTTTATATTGAAGTCCCAGGTGAACGCCGGTGGCGGTATTGCTTTGTTTGATCACTTCCAGCGTAAAAAGCAGGCTTTCTGATATTTCATAACCCAAACCAGCTTTGTAAACAGCAGCGAGCTTTTCTCCTGTATTTTTTCCCAGCCTGCTTTGCAGGGGATTGTATACCTGCACACCGGCATGCAACTGCTGCGTAATATGGAAAATAGAACCTATTTCAAAATTCACGGAGCCTGCGCTTCCATAATTGCTTATCCTGATGTTGTAATAGTTGAATGCTGCTCCAATATCCACCCTGTCGTTCAGCTTCCGGGCATAACCAAGGCTGATCTCAGATTCATTATAGGCGTTGTAGCCAAAATAATGCGCTTTACATACAAAGTTTCCCGATGCGGTTGGTATACCTATTACGGCTGTGTGCATGGCCGTTTCCTTTAGCATGAACCGCCTTTCGCTGAGTATACCGGCGCTAAAGTTGTTAAGAGCTGCAAGCGAAGCTATGTGGGAAGTGCTGTTAAGAACATCCGGGAACCGGTGGCTGTAAGCGCCGGATGAAAGATAAGGAGCGGAAACGGGTGTTCGTATTTGCTGTGCTGCAGCTACCTGTATCCATACAAGCATCATGACAGCGAGGTTAGCAATTCGCATTGATCAGGATTTATCGTAAGATAAACCTTTTTACGTAAAAAAAATCCCGTTACCTGGTAAAGTAGCGGGATGTTTATTTATTTTTAAGATATAAGGAGTATTATTTTCCTCCTTTATTTCCTTTCTTTTCTGCTTCGTATTTGGCATACGCTTCTGCGTTCAGCACTTCGCCGCTTATTTTCAGTTCAAGCGGAGCGTCAATGCCCTGTACTTTCACGTATACGGTTTTGTCAAAAGGTCCGGCAGCGGCGGCATTAAACCCGGCTTTAATTGCATTGTTTTTGCCTTTGGCAACCGGTTGCTGGGGCCAGGTAGGGGTAGTACAACCGCACGATGCCCAGGAGTTTTCTATTACAACCGGCTTATCGCTTACATTCTGGAATGCAAACTCGTAGTTTACAGGGGTTCCTTGTTTTATTTTTCCAAAGTCATGTTTCTTTTCCTTAAAGCTAACCAGGTCTTCGGCTTTTAGCGGGCCTTCTGTTTTTTGTGCAATAGCGAATGTTGCGATGGTTACTGCAGCTAATGTGAATAGCAGTCTTTTCATATTTAACGGTTTATGTTTTTTAATAATTGAATACTCGCGTTGGCTGGAGCAGGATCGGCAGGTGTTTGCCATACTTCTCCTTTTATAAAGAATTGTTTGGTTTGCCCCCCGTTATAAAAAACGGTAATGGCTTTTTCAAAGGGGCCGAATGCGGCAGCATTGTATCCTACCGTAATTTTTTTGGTGCCGCCCGGCGCTATGGGATCGCGATTCCATTCGGGAGTGGTACAACCGCAGGAAGCCTGCACATTTTCAACCGCCAGGGGCTCTTTACCGGTGTTGGAAATTTCAAATATATGGGTAACCGGCTTACCCTGGGGTATTTTTCCAAAATCGTATTTCGTTTCTTTTAAAATAAGCACATCCCTGCCGGCAACCGCAGGTTTTACCGCCTGCTGCGCCTGCACGGCGCCGCCTGCGAACACTGCTATCAGTAAAAGAAATAATTTCATCATTGCTATAAACACTTAATAGCCTGGTTAACGTATTTACAAATCTACATATTGTTGTTTGAATGTGTTAAAACATGTGCTTAAACTTACTGTTTTTTAACAACTTACCCCTTAACTTGTGCTTTACATTTTCCATCTTACTTTAGCTAAAAATAAAATTATATGAGGCATTTCCTGATATTCTTCCTGGCAGCCGGCTACATGTTACCCGTTTTTTCCCAGAACGATACTACCAAAACGCTTCCGGCTTATGCTCAATACCCGCTTCCCCAGTTTTCTATTGTATTGTCCGACAGCAGCACCTCGTATACCAAAGACCAGTTGCCAAAGGGTAAAAAGACTATTATCATACTTTTCAGTCCCGATTGCGATCACTGCAAACATGAAACGGAGCGCATAAAAAAGAACATGGAGCTGTTTAAAAAATCGCAGATAGTGATGATCACTACCATGCCTTTCGAAAAGATCCGGAGCTTTTCCACGGAATTTGGCTTAGACCAGTATAAAAACATAGTTGTAGGGCGCGATCCGAAGTATTTCTTCCCCAGCTTTTACAAGATCCATTACCTGCCTTTCATTGCCGTGTATGATAAAAAGCAACAATTCCTTAAATCGTTTGAAGGAAATCCTACATGGGAAGAATTTGAAAAAGTGGTGAAGATGTAAGTGAACAAACAACGGTATTTGATTTTGCAAATGGAAGTTTGCTATTCAATCAAATACCCTTTACTTTGCTGATCATACATTAAGAACCCAAATACGATTGACTGATGAAAGTAACTGTTGTAGGCGCGGGAGCTGTAGGCGCTACCTGTGCAGATAATATTGCCAGAGCCTCTCTTTGTGAAGAGCTTGTTTTACTTGATATTAAGCAGGGGCTGGCAGAAGGTAAAGCCATGGATATGATGCAGACCGCGGCATTGCTTGGCTTTGAAACAAAAATAACCGGTATTACAAACGATTACAGCAAAACTGCCGGCAGTGATGTAGTATTAATTACTTCAGGCATCCCCCGTAAGCCGGGCATGACCCGTGAGGAACTTATCGGGATCAATGCCGGTATTGTGAAAGGGGTTACACAAAATATTCTTCAGCATTCTCCCAACGCTGTTATTATCATTATCAGCAACCCGATGGATACCATGACATACCTGGCGCTCACTTCAAGCGGGTTGCCCAAAAACAGGGTGATTGGTATGGGAGGAATACTGGACAGCTCGCGGTTTAAATATTATCTCAGCCAGGCTATTCCCGCGTCTCCCAACGAATTGCATGGGGTTGTTATAGGCGGGCATGGCGATACAACTATGATACCACTGACCAGGCTGGCAACTTACCAGGGAACGCCTGTCAGCTCTTATGTTTCTGCAGAAGTATTGAAAAAAGTAGCGGCAGATACAATGGTAGGAGGCGCTACGCTTACCGGGCTGATCGGTACCTCTGCATGGTATGCTCCGGGAGCTTCGGGAGCCGACCTTGTTAAAGCCATTGTACGCAACGAGAAAAGACTGTTACCCTGCTGTGTATTGCTGGAGGGGGAATACGGGCAAAAAGACATTTGCCTGGGTGTACCTGTAATTGTAGGGAAAAACGGATGGGAAAAAATCGTAGACTTTAATTTGAATGATGAAGAGAAAGCGCTGTTTAATAAATCGGCGGATGCGGTTCGTACTATGAATAATATTCTCAGCAGCCTTTAGCCTTTGCGGTATTAAAAAAATATAATTGTAAGGTTGTACCTGCTGCCTGTGCAACCTTTCGGGTTAATTCAATATCCTAATTGAGTTTGTGATGGTCAAATTAAATTGGTGTTTATGAAGCTGATTCTACCCGTACTTTTTGCTTTTATTTATTGCTTACCTTCTTTCAGCCAGGTTCCTTCTCACAGAAACCCCCAGGTTAACAAGGCTTTGTTTCCTGGTGATAACGAAAGGATAAGTCCCGAAAAAAACCTTAAGATAAACCCGCTTTTTAACTGGAACCTCAATCCATATTCAAACGCAGCTATCAATCCTGCGAGCAACGCGCTCGTTAATCCTAAACTTAATACTAAGATAAACCCTCATTTTAACCAGGTAATCAATCCATTACGTTCATTAAGCCTTAACCCTTTAATGGGTAGTAACTGGCTGGGATACTATGCTTTTGATAAGTCGGGTAATCATCTCGGCTATTTTGTGCGGGCAGACCAGCAGGTAATGATCTGTTTTGATACCAAAGGCAAATGGAATGGCTATATGGTGCTTACTGAAAACCAGACTTACCTCTGTTATAACCTGCAGGATGAATGGACAGGAATGTTCGCCTGTTCTGATTCTGACAGCGGTTTGAACATGTTTAATAAAGAAGGAGAGTGGACAGGCGAATTTGCTAAATAAACACTTCCCGGCCCCTGTTTTCATTGATAAAAGATAATATTCTGTAAATGAATTGTTTATGAACATGGATGTGTGAAGCAGGTTTAATATTTTAGTATGTGAACATTGTTCATATAACCTGTATTCCGTTTAATCCTATGGTTCATTTTATCAATTCTCCGCTTAAACTATCAGGTGCTTTATTAATGTTTTCGGGCATTGGTATAGCGGTATTTACATTGGCCGATTTTTTATTCCTGGGAATATCGGTTTTTTTACTGGGGCTGTTAATGCAGGTAACCGCCAACCTGCTTTTAAAGTCAACACTCCGCCAGACCTATAAAAAGGTAGTTGAATGTACGCTCGTTCTTTTTATACTTGGCTTTTGCGGCATACTAATGCTTGATTTTTTCGGACTTATAAAAATAATCCTCTGATCCGTCATCACTACAAAAGATACCTGAAAACCGGTATATAATTATACTGAACTCCTGCGATTGCCGGGGCTGTATGTTTGCTCTATGTTTGCCCTGTTAAACCAATCAGTATATGCCGGTAATACGTACCATTAAAATTTTGTTATGCCTGTGTGTGATAACCGCGGTTTCATGTAAAAAAAGTACAGATGATAATACAGTGAGAGAAGGCGCTGTAAAAAATCTTCCCGGTACTATTTACTGGTATTTTGCAGGCAGCGCGGGATATTATGAATTCAACTCGGGGAAGTTCGTGGAAGAGATGATGAAAATGGGAGTGGGTTCATCAAGATTTGATGCGTTTGATATATCATGGGACAACAAAAAATTATTGCTGACAATGGATGTGGAAGGAACATTCAATTTTGACGAGCGCCGGCTTGTGCTTCGTGATAAAAGTGATCATTTGACTTACCAAAACATCCAGGACGGGAACAATATAAAGGATTTTACATTTGAATGGGGCGAAATTGCAACCACGTATGCCCATCTTTCTCCCAACGAAAAATATGTTGCTGTAGATGCCCAGTTTTTTTCAGACTTACCTGTCAGCATTCTTGGTACGGACGGAACTTTAATAAGCTCCTGGGTAGTTAACGGTGTAAGCTTTCTGAATTATGGAATACCGGTATGGACGGCCGACAATACGCTTTATTTCCGGATAGGGAACAACTTATATAAAAGCGGGGCTGCCGATGGTTTTTCAACTGCGCCAAAAGTACTTGCCCTTGACCAGGGAAGCTCTTTTGTAACAGTTAACCCGCAGGGAACTAAAATTGCTTTCCGAAGGAATAAACACCTTTGGATGTGTAATATAGACGGAAGTCAACTACAGCAAATTACCACATCACAAACATTTGATGCTATTGATTATGACGGAGAAAACAGGCCGGTATTTTCTCCCGATGGAAAATACATTGCTTTTACGGGTGCTACCAGAAGCGGTACTCCCTGGAGTGAGGAGTTCCCTGATGGCTCGTGGGTAGTTACCACCGGCGGCAAGTTTGGTTATATTATTGTTATTCCTGCCGATGGAAAATTATACGACCTGGATGATAAGCATGGAGGAGCCATCTGGCTAACTCACCCAGGCTCCGGGTCCAGGGCGGTTGCCTGCAGTGAAATGCTTATATGGCGGTAGCGGATACCGGGAAGGAGCACATCACTTAATCAACCGGCACTAAAACTATTTTCCGCAGGTCCAGCAAGGCCTTTTTCGGATCAAAATTTTTACCAGGCTTAAATGTAATTTTTTGCTTGCCTGCCTTTAATTTCAACTTTCCTATGGGGGCAGAAGTAAAGCTTTCCCATGATCCGCTTTTTTCAACAGTGCCTGCTATTGTACCCGCGTTGCTTTCAAGTATAAAGGGTTGCCCCGAATGATCGTCGGCTACAGACCATTCTATGATCACTGCATATGCTTTTGCGGCTTTGGGGCTGATCTCCCATTCTACTTTATCCCTATGCTGAAACCAGCCGAAGGCTTTCCATTCCGGCATGTACTTAATATCGGGGCCTATGGCTTTGCCTTTTTCTGCAGATAATACAAGCACACCCGTTTCATCCGGCTCAACTAATGAAGGATTGTTTACTGGCGTACGCTCAGCGGATGGCTTATTCTTTAAATCTCCCTGCAGGTAATTTAAAACGGCATCCTTTACGTCCTGTTCCGCAGCCGGGGTGTACGGACAAACGATCTCCACTTCGTAACCACCATGCTTAAACTCGTTGGCCGCGGGCAAATACCCCAGCCACCCGTTCGTGTAGCCGTAATAGAAAGTATAAGCGTAGGGCGACCGGTCGCGTATTTCGTTGGATATTTCGCAGAACAATTCCACCGGTAAACTCCACATGGCAATATCATCGTTGATCTTTAAAAACCTGGCCGGCAGCTTTATTAAATGTTTACCGTTGCCAATGCTACGGGTATAATTTCCGAGGTCCGACGGCCAGTCCAAATTTTCTTTTCTCGGGGTTTCGATGGTTGTTTTACCCGCAAACAACCGCACTTTATCGGTAGTGGCTGTTATACGCCTGCCCGCTTCCAGTATCTTATCGCCCAGCAACACCTTAAACTCAGACAAATGTGCCGAAGATACAGTAGGATAAGTGCTGTATATGGGGGCAAGGTTTCCTGCCGCCCCGTTTATGAACAACAAAGGCGCTCCTGCTTTTTCCTCCACATATTGCGATACGACCCCCGGCACATCGGCGCTTATTTCCAGATTTGCCGCTCCCAGCGCCGTACCATGAATGGGATAGTTGGAAATGAACACCAGTGGCGACCCGTCTTCTTTATCTATCCTGATAAGACCAATCTTCCTGTCTACAGCTCCGTCAGGATTCATACCTAAAGATGCCTTTCCGTTCACATCCATTCCCCGCCGGTTGATATTGGCGTTGGAATGTCCCCAGCCCGCCCCCAGCTTTGCTTTTTCCAGTTGTTTGCAGGCCTGCTCAACTCCCTCCACTAATTTTTGTTCCACGAAAGAAGTGTAAGCAGTATCTACCGGGTGTTTGTATCGTTCGCCCATAAATACTTCAGGCAAACCGGGCACGCCTACTTCGGGCGCGGAATGGGTGTGGGTAAGCGACCACCAGAAATTTTCGGGAGCAATACCAAACCTGCGCAGCAGCAGCAATGCCACATGGTCGTACTCTGACGGAGAGATCACGCAGATATCGGATGATACCAGAACAAACCGGGTGATACCATCATCCAGCACTACAATGCGGTGATAGATATGGTCGTGCACACCTTTGGACTGGCGGGCATTATAGCCCAGCAGCATTTTGGGCTCATTGGGTGTAATATCCACCTTAACAACAGCAGCGCGGAAAATACCGGCGTGATTTAACCCCGGCACGCTTTCCGCTGAGTTGGCAAAGCCCGAAGGCGTGATAAAGCAAAATGCAATGACCATTATGATCATATACTTCATGCGGGTAAGCTTGTATGGGGTTACTACCTGGCGGATAAAGTAATATTCCGAAAATTTCATTATGTATGGTTTTATTTAATAGACTTAAGCCGGTTTCACGCGGCGCACGCAATGGGGCAGCGAACACAGCGAAATTTCCTTTGCAACTTTGCTTCCGCTGTGCCCTCTGCCTGCCCGTCCGAACGGCGTCCAGCCGGGTGGGAGGGTCCACCCATAAACGTTCGAAACCTGCAAAAATGCCGCTCCTACGGAGCTTTGTCAATACGTTACTGTATAATTGCCACCAAACTTTCGCGTCTATGACGCTATAAAACTTTTGATATGGCAGCCTTCAAAATAACGTTTCCAACACTTATGGCTTCCACCTTCTACCCTCCACCTTTTCCCTCCCTCCTAATTCTGTCGCAAAAAAGTAATCAGGTCTGCCATTTGCTCCTTGCTGATATTTTTTTCCAGTCCCGGGGGCATGGCAGAGATGCTAAGGGATTTTAAAGATTGAATATCCTGCCGGCTGATCGTTTTTTCGAAGTTGCCCAGGTTTTTGATGGTGATCGCCGAGGTGGTTTCCCCGGCAATGATACCCTGCACCGACTCACCATTGTTTAATATAATTTCCCAAAGGTCATACCCTGCCACAATGGAAAGGTTGGGGTCCAGAATGTTGGCCAGGATATCCTCCTTTTTCCAGTTGTGAATAGTACTCAGGTCGGGACCGAACGCAACACCCATTTGCCCTTTTACCTGGTGGCACACCGCGCAGCTTTGCATATATACCGCCTTGCCTTTTTCAGGGTCTCCGGGCAGATCAAGCGCCGCCTGGTATTCCCTGTTGATCTTCTTCGCTTCTTCCGCGTTTTTGGTAAACACGCTCCTGGCACGTTCGCGGAGCTTATCATCAGCCACCTGCATCAGGGCAATGCCGGTCCAGAAGCTTACACTATTGGCAGCGATCTTATTTTGTTCCATGGCGGTAATCAATATCCTCATCCTGGCCGTATCACTCATGAATACCTGAACGGCTGCATCTCTTATTTCTTTGGTAAGCCCGGGCCAATGTTCCACCAGGTATTCGCTTACAGCAGTGGAGGGAACCAGGTTCAGTATCCTGAGCGCCGCTAATTTTACAGCAGGTTGTTCCTGCGGAGTAAGTAATCCCTGGAGCATGGATTGGTACCGGGATGGGGTACCAAATGCAAGGAAGTCAATAGCATCAGCTCTTTTCAAATCTGAAACGGTGGTATCCTGCGCAATAGATTCGGCTCTTGTAACTGCCGATGAGCGTAATGCATCTCCCGTAATTTTGGAGGCCTGCAAAAATTGTAACGCCGATTTTCGTAATCCGTCTGAAGGGCTGTCGAAAAAAGTTTTAACTAATAACTGCTGGTCGGTTTCGCTGACGGATAACTTATTTATACGGGTGCGCAGTCCCCGTGCCAGTCCTTTAAGCATTGCCACCTGTGAGTGCCGTTCACCCGCAGATTGCGGCGCAATGGCATTTTGAATACGGTGATGAACAGCCGGCTCATCTGAGGTTGCAGCAATCATTTGTGCAAGCCGTTCTACCATTGAACCATATGCCGGCACATCCGCTTTATATTTTGCCAGCATCCCGTTAAGCAACGCATTGGCATCCAGCGGGAAAGCTGAAAGGGCAGCAACCTGGAACCATTTGTTTTCCAGGTCGCCGAACAGCAGGTGGTTACGCGACTCGGATGCCTGGGCTGAGCTCACAGATCCCAATGTAAGCAGCAGTTGAAAACGAACCTTTGTATCTGTATCATGCTGTAAAGCCGTTAAAGCGCTACCCAATGCAGGATCATCTTTTAAATGCAGTTCAGCCAGTTTAACAGCGTTCTCTCTTATTCCTGCAACACTGTCTTTCAATGCCTTTTTGATCAGTGAAGGTTGAAGGGCATTCATCCCTTCCAATGTCCACAACGCGTGCAGCCTGCCCATAGGGGTACCGCTGCCGGAAGCCATATGCTCCAATGCCGGCACTGCATTTTTATCTGCCCTGTCTACGAGTAACCTTTGTGCATTGATGCGCCACCAGCCGTTTGTATTGGATAGTTGCGCTACCAGCTCATTGCTGGAAGCATCTCCCAACTGTAAACCTTTCATCCAGTCCGCTTTCTTTCCATTAACAGGTGTAATGCGGTAGATTCTTCCTTTATCAATGCCATCATATAAATTACCGGCAGCTATCGCTTCGTCCGACATCCATTCCGGAGATTCAATGACTCTGCGGTAATAATCCAAAATATACAAAGCCCCGTCGGGGCCCACATACATGTTTACCGGGCGCGACCACGCATCGGTGGATGTGAAGAACTCCTTGTTGGGAAACAGGCGGCTTGCTTTGTAGCTTACACCGCTATCTGTTAATATATCCACATGCACCAGGTTGCTTACCGGCTCGGCAATGAAGGTAGCATTGTTATAAGGAGCCGGAAAATCATCGGCGAGATATGCAGTAAGTCCGCTCCCTGAAGTCATTGTACCCACATCTGTAAATATCTGCCGGTCAGGGTTAATGGTAGTGGGGAATACTTCCGGGGCATCTAAATGATCAGACATGGATTGAATGGGATCTGTAGGAGGGAGCTGCGGGTTACGCGCCAGGTAATGTTGCGCGATGATCTCCTGGTAGCCCTGGTTGGAATTGTTAGAACCAAACCAATGCCCCCATTTGTCAAAGGTGTGACCGAACTGGCAACGGCTTGCCAGCTCTTCCAGTGTAAGCCGGTCGGGCCGGAAACGAACCGATTTCCCGCTGGCATTTTGTGGCAGGCGTACCACATCCGGCTTTGAAGGATAATAGATATTGGTTCCTTCATCTCCAAATTCTTCCCCATAGTCTCTTGATTTAACGATGCCTTCATGCGCCGCGTATACCCAGTTGTCAAGCCCGTATACCGGGTTGTTTAAATTATGCTGGGGATTGGTTAAAGCAAAACCCGTGAGCACGGTATCCATAATATCTGCTTTGCCGTCATTGTCTGAGTCTTCGAGGTAATAGATATTGGGAGAATCCGTTACTAAAAAGCCTTTCTTCCAGCGTAAAATACCGGTAGGTAATATCAATCCTTCTTTAAACAACGTTCGCTTATCCATGATGCCATCACCATTGGTATCGCTCAGCATCACGATATTACCGCTGCCGCTTTTATCAAGGGGATAGCCGTGCATCTCTGCAACATACATTCTTCCATACTCATCTATCTCCATATCTACCGGCGAAGTGATGATGGGTTCCGAAGCGATCATTTCTATCTTAAACCCGTCTGCCACCTGCATGGTGGCCAGCGCATCTTTAGCGGCTACAGCACCGCCGGATAAACCAGGGGATGATCTTTTTTGATTACAACTTATTCCTGCCAGTAACAGAACAACAACAAAATAACAGTTGCGTAGTTTGAATAAATGACACATACTATAAATCCTAAAAATTAATTTGCTTGTTTATTTTCCCGAAATACCTGGTGCTTTTCTTTGCTCCTTAACATACCGGGCAATTTCACCCATAGGAGCAATCCATATACCGTTTGCCGGATCCTGAGCATAAGCGATCAATTGCTTCAGCATCTCTACCCGCGTGGTCTGGTTACCGGAATCTCCAATTTCATGACCGGCTAAAACAAGCCAGGAACCTGTTTTTTTTGCATTTTCAATTAATGGTAAAACCTGGCCAAAGTCTTTTCCATCCATCTCCATCCCTGTCAACTGGGCAAAATCACAAAAGGCAGGGTCATTGGGCGTTTCATTGAGCCAACCCCTCCCGGCAACAAATAGTTCTGCAATCAGAGGAACATAACTCTTTGTATGGATTCCCCTGCCAACATAGGTTGACCCGCAGGGATAGGCGAAAACAGTTGCCTTTACTCCCAATAAATGCTCCAGCCGGCGATTGGTTTCAACCAATTCCGCTCTCATTTGCTTAAGTGTATAATTCTCCAGTGCTTTTTCTTTTGACCAGAAGAAATTGCCGGAACAGGGGTGATTTATCGTATGATTGCCAAGCTCATGACCGTTAGCAGCTGCCTTTTTCCACCCGTCTAACCGCTTTTCCGCGGCAGAAGGCACCAACACAAAAGTGGCCTTCACTCCATATTGATCCAATAGCGGTGTACCCACATCCACCTGGCTCAAACGGGCATCGTCAAAGCTGAGCGATATAGCAGCTTTTATTCCGTCCGGCCACTTAAATGAGTTTTGCTGCGCACTAGCCGGGGATAACCCCGTTGATAATAAGGTTAGAAAAAGGGTGGTTCGAAGTAGCCTTTTAAATAGTATAATCATGCTGTACAATTTTGAATTCTTTTAAAAGTAACGACAATGAGGTAATCATAAAAAACTTTCCTTTCATTCAGAAAGTGATATCTCCACTCCACATTATTAAGTACTCTTCTTAAGAAACCTATCCCGGTCAGTTGGTCATATATCATGTAAGCTTTACCAGGGCCTGTCTGTAGTACAGCCATCATATTTACCCGGCACAGGATAATAACTGAAATATTGTGTCATACCTATCTCTGATGATAAATAAGCGGATACAATGAGATTCTTAAGCTCTTTATATCCCTCGTGACCCTTTTCCATTTTTACAACTAATTGCACACGTTCTTCTTCTTTACATTTCAAGAACTCACGGCCAAAGGTTTCCTTTCCTTCTTTATTAATATACTCCAGTGTCTCTTTAAATTCTTTCTTTTTTTCATCCGGCAAACAATCATGAACAACTACTGCAATAAATTCACCCACTTTGGCTTCTTTTGCTCCCGGCGTATCTGTTTTCGGAATTATTATTTCTCCCAGCTCGCTGATCATATTTATTTCTTCTAATGAAATGTCCTCATTAAACATAGCCGGCCCTTGTGGCTGGCAACTATATATCGCCAAAGCCCCAAGACTAATTGCACCAATACTTTTAGTACTTTTTATAATAAAATCTCTTCTTTCCATTGATGCTTTATTTAAATATTTCTTCGGTTTAATTCTTTGACCGCGTAATCTACAGCTCTCGCTGTTAAAGCCATATAAGTAACCGATGGTCCGGGAGTGGTACCTGAAGAGCACATGGCTGAACCGTCCGTAATAAATATATTCGGCACATCATGCATCTGGTTCCAACGATTCAGCACTGATGTCCTGGGATCGTTACCCATTCTGGCAGTTCCTGTTTCGTGTATACATGCGCCCGGTATTTTATTCCGATTGTATGTTTCCACATTTTTTAGTCCTCCTGCTTCAAGAATTTCAGCAGCGCTGTTCATCATATCGTTCACCATCGCCGCCTCGTTCTCCTTAAACTCACAATCCACGCAAATGACCGGCATTCCATATTTATCCTTTTTCTCCTCGTGCAAAAACGCCCTGTTTTCATAATAAGGCAGGTGCTCGGCCCAAGCCGTAATGGACATGCTCCAATGATCAGCCGGCTTTTTCAGATCTTCTTTAAATTCTCTGCCGAATCCTGGGCTGCCGCTCCTCCCTCGTCCGGCTCCTCCCTGGTAGGTAAATCCACGTAAATAATCTTTACGCTTAGTAGCCGCATTGATATTTCGGAAACGGGGTACAAAAATTCCGGTAGGGCGATTGCCAAAGGTAAACTTATCCTCAAATCCTTCAAACGTACCCTGAGCACCCATTCCATAAGGCATATCCATTAAATTATGCCCTATTTGCCCGCTGCTGTTACCCAGCCCATCCGGAAAAACTTCAGATTTGGAATTTAATAAAATTGCAGTAGTATTTAGTGTTGATGCATTCAGAAATATGATCTTCGCATAAAATTCATACTGCTTCATTGTTTCTATATCTACAACCCGCACACCGGTAGCTCTTTTCTTCTCTTTGTCATAATACACTTCCTGAACCATGGAAAAGGGTCTTAAGGTCATATTACCGGTTCTGGCTGCGGCGGGCAGGGTGGCAGAATTACTGGAGAAATATGCCCCAAAGGAACAGGCATGGCCGGCTCCACAGCTTCCTTTATACTGACATTTCCCTCTTCCTTCTCCCATATTAAGCGTATAGTTTGCCGTACGCGCATTAATAATCATACGGCCATCGGCAAATTTGCCCTTTATCCTCTGCGACACTTCCTTTTCCACGCAATTCATAGGCATCGGCGGCTGAAATTTGCCATCAGGTAATTGCGGTAATCCCTCTATTGAGCCTGAGATACCTACAAAGGGCTCTACATAGTCGTACCAGGGTGCAATGTCCTTATACCGGATCGGCCAATCCACACCAAAGCCATCTCTTGCATTCGCTTCAAAATCCAAATCACTCCTCCGGTAGCTTTGCCGGCCCCAGATCAAACTTCTTCCGCCAACCTGATATCCTCTCGCCCATTCAAACGGCTTTACCTGGACATAGGGATTGTCCAAGTCATTGACAAAATATTTCTTCGAACGTTCGTTGTAATTATATACCCCGCTTTGCACCGGGCTTTTTATGCGATCCTCATTCGTGATCCTGCCCCGGTGAGGCAGCTCCCAATTGGGCACCATATCGTCATAGTCCTTTACATGTTCTACATCTCTACCCCGTTCAAGAACTAAAGTTTTCAGGCCTTTTTCGCATAACTCTTTTGCAGCCCATCCTCCACTTATTCCGGTGCCAATTACTATGGCATCAAATGTATATTTATCCTTCTCATTCATATAAGGCATGTTTTGTATTGATCATTATAGAAAATTCATTCAAGAGTCCGGCTTTCCATTAGCTATCATCAACTCACCACCATGTACGTTCCTGGTTTTGAGCTATCTTAATCTCTAATAACTCAGCCTTAATATCCTGAGTTCTGAACGATTTTCGGATTACGATCTATAACCTCCTGCGGAATGGGACAGAAATACATTTTATTGCTGAACAGATAACCCATCGCCAATGGAAATTTTTCATATATCCATACTCCACTGTTATCATTAGGCTTTGAATTGTACACTTTCATGCCCATAGTAGGTTGATTTAATCTTGCATCAGCTTCTTTCCACCGCCATATATCAAAAAGCCTCTTTTGCTCATACGCAAGTTCAATTCTACGTTCACGATGAATGGCCTGACGCATCTCATCTTTTGACAATCCTGCCGGTAGTTCAGGCAGGTCGGTTCCCGGCCTGGTTCGGATAGCATTAACCGCTTCATATACAGAAGCATCGGGACCTACTGCTTCATTTTGCGCTTCGGCATAATTCAAAAGTACTTCGGCATAGCGGTAAAAAACATAATTCTGTCCGCAATCAACTAAATTCCGGGGGTCATATTTAGATAATTGTTTGGTAAACCAGTACCCCGTTTGTGTGGCATCATTTGCTCCACTCAGATCAATTTCATTATTCCTTGGATTGACTTTATCAATACGCATCCAAACCGTATCTGGTTTGCTCATCCATTCGCGATAATAGGGCGCTCCGTCATAACAGATAAAATCATAAAATCTTTTTTCCCGGCCAACATAGGGATTTTGCGGATTATATCCTGAAGCAGGATCTGTAATGCTTCTTCCATTAGCCATTTGATAATCATCTATAATGCTTTGGGTTGGCTGATATTCCCCCCAATCCACATTGATTATCCCATCAATATTACATGGGCCTCCGTAAGCGCCATATTCGTTAGGCATTGTTACCGGCACAAATTGCCTGTCCCAGATTACTTCTGGGTTATATTCATTTTCCTCCCTCCAGAAATTCACCATATCAGGGAACAACCGATATATGCCTTCTCCTTTATGTCCCCATGTTTCAATAAATTTTTTATTTGTAGCCGCTGCGGCAGCCCATCGCCCCGGATCCTCAGCGCTAAAATGCTGTAAATTGCCAGGGTCTGATGTGATAGCAGGAGATGATGAATTATAGGCAGGGCTGGCGGCAAATAGCTGGAGCCAGCCTTTCAAAACCAACGCTGATCCTAATGTAACTCTACCCGCATCTGCATCAGAAATTCCATATTTAATATTTAAATACCCGTTATTCACTATTTCATCCAGCTCACTGATGATGAAATTATAGGTTTCTTCAAAAGTATTGCGGGGTCTTTGAAGTTCCTCCGTAGTGGAAGATGATCTGCGTTGAACAGCCGTATCTATCACCACACCACCAACACGCATAAATAGCTCACTGTAGAAATACGCTCTTAAAAACCTGGCTTCATCAATCCGCTTTAAAATATACTCTGCTGAGAAATTTTGAGCATTATCCCTTACATTCTCAATAAAGGAGTTTAGATTTCTTACATTCTGATAAGTTTTTTGCCAGCTATTGTTTCCATTTGATGGACCTTGCGCTCTCCAGCTCGTACCGGGCCGTATAGAAATATCAATCGTACCCTCCTTCCAGGCATAGGAGCCAAAATAGACCCTCGCATGTGCATCGTCGGAAAAGTTATCCAATTGAGTATCCGGCCAATCAGCACCGGTAGGATAAAGCTCCGCATAACAACCGTTTAGAAAAATATCAGCGTTCTTTTCACTGATCCACATCGTTCCATCATCAAGATTTGCCTTATTGGTTGTGTCTAAGAAACTATCTCTTTTACAAGAAGCGATAATTAGTAATGATACAACGGTTAACAGTATATTTCTGATTATATATTTGCGTTCCATTTTATGCAACTTTGTATGAACAAGAATTAAAAAGACAAACTCAATCCCAAAATAAATTGCTTCATTGTGGGATAGCTACCGGCACCACTGCCAGATACGATATTTGATTCAGGATCTGAAAATCTTACTCTACTGAGAGTGATCAGGTTGGTTCCCGAAAAATAAACCCTGCTATTTGAAACTTTCAAATATTTCAGAACATGATTGGGTATAGTGTATCCTAATACAATGTTTTTCAGCCTGAGATAATCCCCTCTTTCATACCAAAAATCCGAATTGGTATTATTGTTATTAGCGTTGGGGCCTATATAAGCTCTCGGATATCTTGCATTCTGGTGTTCAGGAGTCCAATGATTATTATAGAATTCATAATCAGTATTACTTTGGGTATTAAACAGGGAGATTGTCTGGAATCGTTGATTTATACTAAATGAATTCCTCGCTACGCCCTGGAAGAAGAGCGTTAAATCAAACCCTTTCCATTCAACGGCAGAAGTAAAGCCATAAAAAATCTCAGGATAAGTAGAATAACCGATCGGAACCTCATCATTAGCGTCAATTTTACCATCGCCATTCTTGTCTTCATACCTAATATCACCCGGATGTAATTCCCCGAACTGCAGAACATTGTATCCATCAGCAGCATTAATGATACCATCTCCGTTTTTATCATCTTCGGTACTAAACAATCCTAATGAGTGATATCCAAAGGGGGTATTGATAGGTCTGCCGGTTCTTCTACGATTTGGATTGTTAAATGTAGACTCCGTTTCAAATACCCGAATCATTTTGTTTTTGGCAAAACTGAAGTTTCCACTCAAATCCAACCTCAACCCGTTTTGAAATCGGTATTTGCTACCAAGGGTCAGTTCAAATCCATGATTGTTCATTATCCCTTCATTTTCATCGGATAAGCCAATACCGTATTCAAAAGGTACAATAGTAGCAGGCGGCAGTAACATCCCCTTTCTTTTTTCAAAGAAATAGTCTGCCTCTATGGTCAGCAGGTTATTCCATAAACCAGCCTCAATGCCCACATCATATTTGTTGGATGTTTCCCAGGTAATTTCGGGGTTTGGCTCATTATTGGGATAAGCTGCCGGAACCATATTACCTCCAAAAGCATATTGATTGGGAGAGAACGCATAACCGGCAAGGTACTGATAGGGGCTACCAGCCAGGTTTCCGGATTTCCCCCACGAACTTCTTATTTTGAGATGGTTAATAAAAGTAAGGGGCTGCATGAATTTCTCTTCAGATAACCTCCAACCCAACGAAAAGGAAGGAAAAAGTGCAAATCGTTTACCGGGTGCAAAATAATAATGTCCGTCATACCGCCCTGCAACTTCAAGCATATATTTGCTCTCATATGCATACCCGGCCCGGTAAACATATCCAACATGAATAGATTCTTTTGAACTTCCTCCTAAAGTGTAATCACTGGGATTAGAACTGCCCAGATCATACTCGTCAATCTCTAAGGGCAAATTTTTCATAGAGGTAGCTAAATTGTTAGCATTCCCTTTCTGGAGTTCAGCAACTCCAAGGAAGCTAACCTCACTCCCCCCAAACGTTCTCTTAAAATTCACAAATCCCTGGTAGGTAAATATCTGCGACTTGTTATAGGTCTCATATAAAGATGCATAGGGAGGAGAATTTTGTTCCATGTTTGAGACTTGCTGGGTATAGGTATAAGGAGTTGTGGTCAGATCCTGCGTCCAGTAATATGCCGGCTTTGAAAAGCCCTTTGTAAAATCATTATACAAGTCATAGCTAAATACGCCTTTAATGCTCAACCCCTTGATAAAAGGAATTTCCTGGTCAACAGTAAACGTACTTAACATACTTGTTCCATCAGTCTTATTATAACTGCCGCTGTTGAGTCCACCCACTAATGAAACATTATTGGAATTACCCCATTTCCCGTCTGAATAATACAACGAGTGCGTAGGCTTTACAAAGTAGAGCCATCTCATCATACTGGAACTGGTATACCTTGGCGAGATATCCTTCTTTCTCGAAAACGAATTAATGAGTCCAACACTAACTTTCGTTGATTTTGTGACTCTTGAATTTACGTTTACATTAAAATTATAACGCCTGAAGTTGAACTGATCAAATAAGCCGTCTTCTTTAAAATATCCCCCTCCTAAATAATAGTTCGTCTTTCCTGATCCTCCGCTAATCTTAAAGTTATAGTCCTGAACCGGTATTATTTTATTCAGTAACTCCATACTATTCGCATCGGGATATTTATCAGGATCTGAAGCATGATTTGCATTATAACTGTCTATAAAATCCGTGGCATAAGGCGGTGTAGTGCTACTGCTTACATTAGTAGTCGCTTCATTTTGCAGTTTCATATAATCAACAGCATTCAAAGGGCTTGGCAGCCATATCGCCTTTTGATTACCCCTGTACGCATTAACTGTAAATACAGGATGATCCACTTTTCCTGTTTTTGTTGTTACGAGCAGCACGCCATTTGCACCACCTAAACCATACGGAGCAACGGCTGCAGCGTCTTTTAAAACAGATATTGACTCAATAATTGCGGGGTCAATACCAGCGATGCTGTTTCTAACAACGCCGTCAATTACAATTAAAGGGGCCGAAGATCCCGTGGTCCCAATTCCTCTGATATGGATTACCGGATTAACACCAGGTTCTCCGCTCACCGGCACTATGCTCACACCTGAAATTTTACCAGCCATAGTTTGTGAAATATTGGAAGCACCGGCTCTTTCCACATCTTCTCCTCTTACTGAACTGACTGCACCTGTAAGCGTCGTTTTCTTTTGTGTTCCATATCCCACTACCACCACCTGATCCATTTCATTTGCCGACTGTTTCAATTTTATGGAAAGACTTTTATTTGCTGTTACCATTATTTCCTGGGGTACATACCCTACAAACGAAACCACCAGCACATCTCCGGGATTTGCGTCCAGTATAAAGCTGCCATCCTCTCTGCTAGTTGTACCCTTTGCTGTTCCTTTAACTGTAATGCTCACACCCGCTAACGGTTCGCCGGCTTCCGAAAGTACCTTACCGTTAATTTCCAATACAGGGATATCCTGTTCGGACTTCACAGCGCCTGGAGGAAGTGCTTCTTTTTCTTCCAACCGGGTAGTAACCACGATCGTATTGTACCGTATCAGGAAGCTGGCCGGCTGATCCCTGAAACAGTATTGTAATACCTCTGTGAGGTCCGCGTTTTTTACATCAATCGTAATCCGTTTGGTTTTTTTGAGCAGGTCGGGGTTGTATATGGCATCATAACCCGTTTGGGCTTTTACCATTTCAAATACCTGTTCCAATGAGATGTTTTTGCCTGAGAGGGAAACTTTCTGGGAGTAGGTTCTGGCACTTACGTGTAAACAGGCAACAAATAGCAACAAAGCAGTTAATTTCATATAAAGCAATGTTTGCGCCCATACATACCTTTTTATCGAAAAGGTATTGCCATAAGCATTTTGGTTCATACTTTTGCTAAGTTTTGATTTACGAAATTGTTTTTTAGTCGAAGCAACCTGAGTAGTTCAAAACCACCGGGGATCCTGTTACAGCAGGGTTCCTGTTTTGTTTTAAAACCGGTTATTTGTTATAAAGGGCTTATTTGATCATAGCATTTTTTTAGGGTGATATAATATGTAACATCTTAGTCTGATTTAATGATTGGGCTGCACGATAATATGCCTGCCCTGCCTTTCAAACTTCACCCTGCCTTCGCTCTCCAATATCTCCAGCAGCTTTTCTATATTGTCTTTACGGCTTATGCCCCCCGAGAACCGGATAGCGCTGAGATCGCCCTCCGTTTTGATCTCCACATCATACCAACGCGCGATCTGGTGTATTATGCTGACTGCATCGGTATTATTGAATTTGAATCTTCCGTTCTTCCAGGCCAGCACTTCCTCCATATCAGGATGTTTTTTTTCAAACACGACACTGTTAACCGCTATACTCGCCTGCTCTCCCGGCATTATTTTCATTTGGGCGTCCGCTTTCCTTACCATCACTGATCCTTCCACCAGGGTTGTTCTCATCGCATCTTCATCAGGATAAGCATTGATATTAAAATGCGTGCCGAGCACCGTTACTTCCATTCCTCCTGCTGCACCTACATGCGGAATAACAAAAACCCTGAATGGCTTTGACTGATCCCGTGCTACCTCAAAATAGGCTTCTCCCGTTATGGTTACCTTCCGTTCACTACCTGTAAAAGTGGTAGGAAAACTGATTGACGAAGCGGCGTTCAGCCACACTGCACTTCCATCCGGCAACACCACCTGGAACTGTCCGCCACGGGGCGTGGTAATAGTATTAATGGAAACGGGCCGGCTATCCTCCTTCAACAGTTGTGATGCATCATATACCAGCCTGCCGCCTTTACTTACTATGTTAACATTGCCTTGCTCTTCAATAACATCCTGCAGGGTACTGTCTAACGCAATCTGTGATCCATCCGAAAGCGTTAACACGGCTTTGTCGCTGCCCGGTAGTATCGCATCAGCCGCGGCTATCGGCTTATTTTCCAGATGCCGGGCAGCAGTACCAGCAAAAAACCAGGCGGTTCCGGCAATAGCGGCTATTAACGCAGCGGCAGCAAGCCATTGTGCTGTTCTCTTGCTTAAGAAACGCCTTACAGCGGGTGGTTGGGTAACCGGCAGGTCGAGACCCGCTTTTTCAAAAATATGTTGTACGTGCAATCCGGTATCTGCCTCTTCCATTTCCAGCAACGCCTCTCCCAGCATTTCATCATCCATCAGCTTTTCAAATAATGCCCGGTTTTCTTCCCTGCTCCTTTTCCATTTATCCAGCAGCAGTATTTCTTCTTCGGAAATACTGCCATCCCGGTATTTCCGGATCAAACCGGCAATTAATATGGACTGTTGCACCTCTTTTTCTGTCATAGGAAGATGTTGCTTTTATACATAATACACCGCAAGGCAGCATTTGTACCATCTTCCTTTTATTTTCTATTGCACGCTGTTAAGGATGAAGCCATATTGAAAATGTTACAAGCAAAAGAGGGTTCTTCTGCTTCAGCCATTGCCTTAACAAGGCCAGGGCTTTGCTTTTTTGATTACGGACAGTTTGGTGAGAGAGGCTTAAACGGGCGGCTATGGCTTCGTTGCTCATCTTTTTATAATGGCTGAGTATGAATATCTCACGCATTTTAGCAGGCAGACCATCCACAGATTTCCGTATTTCAGCCAGCAATTCCGAATATATTATTTCCGCTTCATTGCTATCCCTGCCTTCACTTCCATACAAGTGCATGAAGGTTGCCATTCTTGTTTCTTCCCGTTGCCTGAATCTTAATACATTAAGGCAGCCATTACGAACAGATGTATACAAAAAGCCCTTCACTTCACCGAAACCGGCAAATTGTGCACGCCGCTCCCATAATTTTATGAATACTTCTTCTACGACATCTTCCGCCTCTGCACTGCTTACATGGGCTACCCGGCAGGCGTACCGGATAAGCACAGGAAAATATATCCGTATAAGATAATGAAAGGCGGCGCTGTCACCCTGTTGCAGAGGTTGGAAGCAATCATCGTCATTACAGGGATCTACTTTCATGAATAATAAAAGAAATTAGATAATATTTCACAATTTACAACGCATTGCAATATCGCGGCTAAAACAGAATAAAAGAGACCGAAAGCCTACTCGTGTCAAAACAGACAGCTTGTATAAGGTATATTAAAAAGCCGCGCGTTAAGTCGCGCCGGGCCTTCATCCAGGGCTGTTGCTGGCGGTCATGAGGCCCTGGCGCCGGGCGACTCGCCGGGATCTCACCCCATATAAACGTTCGAAACCTGCGAAAATGCCGCTCCTACGGAGCTTTGTCAATGCGTTACTTTATAATTGCCACCAAACTTTCGCGTCTATGACGCTATAAAATTGTTGATATGGCAGCCTTTAAAATAGCGTTTCGAACACTTATGGTCTCACCCTTCGCACAGTTGCCTGGCTGTGAAGACCCTGTCGGGACAAAAAGTCCGCATTGCATTATGCAAAAATAAATAGCGTATTTCGGGTCGTGCCGGATTCCAATCTTCACCTGATTCCTAAGCATATACTGTGTGATAAAAGATATCAAGCTATTTACCTTCTTCTATTATCTTTCTAATCTTTTCCAGTTCAATAACGTCAATCTGGTCTTTAGGACGGTTGACTGCTTTTTTGTTGGCTATGAGTTGGCTAATATGCAGGAAAGTAACTTTTACATCATCTATAGCTGCAATCGCGGCCATTTCCAGGCATTCATCAAAACTGTATCCTTCGAGGCCTTTCATGTTGATAATAATATCCAGGCGCAAGCCATTCAATAAATGAAAATCAGTCCAGCCAGGAACAAACTGTATTCTGTCTAACATACAATAATCGCCCATCCCACATTCTATAAATGCTGCTCTTAATCTTTGCCGGTTCAAAGCCGTATCTTCCAGCCAGATATCTATATCTCCGGTAAACCGGTGATAGCCATGCAGGTTAGCAGCATACCCCCCTACCATTATATACCTGACAGCATTGTTTTGTAGTGCTCTCCAAAAATCCAGTATTACTTCATCAAATATATCCACACAATTTATTTACTCCTATATGGCTTATTTGTTATTACTGCTTTTCGCATCGTCAGGTGTATTTTATACAAACGGGTGGTCATTAAAAACCGTTCTTTATAAGAGCGCTTCAGGGCTTCTCTTAAAAGATCATCTCCGGCCTTTTCGTACCCGGATACAGGCTCCTGTACTATATTTTTTTTCTCAGACATTCCTTATTGATGTGGCCGCAAGTGTTGAATGCAATTTAGCAAAAAATGGGTGATAAATAATATAGAGTGCATCTCAATTTTGCTTAGTTTACATATTGTCACAATTTTGCGTTATGTCGCACCGGGTGACTCGCTGGCGGGGTCTCATCCTTCGCACAGTTGCCTGGTTGTGAAGCCTCCATCGGGACAAAAAGCTTCGGAAAAATCATATATTTATCCTTATGAACAACACCACGCCCCTGCACGATAATTTCGTACGAAACCTGCTGGCTAACAAGAAAATTGCCCGGGATTATTTTAAAAAGCTATTCCGATAAATATACTTCCCTTCAAATAGGCGGTTACATTTTTTCGGCATTGCAAAAGCAGGCGCAGAACAATGAGCCGTTATCGCTTGTTAATGCGGTGCAATTATTGATACAGACTGCACAAGGCCCCAGGAGCCTGCAAAAAAGCTTTATCATTTACCTGTATAGCCGCGGCAGGTTAAAAGAAACCATATTAAGCTCACTACCTGAGCCTGTCAAAAAAACAGTTATGAATACGTTAGATATTTATATTGAAAAAGGACGGAAGGCCACAAAATAGGTATTGAAAAGGGACGTAAAGAAGGCATTGAAAAAGGTAAGCGGGCCGTTATTGAAAACCTGATCACCGAGCTTGGTCTTTCGGATAAGGAAGTTGCCCGTATTACCGGAGTGCCCGAAGCCTTTGTAAAAAAGATACGAGCTGCGTTACGTAAAAAGAAATAGCACATTTCAGGTTTTCGCAAGGCGATGGAATGTAAAGAAGGGCGCCGTATCATTTTGTGTTGGCAATCAGCTTCTCATTATCATTAGAAACGGGAAACGATAATCTATCCATATTGCACTTCCTCCCCATCCACCTTTCACTATTCACCTCTCTTTTTGCTGATCTGATGCAGTAATGTCTGTTCCAAAGCAATCAACTGCTAAGTAACAGTGAAATTAGCAAAAGCCCGGAAATTATTTTATGACGGGTGTATTTGCTTTCCTCACCGAAGGTAAATACACCCACAATGTTTCCTGTCAATCAAGCCGCTGATCCTGCTTTAACAATTCCCGTTTCAACATTTCATAATTCACTCTTTGTACACTGATGCGATCCTCTATTGCAGTAACCGCCGCCGTTGCAGCAGATGCTGCCAGGATCATGAATACAGGCTCCATACGAATAGAACCATACGCAACATGCGAGCTTGATAAACAAACAGGCACCAGCAGGTTCTCACATTCATTTTCTTTAGGAAGAATTGACCGGTAAGATATGCTGTAGGGCTTTGGAACATGCACACCGAAATCGCCTTCATTCTGCACAAAACCTTCTGGGGTAACATAACGCTGAATATTATGCGAATCTAAGGTATAGGAACCCATGCCGATGGAATCTGTAACTGCTTTTGCACCCAGAATTTCATGCTCTGTCATTACAGATTGTCCAACCATGCGGCGGGCCTCACGTACATACAACTGTTGCGGCCAGTTATCATTATCTGCAAACTCATCCTTTGCAAGCCCCCATGTATTAAATTCATCCTGCACTTCTCGGGGTATGCGCGGATCGGTAGCCATAAAATACATTAATCCTTTCTGATAGTTCTTATGCTCCTCAATAATCTGCCTTCGTAAACTGTATGAAGCATCAGGATATGCATAGTTCATACCTATATTGTCGGTGCTGAACGGGCCGTGATTATTCGTATCTGTTTTCAGGTTAGGTATCGGGTCGAATTTTTGAAACAGCTCATCCCATCCGGCATTAAATATCCTCACCAGTAATTCATATTGATAAGGATCATAGCCTGGAGGTTTGGAATAAGCTACCCGGTTTTCGGGGTGTTTTGATAAACACATACGGTAGCAATACGCCTGCACTTTTTTATCTCCTGCACCATTGGTACCGGGAGGTCCGGGTGAAATGCGGGGCAATAATCCGCTTGAGGGATTACCGGGTATTTTGTAGGGGTCAATATTTTTTTCAAAATAGTGCCCATGATGAAATGCACCTTTTACCACTCCACCCCATTTTTCATTATACTCACCCGCAGCTTCTCTTCCCACAACATATTTTACTTTAGCCGCTGCCATCAGGTCGCCTTCGTAGGTGGTATCAATAAACATCCTGCCCGTGTAGGTATTCCCGCTTAATGTTTTAATAGCAGTGATCTTCCCATTTTTTATTGCTACTCCTTTTTCTCTGTTAAGCCATTCGTTGCGTAACACCTGTACATTATTTTCTTTCACAAAATCTTCAAAAACCTTTTCAGCGGCATGCGGCTCAAATATCCACATAGTTCTGTTTTCACCGTCTACAGCAGGTGTTCCCTGTCCTTTATTTCCATATTCCTCTTTCTTTTGCCATTTCCACGATTCTGTACGATCGTAATGCATATATATGCGGTGGTAAAATTCCCTTGCCAAACCGCCTATCACTGTTTTATTGCCGGTATCGGTAAAACCCAATCCACCGGAGGTCATTCCACCCAGGTGTTTATCAGGAGAAACAACAATAACCGATTTTCCCATTCTTTTAGCCTGTACTGCAGCGGTAACGGCCGCTGCTGTTCCGCCATAAATAATAATATCTGCATCATAGTGCTGCGCACTATCCGATGTTGCATATACCAATGCGGGAATGCCTGCTGATGCTGCTATACCACCTCCGAGCGAAAGGGATTGAATAAATTTTCTTCTTTTCATATGTGTGAATCGTTTATAAATATCGTGGATAGGATCCTTTAAATATATTTAATCAATTTTATTATCAGCTTATTTTATTCATAAGTTAACCATGCGGTTGCATTGCAATTTTTGTTGGCTACAAACCTGATCCATCTTGCCTGGAAATTACCGGGAAATTCATACCTGAAAACCTCTCCGGGTTGAACCGTAATTTCTTTATATCGCATCCAGGGGGCATGTCCTACAGGATCTACTTCAATACTGAAGGTAACAGGCTCTGTGAGGGTATGAGAAATTTCCAAGCTTCGCTTATCATAAAACCCAATTAAATAGGGATCAGATGGTGCTCCTGCTGTAACGCCGGAGTTTTTCCATGGTCCGCCGTGGCCTGATGGCTTTCCGAGTTTCCACAGATCATCAATAACGCCCAGCCATACTGCCGCCTGCCCGTCTTTGGAACGGACAATATGTTCATTGTGCTTTGCCTTAAGGTCTATTCCCGTCATAACCAACATTCCCCGGTAAGATGCATAGTCATGAATACGAAAATGATGGGAAGCGATCGGCCTGATCTTGGCAAAGCCATCCGCGTTTTCTGCAGGCAGTTCATAAAATGTACCGGATGCATGAAAAAGATCACGTTCGGTAGCTACTTCCCGGCATATCCGTAATAACCCGGCATCCGTTAAATCTTTATACTGGGGGTCGCTCAGGGGCAGCCTCCACCGTCGGTTTTTGTCATCAATAATAAGTACGGAAGATGCATCTGTTTGAATAACATTTTCAGGGATGGCAAATTTTTCTTTGATAAACGCATTTGTTTTGGGATCTTCTTTTTGGGAAAGAGTCAGGTGCGCATCCAACTCGTAATACCCCGTTTCAACAGTTCTATTATTTTCAAATTTAACAGCAGCAATGCCTAATGCCCTCCGGTCATCTCCCAATGCATATAAGAGCCCGCCTGAAACATCAGTATGTTGTTTTACGTTTGCAAATCCATTGAATATAGTTGACGGAGCGTCTTCGCGGTTGTCGGCCGGTGAGTAATTAAAGCTTACTGTTGCTATGGCCGGCAAATCCGTTTTTACCCGGATCCATTCTCCCGCTTCACTTTTGCTGAATTCGATATCAGCTGTCTCACCGGGTTTCACTGGCAATGTCTTTATAGTTTGCCAGTTCTGATCGCCCGTTTTGTTCACTTCAAAACTGAAAACAACATTATTTGTTCCCTGGTTACTTACCCACGCCATTCGTTTTTCCCATCCTGCAAAAAGCATGGGCTCAGAGGTTTTACCGGCAGTAATCTCTTCTTTGAGCCAAACCATTCCTGAAACAGAAGCGGGGCCGAGCTCATCAGGCTTTTGCGGTGGTGTAAACCAAAGGTTGGAATTGGATTGCCCGGCCCCTTCGATGCCTCCTTTTTGTTTTCTCTTGTTGAGAAATTCATTTTTGGCTGCATCGTCGCACCCGAAAACCAGTTGGTTATTCCATCGTGTAAAGTCGCCGATAACTTTTAAATAGGCAGAGCGGGGACGGATGCCTGCTGTATGGTTAGCCGAAAAAGTTTCCGGGAAATGCCAGAACATGCCGTGCATCGTCATCAGCAGTTCCGGTTTTTCATCGGTTCCGATGTTCCGGATCCTGGGCCATTCCGTGTTCCATCCGTGGGCGCCATCGTAGCTGTGGCTTGCTTTGGGCAACCTGAAAAAACGCCACCCCGTAACCGCATCCCGTACACCGAGGATTACAGACTTATGATCCCACCCGGTTGCCCAGATAGGATCCGACACAGGATTTTTATTGCCAAAAATTCCACCGGGACCGGTTACTTCGGTAAACTGGTTACGCCTGACCAGCTTCCATTCACTGCCATTCCATTCCGAAAGCGAACCCGCTTCGATATCAAATTGAAAAGGGGCGCGTTTATCATCCTCCCCGTTGTTGGAATATACTACAACTCCCTGTCCGGAATACAACCCCTTGCCATGAACGCCATATAGTGAAGCTAAACGGGTGTTACCGGTATCCTGGCCGTCTTTTATTTTTTTGTTGGTTACGTTTCTGTCTTCGTAAAGCAATTTGGCCTCCAGCGTGTTCACATCAACTTCATAGAACCCTTCTTCCATTGTTCCATGGTAGATTTTTTTTGCAGGATCAAAAAGATGCCGGGCGTTACCCGTGGGGCGACCGGGCATTTTTGTGTAAGGTATTACCCTGACATTCCTGTTGGAATCAATGGCATACGGTCCGATAAAAAGCTGGTTGCTTTCTTTATGGATCATCCGGTTGGCCGGCGTACCTCCAATGCTCTCAGGTCTTACTATCTGGTTTAACTCCCCGGTTATCTCATACAATTTGTCTGATGAGCCCAAAGGTCCATGAGGTGCGTATGTTACTACCCATAGCCGGCCGGCCCAGGGAACAACTGCACCGGTACCGCACTCCCCTTCATTATTGTAATAGGCTAATTGCGGATATATGCCACTAACGTTAACCGGCGCTTTACCGGCAGTTTTACAAGCGCACAGGGAAGATGCAAGGAACAGGAGGTGAAGCTTACATAAAAGATATATTCGATCAGTGATGCTCATAATGATATGCTTTAATTATAAATGAACCATGCTGCCTGATTTCTGCCCGGCACTAACATTTCTCTCCATGTGCAGAAATCGGGTATGACTCTAAGACGAGAACAACTTATTAGTATTGTACTGTAATTTTTGACTCGCCGGTAAATCCGTTTATGATAACGGCTTCTGTTTTCTTATCATAGGCTCCCCCGGTAACTTTCACCGGTTCTTTTCCTTCGGGATGAGGTAGCCGGACAGTTACAGTGCGTGGCTTGGAATTGAACTCCCCGCTAACAGTGGCTTCTATAAAACCCTTGTTTACCTGTGAAGCAACTTTCACATTCAGCTTGCCAAAGTAGCTGCGCACTTCATTCAGCGCAATCGTTTTTCCGTCTTCCATCCATTTTCGGGGAATGGTTCTGAACAAGCTTAGTGTATCCCCATTCTCCATATACAGCATCCAGCGGGTTTCCATCAAAAACCAGGCTTCTTCATGGGTTTTATGCGGACTGGCCTTAAACATGTGCTCCCAAAAGGTGTAGGTTTCCCTGTCTGCATGTGCGGATACTGTATAATAATAGGTATTCAAAAACGCCTTCACCATACCCAACCGCGCCTGCAGCCAGTTATGCCGGCTGTAATAAGGCTGACTGAATACCGCATTGCCCTGGTAAAACAGTTCGCTGTGATAGCTGAGCATATTTTTTGATGCCGCTTCGAAGGGATCGAGCACTTCGCAAAATACCAAATACATTGGGCTGAGTAAGGCGTCTGGCGCAGTAAAAGTACCGTGCGACCAGAAAATTTCCTTTTTGGAGTATAATGCTCTCAAGCCATCCGCTTCCGTCCACGGCGGTACAGTAGGCCACCAGGTGCCATCGCCCAAAGGTACCACAGGTGAGATGCCCGTTACCGTAAAGAAAGATGCTCTTATATCTTCCTTCCATGCATCCGCTTCTGATTTTATTCTTCCGTATTCCGCTGCATCTATATCTTTCAGGATCTCTGCTACGCGGCTCATTCCCAGGTACGCATATCCGTTCAGCATGAACTGGTGAAAATGATCTTCCGGGTCTGCCACTTTACCATCAATCATGCCATAGCCTCTTCCTTTCAGTTCCTCTCTTTTATTTTTATTCCGCCAGTCTATCAGAAAATCGCATGATTTGATCAGTTTATCTTTAACTGATCCTGCCCAGGCTACATCGCGCGTATACCTGAAGTACTCGCCCATACTCCATAAAGCTGCCCCGGTTTCTACCATATAGCCGCCGAAATTTTGTATAAAACCGTTTTCATGCTGCTTGTCTAAAAAATAATTAAGCGACCGCCTTGCTTCCTCCGTCTTTCCCATAGAAGCATAAAACTGGATGATAGGAGCGCTTTCAGTTCCGATGGGTGAATACACGCCAATATTGGGCGCCAGCGTGCCACCAGGCTCATTGCCGAAAGTAATCAGATCCAGGTGCAGTAAGCCGGCCTGTATCATTTCGTTAATTCTTTTTTCCGGCACATGGATAGAAGCAGCGGTTTGCAGTTTAGTTAGCCAAAAATTTTTCGTTTCCTGAAATTTCTGGTCATAATTTAAAGAAGCTAATGTTGCGGCCCGCTCCCTTGAAACAGGGCTGTGCGGCAGGTAAAACTCAATCACCGCTTTTTCATCCGGTTGCAACAGGAGCGCCATCTCTTCATTGGACAATGGTTTCCCGTTCAACCTGGAAACACAGAAAACCTTACCTGAATCGTATAACGAAAAGCCATTTTTATTTTCAAAAGCATATGCCGATTTCATCCACCATGTGGTGCCGGGGCGGGGTATCTTAAACCAGGCATAGCGCGGCACCGGGCCTTTGTTAATAATGGTGGACCGGAAAATCAGTACGGTTTCTTCGGTTGTATTAAGTGCCGCCGGCGTCCGCGTTTTTAACTGCTCCAGTTGTCCTTCGGTGAACATGTGACCGGCACTGTGCTGGTCAGCTACCAGGAAATCAGTTCCTTTCTGTTGCTGCAATGGAGACTTTTCAAGCGCCACAAAAGCAGTTGTATTATACTCTACATCGTCATCCACCAGGGTGGAATGCAAAATCGGCAGCACGCCCTCTTCCAAACGCCGGTGCAGGGTATTACGTACACCTACGCCCCGGCCCATAGTATAGAGATAGTTTGCATTTCCATTTTTTATTGCTTCCAGTCGCAGAGGAGAAGAAGATAGTTTGGGCGAAATAATATTGGCTTCACCGGCAGAAGCATCCGGAAGGTTCTCTGAGATTTCAAAGATCCGCATATCCCTGCCGGTACCCAGCCATACAGGGGCACTCATATTACGGGTATCCTTAGCCGCTTCTTCAAAAGAGGTTTCCTTCTCATCACTAATGTGTTGAATCTTAGTTTTAGTTTTACGCCGGAGTATTTCCAGCTCAACAG
Source organism: Chitinophagaceae bacterium (assembly GCA_019638595.1). Lineage (GTDB taxonomy): Bacteria > Bacteroidota > Bacteroidia > Chitinophagales > Chitinophagaceae > Agriterribacter. The sequence goes on from JAHBTJ010000015.1 coordinate 80,813, forward strand.
CCGCATACGTCCTGTTATCGGCGCCCGGTAATACCACTACCCTGTATCCTGGAATATAAATGGGATAATTTTTATTTACATCCCGTACAAAAAAAGAAAAAGACTCCCCGGACACTTTAACTGCAACAACCGTTGGTTCCGGCCCATTTTCAAGATTTGTATTTTCCAGGCTTATCCGTATTCTCAGCCCCTTATCGCCGGTAATTTCAAAAGCGTCTCCTTTCACCTTTCCTTTTCCTTTCACAATCTGAAGCTCTTTAATTACTCCTCGTGTTACAGCAATACTTCCTTTCAGGGCAGGCTGGTTCCATTCTATATTTACGGTTACAGTCTTGTTTTGTGCAAAGAGGTGTTGCCCTCCATGCAGCAGCGTCAGTAGTAACGAAAAGCGAAATAGTGTAAGCATCGGGTCTGTTTTAATCAGAAATAAATATAAGGAAACTGAATTAACTGCAGTTCTGGTTCTGTACAGGTTTGCTAATTTTATTCATTACCGAAAGAGAAATCGGGAGCCAATAATTTTTTTCCAGCGAGAAAACTGTTGCCTAAGCATTACTTGTTTTGTAATAATAACAGGTATATTATTTATGCAAAGCCTGTTTAAGAAATTAAGATAAGTAAAAGCAAGGCACAGGTCTGGCTAAGCACAAAGCCCAGCAGTGGGGGAGGTACCAAACCTGAGCCAGGGCGGGGAGTGTTATGTCCCCTGATTTCTTTTTTCGGTGGGTAGGAGACACCTACCGATAGCGAAAAATTGCTGGTTTGAGTGATAGGCGGAGTCACCGCTTTAAAATAATTGCTGCGCTCTTCTCCAAGTTCCTTTTAATGTATGAGATGTCCATATGCTATCTCTCTTTTCTAACGCAGGCAACAGGTTGCTTACTCAATTAATACTGATGCTTTGTATATTTTCCGGCAGCCAAACCAACATATCATTAGCGCCGAGGTTGTTCCAGGTATAATATGGTATTGCCGTAATTTTTTGCATTGATGTTGAAACCGATAAGCCGTTGTTCCCGATTGTTACAACTGGTGCATCAAAGTGCAGCACATTCACACCGCCTAATAATGCCGGCTCATAAGTAGTTTCAAAAGTTGTATTATCCGGCAGGATAACATTCCCTGCTTTCAACCCGTCTTTTTCACCTTCAACACAATATACTATCGGGCCATATTGCAAGGCTACTTTGTTTGCATTTTGTTTCACTTCATCATTGCTTACAATACTGCGTACTTTCATCGGCAAATCCATGGTTACTATATCTCCTTTTTTCCAGTTGCGTTTTAATACAGCATACCCGTTATCAATAGTATATTCCGCCTTTTCTCCATTCACCATTATAACCGGTTGCCCGTTTTGCTGATCAGCATAATGATACAGGTTGCCGGAGCAGGCGTTGTTAACCAGCCGGGAATGCGTAACCGGAGCTCAAATACTGATTTTTTAGATGGCGAAACCGTGATCTGTACATTTCCCTTCCAGGGGTAACCTGTTTCCATTGTAACGTCTACTTTGTTTTTGCCGATCGGTATTACAGTATTGCTGCCCGCAAATAAATTAACCCATATGGCATCTAAAGCCGCATCAGGGCTGTTTTTAAAGAATAAGCAATGGCTTCTATGACCTTATATACATCCGAGTCGTCATAATATATCCCCTCGTGTTTCCCCGAACGGTTTGCCGCTTTTTCAAAATTGCGGATGCGGCCGGTTTTGTTCTGCGTATAATTCACACAGGCAGCTATGGTAGCCGTTGCCACGGTTTCAAGCTTTGGCGTCCAGAAAGCATCAGTAATCGTTACTTCTGAAAAGTTAACGGGGTAAACTTTTTGTAATGAGCTTTGCGCATGAGGCGCAAGTGCTGCACTCAAAAAAATCAATGCAATAAATAAGCTTCTTTTCATCATAATGCATTTAAATCCACATTTTGTATAAGTATTTTAACAGGACCGATCAGACCGGATTCCCTTAGCGGAGCATCTTTATCCGGTCCTTTAATGGTCCATGTTTTTCGTATAGGCTCTGGTTGCCCGGCATCATAAACGAGCCGGTTGAACCAGGTACTTGTAACTTCTATAGAAAGAGTGTTTTTACCCGCTCTTATTGCATCTGTAATGTCAAGCCGATAGGGGAGAGACCATAAAGGTTCAAACTGGTTTCCATTCACAGAAACAACAGCAACCATATTAACATTACCGAGGTCAAGTATGTACCGGTTTTTTGACGTGTTATCCTCTATATTAAAGGTGGTAGAATAAGTAGCAGTACCGGAAAAAGCCTTACCCTCCGTTGAAATATCTAAATCTTTCCAGGGTTTCAACTCGTGGAGGTTCAACGTGGGTGGCGCCCCCCAGCCGGAAGGAAATCTGAGTTGCCAAGGCTCACTCAAAAGTATAGATGAAGACAAGGCAGCGGTATTTTGCGGAACCTTGAAATTATTCTGTTCCTCCACTTTATTGCGATTAAAAACAATAAAGCAGGAACCTGCTCTCTCCAATGCTACAGTTACGGATGTACGATCCCCACTCCGAAAACTTTCAATAGTTTTTACAGATCCGTTAATTGGATCCCAAAGCTCCACTTCACCAATGGCACGGAAGTCAAGCGTGCCTTTAAATCCACCGTTTTTTGGCGCAGAAACAAAATACCAATCAGCGCCTTCCACCCTTCTATGTACCCATAATGCATTGCCGCCACTTACATCCGGAACAATATTTAATTTCGCCAAAGCCTCATCCAATGATATACCAGCAATGACTTTTCCCTTGCCTACTTTTCGTATTCCACGCTCTTGTGTTCGTCCCCAAATATTAACAATAGCTTTCTCAAATCGTTGTTTTGCCGAAGTACCTCCGGAAAGAGTGGCAAGCCTTTCCGGCCGGTTGCCTACTACTGTTGCACCATCAGCTACCAGGCTATAGATCTTTTCCAGGGTTTGAGGCAACATCCTTAAAGCATCGGGTATCCATAATACTTCATAGCTGATACCTTCGGGAGTAACGATTTTCCCGTCTTTAACTGAGAGCCTGTTCAGGAGAATATCAGGATTACAGTAATCATACTTATATCCTGCTGGAAAAGCTGCTTTTTGGTTAGGTTTATGGTTTATTTCATCACCCAAATACCAAAGCACGTCCGAAACAGGATTGCCTCTTTCCAGCAGGTAACTGCACCGGGCAAGATACTGGTTGAATGCAGGCATAAATTTCCACCAGGTCTGCCCGCGTAAAAAAGGTGTACCAATCCCAAAACCGAAGGAAGTACCGGGAGGTAAAAAAGGTTGTTGAGGGTTGTGTGTGTAGGTGTGAAAAACCAGATGTGTAACCCCTGCTGCACTGTTAACATTGGCAACCTCTTTCAACATCGCAAAATGTTCATCCCAGGTTAAATCGAAGGAGGTAAATGCCTCCGCTGCCAGCCTGGATTTTCCATACAATCTTGTTGCAGAAGATGCTGGTTTGATAGGTTTGAAATTAGCGGATCCTACAAAACCATCTGTCATAGGCTGCCAGAACTCACACATCGGCACATCGGCGTATTTGTAATATTCTAAAATATCGGCAGGGAAAACATCTCCTGCAGCCGTTTCATACGTAATGGCAAGTCCCTTCTCATGAGACAATTTTGCCATCTCTCCATAAAAATTATTTACAAACAAATGATTGATGGTAGAGCGCCAATCCCGAAGAAATGTGGTTGTTGTTTCATGGTCCCGAATGACGTATCCGAAGACTGCGGGAAGCCATTTTAGTAGTGGATAATTGGTTTGCTGCTCAAATTCGGTGGCCATATTGTCGGTCCATGTTTGGGTACTGCATTCCCAACTATCAATGAGCATTCCATTCAATAGGTCGTTGTCTAGCGGTCCGGAGTTACTGATCAATCTTCCGATATAACTTTTGAATTGTGCATCTGCTCCTGCCTTCGAAAGTTTATTACATTCCCACCCGGTTCCTTCCGGGGGGGCAGGACCATTGCGCTGACCAGTATTCACATGGCCAATACGTAGTATCGTCCATGCACCCGCCGGTGCCTTCCACTGTAAAGCACCGGTGGAATCCATCGCTTTTGTAATATCAACAATTCGATCAGGGTTTATAAAAGCGTTCTGAGATTGTTTCGGATCTGCGCCCGCACGCTCCAGGGCACGTAAGGTCCATCCTGCCTCTGACTCCCAGCTGTTTTTTCTTGCTGCTGAAAAAAAACGTAGTGAAGAAAACGCCATATTGTACTTATTACTGATGGAGACCCTGTAGGTAGCAGCACCTTTTACTTCAGAGCAGGCAAAAGTTATGGGTTGATTATCCTGCGAATTGGCCTGGGGCATTTCTGTTCTCAGGATTTCTTGTGATTTCCCACCTGGCAATAAGGCTTCGATCTTTATTGCGATACTTGGTTCGTGGCATTGTTGGTGGTTTATGCTGTTAATGCTGGGAAACTCAATCGACCGTACGATCGTTGCCTTCGGAAATGAAACCTCTATCCAATAGGGATTGTCAGTTTGGGAAGGGGTCAGCCGGATCGGTTGTTGTAGTTTTTTATTAACCAGGTCCGCTGTTACCAATTCACTGTTGCTTTTAACTGCTGCAGCAATCAAAGGTTCCCCTGTATCATCCAACGGTGTAGGAAAAGCCAGTACTGCGATATCCTGGTAGTTGCGCCAGGACGCCTCGTTCGGGTCCGGGATCGGCAACGTCGTTTGGATCACAGTGCCTCCCTTAACATCTGTTCTACTCATCGCAAGATGACGCATGGAATTGGTGGAATCTATCCAGGGACCTCCTGCAGTTGCCCATCCCGGGCAATTCAACATCGTGAACCGTAATCCTAAGCGCCGGCATTCTTCCGCAGTATGGCGAACGGCGTCTTCCCATTTTGGGCTAAGGCAGGTTATTTGTTCTTCAACGCCCGGCCATGGTCCGCCAAATTGACCATGGAATAGCTGGATCCCGGATATGCCTGCTTTTGCGATCGCTTCCAGGTCAGTTGTGATCCCGGCTTTGGATACATTCCCTCCAATAAAATGAAACCATGTTTCCGGAAAATATAGTTTGTCCGGCGACAAAAAAGAAGTTTTGTCCTGTACACCGAAGGATTGGTTACGTTGCGCAAGAGAGGGTAAAAATGACTTCTGCGCTACTACTCCGTTCAGCAAAAATGTTAAGATGGCTGAAAATAAAAAGCTGACTTGCTTTGACATTCTCTGTTTTAATTATGTGATATGCCTTTTCCTTTAGCTGCCACAACAATTGTTGCGGCAGCTAAAGGCGGTTGGTTCGTCGCGCTCGCAGGTTGACACCAATAAATCAGCGTCTACATACATGACTTACTGAAAGCGCTCTTTTTAAATATTAATTCAATGTGTTGATCCTTAGTAGCCCGCGTTCTGAACCAGGCTGTTGTTACTTTTTTGAATTTCCGAGAAAGGAATGGGTAACCTGTAAAAGGCATCCGTCCAATCGTTTTTACGGGAGTCTTGGGTTAATTTGATCCGGTTATAAGTAAAAGTTCCGTTGGGATTTTTTGTGATTTCATGACCCATAATATGCGTGGTTTCTATTTCATCCGCAATCTTCCAACGACGCACATCAAAATAGCGATGACCCTCAAACGCCAGTTCAATCTGCCGTTCGTGGTAAATTCTGTCGAGCAGCTCTGTTCCACCTTCTGTTATAGGTGGCATGTTAACACCTGCACGACTTCTTATCTTGTTCACATACTCCCTGGCTTTGTCCTCATTACCTAGGTGATACTGAGCTTCTGCATAATTCAGGTACATTTCAGACAGTCGGAACAACGGAAATGGTGCGGTATAATTTTTTGTTCCGACAATGCCCTGAGCTTCCTCAATAAACTTCCTGATATAATAGCCGGTAATGGTAGCATCCTGGTTGGTAGCATCATAACCACCCACAAAAGTCTCTATTTGCCTGTTTACAAAAGTTGATCCATTGTAGTAGATCGAGGCGTAAAAACGGGGGTCGCGGTTGGCATACGGATCGTTTGGATTATAGATAGACGCAGGATTGACTGTTCCCAGTTCACTGTTCGTAACCGGGATTTCTCCATCCGTCGTTTCGTAGGCATCCACAATATTCACAGAAGGCGTTACCCAGGCGCGTCCGCCGTCACCTGCCGTACCCAGGTAAAAGGTTAAGTAGCTCGGATAGGTTTCGCTGAATTCCTTACTGAATATAAACTCGCTGCAGTTTACATCTATAAACATTTTCTGGTAGTCTGGCGCGAGAGTATATCCTTTATCAAAAAGATCTTCTGCGGCATCCGAAGCTTTCTGCCATTTGTCGCTGTCATTGTCCGGGTTGTTGAGCAGGCTTGCATCATAGAGTAATACTCTCGATTTAAGCGCACGTGCGGCATCGCCACCCGCTCTGTTTCTTATGGCAGGCCTTGATGGTAAAGACGCAATCACCTCGTCAAGATCTTTAACAATATATGCAACGCATTCATCCCATGAGTTTCTTTTCACCTGCGACCAGTCACTATTGATCTCATAAGCGTCTTCAATGATCGGCACGCTTCCGTATGACCAGATCAATTTTGCGTAAACATATGCTCTCACGAATTTCATTTCTGCAGTCAGATCTTCTTTCACGCTTTCATCTACCGTCGAAGCTGAAATGTTTTGGAAATACAGATTGATATTGTGTATGGTGCTATAGGAAATATCCCAAACATTCAGCGCACTCGTAAGGCTGCTTACATTATCCGGGGTGAGAATATTATCTCTTACAATATTTACGCCTCCCCTGTTGTATTTGCAAAAATTATCGTCAGAGAAGTACATGATCTCGTAAAAATTATCAATCGTGTTGATCCCGTTATATTGTTGATTGACGAACATCTTCAGCAGATTTTCATCCTGCCAGACCAAAGGATCCGGGTATCTGTCTGTCGGGTTTATATCAAGCGTTTTATGACAGGAAGAGAACAGCACAAGTGACAGCAATCCTGTAAATATGATTGTTTTCATTACATTAAAGATTTAAAATGAAACGTTAGCTCCAATGTTAATTAAGCGCAGCGGGTTTAAGTCCCAACCACCATTTGCCACCTCGGGGTCAATTCCGAATACCCTGGTTTTATCAAAGGAAAACAGGTTGGTACCGCTGAGGTATATTCTGGCTCTTTCCAGTCCAACCTTCCGCACAGCGCGATCCGAGAGATTGTATCCTATCTCGGCATTTTTCAGTTTGAAAAATGCGGCATTGACCTGGGTGAACGTAGTACCTCCTATGCCATTGGATGTTCCTAGGCGTGGTTTGGTTCCGTTGGGATTGTCCGTGGAATAAGTATCATCAGTCCACCACTGCAAAATATTTCCTCCACCATTTGAAGTAGCAGGATTAACCCAGTCGTCTCTCAGGTAAAATACGACCCTTCCCTGTCCCTGGCATCCCAGCATGACATCAAATTGTTTCCAGCTGAGGTATATGTTTAAACCATAGGTAATTTCAGGTATATTGGTCAGCCGTTGTCTCACGCGATCAAGCGAATTGATGACACCATCACCATTGGCATCCAGGATCTTAATGTCTCCGGCAATTGTTCCCGGCCTTTTTGCCACCTTTGTGTCGGCTATGTCAGCTTCTGAGTAAATTCCTATAGCCTCGTATCTCAATGCGGCACCGATAGGCTTACCTTCCTGTTTTTGATATGCTTCTGCCATTGGTGTTTCATCCATGTAGACTATCTTATTGCGAACAAATGTGGCGTTGCCAGAAACGTTATAAGAAAAGTTTTTAGATGGTTTGTCTCTGAATCCCAGCATCAATTCAACTCCTTTATTCACTGTCTTACCAATGTTCTCACTCGGCAGTGTAAGCCCGGTAAAACTTGGAATCGATGCTTGTCTCCTCGCCAGAATGCCGCTTCTATTTGTCTTAAACCAATCAAACTCCAGCGTTAACCTGTTGTTTAAAAATGCGGCATCGATTCCAATATCAGCAGTCTCAGCAGTTTCCCAGGTAATATTAGGATTGGGCACAGTTGATTGTGCTATGCCCTGGTATTGTGTTCCGTTGAATACCGCACCGCTTGTTAAGCCATACATCGTGAGGTACTGAAAAGCAGCTACTGCGTCATTTCCCATTTTACCCCAGGATCCGCGGAGTTTAAAGTTGTTGAGCCAATGCACGCTACTCATGAAGTTTTCCTGGCTAAGGGTCCAGCCACCTGAGATACCTGGAAAAAATCCAAAGCGATTTCCTTTGGGGAAATTCTGCGATCCATCATACCTGAACTGGAATTGAAGCATGTATTTGTTGGCATAACTATACAGCGCCCTTCCAAAATAGTTTTGCCTTGCGGTCTTTACCGACCCGCCGGTGTTGGTTTGGGTATTGGCATCTCCTGCATTCAATTCCTGTAATGCGCCCGTGGGGAAGTTGCTGCGAAAGCCCGTCATGAAAGTGCCGTTCGTCTGATTCTGTTCAAATCCTACAAAGGCATCAACTGTATGAACCTCCCGGAATGTTCGCAGATAATTAAGGCGAGCGTTGCCTGTAATGAATTCTGTTCTTTTTTCTTCGGTGTAGAGCTGAGGCGCACCGACATGACCCTTGATCTTTTTATACGTATTGTTGGGTTCGTCATAATCGTAGACGTAATAGACGTCCTGGAAATTTTTTGTGAGTTGTCCAAAATAGTCATACGCAAAGCTTCCTTTCACGGACAAACCTTCCACCCAGGGTATTTTGATGTCAACAGTGGATTGCCCGTTTTGACTCCAGGCCGTGGTGGTTACAGCTCCTGCTTCTCCTGTTACCGAAGCCAACACACTTAAATTTCCCCAGCCGCGGTTGGTAGGATAATCTGTGCCCGGCCAAACGGCGTGAACCGTGGGTGCACTCAAGCCCACCCAACTGAATACACCCAGAGAACTAAGGGGTGATGAAATGCGGTTTGTTTTTTTCCCAAACAGATCAAAGGTAACTTTGATATAATCATTGATCTTAGCATCTATATTGGATCTGATATTATACATATCATTCTTCATAGCGCCATTGTTATATGGGGTTCCCTGCTTCAACAATCCCCCCGAAACGAGGTAGGCAATCTTATCTGAGCCGCCAGACAACTGCACATTTGCTTTGTCCTGCTGCGTCCATGTTTTTTGAACAGCCTTAAACCAGGAGGTATTGGGATAATGAACGGGATCTGATCCATCTTTAAATTTTTGCAGTTCTTCATCTGTCCAGGGAGCAGTCAATCCTCTTATTTCATTGGCCAGGTTTTGCGCCCGGGCGTAAGAATAGGAATCTGCCATTCTCTCCAGCCGTGTAGGCTGTGAAAATGCATGGTTGTAGGACAGACCAATGGTTGGCTTTTTGCCGGCAATCCCTCGTTTGGTGGTCACCAAAATCACACCATTCGCCGCACGGGCACCATAGATCGCCGCTGATGCATCTTTAAGTACCGTCATGGATTCAATATCCTGTGGATCAAGCCTGGTTAGTATGCCGCCATCTTCATCACGTGGAATACCATCGATAACGATCAAAGGATCATTCGGTCCAACAAATGAGCTTTGTCCTCTTACCCTGATGGTTGTGTTTTCACTTCCTGGCTCACCCGACCGGGTATTGATGATTACGCCGGAAAGCCGCCCGGCTAACCCGGCAGCCATATTACCAGACGGACTCAACCCGATGTCCTTTGCCTTGATGGTAGTGATCGCCCCGGTAACGACTTCCTTCTTTTGAGTTCCATATCCCACTACTACTATATCCTCCAATCCTGTAACAGATGGCTCCAATACCACTTCAAATTTTGTTTGACCCGCCGCTTTAATGGTTTTGGGCTCGTATCCCACAAAAGAAAAAACCAACTCTACATTACTCGTGGAAGGAACTGATATTTGGAACTGCCCATCCGCGTTGGTAGTGGTACCCGCCTGCGTGCCTTTAACGGTTACGCTCACTCCTTCCAGCGGCTCTTTATTAGCATTGGTTACCCTGCCCGTTATTTATTTTGCCAGCTCTTCTGTAATCGTTTCTTCCTGTATTGTATTTTTCTTTTTGTTGGCGCCTGTCGTGGTAATAAAAATAGTTTTACCCTGTATATTATATTGCAGGGGCTGCCCTTTTAATGTTTCCCGCAGGGCTGTTGCAAGGGGCGTATTCCTGAAAGAAACAGAAACAGCAGGCAAACCAGCGAGATCTTCCTCCCGGTAGAAGAATACATACCCAGTTTGTTGCTTGATAATAACAAAAACCTTCTCCAGGCTGACAGATTCTGCAGCATAAGTGACCGTCTGCGCATTGGATTTCGCTGACGCCTGCAACATGGCAGCAAGCAGTAAAACAGTCGTTAGCTTCATAACTAACAGTATCCCGTGTAACCCTGCGGGACAGGTTTTGGTAAAGATCTCTGCTGCGCCCTTTCCGGAACAAACGGAGGGCTTGTAAAGAGATTTAATTTGCATACTTTTACATTGTTTAGGTTAAGTAATAAGCAGTCATGCCCGTTAATCATTAGCCTGAATAAGTCCGCCTTCGGCGGATAAACCGGGTAAGGGTCCAATCTTCTCCCGGTTTTTATTTTCGACCAATTTCTTTTATTTAGTATATTGCTGTTTTCCTTTAGTTCATTCTGGTAAAATGGTAATCCTGTTTCCACTTTCCATTATAAAATGGATTCTCGTTGCCGTCAGTCCGTTCAATACCTGCGACAGGCTCAGATCCCTTGAAATTTCTCCCTTAAATTTACCTTTCGGAACATCACCTGCGTAATGCACATCCAGGTCGTACCAGCGCGCCAGTTGCCGCATCACATCCTGAATGCCTGCCCTGTCAAATACAAACAAGCCGTTCTTCCACGCCATTACCTGGTCTACATCTGTATTGCTGATTATTTTTATTGCTGATGTAACCTGTGCCTGCTGGCCCGGTTGTAGCATGCTTTCTTTTTTACCATTGTTTACTTTCACAGAGCCTTGCAGCAGCGTTATCCTGGTATCATTCTCGTCATCATACGCGTTTATATTGAACCGGGTGCCTAATACCTGCACCTGCAGATCTCCTTTGCTTACAATAAATGGCTTTGTAACATCATGCGCCACTTCAAAATAGGCTTCACCGGTAACAGATACCTTTCTTTCATTGCCGATGAATGCGACCGGATAGGTGACGGATGAACCCGCGTTCAGCCAAACCTGGCTGCCATCAGACAAAGTCATATTAATGACCTTACTGCCCCGTGGGTTAGTAAGTGTATTATAGATCAGTTCTTTGGCCGAACCACGGTAGGCTATCTGACCGTCATCCAGCCTGATCACCTGCATTTTACCCTGTACTGCCAGTGTTCCATTTACGGCGCTGTCTAAATACACGGTTTTGCCACCAGCCATTGTAATGGTTGCTCTATTGGTTTGGGGAGATTTTATATCTTCAGGAGGTTCAGGTACTATTACTGTTTCAGCAGGTTTGCCGGGCTTATGCGTAATTGCGTAATACGCTCCTGCTCCAATAGCGATCACAATTGCTGCCGCCGCCGCAATGCTTCGCCACCTGGTTCTTTTATGGATGGGTACGAGCTTATTATCGCTTTCAGGGTTTTCCGAAAAGATCCTTTGCATCAATTCCCCGGCTTTTACATCCGTAATATCTTCGTCTTCCCCCGTATGCTGCCAGGCATCATTAATGACCTGCCTCAGCTCATCCTGTAAGCCGCTCTCCAGTGCCATTCCCATTAACTCCTTTTCTTCATCAGGCGAAATATTGCGATCAAGAAAACGCTCAAATAATTCTTTTAATCTGTTCGGCATAAAACGGGTGTTAACGAACAGTAAGAGTAAAAAAAGAAGATATAGGAGAAGATGAAAGCAAATTTTTTTGAAACGATGAAAGGGTGAATGGTCAATGGTGAATCAATGCCGTTTTCTTAAGTAAGATATTTAAAAAAAGTTCTTTGTCAGGTATAGAGTATATTCCAAATTAACCGGGCAGGGGCGCTTGCAAAACAAAGGATATACAGCAAATTATCTAACTAACCATCTCAACATCATAGAGGATAGTGTATAGATATATTGAACCGGCTTAAAAAACCTTAGTAACATATAACTGATATATAAAACTACCTTATTAGCTTCAATATCGTAAAAGTGAATTTTATGCCGCCAGATGTTTAAATTATGTCTTCTTTATTGAAGCAGGAATATAATAATGTAATAAGGTTGGCCCGGGGTTCAGTGTTTTGTTATTAAGGTCTCATAGCATCTTCAGGCAGGGGAATATCTCCTGATTTGAAATATGCAAAGGAAGTGTATATATAATTTTCGCTGAACAACTTAGCTCATAGCTGACTGCTCATAGCTGATGGCTGACACCTCATCACACATAGAGCCGGTAAATAACAAACAAAGCAACTGCGTACAGTCCATAATTTTGCCGGATCTCTTCCCGGAGGAAAGCGAGGGCGTCAACCATGTGCTTTTTAACGGTGGAAATAGAAACATTGAGCCGGCTGGCAATTTCCTCCTGTTTCAAACCTTCCTCCCTGCTCAGCAGAAAGACTTTGCGTTGCTGGGGCGTGAGCCGGTCAACCAGGCTTTGAATATAGACTGTTACTTCCTTCGACAGCAGTTCCTGTACCGGGTTGCCTCTATCGCTATCTTCCTGCTTGCTCAGATGATCCAGCAGCAATGTTTCTTTTGCCAGCCGCCGGAACCCATGGTAGGCGTAATTATGAGCCATCCGGTGCAGGTAGGCATTAATATTACCGATAGCAGGAAGGGTTTCGCGTACAGCCCACAGCTTCAAAAAAATTTCCTGGATGGCATCTTCAGCCATTTCTCTTGATGCCGTTATTTTAAAAATATAACTGAATAGTTTTTTGCGATACGTCTGGAACAATTCTCTGAATGCAGCTTCGCTTCCTGATGCGATCTTCAGCAACAATTCCTGTTCTCTGTTTGCAAGCATTTGGGGCAATGAATAGTTTTGGAGTTTGAAATTATGGAAAATTAATGACTATCGGTGATTGGGGATGCAGGGCGTAATTCAACACGTTGCACATTGCTCTGCATGAATAGGGGCAATGCGGCAGGTGTTCCAAATAATGAACCAGGGGAACTGTTCCTCTCTTTCTTCTTTTATTTACGACCATAAGGCGCCAATAGGTACCGCATGAATATTTTTGCCAAATCCACTCAATGCCTGATCCCCGGTGTAGAGAACTATTCCCCTTTTAAACCTGTTTCCCGCAAGCGCTGATAATTTTTCCAGTCCTTTAAAATCTGCTTCTTTTATGGTGGCTGTAGATTTTATCTCTATCCCGTAAAGTTGCTTCTTCCTGTCTTCCAAAACCAGGTCAACCTCAGCACCCTGGTGAATACTGAAATGATAGGGCTTTAAGGGTGTTTCAGACCAGCTTAATTGTTTGATGATTTCCAGTACAACAAAATTTTCAAAAAAATTTCCTGCCGTAGTCCTGTTTCCGATCAGGCTGTCAACAGCTTCGCCTCTCAGGTGGCAAAGCAACCCGGTATCATTGAGTATAATCCTGGGTGATTTTACAAATTGCCCTTCTGCATTTGTTGTCCATGCGGGAATTTTATGAATGATAAACACCTGTTCCAGTAATGCAAGGTACCTGTGCAAAGTAGGTGTTTTAACACCCGCCAGTCGCCCTATATCCGAAAAATTAATCGTGCTTCCCACCCTGGTAGCAATCAGGTGTAAAATATTGGGTATTTGTGTCAGCCCCTCAATATTGGAAAGCTCTCTTATATCTTTTTGCATCAGGGAAAGCAGGTAGGATTCAAACCACTGATCTCTTCTGTTTTCGCTGGTACGTTGCAGCGCTTCGGGGTAGCCGCCTTTTTTTATTGCCTGCACTATTTGTGTCCATTCACTTTTTTTGTTTGTAAAGCGCTTCTCCCCGGAAACCAGTGTTTCAATAAAAGTTGGTTTTTTATCGTGGATCTCAGCTTGCGATAATGGCCATAGTGTGTGCATTTCAATACGGCCCGCCAGCGAATCTGCAACTTTCGGCATTGTCATCACATCAGCCGAGCCGGTCAGGATAAAACGCCACCCTTTCCGGTCTTCATCTATAAGCTTTTTCATGCTTAAAAATAGTTCCGGGGCCCTTTGCACTTCATCAATAATGATATGTTTCCCAATATCCCGGAGAAACCCCAAAGAATCTTTCTTTACCGCCAGCAAGGTTGCAGGGTCATCGAGAGTGACCATTGATCCTTTAAATTCGCCTTTTTCAATAAGCTCCAGGCATAATGTGCTTTTACCGGTTTGCCGTGCCCCGGTTATAAGAATAGCAGGAGTATCTTCCAATGCCGCTACTATAGATTTTGTAATAAACCTTTTATACATAATGCAATAGTACAAAACAGCAGCATAATATTAAGGATAATATGAGAAAATCTGTGTCTTTTGGTGAGAAAATCTGTGTCTTTTGGTGAGAAAATCTGTGAACAGATAGATAAAGTCAACGGCAATCATTATTTCAGCCGGGTATTAACGATCAACGGCAGATGATCTGAATAATGAACCGCTGGTGCTGAAACTTTTTCTGCACGCTTTAATGCCCCGGAGCTTATCAATACATAATCAATTTTTTTTATCGGCGCATCATCCGGGAAAGTATGAACGCCGGGTATATCTGTTGTTTGCAGATGTTGCTGCAGCAATTGTATTTCCTCCGTATCCGGCGTTGCGTTTAAATCGCCGGTAAAAATCACGGGTAGGTTATTTTCTGAAAGATAGGTAAGGGTTTCATTTACCTGGGAAGCCCGTGTTGCTTTATCAAAGGCGGAATAATGGGCTGTGGCAAAAAGTATTTTCTTTTTCCTTTTTATGGAGATGGTTGCAAAAAGCATGGAAACAGATTCTCCATTGGGCCCTTTTTTCAGGAGCTTTAATATTTTAGGCTCTGATTTTTCGATCGGGTGCCTGGAAAGTATGCCTACGCCATAAGCGCCGCCCTGGTAGGCAAAGTGCCTTACAAATGCATAATACATACCGGTGATCTCTGCCAGTCTTTTCATCTGGTCAATCTTTCCCGAACGTTCGCAAACACTATCTACTTCCTGTAATCCCACGATATCCGGTTTTTGTTGCCTTATGAAATGCCCCATGGAATCCAATGTATTGATCTCGTTCCTGTTTGCACCATGGTGTATATTGTAAGACATGATCTTCAGATTCTGCGATTGTGCATCTAAACATGACAGGCTGAATAGTAATGTGCAGAAGCACCACGGCATTGTATTCATGTATATAGCTATTTCATTTCTACAACAGCACTAACAGGTAAATGATCTGAAAGCGTTACCTTATAGGTAGTCGCTTCAATACTGGTCCATTTATCTTTAGGATAACAAAATATATAATCAATAGTACTCCTCGGTGCGTTGGCGGGTACTGTTGGTTCCGGTTTTGAAACTACACTCCATTCTTTCATTCCTTCGCTGATTTCTTTGGAATCAGGTTTGGCATTAAAATCACCGGCTACAATAACAGGGTTGCTTTTTGCCAATAGCACTTCATTTAATTTCTTAACCTGTACCTGGCGCTCTGCCGTATTCGTATAATCCAAATGCGTACTTGCAAACGTAAAATATTCTCCTTCGCGATATTCCACATCGGCAACCAGCACGGCTCTCTGCTCTTTTCCATTTTCAGTTTTTGGAAGATATATACGCTCAACCTTTGCCAAAGGGTATTTTGATAATATGGCTATGCCATAATAGCCTCCGGCGTAAGGAATGGTTTTGCCATAGGCGGAAATCATGCCTGTACGAAACCCCAGCTCAGTAGCGAAATCCTTACCATGCTGTTTGGGTGTAAGATCACGGGTAGTGCGGCAGTCTACTTCCTGTAATGCCACGATATCAGGATCCTGTTCCTTAATGAATGCCGCCAATTCTTCCAGTGATGCCAGTTCGCCAAAACGTAAATTGTAAGAAAGCACTTTTAAACGGTGAGACATTTCCGGCCTGCCTGTAGAGTCTGGCATGGCCGATGCGGGACAGCAGGAAATTATTAAAATAAGGGAGCAAATAAGTTGTATATATTTCATTATTTATGGTTTACATACAGAAAAATAAAAACCTCCTGTTATAGTGCTATATCAAATGGTGAATGGTCAATAAACTCACTATTGACCATTCACCATTGACTATTCACCCGGATACTGTATTTTTAATTTCCATCATTTGTCGCACCGTTATCCCAGCCCGGGTTTTGCCCAAGCTGAGCATTAAGATTTATTGCTCCTATCGGAATAGGATACAGGTACTGCTTGGATCCCCAAACTTTTTTTGAATCATTGTTGGTATACCAGGCAAGATAATACCCGCTTCCGGCAGCATGCACCTGTATGATCTCTGCATTAGGGTCTGTACTTACTTTTACTTTGTAAGGGTTTGCATTATTGGAAAGCGCTACGGCAGCAGCAAGCCCTGCTTCATCGGTATAGTAAATAACATCATGGCTCCCGTTATGGTCAACATCCAGCGGCTGGTTTATCGCCGGTATGTACATACCGGTCCAGCTCTTTTTGAAGAGGGTACCCGCTTTCCAGCGTCTCAGGTCATCAAAACGGAAACCTTCAAATAATAATTCAATTGCTCTTTCCCGGCGTATTTCTAAAATAACGGCATCGCTGATATCCGGAAAATACGTGTCTTTTAAATAAGTATCTGCTGTTGCCGGCTTAGTGGTTAATCCGCCGGTAATACCGGCACGGTTTCTCAGGGCTCCAATAGTTTTCGCCCAATCATCGTCCGTTAAAGTACCAAGCTCTGCTTTTGCTTCGGCATAATTAAGCAGCACTTCACCCAGCCGTACCAGTTGCACAGCCTGTGTGCTTTCGGTCCTGCTGTCGCCTACCGTTGCATCAACACACAGCTTGATGGGTTGATAGCCTAAGCGTGCATACCCGCTAAATACAGGTAACGCAATATTTCCTTCGCGCATATAACCGGGGTAGCGCAGCGTGGCATTCAACCGCCCGTCCCTGTTTTGAAATTCTTCATAAAAATCCTCATGCTCCCAGCCTGTACGGTCAGTATAAGGTGTTCCGTCTTTTTGAAGATAGGTACAAACAAAAGGGCGGATGAGGTTCAGTCCTGTACCATAGGTTTCGGATGTCCACCGCCAGTTAGCACTGTGCTTTATGCCCAGGGAAGCATTAGAAGCAATAGCCAGTAATGTTTCTGAAGGCGGAGGCACATCGCTTGTAAATAACTGCCTGTAGTTGTTGTGCAGTGTTTTACCAGATTGCTGCATTACTATATACGCTGCATCTTCCGCACGTTTTAACCATGTGTCCGCCGAAGTTGCAAGACTTAAATTGTGGTACTTTCTGAATGTTCCTTCAAATAAAGCAACACGTGAGGCAACGGCATAAGCCACCCATTTTGTAATCAGCGAGCTTTGTGCAGCATCGGTAGTTCGTGTAATATTCTGAGCAGCGAACATCAGGTCTTCATATACTTTTTCCATTACCAGCTCACGGGAATCGCGGACGCCGTAAAGAATATCTTCTTCGCTGGGATCCAGCGGATGATCTACCCAGGGAACATCGCCGAAACGCCGCACTTTATCGTAATAAAACCAGGCACGGAAAAAACGTGCAAGACCGGTATAATTATTTCTTACGGTTTCTGAAATTGCCGGGTCGGTATTGTTTACAATAAAATAATTAAAATTGCGCAATGTAGACCAGCTCCAGCCTGTGGAATTATTCTCGCTGTATGAATTGATCAACGTAAAGCCGCTAAGCGTATTGGTGGCTCCATAGTCAACCAGCGATTGCTCAACAATAGACTGATCGGTTGCGTCGGGGAAGATATCATAAAATGACATTGAATACGCTTTCAAGCCTTCCTCGGAACCGAAAATAGCCTTTTTATCTGTAGACGTTACTACAGGCTCATCCATTTTGCAGCCTGCAAATATTACAACCACTAATAGTATATACCATATATTTCGTTTCATGTGTTTGTTTTTTTGATCTTAAAAAGTTAGCGAAACGCCAAACGCAAAAGTTTTCAGGATAGGGTAGCTGTTTCCCGCACCCTGGTTATAGTCGCTGTTGAGATCAGAGTCTGTATTGCCAATCGCTGATGATACATCCATGAAATCTTTTGTCCATTTATAAAGGGGAGACCAACTGGCGATATTTTCGCCGCTGAAATATATACGGGCATTTCTCAACCCGGTTCTGGATATCCAGGCGTCAGGTAACGTATATCCTATCTGCAGGTTCTTTAACCGTAAGTACGATACTTTTTGCAGGTACCTGTCGTTGGGAACATAATTGGTATATCCAAGCGCGCCATTGTATTGTGCATAGCGTGGCAGGTAAGCATCAGGGTTATCTTCTGTCCAGTAATTCCCTAAATGCCATGTGGGCATTTGGTTGTATCCGCGATTATATTGCCCCCAGAATGCGCTTTCTGTTCCGGGATACCAGTTTTGTTTACCCACGCCATGAAAAAATGCAGAAAAGAAAAAACCGTTCCAATCGCCACTTAACGTAAAGCTGTATTGATAACGCGGTTCTTTATTTCCAATTATCGTCATATCACCGGGGTTGTCAACCGTTTGGGCGCCCTTGGTAATCATATTATCGCGGCTTCCATCCAGGTTCCGGATTTTGACATCGCCCGCACGCCACACCGCATCTGCGGAGGTTTTAAAAATAGTATTGATATAGTCAGCGGGGTCCGGGTCTGTTTGAAATAATCCATCTGTACGGAAACCCCAAATCTCTCCTATGGTCATGCCGTTATAATAGTCCGTAAATCTTTTATCCGGGTTATAATACTTATCAATTGTAGACACATAATCATAAAGGGTAGCCCTTAACTGGTATTTAAACGGTTTTCCGGCTACTATAAATTGATCACGCCAGTTTAAAGTCACCTCAAACCCTTTTGTGGTCATATCTGCATAGTTGCCTTTGGGAGATGCTGCACCAAAAATATCCGGCAATGTGGGCCCTGCCACATACATATCCGTTGTTTTCCGCACATAATAGTCGCCATTGAAGCTGAGCTTTCCTTTCAACATGCTGAAATCAATCCCAACGTCTGTAGTAGTAGCCTTCTCCCAGGTAAGCCCTGTTGGAATAGGCGACGGAGCGTTGGTGCTTTTATTTAAGGCTCCATCCAGCACACGCCCGGAATTACCAATGCTTAGCAGTTCAAGAAACTGGTAAGGCGAAATATTACCGTTGCCAAGCGAGCCATAAGAGGCACGTAATTTAACGTTGGAAAATACATTCTCACTTACTTTCCAGAAAGGCTCTTCAGATAGTCTCCATCCTGCAGAAACAGACGGGAAGAAACCCCATTGTTGTTCAACGGGAAACCGGGTTGAACCGTCATATCGCCCATTTACTTCTAATAAATAACGATCCATAAAACCATAGTTCAAACGGAAAAAGGCGCCCGCCGTCTTCCATCTTGACACACTTGCTCCCGGAATGATTGAAGAGCCGGTAGCAAGCTGAATACTTTCCGCACTTTCCAATAACAGTTGATTACGTTCAATGCTGTTTGCCTTATAGGAAGATGTTTCATAATTCCAGCCGCCCATAGCTTTCAAATAGTGCTTATCGGCAAAAGTGTTTTCATATTCCGCATATATATTGGATGCAGTATATAAGGTTTTTCCTGTCCATTCATAAATAATGCCATTCAGATCACCTGCATAAGAAGGAGCATCTGCATTTGCATTTTGATAGTACGGCACTTTTACTCTTTTCCAGAAATAATCACGATCATTATAACGGAAGGTGAAATCTCCGTTGATGCGAAAAGTATTATCAAAAAAGTTTGTATTGAAGCCTACCGTATTTCTGAATAGGTTTTGATTATTGTTCTGGTAGTTATTACCCTCTATAAATGAAGCTAAGGTAGAGGCGCCGCCACGGGTAAAAGTGCCATCAGGATTATACATTGGCAGCGTTGGAAACGCGGATACCTCAATATACCGTTGTATGTTGGCGCTGCGCCCTAATGCAGAATAGGGCATGTGGTACTTATTGTTGGCAAATTCCATGTTGTTCGACAACTTCAACCACTTATATGCTTTCAAAGACCCTTTTGCCCTGAGGTTGTAAGAACGGTAAGTATCGGGGTTGTAATTATATATGCCGCCGAAATCATATAACCTGCCTGATAAAAAGAAATCCGATTTATCATTTCCACCGGAAATGCTCAGGTTATGATCCTGTGTAAAAGTATGGTCTTTAAAAAGCAGGTTCATCCAGTCTGTATTACTATAATACTCATAGTCGCCATTATCTGCAATTTCAGTTTTTGGGGCTGATCCCGATGCTTTCCATGCCCTTAGCCGTTCCAGCCAGTCGTCGCTGTAATATTGCGTATTGTTATTGATGGAGGTAGGCACTGTTCCCTGGGTATTGTAATAAGCCTCCCGGAAATGTTCCAGCCAGGTTACGGCATCGGTAACAAACTCCGGTTTTTTTGACAATGATTGAAGAGAATAATTACCGGTATAGTTTACACTCGTTTTTCCTTTAACCGGCTTTTTGGTAGTAATCAATACCACGCCAAATGAACCCCTGGCGCCATAAATAGCAGCCGAAGCCGCGTCTTTCAATACACTCACACTTTCAATATCATTAGGGTTCAGGAATGTAGGATCGCCCTCAACACCGTCAATTAGAACCAGGGCGCCTCCCCCCTGGCCTATAGAAGTGGTGCCGCGCACATTAAAGGTGGCGGAACGGGTGGGCTTTCCATCTTCCAGGAAAAGATTCAGGTTGGGTATGGCTCCCTGCAGGGCCTGTGTGGTGTTCGACATAGACCGGTTTTCGAAAACCTCCTTTCCAACCGACTCCACCGCTCCCGTAAGGTTCACTTTTTTCTGTGTTCCATATCCTACTACCACTACATCGGTTAAGCTTGAAACTGCCTCTTCCATTACAATATTAAAAACGGTTTGGCCTCCGGCTTTTATGGTTTGCGTGGTATATCCCACAAAAGAAAAGACCAGCTCCACATTGCTGGCAGAGGGCGCCGATAGCTGAAAATGCCCTTCGCCATTGGTAGTAGTGCCGGTTTGAGTACCTTTAATGGTTACACTCACGCCTTCCAGCGGCTCTTTGTTTGCATTGGTCACCGTGCCGCTCAGGCTGATGTCTGCGGGAGGGGAGAGGGGCGCAGGGGCTTTATCGGGTGCTTCTGCGGCGGCCGCCTTCACTACGATCAACCGCTTATCTATTGTATAAGTTAAAGGCTGATCCCGCAGGCATTCGTTCATTACATCTTCAATGTCTGCGTCTTTTACAGTAAAAGATACTGTTTTTGCTTTTCTCAAAACTCCTTCATCCCACAGGAAGGAATAGCCGGTTTGTTTTTTGATTTGGCTAAAAACCTGCTTTAACGTACTGTTTTTTACAGAAAGGCTGATCTGCTGAGCGTAGGCGTTGGCACTCACCTGCATACATGTTGCAAAAAGCAAAATGGTGGTCAGTTTCATAATTAACAGTGTTTTGGATAGAACCTTCCGCTCTGGCAACGGAAAGTTGCAAGACAAAATTTGCATACCTTTATACAGTTTTGGGTTAATGAATAAACAGTTCAGACAATTGTTTTTACCTGACTCAATTCCTGCCGGATCCCGGAGCGAACGGAATCCGGCTTTTTAATGAGCCCGGCTTTTATATTTTCTTTTGGTTTATTTTTCCATAATTACTTTTTTTCCTTCAAGCCGGCACTTCACCTCGTTTTCCCTGAGCGCTTCCAGCATTCTCGATAAAGGAACATTCCTGTCAATAATACCTCCAAATGCCTTGTTCGCGATCTTTGCTTTATAAATAATTTCTACATTATACCAGCGGCTAATCTGGTTCATCAGGCTTGCCAGGTGGGTACCATCCAGCACAAACTGACCGTTCAGCCAGGCGATGACATCATCGGTGTCAATGTTATCGGAAATATTTATTTTACCATCGCTTCGCGTAATTACGGCCTGCTGCCCCGGTATCAGAAAGGCCGATTTGCCATTGTGTTTTACGGATACCTTTCCTTCCAGCAGGGTTATTTTTAAAGAAGGCTCTTCTTCGTAAGTATTAATATTGAACCGGGTGCCCAATACGGTAACTTCCGTATTCTCCTTCAGCACAATAAAAGGCTGTTTTGCATGATGCGCCACTTCCAGGTAAGCTTCTCCTGTTATCTGCACCTTTCTCTCTTTATCCGGAAAATAAGTGGGGTATTTAAGCGTGCTTTCCGAGTTCAGCCATATTTTGGTGCCGTCTGAAAGCGTAATTCCAACTATTTTACTTCCCCGGGGATTTTCAAGCATATTGAATGAAGGCACCTCTTCCACCCCGGTGCCTTTTACTTTATATGCAATTTGCCCGTCTTCTGATTTTATCAGGTGCACCTGCCCCTGTGTTGCCATTACGCCGTTATGTGCGCTATCTAATATAATTTTTTGGCCGTTAGCGAGAGTAAGTACCGCGTTGCTGGCACTGGGGGCAGCAATATCGGTATCTGTAATCTTCTGTACCACGTTGTTGGGAGGGCCGGCTTGTAGTGCCCTGTACGCCCAATAGCTGCTGATGAGTAAAAGCACCGATGCCGCTGCGCCCCGGTATAGCCTGTGCAGGGATACAGCCCGTTGCTTTTCTTTTTTCCCAATGCCCGCCCGGAGTTTTTGACGGCCCTTTTCCTGGTCAATATCCCGGAAAACATTAAACTCCTGTGTCAGTTGTATATCATCGGTCAGTTCAGCAAATAGGTGCTCATTTTCGGGCAACTCCTGCCTCCAGGCGCTCAGCAGCACGCTTTCGTCTTCCGTCAGTTCCTCTTTCAGGTATTTTATGATAAGCGCTTCAATACCGGCGTAACGATCAGGTTTCATGCAAAATGGTTATAACGAAAACAATACAAATCCTCTCTATTTTTATCCCTATCTATATTTAAAACGGGGAATAACGCATTTTGTCAAAAAGAAAACCTGATTTTTTGAAAATGTTGTTATCGTTATGTCAAACATGAAATTGACATAGCTTTGAGCTATCAGCTATTAGCTATCGGCTATGGGTCATGCCAAACAGAAAACTTCAAACTTCAAACCATAAAATATAAACCCGAAACTTGTAACCTGAAACCTCTGATCGCTCATAACCCTGGGCTACATCATCCCCACTATAAAAAGGATCATTCCTTTCACCAGCGCCGTCCGTAAGAGTTGGAGAGCACGCGATTTTTGGGAAGTGACATTTGAAACGGAAATATTCAGCTCACTGGCAATATCCCTGCTTTTTAAACCCTTTATTACACTCAGCTTGAAAATATTCCTGCACTGTTGCGGTAGTTTTTCCATTTCCTCGTAGATATGCCGGATCATTTCGGCGCGGGTAGTGTCAATATCTGTATTCTCAATGATTGGGTCGGCTAAAACCTGGAGCTCCTTTTGAATATCCCGGAACTTTCTTTGCGCTCTTAAATGATCCACACAGGCATTTCGTGTTGTCAGGTACAGGAAACCTTTTATATTCTGTGCACTTGCCATCTTTGCCCTGTTATTCCAAAGTTTGGAAAAACTTTCGATAACGATATCTTCCGCTTCTTCCTGGTTTTTTATAATGCGCATGGCAAAATAAACAAGCGCCCGGTAGTATTGGGCAAATAACTCATCAAGCGCCTGTTGCTGTCCGTTGTTCAGGCTGGTAACAATATTATTAATATGGTTGCGGGGCGGCGTCATCTATCAAAATGGCAGGGGATATCCTTTCAAAAATAGTCCAAAAATCCTTAAAACCCGGTAGCGTATATTTTATTCATGATGATTTAACCTGAGATGAGAACAGGTTAGGTTAATGGAGATGCGCCGTCATCAAAAAAAATCCGTT
The DNA here is from genome assembly GCA_019638595.1 of Chitinophagaceae bacterium. Taxonomy (GTDB): domain Bacteria; phylum Bacteroidota; class Bacteroidia; order Chitinophagales; family Chitinophagaceae; genus Agriterribacter. Next base: position 104,693 of record JAHBTJ010000015.1, read on the forward strand.
GAGGATGATGACGTTTTCCGGATCCTTCGATATAGTAAGGAATATCAAAAACTAAAAAAATAAATTGTTTCAGGAAAAAGCCTGTGGCTACAATGCTGTCCCCAAATTTGAATTTAGGGACAGCATTTGTTTTAAATAAATATAAGAAAGATAAAGCTATTCATTAAAGCTCCCTGATCCAGATATTGCGAAAGCTGATCTCGCTACCGTGCTCCTGTAACCTGATAGCAGCTTTGCCATGAGGTTTGTAATAAGGTATCCCGATATATTCGATCGAACCCTGGATCTCAAAGTGGTTAAGTACCAGCACTCCATTGTGCACCAGGGTTACATAGGCCGGTTTTTCAACCGTTCCGTTGCTTCTAAATTGCGGTTGGGTATAATAAATGTCAAAAGTGTTCCATTCACCCGTTTTGCTGGCCGCATTTGCCATTGGAATGACCTGCTTATATATACTGCCCATTTGCCCGTTTGCATAAAGAGGAGTTTCGTTCTGATACGAATTAAAGATCTGTACCTCGTATCGTTCCTGGAGGAATACGCCACTATTACCCGCATTGTTCCGGTTGGCACTATTTTTTGCGTTTACCGGGATTTTAAATTCAAGATGCAATTGGCAATCACCAAACTTTTGACGGGTTTGGATATCACCTGCACCTGATTTAATGGTCATTGAACCGTCTTTCAATGTCCAACGGCAGGAGCTGTTATCTTTAGACATGATCCAGCTATCAAGGTTTTCGCCATTAAAAAGCACGATGGCATCGGAGGGGGGCGCCCCGTTCGTGCCCGGTGTAACTATTTTGGGTTTGGGTTCGTCAATTTCTGTAGCTTCAGGCTTGGTAAAATCCTTTTCCCAGGGGCTTTGGGCATAAATAAGCATACCATTTGTTAGCATTACCAGTAAAAAGAACAACTTCTTCATGGAGCATAATTTACGTGTGAAATTTTCTTTTAAATATAGTACTTAAGTCCGTAAGGATCAAACAGCTTTCTCCCAAGGTGACGATGCTTATACATGTCACCCCCCTATGATGGAGGCACCGCCTGATTGTTTACCCGCAATGATGGGCTTTTTGTTCAGGTCCTACGGCTAAAAAATTATCCCGTAGCATCGTCTTTCCAGGATGACTTAATACCCGGGGTTCTGTACCAGCTTCGGGTTTTTCTCCATTGTACCCAAAGGGATCGGAAGCCTGTAATTTTTATCGTTGGTTAAATTATAAGTTTGGGGAACCACGTTAAAATACTCGTAAGTAACTTCACTGGTTACCGGGTTCTTTACAGGCTCAACACCCCGTACAAAACCCTGTAGCTTATGACCTATTTTCCATCTTGTAATATCTGTATATCGCTTATCTTCAAAAGCAAGCTCAATTCTTCTTTCGGTACGAATGATCTCGCGCATCTGCTCCTGGCTTACACTGCCATAGGTATCCTGTATGGTAGGCATGCTTACATCTTTTCTGGTTCTTATTTTGTTGATCGCATCTAATACAGATGCATCGGGACCCACCGCTTCGTTTTGCGCTTCCGCATAACCCAGCAATACATCAGCATAGCGGATCAATGGCCAATCTCCCAGATTTTTCTTTCCCTTGGGACGCTCCAGCAGCCCGTTTATTCTTTCATCATACGTTTTACGGATATAGTATCCCGTGGGTGTAACCCATGATGAACGGGACCGGTCAACAGCATTGTAAGGATCTCCTTTTCTTGTATAGATAAAACCATCCCTGAATGGCGCTCCATCGTAAATAATGGATTCATAAAACCTCGGTTCCCGGTTTTCGTAGGGATGAGCCGGGTCGTACAGTGGAGACTCTGCAATGGTTTTCCCGTCTTTCATGCGGTAGGCATCTACCAGGTCCTGCGTAGGCGCCGATTCAACAATTGAATAATTGATTACACCGAATGGTTCTATCACGGCATAAGCGGGACCATACAGGTCTTCCAGAAAACGGGTATCCTGGTCTTCATTGGCAAGAGGATATCTTATTACATAGGGCAAAATGATTTCAGCGTTATGATTATTGTCTTCAATGTACAACCCATGGTAATAATCCGTTAGCTGATATTTTGCCAGATCCATAACCTGCTTATAACTGGCGGCGGCTTTTGCCCATAGCTCCTTATTATTGTCAGGATTACTTAGCGGGCTTGCGGCTAGCAGCTCAATATACCCTTTTAATGCCAGTGCCGCTCCTTTTGTTACCCTGCCCCATTCCGGTTGCTCTACAGGAAGTGATTCGGCTGCTTCCTGGCAGTCCCTGCTTATAAAAGCAGCGGTTTCCTGCGCGGTTGCCCTTTCCCGGAATATCGCATCGCCCTGTGTTTTTATATCCAGAGGTTCTTCAATAACAGGAAGCCCTCCAAAATATTTAAAGGTGGTCATATAAAACCACGCCCGCAAAAACTTGGCTTCAGCGATCCGGACGCTTTTATACTCTTCGGTTAATTCCTCAGATTCCCTTACTTTTTGTATGAACACATTACATTTCCTGATGTAAGAAAAATTCTCATCCCAGGTCCAGTCGTTAACAGCATCGTATCTTTTGATAGTAAATAAAGTATTGCTGGGCGATAACGCACCGCTACGAACTATTTCCGCCTGACCCTGCCAGGTCTGCACATTCATACAGTTATCTGTCCAGCTTTCACTCCACCAGCCGGTAGTTCTGTAGGGTGGCAAATAGCCATAGATATCGTTTAAAAATAAGTCGGCTACGGAAGGGGTATTCCAAACTGCCTCTTCACTAACACGGTCCTGGGGCTCAATATCCAGCCATTTATCATTGCACGATGAAATGATGATGGTAAAGGTTGTAAAAACTATAGTGAGAATAAAGTGTATTATTCCTTTTAAATTTTTCATCTTTAATACATTTAAAATGTTAGACTAACACCAAAAGAAACAGACTTTTGGTTTGCAAATCTATAAGCGCCCCCTGCAGCAGATTCAGGATCGGAGTTGAGATATTCAGCAGTCCAGGTAAATAAATTCTGACCGGAAATATAAAATCTCAAAGATTCAGCTTTAACCTTGCTCAACAAGCCGGCCGGAAGAGAATATCCAACATTGAAGCCCTTCAATCGTATGTAGGTATTGTTTCTCATTGTAAGAGTAGAAGTACGGAAATTATTAGTTATGCTGAGGTAAGACCACCTGGGGAACTTTGCATTGGGAGTTTCAGGCGTCCAGTGATCCAACGCTTCCACCTGTGTATTACCATTGGAGTTGCCAGGCGCTCCGCCGCCTGCTGCCCCCGGCCTGTTAACACTCATTAAAGTTGCACCCTGGATCAAGGCGCTTATATCAAAACCTTTCCACGAAGCCGCCAGGTTTAAACCGAATATGCACTCGGGAAAATTCGGGTATCCTATCTTCTTTTCGTCCGTAGCATCCACTATACCATCTTTATTAATATCTGCATACTTTACATCGCCAATGGTGTAGAAACCAAAATTTTGTACCGGCGAGGCATCAATTTCCGCCTGGCTTTGAAAGTATCCCAGGGCTACCAGGCCATACTGGGCCCCTAATTGATTATCGGTACGGCGCCGGTTGGGGTCTTTATATGTTGCCGGATTTTCAAAAATCCGGAGCAGCTTATTCCTGGCAAAAGAAAAATTGGCATTTACATCAAAAGTGATACCGTTGGCAAAATTATGCCTGCTGCCTGCTGTGAATTCAAATCCCCGGTTCGACATTTTTCCTGCATTTTCCTGGGGTAAGGTAATTCCGTATTCTGCAGGAATAGTAACATCGGGATTAAGCAGCATATTATCGCGTACCTGGTAAAAATAATCGCCGCTAAAGGATAATAGCCCATTCCACAAAACAAGGTCAATACCAATATTGGTTTGCTTTTGTTTTTCCCAGGTAATAAAAGGATTGGCCGGAGATCTTTCATACAATCCTGTTCCCAACTGCCCGCCGAGCCTGTAAATTTCATTCACTATACCATAGGTGCTCAGGTATTGAAAAGGCTCACCGGCAAGGTTGCCTGACTGACCCCAGGAAGCACGCATTTTTAATTCGTTGAGCCAGGAATATTTACCTTTTATAAATTGCTCCTGTCCAATTCTCCATCCGGCGGAAACAGCAGGGAAATAGCCGGTTCTGAAGCCGGGAGCAAAATAGTAATGCTGATCGCGCCGGCCGGAAAAACCGATCATATATTTATCAGAGTACCTGTAGTCCAGCTTTAAAACCTGTCCAACCTGGCGGGCCTGTGTTGCACTTCCGCCATTTCCTATATCAGTTTGAACCGAGCTGCCCATGTCGAGAGTGGGAATCAGGATACTATAATTCTTTTTAGTTGCGTAAAAATTTTTAGACCTCAGATCACGAATTTCAGTTACAAATAATGCGGTAACTGCATGATCGCCAAAAGTGCGATCATAGGTCAAAAAACCCTGGGCGGTAATATTATTCGCCCTCGAATAGTTTTGCGCAAAGCTGGGTTTTGATGTGGGTAGCCTTTGGGTATATACAGCCGGCTGTACCGTATTGTCAACATCCCAGTAAATGGGATCCGTATTCCATGCTTCACCAAATGTATTAATGCTTTGATAATTAAAAATGCCTTTGATACTTAATCCTTTCAGGGGCAGTTTTTGCTCGAGCCCTATATTATAGACGGTGTTATCGGCTTTATCAGAACTCATACCTGAAGTATTGATACGACCCACCGGGTTGAAATCAAACCTGCCTCTTGCCCAATATCCGGGAGTATTGGGGTACCATATGGCGTCGTCAGGAGCAATTTCATACATTCTTCCATAAATACCGAACTGGGCTGTAATTTGATCTCCGAATGAGGGCCATACCCTGCGGCCACGATCCGTTCTTACCGTTAAAGAAACTTTCAGCGATTTGTTTATGTCAGCATCGAGATTGACTACCCCGTAATATTTTTTGAAATTTTCATTGGGTATCATGGATGCCTGGTCAAAGTATCCGAAGCTCGCATAATAGGTAATGTTTTCCGAGCCTCCTCTAACCGATAAATTATGATTACTGACAGGGTAATCATGCCTGATGACATCATGCAGGTTATTACTATTAAAATATTTATCGTAATTACCGGCAGGGTCTCCCTCTACCACCTTACGGTATTCTTCCAATTCACTATCCGACCATGGAACATTGGTGTCGTTCGGATGATCATTTAAATAAATTTCATTTTGCATGAGCGCCTGCTGGTACGAATTTAGGGTTTTGGTTAGCCAGACAGGATTTTGAAATCCATAATTGCCATTATAAGAAAGCCTTGCACGGCCTTTAACACCTTTTTTGGTGGTAATTAAAATTACACCATTGGCGGCGGCCAGCCCGTAAGGAGCTGCAGCAGCGGCATCTTTTAAAACTGATATATCTTCGATGTCCTGCGAATTTACATCAGCCATTCGCCCCGGAACACCATCAATAATTACCAGTGGCGCTGCATTTCCAATTGTATTTTGACCCCTGATCCGGATGGTGGTTTCATCCAAACCTGCTTCTCCGCTGGTTTGGTACGATAAAATTCCTGTAACCCTGCCAGTTAGTTTATTAGCGATATTAGGCACTGCTTCCACTAATTTATCTCCTTTTATAGCGCTAATGGAAGATGTTAATGTAGCTTTCCTGCTTTTTCCATACGCCTGTATAACAACATCGCTTAAATTTGAATCCGCACCTTCCAGTATAATATTAAATACAGTCTGGCTTCCTGCTTTAACTGTTTTACTTTGATACCCTACAAAAGAAAAGACCAGCTCCACGTTATTGGCTGAAGGTACAGATAGCTGGAACCGCCCATCCGCGTTGGTAGTGGTACCTGTTTGAGAACCTTTAACCGTTACACTCACTCCTTCCAACGGCTCATCGTTTGTATTGGTTACCCTGCCGCTCAGTGTGATATCTGCAGGAGGAGGAGAAAGCGTGCCCGGTAAGGATTGAACGGTAGCCTGTGGGTTGGTTTCGTTTTTCCGCTTAATAAAAATGGTATTTGCCTCAATGGTAAAATCAAGCTGCTGGTTTTTGAGCGCCTGGTTCAGGAACCTCTCCAGGGGCATATTTTCTCCATGGATTGTTACCGGCTTTGCATTCCTGACCTGGCTGGCTTTGTAGCTAACAAAATAGCCGGTTTGCTGTTTGATGGTTGAAAATACTTTTTCCAGCGGGACTTCTGTTCCTGAAAAAGTGATTGTTTGGGAAAAACCAGTGGCAGCCGTTTGCAAGCAAAGTCCTAGTAGCAGAACAGTAGTAAGTTGCATAACTCGCAAAGTTTTGGATAAGATTCCACGTACACCAACGCGTCGGTGGATAAAAGCAGTTAATTGCATACTTTTGTAGCTGTTTTTGGGTTAATGAATAAATTGTCCATTGATCCGGTATTTTATTGGGTTAGCCTGAAAATTCCACCGGATGCTGTTGCGAGCAGCGTCTGGTTTTTTATTGTATAGTTGCAGGTTGCAGGCTACAGGTTTCGGGTTTGAAGTGTATGGTTTTTGGCAAAACAATAAACCTCAAACAATAAACTACAAATTTGCATCTAATACACTGTCAGCACCTTTCCTTCCAGCCTGAAATGTGTATCCTTATCCTGCAATCCGTTCAGCAATTGCTGCAAGGTGAGGTTCCTGCCGATCTCGCCTCCCAGTTCAATATCTTTTACATTGCCTTCGTAGCGCACTTCCACATCGTACCATCGTGCAATTTGCCTCATAGCGTCTTCCAGCTTTACATGATGGAAATTAAATACAGCATTCTTCCAGGCCAGTTCCTTCTCCAGGTCAGCCGCGATCACTTTACCCCCGGTATAAGCATGCCCCGGCTTTAATAAGGTATGATTGATCTCCACCAACCCCTCCACTAAAGAAGTTTTTATCCCCGGCTCATCGGTATAACTGTTAACGTTAAACGAAGTGCCTTTCACTGTGATCTCATCTTTATAGGTTTTGACCGTGAACGGCTTCGCCGGGTTTTTAGCTACTTCAAAATAAGCTTCGCCGCTAATGCTTACCACGCGTGTTTTACCGGGGAAAGCTGTAGGGTAGGTGATGCTGCTGGCAGCGTTCAGCCATACCCATGTGCCATCGGGCAGCCTTAATTTATATTGTCCGCCCCTTGGAGTGGCCATGGTATTATACGCCACAACATCAGCCTGGCTATAGGCCAGCGAACCGTTGTTATTTTGAATGGCAACCTCTCCATCGGTAATTACCTGCATCCCATTTTCATCCAGTTCAACCGTTTTGCCATTGCTTAAGGTAAGCACTGCTTTATTGCTTCCTGGAAGTATATCGTTTTCAATTTCATTGTTTGGCCACGCCTGCGTTACAGGTTGTTGAGGAGCATTTTTTGTATGATTGTAGTAAAACAATGCACCCAAAAAAAGCACTGCGGCCGCATAACGGAGCCAGGGAGCGCCGGATGATCGTATCTTGTTTGTTTTGCCGGGAGCGTAATGATTGTCTTCGCCAGCCGCTGCTCCGGTAGCCTGTTCTTCCCGCGTACCGGCTACAATGCCCCGTATCATTCTTTCCACTTTTTCCTTATCGTATATAAAGCCTTCCGTGTGCGCCTGGTTACACACGCCCGCAACTATTGCGCTTAGCCTGTTTACATTTTCGGGATCGTTCAAAGCTTGCAGCAATTGTTTTTTTTCCTGCTCCGAAAGCGTACCGGCAATATAGCCATGCAATAAATAGCTGAAATCATGGTGGTTACTCACAATAAGAATAACACCGCACAGTGTATGGATGTACTATTGCTGTTCAAAAAAAACCGAGGAGACCTTGCACTACCAGTAACAGGGGGAGGATCGTGTCGCTTTTACGGCTTAAATGGTCATGAACGGAATGGATGGCTTCTGTAAGCTGGTTGCGAACCGTGTTTTCAGAAATGTTTAACCGGCTCGCAATTTCTTTACGGCTGAGCCCTTCTTTTCTGCTTAACAAAAATACGAGCTTTCTTTTTTCAGGCAACAGGCTTACTGCTTCATCAATCAGGTATTGCGTGAACTTCGCGTCTAATGTATCTTCCATGCCTTCGGCGGTTGCAGCCTGGCTGTTCAGCTTTTGTATGTTCAGCTCACGCCTTATCCTGGATCGCAGGTGATTGGAAACCGTATTTGCTATTATAGTACATACCCATCCAATGGGATTTTCAATACCGGGGAGTGCAGAACGGTGGGTCCATATCTTTAAAAATACCTCCTGCAGAATATCATCGGCATCCGTTCTGGACTTAATAAGAGAAGCAGTGAACGGGAATAATTTTTTGTAAATAATATGCACCAACCTTCCAAAAGCCTCTTCATCACCTTTTGCGACATTCACAAGTATTTCAGCGGCGATAGTATTTGAACTATTTGTTTTCACTTAAAACCAGCAAGCAGTTAATTATTTATTGAAGATAATAAAAAATGATCTTGCAGGAAAGTAAAGTATATAGACAAATGCTATGAAGCTTTACTTAGTTCAAATACATTTCATCTACCAACAGCAGGCGCCTGTCTCCTTTATCGTTTGTTTGAGGAACAGCCACTATTTTCAAACAGGAAACTTTTTGCGGCTTAAAAGATACTTCAACCGTTTCTAATGAGGCTTTGCCGCCTTTGGGCGGTTTGGGTGGATGCAGGGTTGCCAACAGCCTGAGCTGGTTTTCGTTCTCACCGCCCCACACCTGTAACGAGCCGGGCGGATAAATACCGGTTACTTCTTCCAGCATGTAATGCAATCCTACGGAGCTTACCGGGGCCGGATCATTAAAATAACATACCAGAGCCATATCTGTATGCCTTACACCTGTCCAGTTATTGGCCCAGGCAGGATTGTTGGCTCCAATAACGCCCAGCTTATTATCAAAGTAGCTTTTGGCGCCTTCTGCCTGGTGAACGCTGTTCAGCTTATATAACAAACGCGTACTATCCGGCTTGATACTGCATTTCAGAAAATAGAATTCGGCCACATCGCTGGAATACCAGCCTTCTTTATAGGCCCTGGCTTTTACGTATGTATTTTTGGTGAGCTCTGTTTTACCGTCGAACAAAAATGAAGTAGTGCTGTCTGGTTCAGATCCATCTGTAGTAAAACGGATATCAACACCTTTTATAGGATGGCTCAACTGCAGCGGTGTTGACTGGCTGAATACCATTGAGCTGTTTTTTACTTCAGGTAAATTAAGCTTAAGCGGGTTTGTGCCGTCGTCTTTAAATCCTTCAATGAATGTAATGCCTGTATTGGCCTTCTGCAGATCCTGGGCTTCCCCGGGGGTGATAGGAGTATTCCAGATAGCAATAGATTTCAGGCTTTTTAAGGCGGGCAACTGTGCTTTAAGATCATTGTAATTGATCTTCGTTCCCGATACAGCCAGCGTTTGGAGGTGTGGTAGTGCACTTAATTCTTTGAGTCCCCCGGCGCTGATATCGGTAAAGTTTAAATATACGTGACGCAGGTTTTCAAACTGGCTGACGAGCTTTAAATCGGCATCTTTTACCGGCAGCTTATTGAGGTTTAATGCAACCACCTGTTTTTTCAGCGGCGACAGCTCTTCCAGTTGTTTGTTTGTCCACGCTTCCCTGTTATAAATATTTACTGCCAACGCAGGCGATTCTTTTGCAAGGGGAAGAATGGTCCTGTAATCGGTATTAAGCGCTTCAATGGTTTTTTCATCGGCGGCGGAAAAATCATATTTTTCTTCAGCGGCCTGCGCGGGCTGCAGGAATCCCGCGGATGCCATACGCAGTGAATCGTGCTCGGGCAGTTCAGATACTTTTGCAGCAAACAACGTGGTACCGCTTTTGATCCATGCCGTAAGTAAAGCTATTTCCGGATCGGTAAGCTGGGCTTTGCCCGCCGGTGGCATGTGTTTTTTATCTTCCAGCGGAAGGTGCACCCGTTGCAGGAGTAAACTCATGTCGGGATCGCCGGGTATGAACAATTTTCCTGACTTTCCTCCTTTTACAATAGAAGCGGAATCCGTCAGCATCAATTCTCCTTTTAATTTATCTGCATTATGGCAACCCGTACATTTTTTTTCGAGCACCGGCTTAATAATATCGTCAAATACGAGCGCCTGGTCAAAAGGAACGGGGGGGCGCTGGTAGTAAACAGCCAGCGGATCTGTAATAAAGTTCTCGCCATGGGTTAAGCTGGCGCCGTAATGCCCGCTTATAATTACTACCAGCACCGTAACAATGGCGCCTGCTTTGGCAGCAGGAGCGGAATACCATTGTGTATTCCTGATAAAATAAATAAGAGAGGAAATAAAGAATATCAATACTCCCGTCCATTTATGCCACAACAGGGTACCACCTGCATACCCTTCTTCTCTTGACAGGAGCAGCCCCATGATGACGGTAATACCCGCAAGTATTGCACCTGTTAATAAGAGATAATGAGATGATTGCCGGTAAAAAGAATTGCCAGCCACATCCTTCCTGTAGCGGAAAAACTCAAGGAACATTGCCATCATCAGTATCACGATAGGAAAGTGCAGCAATAAAGGATGCATCCGCCCTACGGGTTGCAGCCATGCCGGTATTACCAGCTTATTTTCAAATAACAGGAGGAAAGCAATAAATATATTCAGCACCATGAGTAACTGGGTACCGAGAACACTGAGTTTTATTTTCATTTAAAATCGGGCAATTAAAGTTGAGTCGCTTACCGCACAGCGCGAACACTAATTATGTAATGGTAATATATTTTTCTGAGTACTACGCAATGATATCCCTTACTACTTTGCCGGATACATCGGTAAGCCGGTACCTCCGCCCCAGGTGTTTGTAAATCAGTTTTTCATGATCCAGCCCCAGTTGGTTCAATACGGTTGCCTGAAAGTCGTGCACATGCACAGGATCTTTCGCAATATTATATCCAAATTCATCGGTTTCGCCATATACTATACCCGGCTTAATGCCGCCTCCTGCCATCCACACGGTAAAGCAGCGCGGGTGGTGATCACGCCCGTAATTGTCTTTTGTAAGAGTGCCCTGTGTGTAGCTGGTACGGCCAAATTCTCCTCCCCATATAACCAGTGTTTCATCCAGTAATCCACGTTGTTTAAGGTCAATTACCAATGCGGCAGATGCCTGGTCAACGTCTTTGGCCTGCTTTGCAATTTCGTATGGAAGATTTCCGTGCTGATCCCAACCCTGGTGGTACAATTGTACAAAGCGCACACCATTTTCGGAAAGCTTGCGGGCAAGCAGGCAGTTGGCAGCGTATGTTCCGGGAACCAGGCAATCAGGACCATATAATTTTACAATATCATCCGGTTCTTTGGAAAGATCCATTACTTCGGGAACCGCTGTTTGCATGCGGTAAGCCATTTCGTATTGCTGGATCTTGGCGGTAATTTCGGGGTCTCCCATTTCTTTGTAAGAAAGCTCGTTCAGCTCAGACAGGTTGTCCAGCATTTCGCGGCGGGCCCTCCGGTCCATGCCTTCCGGATCGCGCAGGTACAATACGGGATCTTCTCCTTTACTGAACTGCACTCCCTGGTGTACGGAATCAAGAAATCCATTTGACCATAATTTGGAATATACTCCCTGCCCGTTGCCAATACCACGTGAAAGTAGTACGGTGAAATTAGGCAGGTTCTTGTTTTCGTTACCTAACCCATAACTTAGCCAGGCGCCCATGCTGGGGCGGTTGCCTTGTTGTGAGCCTGTTTGTAAAAAGGTGAGTGCCGGATCGTGGTTGATGGCCTCGGTATACATAGACCTGACGATACAGAGCTCATCCACAATTTTGGCGGTATAAGGCATCAGGTCGCTTACCCACGCCCTTGAATTTCCATATTGTTTGAAGTCAACGAAGCTTCCCACCAGTGGAAAAGAGCTTTGATAAGCCGTCATACCGGTAAGGCGTTGATTGCCCCTGATGGATGGAGGAATTTCCTGCCCTGTCATTTCACGCAGCTTCGGCTTATAATCAAATAATTCCTGCTGCGATGGCGCCCCGTTCTGGAACAGGTATATTACACGTTTTGCTTTAGGCGCAAAATGGGGTATGCCTGGTTTTAATACATCGTCTTCCATACCGCTGCTCCGGCCAAATAAATCGGGCATCAGTAATGAACCGAGCGCTACACTGCCTACTCCCAGGCTCATGGCCGAGAGAAAGCGCCGCCTGTTCCAGGAAAAACCGTGTTCCAGTATTTCTTTTTCCATCTTACAATAATTTATTTTTTAAATGTATCAGGACTTTGTCATGGTTTCTTCAAGGTTATAAATAGTAGATATTACACGCGCCATGGCAGCCACAGCCTTTCTATCTATATTTTCGCCCACCGGGTATTCGCCAATTTCCAGGGTTTTATCAATTTCCGTGGGTTGCAGGCTGTTCAACTGTGCGGTATAGTAATTGCTCAATACTTCCAGTTCCTTTTCCTTTGGCTTTCTGCAAACGATCAAACGGAATGCTTTGCTGAGCTTATCTTTTACGTCTGTTTTTTCATCCTGTAATTTTTCTGCCAGCACGCGCGAAGCTTCCAGCACAGTAGGATCATTCATCATTACAAGCGCCTGGAGCGGGGTGTTGGTCCGCAGGCGTTTAATCTCGCACATGTCCCTGTTGCTGGCATCAAATATAGCCATGGTAGGAGGAGGTACCGTACGTTTTATCAATGTGTACATACCTCTCCTGTACAATTTATCTCCATGATCCTGTACATACATCGAAAGTAATCCTCTGCCCGAAGTGGCTCCTTCCCATAGCCCGGCGGGCTGGTAGGGCTTAACGCTTGGCCCGCCAATGCTTGGATTCAGCAGGCCGCTGCTTGCAAGCACCAGGTCTTTTACAAATTCGGCATGCACCCTGTAACGCGCGCCGCGCGCCAGGTAAATATTTTCGGGATCAGTTGCCAGCTTTTCTTTGGTAATAACGGCAGATTGCCGGTAGGTAGCCGAGGTTACCATCATTTTAACCAGGCGTTTAATATCCCAGTTATGTTCCCGGAAATCAACCGCCAGCCAGTCCAGCAACGCAGGGTGGGAGGGCAGATCGCCCTGCATGCCAAAATCCCCGGATGTTTTTACAATTCCCCTGCCAAAAAACTCCTGCCATAATATGTTTACATATACTCTTGCCGTAAGCGGGTTTCTTTTATCGAACAGCCATTCCGAAAGTCCCAGCCTGTTCTTGGGATAAGATTCGTCGAACGAAAGAATAGCGGCAGGGGTACCTGGCTGTACTTCTTCGCCCGGAGCATCGTATTGACCTCTTTGTAAGATATGTGTTTTCCTGACCGTATCAAGGTCGCCCATAACGGATACGATCAGCCGCTCTGTATCGGGCTTGTTCACAAAGTGGAGAATGCTTTTTACATCTTCGTTGCTTATTTCCATCAGGGGCTTCTTGGCATAAGTTTCAGGCCCGCCGATCACCGATTCAATACCTACTTCTTTTACATTATTAAAAAAGGCGAAAAGCTGGTAGTATTCCTTCATGGAGAAGGGATCGTATTTGTGGTCGTGGCAGTGAGCGCACTCCAGGGTAATACCCAAAAGCCCCTTGCCAAATAAGTCATTCCTGTCGGTAACATAGCCAATGCGGTATTCCTCGGGAATTACGCCGCCTTCCTCGGTTATTTTATGATTCCTGTTGAAGCCGGTTGCTAATAATTGTTCTTTGGAGGCTTCAGGAAGAAGATCACCTGCCAGTTGCCAGGTAACAAATTCATCATAATGCATGTTGTTGTTAAAGGCATGAATTACCCAGTCTCTCCAGGGCCACTGGGTACGGTAGCCATCGTCCTGGTACCCGTGCGAATCAGCATAGCGGGCAAGGTCGAGCCAGTGAAGCGACATTTTTTCTCCGTAAGAGGGAAGGTCCATCAGCTTGTCTACCATTTTCTCATAAGCGTCTACACTGTTGTCTGCTAAAAACGCATCCATCATTTCCAGGGTAGGAGGCAGGCCGGTTAAATCAAAGCTCAGCCTTTTTAATAACCTTTCTTTATCTGCCTCTTCGCTGGGCTTCCAGCTTTTTTGTTCAATTTTTTCCAGTATGAAATAATCAATTTCGTTCCGGGGCCAATCTTTCAGGCTCACCTGGGGCAGCGCCGGTTTAACGGGCGCCACAAAAGCCCAGTGTTTCTGGTATTTGGCTCCCTGCTTTATCCATTTTTCAATCAAAGCGATTTCGCGCGGGGTCAATTTCAGGTTAGATGCCGGAGGGGGCATCAGCAGGGAAGAATCCTTTGTGGTAACGCGTAAGAACGCATGCGATAATTCCGGCTTGCCGGCTACTATTGCATGAGCTTTAGGATTTTCTTTTAATGCGGCAAATGCACTTTCTTCCACATCCAGTCGTAAACCGGCTTCTCTTTTATTGGCATCGGGCCCGTGGCAGGCCAAACATTTGTCTGAAAGAATAGGACGAATATCAAAATTGTAACTTACCTGGTCAGGCAGCTTTTCTTCGGAAGCTGAAGCTTCTCCATTCTTACATGCCTCCAGGGCATATACGGCTACAACCAGAATGCATAATAGGTATGCGATGTTCTTAAAAATTTTCATATCACCAGTAGCAATGCGCTTTTGTAAATTGAAAGCAATTTAGTTATTTTTTAGCAAGTGTGTATAAATGTACATACATAATAACATATCTAAAAATTATACATTCTTCCTTCACTTGCAAAAATAGAAATTGCTCAACCCGTGAAAAAATCCAATTACTCCGAAAATATGGTTTAATATGGTTTTTCTATCCTGTGCCATACTGGTTGCCTTATATTATCCCTACAATCAACAACCCTTTTTTGCCTACTGCCGCAACCCATACTTCCGTTACGCTGTTATGTTATTTTCAACGACATTTATTATACAAATTTATTTTAAATATGATATAGAAAAAATAGCTAAAATATCCTCTTTTTTATACGTTTTGACATATCGCAATTGCAGGAAGGCTTTTTAACGAACGGGCAACAAAATTTCATAAACATCTTTCATCAACTGTATAATTTAATAACATTTCATTAGCAGATGCAACATTTGCTGAAACGTACAGACTTTTATTTTATACATGATGACTGTACAAAGAAGTATGGAGATATCCAATCCCAAACTGGCGGACGAGATCCTTCATTTCCTGCTGTTGGAAGAAACTACCGCTTTCCCCGCGCAGGTATTATCTAAACGGGTTTGGGCAGATGCGGGTGAAGTAAAAGAGCATATAGCGGCAATCAACCGGCTTAAGGCCCGCTGGATATATGAAATACCTCAGCCTGACGGGCGGGAATCTTTTTACATTATTGGTAACTGTAAAACGCATATTAAGGAGCACCTGAAGAAGGGCGGCTTTCAACAGGCGCAGAGTACAGGCATTGAAAAAGAAGAGTGCGGGCATCCGGGTACCGGAAAAAATAAAACAAGCCTCCACTTCAGAAACAGGATCATTGCGGTGGTTTTCTTTTTATTGATCGCGGCCACCCTGTTGTTATTCTTATACTATTGAATATTTAAATATACCCGGTTCTGTTGCCGGTATTGATGAGAAAATTGTATTTTGAAAAAAACTTTGTCATGAATACCAGCTATTTCTCCAGGTGTATATTTTTTATTTTTTTAACTGTCTTTGCTTCATGCTCAATGGAGCAGCATACAGCGGTAGCCCTGTTTAACGGGAAAGATTTTACCGGATGGGAAGGTGATACCGTTAAACTGTGGAGGGTTGAAGATGGAGTACTGATAGGAGGATCTTTAACCGAAACGGTACCCGAGAATAACTTTTTATGTACCCGTAAAAGCTATAGCGACTTTATTTTAAAAACGAAATTTAAGCTGCTGGGTACAGAAGGTTTTATCAATAGCGGGATCCAGTTCCACAGCCAGCGGGCAAGCGATCCGCCGAATGAAATGGAAGGTTACCAGGCCGACCTGGGCGATGGTTACTGGGCAAGCATTTACGATGAATCGCGCAGAAATAAAACGCTCACCCCTATGGATACGGTTTTATTGAAGAAACTGGTGAAAAAAAATGAATGGAATGATTATGAAGTAAGAGCGGAAGGAGGGCGGATCCGGATTTTTTTAAATGGAGAACAAACGGCAGACTATACTGAACCTGATACCGCTATTCCGCAAACAGGCATTATTGGACTGCAAATACACGGGGGAGGAAAAGCCGAAATTCATTTTAAGGATATGCAGATACAGGAGTTAAAATGATCCCATTACCATACCGCCGGCGGCATCATGCACCATGCTGTAACAAAACCGTACACCATTTGTATCAAAATAGAACTATTGATTTTCTTTAAAAGATTTCAATAGGTTGAATATCAATTTGATACAAGGTTGGTGCAGGTTTGGTAAGTAAAACCGGGCAGCTATACCTTCTTTTAATACAGGTAGCTATAATGCAGTTTATTGCACCGGCAGACAAACCTTCTTAGCACGTAACAGGGTTTAAACGAATTACTTTTTTGATCGCTCAGAGCATATGTTATTGCATATGCATCTGGTTTTGGAGTGGCCCCCTATATCCATAGGGGGCATTTTTATTGCAGACGAAATAGCCCTGATATTTTAGGTAAATTTTACAATAAATTGATTTTTAAGTACTTGTATGTTTTTTGATTTTGGCCGAAATTTTAATGCTATCTGCCGGGCAAATCCATCCATCCGTCCATAGCGTTTTGATGCGCCCTCTATTGCCATAAGTTAACTGAAGCTGAATACATTAATAATAATATAGTATAAAAATATTGTTTTCATATTTATATATATTGATTTTTATAATTATGTAAATTAAAAACAGGAGAAGCAATTATTTATATCAATATAAGCACCTATAAACAACTAAGCAATAACACTTAGATGGACTTCGTTTATTTAAACATCAAAGGTCAAACATTATTTTATGAAACTCTTTTTACCCTTTTTTGTTTATTTAGTGGTATTTGCAAATTGCGTACATGCCCAACCATGTACGCCTGCAGGTAATCAAACCACTTATGGTACCAATAATGTATGGAGGGGATATGTATATGACAATATTGATTTTACGAACTATCGTGGGTATGTAACAGAAGGATCCAGCAGTAATCCCAATTTTGATCAGAGCTTTGGAGGGGATGATGTTAGCTATGCCACAAACGGATGCCCTGTTCAAACCTCTACTTTCAGTGTAAGATATAGGTTGCGCAAAAATTTTGCAAACGGAACCTACCAGTTTGTTGTAGGTGGGGATGATGGTTTCAGGCTGAGCCTTGATGGTGGCAGCACATGGGTTATTGATCGCTGGAACGACCAGAGCTACACTACACAAACCTATACGGCAGCGCTGAATGGTAATTATAATATGGTGCTGGAGTTTTATGAAAACGGAGGCGCCAACAGGATCTCTTTTTCTGTGAATGCCGTTTGTGCTCCTTCGGGCAACCCGGCTGTTTACGGTACAGGCAATGTTTGGTATGGGTATGCATATGATGGAATTAATTTCGATACTTATGTAGGCAGGGTAACGGAAGGGGCTGCCGGCAACCCTGACTTCGATGAAAGTTTCGGTGGCGGTAATGTGATATATACTACCAGCTCCTGCGGCACCCAAACAGAAACCTTCAGCATGCGCTACCGGCTTACTAAAAATTTCCCCGGCGGTACCTACAGGTTTATTATTGGTGGCGATGATGGCTACCGGTTAAGTATAGACGGCGGTGCAACCTGGCTTATCAACAACTGGAACCTGCAGTCCTATACTACCACAACTTCTAATACGCTTTCATTGAGCGGTTCGTATAACCTGGTATTGGAGTATTACGAAAACAGTGGCGATAACAGGGTGAGTTTTGCGCTTCAAACGCTTACAATACTGCCTATATCGGTTGAAGCGTTTACTGCGGCGGCAAAGGATAATAAAGTGGATTTGAGCTGGACGGTATCTGCCAACAGCACGCCCCGTTCTTTTGAAGTAGAAAAAAGTGCCGACGGAATGTCTTTCAAATCATTGGGAATGGTTCCGTCTAATGATAACTGGGCGATTACCGATTATAAATTTTCCGACATTTCCGTTGCTGAAGGAATTTCATATTACAGGTTAAAGATGACGGATGCAGATGGCGTGCTTACCTATTCTAAAGTTATTACCATTCATATTGTGGCTTCCGGCAGCAGGAACATCAATATATATCCGAGTATAGTAACCGGTAATGGATTTTATATTAAAAGCGCGCAGCAGATTCGCAATGCTGTAATTACTGTAACCGATTTAAACGGACGAATGCTTATTAAGCAGCCGGCAGGTAACATAGCTGCAGGGCAGCCATTGCAGGTGCAGGCTAATGCTATTGCCGGTAAAAAAGGCATGTATACAGTAGCTATAACAGGTAGTGGTAATAACTGTTTCGCGGGGAGGATCATTGTACAATAATAATATCCTGTTTATACATTTTTCATCCATTCTATAACAGCTTCCACCATCAGCATTTCAATGTTGCTGTGTGTTACCAGGTGATTGTTCAGCACCTGGTTGGTAAGATTGATGTTTTCGATAAAAGCACCTTCGTTAGAAGCTGCCCGCATGCCGTAAGAAAGGAGAGGAAAACGGGGTCTGCCCTGGTATACGTTAATGTTTTTCTTTACATTGCCCGGTACATTCCTGTTTATAGTACCCGACCATGGGCCATCCGCGATGTCTATGGTAATGAGCAGGTCTATATATTTTTTATCTTTCAGCCGGCGGCAGAGTTCAAGTACAACTTCTCCTCCTTTACTGTAACCATACAGGCAAATGATGGCGTCGGCATAATTATCTAAAACATACCCGGGCAGTTTTGATAAGCATCTTCCAAAGTCAAGAAAATAATTATAGTTGATCAGCAAAATATCATCGTAATAAGAAGCGATATTTTGCTGAATGATCCTTGCTCCTTTTGACACACCCCTGATGCCGGAAAAAAGGTCGGATCCCCCAACCAGTATTGCAACTTTTTTCTGCATTATTTTCTACAGTAAAAATATACCAATCTTTATGCAAGCGCACGCTGTAGCATAAAAGATACATTATTTCTTTTGTTATGGGTAAAATGATAATCACGTAATTTTTAATGGTGCTGGTTGAGCTATGTTAATTGATTGGAATGAACGCCTGCCCGTAAAGGTATAAATGTGTTGTTCGCAGCATTTTTTCCGCGATTTTACGTTATGCTGTTGTAAAAATCCGTTAATGTGAAAAAAGCGCTACCCTTACTCCTGAGCTTATATTTTTTTGCCGCTAAAGCTCAACCGCTGCTGGATACAGCCGGCGAACTGGTTGTTCAAAAAGATAATATTATCAAATCAACAACCATAGTCAAAATTGAAAACCTCGGCGTTAATATTAACTCTGACCTGCCTGAGTTGCGACCCACCGTATCTGCCGACGGCAACCTGTTGTTTTTTATTTGCCAGAACCACCCGGGCAATACCAAATACCGTTCGGTACCCAATTCGCAGGATATATGGTATTCCGTACGTGACAGCACCGGTAAATGGAGCGAAGCCTTACATATGGGCTACCCGTTAAATACAACCCATTATAACGCTGTATACTGGATATCGCCCGATAAAAACAAGCTGCTCATACGCGGTGCTTTTAATGAAGGCGCTTTTTTGGGTAAAGGAGTGAGCATGTGTGTAATGCAGCCAGACAGCACCTGGAGCGAACCGAATATGCTGTATATAAAAAATTATCAGAAATACGACCGTGGCCGCCAGTCCGGCGCCTCAATGGCACACGATGGAAAAACATTGCTGTTATACATGACACCCGACCCGGGAAGTCCTTATAACGATATCTACGTTTGTTTTTTAAGCGCCAGCGGAACATGGACTGAACCTAAGAGCCTGGGCAAAAAAATAAACCTGCCGGGTGTAGATGAAATGACCCCTTACCTGGCGGCCGATGGAGTTACCCTGTATTTCAGCAGTAACCGTGACGGAGGTTTGGGAGATAATGACATATGGATGGCAAGGAGACTTGATGATACCTGGACAAAATGGAGCGATCCTGTAAATCTTGGCAGCCCGGTGAATACAGAAGACTGGGACGCGTTTTTTACACTGGATGCGGGGGGTGAATATGCATATCTTACCACTAATCTTGATACCTACGGCGAAAGCGATATTGTTCGTGTAAAGCTGATGGAGCGTGAAATGCCCGATCCTGTAGTATTGGTAAGCGGCAATGTATTTAATGCTAAAACCAAACAGCCGCTGAGCGCTTTGCTGGTATATGAAACATTGCCCGATGGAGCGCAGGCAGGTAACGGCTTATCAAGCCCCAATGACGGAGCGTTTAAAATTGTGCTGCCTTACGATAAAAATTACCTGATATGTGCAACTGCCGATAAATTTTTCGCGCAATCGGAAAACCTGAATCTTGATTCGCTGGTAAAAGCCGGGTATAAGGAAATACATAAGGATCTGTACCTTGTGCCTATTGAAATAGGACAGGTAGTGAGGTTGAACAACGTGTTTTTTGATTTTGATAAATCAAGCCTTCGTCCCGAATCGTTTGTAGAGCTCGACAGGGTGGTGAAGCTGCTTACTGAAAACCCCGGTATTGAAATAGAAATGAGCGCGCATACCGACAGTAAAGGCTCCGACCAGTATAACTTTACATTGAGCGATAACAGGGCAAGATCAGTGATGGATTATATTCTTTCCAAAGGGATTGCCTCATCGCGGATCACTTCCAAAGGGTATGGAGAAAGCAAACCGGTAGCTACTAATGAAACGGACGAAGGCAGGCAATTAAACCGGAGGGTGGAGTTTACTATTCTTAAAAATTAACGGCAGGAATGATCCCGTGAAAAAATGATGAAAACAAACCACAAACCTGGTGTAAAAGAAGTCCGGATATTTATATCATTACTCACTCTAATCAAATAAACTATGCAGGTTCCTGTAATATTTACCTGGATTGTACTGTTGCTTATCCTTGTTCCCGGTATTTTTTATTTACTGACGTTACAAAAAACATTGAGCGTTATTTCACCGCTCAGCAGGATGATGTCGCCGCAACAGGTTTGGTTATTGCTGATCCCGCTTTTCAATATTGTATGGCACTTTATTATGGTAAGCCGCTTGTCGGATTCTATAAAAAATGAGTGTGCACGGCTGCATATTCCGTTAAAAGAGGAGAAGCCTGCCTATTCGCTGGGTATAGGGATCATGTGCCTGTATCTTGTTGCAGTAGTAATAAACTCAAGTGGAATAGCTCCTGTGATTGGAAGCTTACTTGTTTTGGCCAGCTTTACAGGATGGATAGTATATTGGGTGAAGATTAACAGCTATAAGAATTTAATAACAGCCAACCATGATAATTTTTTATTGGATGTGGAGAGAGAGGCTGCTAACATAAACGATTAATGAATATTTTTTGGCTATAGGGGGCCGAACTTTTAAAAGGCTCGGAACTCTTCTTTCCGCAATGGATGCAGCGATGTTCACGCTTTGCTCCTTTTCACAAATTTTTTCCGGATCCAACGGTTACCTTTTTCCGGTAAAAGGTATAAAGCGAAAGTTACCCGGTAAAGTATATAAGCTTATAGCCTTTATGTAAAAATCCATTTCCTGCATCTTTTACCTGATAAAATATTTTATAATGAAGACATGTATAATGGTTGCCGCTTTGGCGACAGGGATACTTTTTTCCTGTCAACGCCGCCAGGAAAATTTTAAAGCACAGGATATTTCCTTTAATAATATTTCTTCGCCCTCCGAAAGCAGCGGACTGGTATATACAGGCGAAGAAGAAACGCGCACACCGGATCAGCCAAAACAGGATCCTTCTGCAAAAGGGCCTGTACCCATTCCCGTTGATTACAGCAAACAAATTATACGCAATGCAAAAATCAGCTTTGAAGTAAAAAATGCCCGGAGTGTAAGCGCGGCAGTAAATGAAGCAGTAAGAGCATCCGGGGGGTATATAGCTTCTGCAAACGAAGTGCAATTAGCGGGCGAAATAAAACACGAAATGACAATACGGGTGCCACGGGAAAAATTTGATGAGCTGCTGACCAGGATTTCCGGATATGCGGATACATTACTGCAAAAAAAAGTCAGCAGCGAAGATGTAACTGCTGAATACATAGATACCAAAGCCAGGATAAGCGCTAAGGAAAAAGTAAAAGAACGATATTACGACTTTTTGAAGCAGGCAAAAAATATAGAAGAAGTGCTGAAAGTGCAATCGGAAATAGGGAGCCTCCAGGAAGATATTGAAGTTGCTTCGGGCAGGGTGAATTATATCCGGCACCGGGCGGCGTTCAGCACTATCATTCTCAGTTTTTTTGAGCAGTTACCCGTTACTGTTGAACAGCCACAGGCGCCGGGCTTCTGGAAAGAAATAGCAATGGCATGTATGGAAGGCTGGGAAATGATCCGCATAGTGATGGTTGGATTGGTAAAGATATGGCCGGTATGGTTGGCCGCTATTCTATTATGGGGATTGCTTAAGCGAAGAAAGTCTGTTTTGCGAACAGCTAACCATAAAATTGATTGAATAGTGCCGCGGAAATAAAAGTCCCTTTTACAAAATACATTTCTTTTTCGTTTACTCACAAACAAATTATTCCTGTTACACAAAGTTGCTATACGCTTTTTGTGCAGGTGGATAGCTTTGCCGCATCAAATAAAAAAATTGAAAAAAACAGTCATGAAAAAGGTATTATTTTTTGTAGTGTGCATGGCATTTTTTGTCGCGGCAAAAGCACAAATTTCATTCGGCCCTAAAGCGGGGATTAACGTTGCATCCATTGTTGGAAAAGGTGAGGTAAACGGTTATAAACCGAAGGCAGGATTATATATAGGTGGTCAGTTTTCCCTGCCTTTAAACGATCAGCTTTCAATTCAGCCGGAAGTATATTTTTCAATGCAGGGAGGTATATGGAAAGAAAAAGGAGAAGATGCAGGAAGATCTAAAATGAGCTATATCAATATTCCTGTTTTGGCAAAGTATACTCATACGTCGGGCTTTTTTGCGGAAACCGGCCCACAGCTTGGTATTTTACTGAGCGCATACGATATATGGGATGACGGTTATAAAGATAACGTTAAAGCGTACGTGAAGAAGGTTGATTTTAGCTGGGGAATTGGCGCAGGTTACCAAACCAGGTATGGAGTGGGGGTAAATGCGCGTTACAATATGGGTATCAGCAAATACTATGAGAAAGAAAGAAACAGTGTATTCCAGGTAGGATTGTTTTATAACCTGAACAGGCATTTCGGTATAAGGGGAAAATGATGCCGGTATTGTAAATTGAGTGATTTCTTTCTATCCCCTTTTTATATACACAGGCTTTACTTGTGAAGTGTGAACTTTAATGCATTTTTGCGTTAAAGTTCATTTTTTATTATGAAGTATATCATTTTCCTGTTTGGACTTATTGCACCCGGCTTATTACATGCGCAGTCATCCATCAAAGCAAAGCGGCTTCTTAAAAATGTAACATATCTTGCTTCGGATGAATTAGCGGGCAGGTGGCCGGGATCGGCAGGAGACAGTGCAGCAAGAAAGTTCATCATTCAACAGTTCAGGCAGGCCGGTGTTATTCCTGTGCTCAACAGCTATGAACAAAATTTTGATATAACAGTAAAACTTGAAGCGCCTGCTGCTTCCAATTTCTTCAGGGCGGGCAACGATACGTCATTTGTGTTTAACAGAACCTATGCCATACTCCCTTTTTCGGGTAGTGCCACCGTTAGCGCGCGGGTTATATTGGCAGATGAGCATAAAACTGCTATGAAAGCGTTGCGGCAGTTTAATAATTCCTGGGTGCTGTTGTGGAGACGAAAACTAATGGCTCCTGCTTCGGATAGTTTGTCGGACTATTTTTTGGCAAAAGAAGCAGCCAGGAACGGGGCGGCCGGCGTTGTATTTGTTACGCCGGATTCGCTGGACAAAAAAGATGCACTGGTGCGGCTTCGCCCCCGGAAAGATGAACCGCTTGGCATTCCCGTTGTGCAGTTAAAAAGAGAAGCCTCCAAAAATTTTCTGGAAGGACTTGACAAGGGGCGTTTGATCGTACATGACGGGGAAACTTTTTTAGTATCCAACCGGCAATTAACCGTATCTGTAAAAATTGATCCTGTTACCATACCGGCAGCCAATGTAGTTGGAGTGATAGAAGGAAATGACCCGGTTCTTAAGAATGAATATATAATACTAGGCGCGCATTACGATCACCTGGGGTATGGTGGTTACGGAACAGGATCTTTAAAGCCCGATACTACGGCTATCCACAACGGCGCCGATGATAACGCGTCGGGCACCTCGGCTTTACTGGAAATAACGGGAGCGCTTGCACGTAACAGGAATAAATTAAAAAGAAGCATTATGGTTATTGCCTTTGCTGCTGAGGAAGAAGGGTTATTGGGCTCGCAATATTTTGCCGATCATCTTCCCGTAGCTAAAAACAGTATTAAGCTGATGCTGAACATGGACATGCTGGGCAGGTTGAATGCGGAAAACCAGCTTTATATGGGGGGCGCCGGAACTTTTCCCGGCGGTGTGGAATTCATGAAATCGCTGGAGAAGGGATCGGGACTAAGACCTGTAGTGCATGCAGGTGGAGTGGGAGGGTCGGATCATATATCGTTTTACAGGAAGGGTATTTCCTGCATCGGCTTTCATACAGGGGGACACCCGCAATACCATACGCCCGAAGACGATGCACACCTGATCAACGCGAAAGGACTTGAAAAAGCAGCAAAATATATTTATCGTGCGATTGCAGGTCTGAGCAACCGTGAGCAGGAATGGGGCTTTGTGAAGCAGGATTGATTTTGATCACTGATAGTATTACTGCTTCATAATAACCTTAATATCTTCTTCCGTTAACGCGGCGGCAAAAATCTTTACCTTATCAATATAGCCCTCGAAATTTCTTTCGGAAGGGAACTCTTCATTACTGCCGATATTCCACACACCCGCTGCCGACAGGTCAGCCTTACTGTTAAGAGGCGTGGTAGTTTGCAATACGCCATCTATATAAACCTTCAGCACCTGCCCGTCGCAGGTACCTGCAACGTGATGCCATTTGTTTTTCCAGTCCACCGGTAATTTGGCATCGCATTCTCCCCGGGCCCATCCACCTGCGAAAAATTTTACCGTTCTGTTCCTGGTTATCTGGATGACGTGATGATCTCCCCGGGCTAACAGATCCGCCTTTTTTCTGTCGCCGCCTGTTGTAAATACCCATGCCATCATGGTAATGCTTTCTTTCAGTTGGTTGAGGCTGGGTGAAGGTTGAACTTCCACTGTACAGTTGTTTCCGAGCAATGGCAGCGAGTCTGCTATATGGCATTCTCCGGCGATGGTTGCATCGTTGCCAAATCCCGAAGCATCGGGGATTGAGGTGTTCCCGGTATTTTTAAAAGACAGGTCGAGAATGGAAGAGGATACTTTTGACGCTGCTACTTTAAACCCGGCTTTCATTTCACCTATATGAATACTTTGCATTCCGGTGAACGGGGATATTATTACTGATTGTACGCTCTTTTCTTCTCCTGGTAGTAAAGTAACCGTATCTGTTAATACTGTTTTTCCGTTCAGTTGTACCGGTATACGGAATCTTTGCGTAGCGCCGCCCTGATTTTTTGCCGAGTATTGCAGTAATTGTCGCTCGCCGGGAAATAATACAGGTTCTAAAACAAGGTGGCCGATGGCTGCCATTGTATCTGGTCTGCCATCATTTATTACCTCTATTTCAAGCGGTTGCAGGCTGTCTATGCCCACCATCCTGCTGCCATAGGCATACAGGCGAAAGGGAATCGAATCTCTTATTTCTTCGCCATGCCCGATCATGGCATATTTCTGCGCATATGGTTTGCCGTTAACCGTTAGCAGGATCACTTTCGTTCCGGCAGCTCCGTCATTCCGTAATGTAAAATACATTTGAACGGGTTCGTTGGGTAATACCCTGCTTTTGCTGAGGTTGTACTTTATAGCGGAGAAAGCCGGTCTTGAAGAATCTGCTGTATTGAATGTAAATGCATCTTCAACAGGATTGGCGCTCATTTCAAAAACAAGCTCGCCGCCGGCAGCCAGGTTTTCGTGCGGGATCGTTGTTTGGGATGATACTGCCTGGTTGAAATAAAGTTGTTTTACATATGCTCCCCTGCCATTTTTCCTGATAACCAGTTTTTTTCCGTTGGAAAGTTGAACAGTAGCAGCGTCAAAAACCGGAGATCCGATTGTGTACCCGGGATTTCCGGGACAAAAAGGATACAATCCCAGCGCGCTGAATACATACCAGCTTGAAACGGATCCCAGGTCATCGTTGCCGGGTAATCCCCCGGGAGTATTATTGAACCTGTTCTGCAGAATATTGTTTACCCATTTTTGCGTAAGCCAGGGATGCGAGGCATAATTAAAAAAATAGGGAACATGAAAAACAGTTTCATTATCGAAAGCGATCAGGTTGTTTGATAACGCGGAGTCCAGCCTCTTTGCAAAATAAGCTTCCCCACCCAGTATGTTAATAAGATCCTGTGGCTGGTGCGGAACAAAATACGTATAGATCCATTTATCGCCTTCCTTATACCCGGTATTACCAGGGTCCAGCTTAAACTCGTCTTTATTCCTGGGTAACATGAACAAGCTGCCGCTGTTAAATACATTCCTGTAATTATAGCTCCTGCCGTTGAAATACCGGAAATCTTTTTCATTGCGCAGTACTTTTTGTGCGTATTGTCCAATGCACCATTCATTATAGGCGTATTCCGTTGTTCTTGTTACTGATTCCGGCCAGGTAAAGGGCACATACCCTTCGCTGATATAAGTGTTCATGTCCTTTTTCCTGAAAGGACCGGTGAAAATATTACTTTTCAATGCATCGTATACAAGCAGGCTGTCTTTTGTAGTGATGCCTTTCAGGTAAGCATCTACTATGATCGCGATAGCATGATTGCCTGTCATGGTTTCGGTTGGCAGGTTGCCGGTTTGTTTGTAAAAGTCCAGCAGCGACAATACCATATCCCGCTGCTTACCCGGAAATAAAAATGTTAGCAAAGGGTGCAGGCTCCGGAAAGTATCCCAGGGGGAAAACCCCGCATATTCATCTTTTCCTGTGGCAGTATATACCTTTTTGTCGCGTCCCATATATTTTCCATCTGCATCCGATATTATCCAGGGAACCAATAAGGAGTGATATAAGGCTGTATAAAAAATACTTTTGTTCCTGTAGCTGCTGTCTTCAATATCAACAACAGATAACAGCCTGTTCCATTCGGCGTTGGTTTGCTGCCGGATGTATTCGAAGCTTTTTCCTTTTAGCTCTGCTTCTATATTACGTTCCGTGCTTGTTTTTCCTACGGCTGACGCGCTCAATTTTAGTATGATCGTTGTTGCTCCGGCGGCAGCCGGTTTAAAAATGTAAATACTGCCGCTGTCGTTCAGCAGCACTTTTGAATAAGCCTGGTCAAATATAAATACGGAGTGATGCTTTGCGCCATACAGCGTTTTGTTTGAAATATTTTCAATATTTCCAGCTCCTCCTATAAAAATGGCAGGAATTGTGCCGCGGGCAAAGGTAAAGCGGAATATACCGCCGCGTGTGGAAGTAGTTGCTTCCACGCTTGTTTTGTTGTCGGGAAAGCTAACGCTGTAATAGCCGGGAGTCGCGCTTTCATCTGTATGGTGAAATGTTCTTTTCGTTTTCCCGAACCGGAACTTTTCCGGTTCAGTTACCGGCATTACATATAACTGCCCTGAGGAGCCGGCAGGAAATCCGCTTTTGTGATTCAGGCAGCTAAAAAAATAAATGGCGGAATCATTATAATAATATCCCTTCGGCTCCTGTATGCTGGTTTCCGGTGTAAGCTGTATATAGCCAGAAGGCGCTACAGCGCCGGGGTAAGTGCCGCCTTCGCTTCCCCACCTTGTAAAAACATCACTTTTTTCTGTGCCTGTAAAGGGATTAACAAAGCTGGTTTTTTGCTGTGCATGAGCAGATGCGGCAGCAATAAAGCACGATAATAATATTACAAAAGTTTTGGTTGAATACATGACTGCTATGGAAATACGTTGGATAATAGTCTTTACCTGGCGCCTACAGCCTCATCCACGGCCGATTTAAATTGCGTAAATATCTCTTTGCCTTCATCGCCTGATTGCGGCTTTACCAGCAAAATAGCCGCGTATTTATTTTTCTTATCAATATAAGGCCAAGTGCCTGATAAGGAAGGACTGATCAAAACAGTTCCATTCCCGCTTCCATCTTCTTCCAACAGCCAGGCGCCAAAGCCATAGTGAAGTCCTTCGGTACCTTTGGGAGTAAACTTAACGGGTAATTCGGTAAACTGCGCCCTGCACATTTCAGCTACCGATTTTTCGCTGATAACCTGCTTTCCTTCAAACACGCCATTGTTCAATATCATGGCAAGAAAATTAATATAATCATTTGCGCTTGATTGTGCCCCTATAGAAGGATTGATGCTCATGTTATCGTAATTGTAAAAGGTAGTATTGCGCATTTTCAAAGGGCGTAATATCTTTTCCATTACTATACGGTCGAATGTTTTTTTACTCACTACTTCCAGCATTCTTCCGGCAATATTCATTCCTACATTGGTATAAAAAAACTCGGTTGGGGGGTTGGTAACAATTTCCCTCTTGGTAGCAAAATGATTCATCTCCTCTTCCAGCGATTCAAATTTTGCTTTGGGAACCAGCTTTGCCAGTCCGCCCTTATCGCCTTCCAGTCCATCGGTATGCGTAAGGCAGTGTTTCAGGTTGATATAAGCTTTCATGTATTTGCCCAAAATAGGAATGAGTGTGGATGCTTTGGTTTCGAGAGTTATTTTGCCTTCATCAATATAGGTCATTGCCAGCGCCGCGGTGATCCATTGCCCGCTGGCCCCGATTGGAACCTGTGTTTTGCCTGTAAAATCTTCCCCAATCTCTTTACGGTAAACTATCTTATCATCTTTATATACCAGCGCTACTATTCTTCCTCCCAAAGCTTTTTGATTTTTCTGCAGCATATCATCCACCACTGTAAAATCGTATTGTGCTTTTGCCGACTGAAAGATTAGCATGAAAATTGTTAACATACTGAAATACAGGCAGCTTTGTGTAATTTTATATGACATATTTACCGTGCTTTTGCTTTGGATTGCTATTTGTAAAGAATGGATAAAGATATTTTAAAACGAATAAAGGAAAACTTAAAATATGAATCTCAACAACTTTACAATAAAAGCCCAGGAGGCTATCGCTAAGGCGCAGCAACTGGCGTTCAATGATGGCAATGCCAACATTGAAACAGAGCACTTGCTGAAGTCTTTGTTAGCCGATGATGACTCACCTATTGAATTTTTACTTAAAAAGAACAATGTAAATGTAAACTTCGTTGAATCGAAGCTGGATGAAAGCATAGCGAAACTCCCTAAAGTGCAGGGTGGTGAGCCGGCTCAGTCTATCAGCCGCGATGCCAATAATGTAATACTGCGTGCGGGTTCATTGCTTAAAACATTTGGTGATGAATTTGTAAGCGTTGAACATATACTGCTTGCAATATTGCAGGGTAATGATAATACGGCCAAGCTTTTAAAAGACGCGGGATTGACCGAAAAAGGTTTGATCGCTGCCATCAAAGATCTGCGTAAGGGTTCTACCATTTCATCGCAAACGCAGGAAACTCAATTCAATGTACTGAACAAGTATGCCAAAAACCTGAATGAGCTCGCCCGCCAGGGTAAGCTCGACCCGGTAATTGGCCGTGATGAAGAGATCAGGCGCACTTTGCATATACTTTCCCGCAGGAACAAAAACAACCCCATGCTGGTTGGTGAGCCGGGAGTAGGTAAAACCGCTATTGCGGAAGGGCTGGCAATGCGCATAGTAAATGGCGATGTGCCCGAAAATCTTAAAACAAAAATTATTTACGCGCTTGATATGGGGCAGTTGATTGCCGGAGCAAAATATAAAGGTGAATTTGAAGAGCGTTTGAAGGGAGTAGTGAACGAGGTGGCAAAAAGCGATGGCGGCATTATTTTGTTCATTGACGAAATACATACGCTTGTGGGCGCGGGCGGCGGCGAAGGCGCTATGGATGCCGCTAACATATTAAAACCTGCTTTGGCCAGAGGAGAACTGAGAGCTATAGGCGCCACCACTTTAAATGAGTATCAGAAATATTTTGAAAAAGACAAAGCGCTGGAAAGAAGATTCCAGAAGGTTTTGATTGATGAGCCCAGTGTGGAAGACGCGGTTTCTATATTAAGGGGTATCAAAGACCGTTATGAAACACATCACCATGTACGCATTAAAGATGAAGCCATCATTGCCGCGGTAGAATTGTCGCACCGGTATATTTCCGACAGGTTTTTGCCGGATAAGGCCATAGATCTTATTGACGAAAGTGCAGCCAAGCTGAGGCTGGAAATGAATTCCATGCCTGAAGAGCTGGATCAACTGGAGAGGCAGATCCGCCAGTTGGAAATAGAAAGAGAAGCGATCAAAAGAGAAAATGATGATGCGAAGCTGAAAGAGCTGGCGAAAGACATTTCTTTACTGAGCGTAGAAAGAGATACGCTGAAAGCCAAATGGCAGCAGGAAAAAGAGCTGGTAGAAAAGATACAGGCTTCTAAAGCAAGCATTGAAGTATTGAAAACCGAAGCGGAAAAAGCCGAAAGGAACGGCGATTATGGAAAGGTAGCCGAAATACGGTATGGTAAGATCAAGGAAGAAGAAAAGAATATAGATGATCTTACCGCGGAACTGAATGAGCTGGCTCCGGAGAAACGTTTGTTGAAAGAAGAAGTAGATGCGGAAGACATTGCGGAAGCAATAGCCAAGTCTACCGGTATACCGGTAAGTAAAATGCTGCAAAGCGAAAGGGAAAAGCTGTTGAACCTGGAAGATGAATTGCATAAACGCGTGGTAGGGCAGGAGGAAGCGATCAGCGCAGTGGCAGATGCCATTCGCAGAAGCAGGGCGGGATTGCACGATCCTAAAAAACCGATTGGTTCATTTATATTTTTAGGTACTACCGGCGTAGGTAAAACAGAATTAGCCAAAGCCCTGGCAGCCTACCTGTTTGATGATGAAAATATGATGACGCGTATAGACATGAGTGAGTACCAGGAAAAACATACGGTGAGCAGGCTGGTGGGTGCTCCTCCGGGATATGTAGGGTACGATGAAGGAGGACAGCTAACAGAAGCTGTAAGACGCAAGCCGTACAGCGTGGTATTGCTGGATGAAATTGAAAAAGCGCATCCGGATGTATTCAATGTATTGCTGCAGGTGCTGGATGATGGAAGGCTGACCGATAATAAAGGCCGCGTGGTGAACTTCAAAAACACCATCATCATCATGACCAGTAACATGGGAAGCCAGATCATACAGGATAATTTTGAAAACGTAACGGAATCGAATAAGGAAGAGATCGTAGAAAAAACAAAGCTGGAAGTAATGAACCTCCTGAAGCAAACGATCCGCCCGGAGTTTTTGAACCGTGTAGATGATGTGATCATGTTCCAGCCATTGCTGAAAAATGAAATAAGGGGCATTATTCAAATCCAGATCAATAACCTGAAAAACCTGCTTTCCGTTAACGGCATTGAGCTGGATCTTACAGATTACGCGATAGACTTTTTGGTAGACAATGGTTATGATCCGCAATTTGGCGCACGTCCTTTAAAAAGGCTCATTCAAAAAGAAATAGTAAATCCGTTGAGTAAGAAGATCCTTGCCGGTGATATTGATAAAACCAAGCCTGTGCTGGTAGACGTATTTGATAATACGGTTGTTTTCAGAAATGAGCAATCTGCAGAAGTAAAGGAAAAGAAAGAGGGAAGCAGGAAAAAGGTTTCGTGACCTGAACAATAAAGTGATAATACTGGAACGTCATTGGAGTAAAGTCTAATGACGTTTTTTTATTATACTTGCATATAACATCAGGGAGATATTTTATTGATATATGTTCTCATAATACTACTTTTGTCTTCGGCCTAAAAACAGTATATGCCAGAATTTAAACAACGACAATTCATAGAATTTGAAAAACCTATAAAAGAATTATTTGACCAGTCTGCGCAATTAAAGCAGATGGCGGAAAAGAATGCCCAGGTGGATTATAAAGACGCCATCAGGCAACTGGAAGAGCGTATTGTTGAAAAGCGCAGGGAGATCACGCAAAATTTAACACCCTGGCAGCAGGTGCAGCTAAGCCGCCATCCTGATAGGCCCTATACGAATGCCTATATTAAAAGAATGTTTACCAACTATATTGAGCTGTATGGCGACCGGAATGTGAGGGATGATAAAGCCATTGTTGGAGGATTTGGCTTACTGGATGGCGAAACCGTTATGGTCATTGGGCATCAAAAAGGCATCAATACCAAAATGCGGCAGCTTCGTAACTTTGGGATGGCTAACCCTGAAGGATACCGCAAGGCATTAAGGCTGATGAAGCTGGCGGAGAAGTTCAATAAGCCTGTAGTTACCCTGATTGATACTCCCGGAGCCTTTCCCGGAGCCGAAGCGGAAGAAAGAGGGCAGGGAGAAGCGATTGCCAGGAATATTTATGAAATGATGCGTTTGCGGGTACCCGTTATTTGTGTAATTATAGGCGAAGGGGCCAGCGGAGGCGCATTGGGCATAGGAGTGGGCGACAGGGTATTGATGTTGCAGAACACCTGGTATACGGTAATATCGCCCGAAAACTGCAGCTCTATATTATGGCGTAGCTGGGAAAAAAAGGAACTGGCGGCGGAACAGCTAAAGCTTACATCGAAAGACATGAAAGGTTTTGGCCTGGTGGATGATGTAGTGCCGGAACCTTATGGAGGGGCACATTGGAATTATGAAGAAGCTGCCAATTCGTTAAAAGCTCACCTGCTTCCTTTGCTGAAGGAACTAAAAGCGATAGACCCTGATACGCGGATCAAACAGCGTATAGAAAAGTATAGTAAAATGGGCTTCTGGCAGGAGTAGGAAAAGTTGCCAGCCATCAATCATCATCCAAAATTAAATATCCGGTAACCGGATCAAACATATATCTCTCAAAGCATTTCAATAAAGAATGATCATGTCATTAAGAACGCAACTCAGAGGAACCGGCGTAGCATTAATTACCCCTTTTCAGAAAGATTATAATATTGATTATGATGCCCTGGGCAGAATGATAGATTTTGTGATCGGCAATGGTGTTGAATACATTGTAAGCCTGGGTACAACAGGTGAAGCGCCTGCTATTTCAAAGGAAGAAAAGAAGAAGATCGTTCAATATACTTACGAAAAAGTAAACAGCCGTGTGCCTGTAGTGGTAGGTATTGGTGGCAATAATACCGCTGAGGTAGTAAAAGAATTGAAGTCGTTCGCGTTGGAGGAAGCTGTGGCTGTACTGAGTGTGAGCCCGTATTACAGCAAACCTTCCCAGGAAGGGTTGTACCAGCATTACGTGGCTTTGGCGGATGTATCGCCCAAACCCGTGATCCTGTACAATGTGCCCGGAAGAACAGGACGTAACCTGGCCGCGGATACCACGTTGCGTTTGGCGGAGCATTCAAACATTGCAGGCATAAAAGAAGCCGCGGGAGATATGATGCAATGCATGCAGATACTCAGGCATCGTCCCGAAGATTTTTTAGTTTCCAGTGGCGATGATGCGCTGGGGTTCCCGCAAATAGCGTGTGGTATGGATGGTGTGATCAGCGTTATTGCCAATTGCATGCCCAGGCAGTTTTCGGAACTGGTGCGGCTGGCGCTGGATGGTAAATTAAAAGAAGCCAAAGCCATTAATGATGAGTTGCTGGATGTGTATGAGCTGCTGTTCGTGGAAAACAACCCGGCAGGAGTAAAGTCATTTCTCACCCACCTGGGTTTAATTGAAAATATACTTCGTCTGCCGGTATTGCCGTTGAGCGACAACCTGCACCAGAAGTCCAAAGTTTTATTGCGTAAGCAGTCTGCCATACCGGTTCCCACAATGTTACCGTAATGCCAGTCCTACGGACTTTAAGAGGTGGCATCATTTGGCTTCTTAAATCTATTTTTCGAAAAGGGTGCTGTATACGATGTTAGTGTCATCCCTACGGGCTTCTGTGGTTACCATAATGCCAGTCCTACGGACTTTAAGAGGTGGCAATCGCGGTTTCCCTATATAACGCCGTCAGGCGTGCTATTACAGTAGCGCCAGAGGCGCGATATTACGGTAGCACCGTAGGTGCGGTATTTTTTTATTCATTCATTGGTGCAGATTTTGTAAATTAACGGTTACATTATCAATATTGCAAACTATAACCAATGGCAAACACCTATTCACAAATATCCATTCATGCAGTTTTTGCAGTAAAATACAGGAGTAGCTACATTACAAAAAGTTGGCGGGATGAGCTCCATAGCTATATATCAGGAATTATAACAAACGAGGGTGCTAAATCCCTGGCAGTAGGCGGATGGCTGGATCATGTACATATATTTTTTGGTATGCCTGTTACTACCTGCATTGCAGATTTTATGCAAACTGTTAAAGCCAATAGCTCCAGGTGGATCAACGAAAGAGAATTTATTTCACAAAAGTTTCAATGGCAATCAGGTTATGGAGCATTTTCCTATGCAAGGAGCCAGCGAAGTAACGTGATCAATTACATTAAAAACCAGGAACAGCATCATTCGGCAAAAACTTTCAAACAGGAGTATTACGAGATACTGCAAAAATTTGAGGTGCAGTATGATGAAAAATACCTTTTTGAATTTTACGAATAAGGATACAGCCGGATAAGCTATAAATAACCTGGCCAGTTGTAATAACCGGGGCATTAATCCGTTAATAAACAAAAGATTATATTGCAGCCGGTTTATAGGCAAGATTTTTGATTTTATTATAAGGAAGTACAACACATGCAGCTAAAGAAGACGATTTTACTTACCCTTTTTTTTGCAGGTTTTTATGCGGTACTCTTCGCGCAGTCCGATCGTATTCCACTTGGAAACAAGCAATACCAGTTACTTGACAGGCTGGACATAAAACTGCAAAACGATTCTGTTTTTTCCTTTTCAACTATAAGACCCTATAATCGTAAAATGTATACGGAACGGGCGGAGTATATTGACTCGCTCGACAATGAAGGAGCATTGCCGGCAAAACTGTCGCGTGTAGATAAGTATAACCTTCGCAGTTTGTTGATGAACAACGCCGAGTGGACAAAAAGTTTTGGTGATTCATTCCGTACAAAAAAACCAATATGGAATACTTTTTTCAAAACTCCCGCCCACCTGTACGAAGCTTACTCAAAAGATTTTACGCTTATTATAGATCCTGTAATCAACCTGCAGGCCGGCAAATCATCGCGGGTAGATGAGCAGTTGTTCGTAAATACCAGGGGTATTACCATGCGTGGCAACATCAGCAAAAAGCTGGGCTTTTACACCTATCTTACAGAAAACCAGGAAAGGGATCCTTTATACGTGCAGCAGTATACAACAACGCATAAGGGATTACCCAATGCCGGTTATTATAAAGGTTTCCGCAATAACGCCTATGATTATTTTGATGCCCGGGGAGGAATTGATTTTGCCGCTACAAAATTCATCAACTTCCGTTTTGGATATGATAAGCTGTTCCTGGGTAATGGCTACCGTAGTCTTTTGTTGAGCGATTTCAGTAACAATTTCCTGTATTTGCAGATGGACGTTCAACTGCGCAAATTCAGTTATAAAAGCGTATATGCCGAATTGATAGCGCCGTTCAACCCCATTCCTAACAGGGATACTATCCGTTATAAAAACTATATGGCGTTCCATCACCTGAGCGTTCAACTGGCTAAATGGCTGAATGTGGGTGTGTATGAAAATGTATTATACAATGGAAAGAACGGGTATGAATTAAGTTACCTCAACCCGGTTATTTTTTACCGTTCCATTGAAATGCAATTGGGAAGCGGAGGCTCCAAAGCAACTATTGGTATAGATGCAAAAGCAAATATTCTGAAAAATGCACAGTTGTACGGACAACTGGTCATCGGCGAATTTGTGTTCAATGAAATTATGCATTATAACCGTGGCAGTTGGGTTAACAAACAGGCGCTGCAATTAGGCGCGAAATATATTGATGTAGCCGGTGTCAGCAATCTTGACCTGCAGGTGGAAGCCAATTGGGTACGTCCGTATATGTATACGCATCACGATACTGCAACAGGATTCACACATTATAACAAAGAGCTGGCTCATCCGCTGGGCGCCAATTTCAGCGAATATATTGTGGTAGCTAAATATCAACCCATACCCAGGCTGTACTTTACCGGCAAACTATTCTACCACAGGCAAGGGCTCGATTCAGCCGGTCTTAATATGGGAAACAACCTGTTCAGGAGTTATCTTACCCGCCCCAGGGAATACGGCTTTTTCATTGGAACAGGTATTCCTGCCAAAAGTATGCTGGTTTCGTTCAATGCCTCGTACGAGTTGCTGCAGAACCTGTTCATTGATGTTAACTTCAGTAACCGCAGCTATAGCATTCCGTCACAACCCCGTGTCAACGAATTTATTTTTACAGCCGGGGTGCGTTGGAATATTACAAGAAGAGAGTTTGAGTTTTAAGCGGTTACCGGGGCTGGTTACAGGATTTGAGATTCCAGAAACTATCAAACGGCAAACTATAAACAATAAACCTTGAACTGCGTTTACCTAAAAGCATTTTGTCAGCCTGTATGTTTTTTCTGCTGATATACCACCGGCTGCACTTTTTTCTCTTTGCACAAGAGTGTTTCTCTATTTTGCCAGGAGCTCCGGCTGTATCCTGATCGTTACATACGCCCAATTGTTATTTTTTTTCGCATTGGTGATGTTTTTAACGGAAGAGGATGCCAATGAAGCAGTGCTGAAAAAATGACTGTAGCCTGCTTCAAAACCGATCATTTTTGTGAGTGTATATGCTGCAGTTATATCTGCCTCGGTACCAAAATAGCGATTGAGCTTATTGCCGGAAGCATCATATACAGCACTTGCACTACTGAACTGGTGCAGGTCTGCCGACAGGGTAAATTTTCCGGATGCTTTGTACTTCGCTTTGATATAATAATCCGCCAGTCCTTTATTGCCAAATCCGTTGCCCGCATAAAAATAATCCATGAATCCCCAGAATTTGTGCGGTGTTCCATACAGGGGATCAAACGCGTTGCTCTTGTTGCCGCTCA
The DNA here is from genome assembly GCA_019638595.1 of Chitinophagaceae bacterium. Taxonomy (GTDB): domain Bacteria; phylum Bacteroidota; class Bacteroidia; order Chitinophagales; family Chitinophagaceae; genus Agriterribacter. The sequence continues at coordinate 141,826 of JAHBTJ010000015.1, forward strand.
TACCGCCGGTGGTATAATCAATACCCGGACCAACGCTGAACTTCTTACCGGTATTGAATAGCACATTGGCTGATAACAATGCAGCGGATAGTTGTTGGCCTGATGAATTTTTGCCTGTTTGGTAATATACCGATGCTGTAAGTGCGGTTTTACCCAAAGTATGGGTTGTGTGCAGCCCGGTTGTTATCCTGCTCCAGGCGCCATTGTCCCACACTTTTACGGGGACATTATTTTCAATATTGGTGTGGTATTTATTAAACTGATCCGCAAAGAACAGGAACGAAATATTTCCCTGCCCGTACTTCCTGCTGGCATACAGGTACTCAAAGCTTTTGTAGTTTACACCGCCATTCGTGTTACCCGCATAGTTGCCTGCAGGGGTTTCATTGTACTTTGTGCTGCTGGCATTTTCCTTATTCTGGTTATGGGCAAATCCTCCATGTATCGTCCATTGCGAAGTATTGAACTGTAGTATTGCCGCATCATGCCTGCGTGCCTGCTGTAACCAGTCGAGATTGCCGATCAGCCGCTGATCGTCGTATATCAGCTCCTGCCGCCCCAATTTTAAAGAAAGCGTATATACTTTATTGGTAGTATCGGTTAAACCTATTTCAGCCCACGCTTCATGCAGCATTAAGCCGTTATTATTCTGGGTCGTATTCCGGTTAATGGTAGATACATCCTGTCCCCATACATGCACGTCCTGTACTGTTAGTCCAAATTTTAACCGGTAGGTACTGTATCCTGCGGTTAGCCGTGTACGTTGAGAAGTAAAAAACGCGGGGTCGGCGTCTTTGGATAGGGGAGAACCCTGCCCGTCCCTCAATTCGGTACGTGTGCGAAGTTGAGCAGAGAGACTAAACTGAGCGCTAGCAAATTGATTAAAAAAAATAACTATTGTTATTGCGGCAATAAACCGGATATATTTCATGTGATTGATGATTGAGAGTAATACAATGCCAGGTATACGCCGGAGTAGCGTGTACTATCCTGGAATAAAAATAAAATCAGGCTGCTTGCTGCAGGGAAGATAAATTGCCGTCCTTTTGTTTGCCGTAGGTATAATAAATCGCCATCCCGGTAAACAGTAACCCGCCAATAATATTGCCTGCTGTTACGATCAGTTGATTGTACAGCCACCAGTCGCCTACAGAAACTTTTGCACCGAATAACATGCCGGCAGGAATTACAAACATATTTACTACCGCATGCTCGTATCCCAAAGCGAAAAATATAAAAATAGGAATACCTGCTGCCAAAAGTTTACCCAGGGTAGATTTGGAAGTCATTGCCATTACAACGCCCATGCAAACCATCCAGTTGCATAAAATGGCTTTTATAAAAGCGCTGAGCAGCCCGGCAGCACCATGCTGCGCATACCCGGTGGTTTTCTTTTCCGAAACCGCTATCAGCATTTGTTCAATAGCGCCGGGGTTGGTGGAGGTACCCATTTCCGAAGTGGCTGCCCAATAAAGGAATGCGTATAACAGGCTTCCTATAAGATTGCCGGTAAAAACCCAGAACAGGTTTTTCAGCATTACTCCCGCACCGATCTTTTTTTCGAAATAAGCAAGTGGAACAAGAGAGAAACTTCCGGTAACCAGTTCCAGCCCCAGTATAACGATGATCACAAAACCCACGGGAAAAACGATAGCACCGGTCAGTGGTATTTTGGTTTGTGTAACAGCGGCATAGGCAAGGGTAACAGATATGGCAAGCAATGCGCCGGAAAGTATGCTGCGTATCAGCAGGTCTTTAACCGGTAATGATGCTTTGTTTACAGCGGCATTCATCATATTGCCTGCTACTTCTTTTGGAGTTACATAATCCATACAAATTGATTTTAAGCGTTAATAGTTGGTTTAACAGGTATATGCTATCCGGTCAGGGATGCTTATTAAAAATTTTACAACGGGCTACTGGCTTACATCTATATAAACAAAACCGTTTTCAACTTTTACGGGATATGTTTTAAGGCTGCATTCATCACCGCTCAGGCATTGCCCGGTTACCAGCGAAAATGTTTTTTTATGGAAGGGGCAGGCAACTTTAGGCTCTTCATTTTTTGTTCCGATCATTCCCCTGCTCAATGCCATTTGCTTTTTGTGAGGACATTCGTTTTGTGTGGCATACCATTCGTTGCGACGGGTAAAATAAAAAAGCGCTATCTGCTTATTGCCGTACTTCACGCAAACTCCGCCGTTTTCAACCACATCTTCTACTTTGCATGCAGTAAACCATTGACTGTTCTTTACAGCAGTTTCATTCTGTGTAATCATTCATACCTATTTAAAAGTGTTAAGAAAAAAATGGCAGGCAATCGTTGAAGAAGTATAGTTGTAAAGCCGTTTATTTCCAGTTGGCGGCTTTTTTTTGCGCTCTTAATGTTTCGAACTGTACGGTAGGATCTTTTTCCTGCGGAGCATTTATAAAATGGGCAAAGCGTTTTCTTATTTCAGGCGTTTCAATAGCTGTTTTCCATTCGCACTGGTAAGCATCCACCAATGCCTGCATCTCCTGTTCCCATTGAGCAGCCATGCCCAGGCTGTCATTTACTACCACATTGCGTAGGTAGTCTATGCCGCCTTCCATTTTGTTGAGCCAGGTGGCAGTACGCGTGAGCGGATCTGCTGTACGGATATAAAACATCAGGAAACGGTCAATATACCTAAGGCAGGTTTCATCGTCAAGGTCGGTTGCTAACAGTAAAGCATGCTGCGGTTTGCTTCCGCCGTTTCCACATACATATAAATTCCATCCTTTTTCTGTGGCAATAATGCCAAAGTCTTTACTCTGCGCTTCAGCGCATTCTCTAATGCAGCCCGAAACAGCGGATTTGATCTTATGCGGCGCTCTTACACCACGGTAGCGCTCCTCCACTCTAATGGCAAAGCTCACACTATCCTGTAATCCAAACCGGCACCAGGTACTGCCTACACAGCTTTTAACTGTGCGAAGCGCCTTACCATATGCGTGACCACTTTCAAAACCTGCGGCAGTCAATTCACTCCATATCAATGGAAGGTCGCTTACATGTGCCCCGAACAGGTCTATACGTTGTCCTCCGGTTATCTTGGTGTACAATCCATATTTCTGTGCCACCTGCCCTATTACGATCAGCTTTTCAGGTGTTATTTCACCACCTGGTATACGTGGCACAACAGAATAGGTACCACCTCTTTGTATGTTCGCGAGGAAACGATCGTTGCTGTCCTGTGCAGTATCGTTGCCTTTTTTTAGTACCATTTCGTTCCACAAACTTGCCAGTAGGGAAGATACCGAGGGTTTGCAAACTTCACAGCCATCACCTTTACCCAGTTGATCCAATACTGCATCATAAGTTTTCAGTTCATGAAGTTTGATGAGGTCAAAAAGTTCCTGTCGGCTGTAGTTAAAATGTTCGCATAGTACATTGCGGATGTATTTTCCCTGTTGCTTCATGGTATATACCATCAGGTCTTTCACCATCGGAAGGCATCCGCCGCAACCGGTACCGGCTTTGGTGCATTTTTTTATCGCGTCTACTGTTTCGCATCCATGTTCAGTTACCGACTGGCAAATAATATCTTTGGATACTCCCTCGCAACTGCATATCAGTGCATCGCCTGGCAATGCCTGTACTCCCGCGCCTTCCTCTTTTTGGGCTTCGCGCGCAGGTAATACCAGGTCTTCGGGATGAGGAGGAAGCAAAATTTTATTTCTGCAGGTCTGTAAAAGCATGTTGTATTGCGATGCATCGCCCACTAATACGCCTCCCAACAGGTATTTGCCATCGGCAGAAACATTGATCCTTTTATATACACCTTTTACCGTATCCTTTAAAACAATATTGCTTATGTTCTTACCATTCGCGAACGGGTCTCCAAAACTTGCAACATCCGTTCCTACCAGCTTTAATTTGGTGCTCATATCAAAACCCGTAAACAATTTTGTGGCAGCAGATGCATCAAACATCCGGCATATTTCACTCACTACTACCTCAGCCATGTCATAACCCGGCGCTACCAATCCATAGATCATTTCATTATATAAAGCGCATTCGCCAATGGCATATATAGAAGTATCGGATGTTTGCATCCGGCTGTTTACTACAATCCCTCCGTTCATGCCGGTTTCCAGTCCACAGTCAATGGCCAGTTCACCCCGGGGCCTGATGCCCGCTGACACCACCAGTATATCTGTTTCAATGGAGCTTCCGTCTGCAAATTCCAAACCTGTTATACAATCATCGCCGGTAATGCGTGAAGTATTGGTATTGGTATGAATAGTTAAACCGAGTTGTGCGAGGGTCGTCATCAGCATTTCAGATCCCACTTCGTCTAATTGTCTGGGCATTAGTCTTGGGGCAAATTCAATAACATGCGTATTGCTTATGCCAAGGTCTAATAAAGCTTTTGCGGCTTCCAACCCCAGTAACCCGCCACCAATCACCGTTCCTTTGTTGGCCTTTGGGGCGTACGATTGAATCAGGTGCAGGTCCTCAATGGTACGATATAAGAACACGCCGTCTTTTTCAATACCCTCAATTTTAGGAACAAAAGCCGAAGAGCCTGTTGCCAGTATAAGGATATCGTAATGTTTAATGTAACCTTTAAAAGTGTGAAGCAGTTTAACGGAAGGTTTTATATATTGAACAGGATCGCCCAGGTGAAGTTCAATTCCTTTTTCCTGGTACCAAGAGCGGGAAGCTAAACTGAGATCATCTGCCTTTTTTCCGCTAAAAAATTCACTGAGGTGTACCCTGTCGTAAGCGGGATATTGTTCTTCACCAAAAACGGTGATTTGAAGGTCAGGAAGATTTTTGCCTACAAGCTTTTCACAAAATTTATATCCTACCATGCCATTTCCAACAACTACAATTCTCATAAACTGATTTTAAGTGTTAGGAAGATGGCAAACAATCGAATAGTAAAAAATAATATCTATATTATTTTTTGGATATTTAATATTAAAAAATGAATTATATAAATAATTATATTATAAATATAATACTATTTGCTTTGAATATGTAATTTTATATAAAATTATATTACATATTTATAATTACAATATAATATATGTCAAAACTTTCTTTAGTAGGAGCCGGTCCGGGAGATCCTGATTTAATTACTGTAAAAGCTATTAAATGCCTGCAGCAGGCAGACGTAATATTATATGATGCGCTTGCTAATGAAGTGTTATTGAATTATGCTGAAAAAGCCCGGTTAAAGCAATTTGTGGGTAAACGGTATGGCTGCCACGAATTAAGTCAATCGGAAATTAACGACTTAATTATTGAATGTGCAGGCCACTATGACCATATTGTGCGGTTAAAAGGCGGAGACCCGTTTGTTTTTGGCAGGGCCGGGGAAGAAATAGATGCTGCGACAGGAGCAGGTATGGAAGTGGAGGTGATCCCCGGTATTTCCAGCGCACTGGCAGTACCGGCCTCGCAAATGATACCGGTTACCTGCAGGGGGATCAACGAAAGTTTTTGGGTGGTAACCGGTACCACCACCAGCGGCGCTGTTTCAAACGACCTGTACCTGGCTGCACAGTCAACCGCCACGATTGTGATATTGATGGCTATGAGCAAACTTGAAACAATTACAGAAATATTTACTCAATACGGGAAAGGCGAGACAGCCGCTGCTGTTATACAAAATGGCACTACCCCCGTTGCAAAAATGGTTACAGGAAAAGTAAAGGATATTTTTTACAGGGCGCAGTATGCGCAATTAAGCAATCCTGCTGTTATTATTATAGGAGAAGTGGTGAATCTTCGAGCTAAACACCTGGAAAGGGATATTACAGAGTTGGTAGGAAATGGAGTATTATGAAAAAAGAGAAAGGAAATTTTGATGCCAGCGGTACTTTTTTATACCGCCATTGCCTGAAGGAATGGTGGCCCGCGCTGGACGCTCACAGGCAGGTATTCCGTTATAAAAAAGGTGAAATTATTTTTAAAGAGGGCGATGTGGTGCAAGGCGTGTTTTTTATGATAGATGGTGTGGTAAAAGTGCACAAACAATGGACAGACGACAAAGAGCTGATCATACGTTTTGCCCGGCAACTGGATATTATAGGACACAGGGGGCTTTCTACACATGATCATACTTATCCTATTGGTGCAACCGTGCTGGCAGATGCAGTTGTATGTTTTATTACTATGGATTTTTTTCGTTCAACCCTTGCCGTTAACCCCGGATTTGCGTATGAATTTTTGATGTTTATGGCTGATGAACTGCAGTTGTCGGAACAGCGCATGCGCGACCTGGCGCATATGCAGGTAAAAGGCCGTGTAGCCAAAGCGCTGCTGTCCATTGAAAAAAAGTTTAGCGTGGATAAAGATAGTTTTATCGCTTTCACCCTCAGCCGGCAGGATATAGCCTCTTATACCGGCACTACTTACGAAACGGTATATAAGCTGTTAGCTGAGTTCAGCGAAGCAGGGTTTATTAAAACGAACGGTAAGGATATAGCGTTGCTTAACCGGGAAGGATTGATAGCGCTGACCCAATAGAAGTGTCGGATAGCCTTTAACTTAAATTGAATTGCTTCGTCGCCATTTCTTCTACCGCTTTGCCAATGGCAAGTGCCGCCGTAGCGGCAGGGGAGGGAGCATTTAATACATGTATGGCATTTTGCCTGGCTTCAATTTTAAAATCGTCTATCATCTTTCCCTCACGGGATAAAGCCATGGCCCTAACTCCTGCACGTGCCGGTATAATGTCATCCGCTTCCAGCGATGGGATCAGCTTTTGCAGCCGTTTCAGGAAATATGATTTTGAAAAAGCGCCCCTGTATTCATCCAGCCCGAAACGCCAGTGCTTGGCAAAAAATTTCCAGGTGCCGCCGTAGGAAAATGCTGCTGCTGTATCTCTTAAGCTGAAATCGGTTTTATGATATCCTTCTCTTTTAAAAACAAACACTGCATTGGGTCCGCATTCTACTCCGCCTTTGATCATGCGCGTAAAATGTACGCCCAAAAACGGGAACTGCGGATTAGGGACAGGATAAATAAGGTTGCGTACCTTGCTCATACCTTTTTCGCTCAAATCATAATAATCGCCCCTAAAGCCCACGATCGCGGAGTCTGTACCAGTGCCTTCTTTTTGGGCTATACGATCGCTTTGCAACCCCGCGCAGGCTACAATATATTTTGCCGTAAAGTTTCCACGGCTGGTTACTATAGTGGTTTGCGTGCTGTCTTTAATAAAGTCTTTTACTTCTGTATTTAAAAAAACTTTGCTGCCGTTGAATTTTTGTTCAATCAGTTCTGCCAGCTTTTCAGTAAAACCTGCATAGTCAATAATACCTGTACATCCTACCCATATGCCGGCTATACCTTCGCAATACGGCTCTATGTCTTTAATTTCCTGCGGGGTAATCATCCTGATATCTTCTACGCCGTTTGCCTGCCCGTTCTGAAACACTTTGTTCATATGCAGCAATTCGCTTTCATGTGTGGCTACAATTACTTTTCCGCAGATGTCGTGCTGTATGCCATATTCCTTTGCAAAAGCTACCAGTTCTCTTCTTCCATCCACACAATTCTTTGCTTTATACGATCCGGGTTTGTAATAAATGCCGGAGTGTATTACTCCCGAGTTCCGGCCGGTTTGATGTGCAGATACCCGGTTCTCTTTTTCAAGGACGGCAATTGTGAGATGGGGATACCTGCTGTTGAGCTTATAGGCAGTTGCCAGGCCTACACAGCCGCCACCAATAACTGCAATGTCGAAAGATGAATGACCCATGTATGGAGATGAAAATTTTTGCGCAAGATACAGAGAAGCGGGTTTATTCAAAAGATGCTGTTAAGAGGTCTTTTCATATTCCTTCAGCGCGCCCAGCATTTTTTTTACTTCTTCGGTATTTAACTGTACTGTATCCAGCGTTTCCTGCATCTCTTCGTTAATATATTGCATAGCCGTAGCGATCATTTTTCTTGCCGATGAATGAAACTCTGTTGCCTGCGTTTGTTGCGCAAGCGATACAATATTATCTGATCTTACACCCGATCCCGGCATAATAATGATACGGTCGTTTGCCTGGCGTACAAGATCGGAAATGACCTGCGCTCCTTCAGGAGCCGTGGGTTTTAGCCCGCTTGTAAGAATGCGTTCGCACCCGGCGGCTATAACGTCCTCCAGCGCTTCAAAAGGATTGGCAACCCGGTCGAACGCCCGGTGAAAGGTTACGCCGAGCGGGTAAGCAGCTTCCACCAGTTGGGCTGTACGTATTTTATCAACGTTGCCATCGGGTTGCAGCAGTCCAATTACCACTCCGTCACATCCAATCTCTTTGCACAATAAAATATCCCGCTTCATTATTTCAAACTCTTCATTACTATACAAAAAGTCTCCCCCCCTGGAACGTATGATGGGATACAACTGCAGGGTGGTTCTTTCCCTTGCGGTTTTGATCATACCGTATGATGCCGTGGTGCCGCCATCCGCAGGGTTATCGCAAAGTTCTATCCTGTGCGCTCCTGCTGTTCCCGCCGCCAGTACCGATTCGATGTTGAATGCAATTACTTCTAATGTATAATTCATGCTAAGGGATTTAATAAAACAATCGTTTGCTTAATTTTTGGTATACTGGTTTTTATTCGTTTAAATTGATGAAATTAGCGAATACTATTTTTATAATTCAACTTACTTGCTATGACTTCCAACCGGAGAAATTTTTTGCGCAATGTTACATTGGGAACGGGTGCGCTTGCCACTGGATTACCTGCATTTGCCAAAGAAGATGGTAATTGGTTTGCTAACGAAATAACAAAGCGCCAGGCTGCTGATGGCTTTAACATGTGCGGCTATGCCGCCCCCAAAATTGAAACGGTCAGGATCGGCTTTATTGGATTGGGAAACAGGGGACCGGGCGCTGTTGAACGTATTTCGCACATCGAAGGGGTGCAGATCAAAGCGCTTTGCGATAAACGCCCGGAGCGGATAGCGAACTCCCAAAAAATACTTGCCAAAAACGGTTTGCCCAAAGCAACAGAATATACCGGGGAAGAAGGCTGGAAAGCGTTGTGCGAGAGCAAGGATATTGATCTGGTATACATTGCCACTCCCTGGAAATTACATACTCCTATGGCAGTATATGCTATGAATCATGGAAAGCACGCGGCTTCGGAGGTACCCATTGCCGTTACAGTGGACGAGTGCTGGCAATTGGTAGAAACTTCGGAAAAAACAAGAAAGCATTGTATGATGCTTGAGAATTGCTGTTACGATTTCTTTGAGCTGCTTACTCTTAATATGGCCCGCAATGGAATGTTCGGTGAGCTCATTCATGCTGAAGGCGCGTATATACACGATTTAATTCAGTCGAATTTTGGAAAAACAAGTTATTCAGACATGTGGCGGCTGAAGGAAAACATTGGCAGAAACGGGAATTTATATCCCACGCATGGCTTGGGCCCTATTGCGCAATGCCTCGATATCAACCGGGGCGACAAAATGGACCATCTTGTATCTATGTCATCGAATGATTTTATGATGAATGCGTTGGCTAAAGAAAGGGCTGCTACCGACTCTTTTTACAAAGAATATGTAGATAAGCCCTATCGTGGCAATATGAACACCACGATGATCCGCACGCAAAAAGGTAAAACCATTATGCTGCAGCACGATGTAACTTCACCGCGCCCTTATTCACGTATTCACCTTATAAGTGGTACCAAAGGCGTTGCCAGCAAATACCCCGAGCCTGAAAGAATAGCATTTGGTCATGAATGGATAAAGCCTGAGGAGCTTAAGGCCTTGTATGATAAGTATACGCCGCCGATAGTGAAACACGTGGGTGAAATAGCCAAAAAAATAGGGGGGCATGGAGGTATGGACTTTATGATGGATTGGCGCCTGATAGATTGCCTGCGTAATGGATTGCCGCTCGACCAGGATGTGTATGATGGGGCTTTGTGGAGTGTGATAGCTCCTTTAAGCGAACAGTCGGTTGCCAATAAGTCCACGACCGTTGATATTCCCGACTTCACCAAGGGGAACTGGAAAACAAATAAGCCTGTTAATCTTACTTTAGAGGGTGGAGGAAATACGGGTGTAAAAACGGTCAGTAAATGAGCTGTGCCCAACAGATCAAACTTCTTAAATAGCTATCATAGCTTTGGGCGCCGCGAGGCGCCTTTTTTATAAACTGTATTGGATTTTAATGATAGTGAAAAAACAATTTACTTTCCCGGTACAGATATTTTGTACTATTACACGAAGCCTTGTTAAATTGCAGTGCAGCTTGTTCAAAGAAGCTTTGAAGTAAAATCAACAGGATTCGAAAAATTAATTTATGAAAACACTCTTCACTTTATTTCTGGTAACCGCGGCTGTATCTGTACATGCCCAGCGAAAGAAAACGCAGTTTTTTGTTTTTGATGCCCATCGTAATCCCTGCAAGGTAGACGAAGCCAAATTTTTAGGATGCCTGGATAAACTGAGTGATACTGCTTATCAATGGCGATATTATAATTTTACGGGCCCGCTTATAGCGGTGGAAACATACAAGGATGAGGATATTTCTATTCCTCACGGTTATTTTGCATACTATAATAAAAAAGGAAAGATAGACTCTGTGGGAAATACCTATGAAGGAAAAAAGCACGGCGACTGGTTTTATTATACGGATTCATCAACCATTTGGCAACAAAAAAAATACGAGCATGGAAAATTGATTGAAACCAGGGATACCGCTGCGCTAAGGCGGGAGCGGGAGGAGAGGAATAAAGCCGATACCGTTAAACGGGTAGAAATTGAGGCCGCTTTTAAAGGAGGGGACGAAGCGTGGATGAAATACATACAGAAGCATATACAGGTTCCCGACAGGGCACGTAAGCTGAATGCCGGTGGTACCGTAATAATAGAATTTGTTGTAAATAAAGAGGGCAATGTGGAAGCTGTTAAAGTGGTTCAGTCTGTAGAATATTCCATTGATGAGGAAACTTCTGAGATCATCCGGAAGTCTCCCAAATGGGAGCCCGCCATTCAGGACGGAAGACCGGTGAAAGCTTATCGTAAACAACCTATTACAATAACTTATTAAGCGCTGTTATCCTGTTTCAGGCAAGTTCAACTTTTATAGTATTTTTTTGATATATATTAACTAATTGTTGTTATATAAGGCTGATTTACAAAACACTATTTTAAGAATGGAAATTGTGTATATATTTGTGTGCGAAAAGCCTCATAATTAATGCCGGTGGGACGATCATTGTTTTCTATGTCTGAATTTTTATCAGTGGGTATTATTATAAACTAATCCGGTCTAACGCCTGGCGTTGCGTTAAATTCTGAATATGTCCTTTCTTTTAGTACCAATTCCTATAAGTTTTAAATTAAAAATATCCTGTTTAAGATATGCCAATCTAATATCTTATAAACGTTATTGGTTTGATTACCAGTGCTGTAAAAATGTAACTGAGGAAAGCAAAGTCATGAAATACAGTAAAAATTAACTAAACCGGCAGTTCAATTAAAATCTTATTTTCCCTGTCGGGATTTTATAAAAACAAGCAACAAAATCGGAATTAAAGTATATATATGCGTAATGTAAAATCAATAATAGGGCTGTTAACCATTTCTATAGCGCTTTTTTCGTGTAAGGTTGGCAAACAGTTGGCTTATTTGCAGGATTTAGATGATACTACAAGAATACAGGAAGTGCGCATTGCTGCTTATGAGCCTCTTAAGCTGCAGCCGGACGACCAGGTTCAGATAACCATCACCAGCAGGTCTGAAGAGGGTGCGCGCCAGTTTTCCATGATGGGCACCAGCATTACCTCGGGTACTACCAACCAGGTCATTCAAAATGTATATACTGTTTCATCAAAAGGCACCATTACCATTCCTTTGATAGGTGAGCTTTCAATAGGGGGGCTTACAACCGAACAGGCTAAGGAGGTTGTTCAAAAGGAGGCTGTTGAATACGTAAAAGATGCGATGGTAGGTTTAAGCCTTATGAATTTCAGGATCACGGTTATGGGAGAGGTAACCCGTCCTGCCACGCTCCAGGTGGCCGGCGAAAAGGTAAATGTGCTGGAGGCGTTGGGAATGGCCGGCGATTTAACGGTATTTGGTAAAAGATACAATGTTAAGGTAATACGGAAAGCGGGCGACAAGGTAGAAGTGGCGCATCTAAACCTTAACAGCAGCAAGGTAATGCGATCGCCCTTTTATAATTTAAAACAAAATGATATAGTGTATGTGGAACCTGTAAAACGTAAGGGCTTTGCTGCAGAAACATCATTGGGAGTATTGCCTACGGTTCTCAGCGTAGCTACATTAGCCCTGCTGATATTCAGGTATACGCGATAATCAACTCAATAGCTTAGTACATCATACTTTAAAAGATTTTAAGTGCAAACATCTTCTCAAAAACAGCTACAGCGGATCAATAATATAACGCAGGACGAGACCTTAAATATGCAAAATATTTTTGCCAAGATCCTTAACAGGTGGCCCTGGATCATTTTAAGCCTGCTGATATCCTTATCGGTAGCCTACGCTTATCTCAGGTATGCTTCCCCGGTATATAAGTCGAAGGCAAGTTTAATGATAAGGGATGACAAGAAAGGAGGAAGCCCGTTGGACAACCAGGTACTCAGAGGATTGAATATAGAGCCATCCTCCCAGTCGCTTGACAATGAAATGGAGATACTGAAAAGCTATGACCTGATAGAATCTGTTGTGCGCAGGGAACAATTGTATGTGGATATTAAAACGAAAGGCCGTTTGGTAGAGCGTACCGTGTATGGAAATGAAGAGCCGTTGTTTTTTAGCTTTGCCAACCCCGATACCGTAGAACGCGTGCTTAACTGGACACTAAGGGAGGCACCGGCAGGTGAATGGACCTTGATCCATCATGGCGAAGACCAGCCATTGCACGTTACCCCCGGGAAATGGTACCGCATAAACGGGCTTGCCTTTAAAACTACAGTTAATCCTTTACATGTAAGGGAAAAAACACAAAGCAAAAAAGAGGAAACTGAATACGCAGTTACAGTAAAGCCGCTTCCACTGGCGATCAACGGCTTTATTAAAAACCTTAATATCAAAGTAGTGGGCAAAGCTGCCAGCATTGTATATCTTGAATTTACAGATTATAACAGGCAAAAGGCAGTTTCGGCATTAAGTGCTTTGATCAATATTTATAATAAGCAGGGACTGGATGACAAAAAGCGGGAGAATGAAAATACACTTGAGTTTCTTGAAGAACGTGTGGCAATGGTGGAAAGAGAGCTGCAGTTGGTAGAAAGCAAGGTAGAAAATTTTAAAAGTGGCAACAGGATCACCGATGTAAGTACCGAAGGGCAACAATACCAGCAGCTTTCGCAGGCGGTGGATGAACAAAAAGCCCAGCAACAAAGCCAGCTGAACATACTGGAAGGACTTGAAAAAAGAATAAGGGAAAACCAGAACGATCCTAAATTGGTGCCGTCAACGGCTGGCATTACCGAACCAACCTTATCGGGGCTCATTCAAAACCATAATGCATTAATACACGAAAGAGATAGAAAGCTGCAGATATATGGGCCGAAAAACCCATTGAATGTGGATATGGAAAATGACATAGCGAATGTGAGGGAAAGCATATTGTCGAACATCGCTAACCTGAAAAGCGCGTACAATACCGCCCTGACTGATATCAATAAAAGAGAGTCCGCTTTATCCGCCAGGATCAGGACGATCCCTAAAATTGAAAAGAACCTGTTGCAGATAAACAGGGATCAGAACGTAAAGCAGCAGCTCTATTTTATTTTATTACAACGGCGCGAAGAAACCGCCATATCGTTGGCGTCCACTACTGTGGACAGCAGGGTTGTAGAGGCTCCGCGCAGTATGGGCATTGTTAGTCCTAAAGGTCAAACGGTGCTGCTGGTTGGCATAGTGGTAGGCTTGTTATTGCCCATAGGCATTATTTACCTTATGGATGCGATGAATAATAAAATCGAGAGCAAGATGGAAGTGGAACAGAAATGTCATGCTCCTTTGCTCGGAGAGATATCGTATTCAAAAAAAACCGACTCTCCCATTATTATTACCAAAGGAAGCCGGTCTATTATTGCGGAGCAGTTCAGGGTAATTCGAACGAATATCAGCTTTACAGGACGCGGAAAGAAAAGCGAGGTTATACTCGTTACCTCTCATCGTCCTGAAGAAGGAAAATCATTTACCAGCCTGAACCTGGCGGCGAGTTATGCGCTGCTGAATAAAAAGGTGATAGTGCTTGAATTTGATTTGCGTAAACCACGCTTAAGTCAGAACCTTAATATCAAGGCCGATATAGGCATCAGTAACTACCTCAATAATTCCGGTAATCTTAAAAGCATGTTGAAAGAAGTGCCGGGCTTTGACAACAATTTCTGGTTATTGCCTTCGGGGCCTATTCCTCCCAACCCCGCCGAATTGATATTAGGCCCCAAAATGGATGATCTTGTAAAGGAATTAAAAGAACAGTTTGATTATATCATTTTTGATACGCCGCCTTATACATTGGTTACCGATTCCTCGCTGCTGTCTGCTCATTCGGATATCAGCGTGATCGTATTGCGCAATGGCTTTACATTTAAATGGGTACTGCAGGAAATTAATAAGAAAATACAGGACAATCCTGATCAGCCTTATTATACGGTATTGAACCGGGTTGACGAAAGAAGCAGGTACGGAGCATACAGGAACTATGGGTACGGATATGCCGAATATTTTGACGCTCCTGAAAGAAAGAAGAAGTGGTATAATATATTTAAAAAGTAATTGAATCATGTTTTTGACTATTTATAGCAGTCAATATGTTTTCAGTAGTTATACCGCTTTATAATAAAGAAAAGAGCGTCCCCGGCACGATTGCCTCCGTATTAAACCAGGAGGTTAAAGATTTTGAGCTGATCATAGTAAACGATGGTTCTACCGATAAAAGTCTTGAGATTGTTGAAGCGATAAAAGACGACAGGATCATTATTATCAATAAGCAGAATGGTGGTATATCAAGTACCCGGAATGCAGGTATAAGAGCGGCTAAAAATCCCTACATAGCTTTTGTTGATGCGGATGATTACTGGGAGCCTGACTTTTTAACCACTGTTTCAGCCCTGATCAGCGATTACCCCGAAGCCGATGCATTTGCAACAGGCTATGTTTGCAAGTTCAATGGACTTACATTGCATACCCTGGGAGTAAAGAACAGGGGAATCATTAAAGACTATTTCAAACTTGTATATCGCTACCCGGTAATGCATGCTTCATCGGTTTGCATAAAGAAAAGCAGTTTTGAAAAAGTGGGATGGTTTGATGAAAGAATGACACACGGAGAAGATTATAACATGTGGGACCGGTTGGGTAAGTATGGATTGATCGCGGCGTCTCCCCAACCCTGCGCATGGTATCAACTGGATACAGAGAACAGGGCATTGTTGCGGGTACCCCAGCCTTCCAAACACTGGATGTATTATATAAATAAAGAGGAGATCAGGAGCAGGGAGGAGGCTGCCTATTATAAAAGGTATATCAGGCGCCAGGTGCTTTTTTATTTTTTAAAAGGAAAAATAAAATGGGCCTGGCAAATTGCGTATAAGCAACGGGGCCTAACAAGTTGGTTTTCGTATTTAATGGTGCACGAATACCGTGAATTAAAAAGTATTCCACACCTTGTAATGAATAAATTAAAGAAGATTTTTTTCAGAAAGCAGGTGGCATTGGCAGAAAGATGAATTGATATTGGTAATCAAGAAAGTAAAAATGAAGATTTTAATTGTAAGTTATAGTTATCCTCCTGACAATACTCCTGCCGCGCAAAGGCCTTACTTTATTGCCAAATACCTGGCACTATTAGGCCACGATGTAAATATACTTACAACCGGCGCATCCAATAGCTCTCTCGGAAAAAGTAACTGGGCAAAGCCTTTACCGGGTGTAACGGTTTGGGATACCGCAAGATCAAAACCTGTAGTACATCAAAGCGATGAGCCGGCAGCCCCCAAAAAAGCCGTTACGGGGTCCAAAACCAAATGGATCAAAAAAATTGCGCAAATGGTACTTTTTCCGGATAAAGCAATACTATGGTTCAGGGAATTGCTGGGATACGATCTAGGAAAGATAGGAAAGCCGGATGTTGTAATTAGCACTTCTCCATTGTTTACCAATCACCTGGTAGCAAAAAGAGTGGTAAAGAGATTTAAATGTAAATGGATCGCCGATATACGCGATTTTCATTATACAAACACGGAAAGAGAGAAATCCGGGGGCTTAAAGAACAGGTTGAACGGAAGAATTGAAAGGGATTTATTAAAAAGAGCCGACTATATAACATTTGTCACCCAAACAATGAGAAATGTTTATTGCAGCAAATATGAATATGTAAAGCAGAAATCAATGGTTGTTTACAATGGCTTTGAGCCTGAAGAATACCCTGCCGCACAGAATATTCTGCCTTCGGATAAAATGAAAATTTTTTATGCCGGTTCTTTTTATGATGGCTTGCGTGACCCGGCCCCGCTGCTGGCGGCGCTGGATATTCTTGTGCAGAAAAAGCTGGTGGATATTAATAAAGTTGAAATAGAAATTGCCGGCAATATACCCGAAGTAATTGCCCAAAGGATCAATCAATACCAATCTGCCGCCTGTGTAAAATTTTTGGGGTTGATTGAAAGAAAGGCAGCGATCGAAAAGATGAATAACTCGCATTTGTTGTGGCTTATCATTGCCAACGTAAAGTCGCATTATATGACGTTTCCCTTAAAAGGGTTTGAATATATAGGAAGCAGGAGGCATATTGTTTTATTTTCACCACCCCAGGCAGAAGGTAAGATCATTGTTGAAGAATTGGGAGTGGGTACCTTTTTTAATCTTGCTACCGACGATGCTACAAATAATGAAAATGCGGAAAAGTTATTGCAGCTTTATAACAGTACTATGAACGGAGCGTTTGCTGATCCGGTAAAGGTAGAAGATGAAAAGCTTCTTCCATTTTTGCGAAAGGGACAGTCAATGCAGTTCAGCAATATAATACAAAGCCTACATGCAGCAGAATGAATGGTTCAATAAGAATTTGCTGGGAAGGATATATGTAATTCTTTCCTTTATTATAGTTCCTTTGGGAGAATCGGGCTTAATGGGCAGAATTACCATTCCTGATATAATACTGGTAGCGGCCGCTGTATTGCTGTTGGGAAGTAAAAGAATTTATGCCCCGCGCATGAAAGTGCCATTGTTTCTTGTAGGGTCGTTTTTGATAACAGCTTTCCTTAGCCTGGATGTACGACTTTCTCTTACTGAAATATTGGTGATGGTTTTCCTGCTGATAGGGATCGTAGTAGTATATAATGTATATCATCAAAATTTTAAATTGTTGTTTCTCGATATATCAAGGGCCATCATTCTTTCGCTGGTAGTTGGGGTATATGATTTTTTTGCAGGTGGTGTGGGGTTGCCGAGGCTTTTCCCGGGAAGGGCTCCAGGGGAGATTGTTTCAGCCTTTCGTAACGCCGGGCAGGCCGGAGCGTATGTGCTTGTGATGTTAACGATATTGCTGCCGGTATATCTCAGCAGCTTTAAAAACAGCTTTAAGGGCGCTGATAAAATGCTTATTAATACCGGCATCATTTGCGGGGTGGTATTTTTGTTTATCAGTGGTAAAATTGCCGCATACATCGGCTTTTTTAGCAGTATCATTTTTTTAAACATCATGCAACGGAATGTGAAAGCGCTTTTTTCCACTGTTTTTATTGGAGCAATACTGGGTGTTATTTACTTTAACCTGGAAGATATATCTCCGGCGCTCAATAAACGTATTCAGGCTAAAATTGAAAGCAGGATCACCGACAATATTGACGGAACCAGGAACGTTACTGAAGAAGGCTTTATCGCTGAAAATATCGGTAATGCTATCCGTGCCTTTAGCGATAACCCCTTGTCCGGTTCCGGTATCGGTGCTTTTTCTGTGGAATATGGGCGACATGAAGTGCACAGTACCTATTTTAAAATGGTGGGGGAAACCGGCTTGATCGGGATAATAGGGTATACTTTTTTCTTCTTTTTTATGTTTAAGATCATTTTGTGGAAAATACCTCCCCGGAGCGTATTGCAGGAAAGATTACTTGACTATAAAAGGGTATTGCTGCCTTTTTATTTAGGATGCCTTATAAGCTGGGCATATACCTACCATTTAAGAAAACGCGAGTTCTGGATTATGGTATCCCTGATACTTCTTATAAATACAGTTCTTAAATACGATACGGAAGAAGAAGAGGAGGAGGAAAATAATATTGATTATGCAAAGCAATAATGATAATGTGCGGGCAACGGGTTTGCAGGGAGGATTGGTAGAGAAGGCGAAGCAACTTTTTAACAGGTATAAGAAAAGCAGTTATTCTTCGGGGATCTTGTTGGCCATTTCCCAGAGTGTTGTAGCGTTGGTTTTTATACTCATAGATTACATCTATTCAAAAAAGCTCACCAAAGTTGAATTTGGCGCATGGAAGAAAATGTATTTTATCATTCAGTTCGTTACTCCCCTGTTGTCTTTAGGCTTTCCCGAAGGGTTCAAATTCTATATTGCTAAAGAGAATAACAAACCCTTATTTTTTTCCAACTTTTTTTTTACATTTTTAGCTATAGCGGTAACAGAACTGGTGGTTATAGTTTTCCTGAATATTTTTCATTACGCGGGGTGGGTAGATCTTAATGTGTACTTTTTGGTGAGCCTGCTTTTTCCATTCGCGTTTTTTTGTTACGGTATCAATCAATCGCTTAAATATACTTTTATAAATGAACAACGGGTGTTTGATTTTATAAAAGTTACCCTTGTCAGCTTAACCACTACAATAGTTTTTATTATATTGTCCGGACTTTTGGTAAGCGTATATAAGTCTTACTATATGGTATTGGGTGTGCTGCTGTATATTTTAACTTTTGGGTTGCCGCTCTATGCATTGTACGGAAAATCGGGGTTAACGCTGAACCGGAGCCTGGTTAACATGCAGCAGGTTAAAAAAATGTTTGCTATCGGCTTCCCGTTATATTGCGCTTCCTTTATCGGGGTAATAAGCATTAATCTTAACAAAGGGGTGGTTGCTTTTCTTGAATCTAAAGAAGCGTTCGCTGTTTTTTCGGTAGGCGCTTTGGAAATACCCGTTTTTGCAATGCTGAGCGCATCGTTTTCACAGAATATTTATCCCAAGCTGGTGCAATATGTTCAAAATGGTGAAAAAGAAAGGGCGAAAAGGCTTTGGATCGACACAACAAGAAAGGTCTCTTATATTACGTATCCGATATTGCTGATACTGATGCTTTTTGCCAAGCAGATAATCTTCCTTATCTATTCAAAGGAATACCTGGATTCTGTTATTTTATTTCAAACTTTTTTATTGATCGGGCTTTTTAGAAATAATTTTTATGGAGCGTTAATTGTTGCCTCAGGAAAAACCAAGTTCATTACTTTTTACAGCGCACTTTCGCTCGTTTCTAATCTTATTATTTCATTGTCGTTGTATTATTTTTTCGGGATCAGGGGAATTGTATATGGCAATCTTATGTCGGTGGTAATTATTAACTGCCTGCAGTTAAATCATGAGAATCTGCTGGGTGATTACGTCAGGAAATTTTTATTTGATAAAAAAATATTCTTTCTCGTTTTAGCAATTTTAGCAGCATATTTTTATGCTGTATTTAAAGCGTAGAAAAGCATTAAAGCTTTAAAGCATATGGCCAAAAGAAAATTGATGCGGGTTACAACCATTCCTGGCTCGTTAAGGTATTTATTAAAAAATCAATTGAAATTCATGAACCAGCATTACGAGGTTCATGCAGTTGCCAGTCCCGGCCAATCATTGGAAGAGGTTGGTAAAAGCGAAGGAGTAATAACGCATAGCGTATTAATGACGCGTACCATCTCACCCTGGAAGGATTTTGTAGCCTTAATTAGACTGATAAAAATAATACGAAAACTACGCCCGGAAATTATACATACACATACTCCCAAGGCGGGCACATTGGGAATGATAGCTGCGAAGGTTACGGGCGTTCCTGTTCGCATGCATACGGTTGCCGGTCTGCCTTTGCTGGAAGCGAGGGGTAAGAAAAGAAAGCTCCTGGACCTGGTAGAGAAATTAACCTATTCGTGCGCTACCATGGTATATCCTAATTCGTTTGCCCTGAAAGACATTATTATAAAAAACGGTTATTGTAAAGAAAACAAGCTTTCGGTAATTGGTAATGGAAGCTCCAATGGTATTGATACCTCTTTTTTTGATCCTGCCCGGGTTTCGGAAGAAGCCTGCGACGCGCTGAGGAAAGAGTTAAATTTTGAAAAGACAGACAAAGTTTTTTGCTTTATAGGGAGGATTGTAAAAGATAAGGGCATTCATGAATTGTTAGAAGCTTTTAGCCGTAATGAAAAGAAGGGGTTATCGGCAAAATTGCTATTGCTGGGAACCTTTGAGCAAAAGCTGGATCCTATAACCAGGGAGGCGGAGGAGATGATATCCTCTCATCCTGACGTACGGTTTGTAGGATTTCAAAAGGATGTGCGCCCCTATCTGGCGATAAGCGATATTTTTGTTTTTCCAAGCTATCGCGAGGGCTTCCCCAATGTAGTAATGCAGGCAGGATCTATGGGATTGCCCTGCATTGTAAGTAATATAAACGGGTGCAACGAAATAGTTGAACACCAGAAAAACGGGCTGATAGTGGCGCCTAAAAGCATGGAGGAATTGGGCGATGCCATGCTTTTTTTGATGGAAAATGAAGAAGCAAGAAAGAAAATGGCGGCAATATCGCGCCGGATGATCGTTGACAGGTACAGCCAGCAATATATCTGGGACGAATTGCTCAAAGAGTATCGAAAGCAAACTGCTTAACATGTTTTACCGGCAATGAATAGGGCAGCATATTTGTTATGATATTTCTATGCGGACTAAGACTATCTTTGATAATGTAATTATTAATTTATGAATCATAAAATTGCAATTGCCGGTGCCGGGGGCTTTGCAAAAGAAGTTTATTTAATAATTGAAGCGATCAATAAACGAGAGCCTACATGGGATTTTATTGGTTTTTTTGATGATAAAATACCCAGGGGACGGTTATTTTTGAATTTTGAAGTATTGGGAAATATGAATGATTTGAATAATATAAATGAAGGGTTGAATGTAGCGGTAGCAGCGGGCAGATCGGAAAATATCATCTCTATATTAAATAAGCTCACTTCCCCGGGAATCTCCTTTCCCAATATTATTCATCCAAAGGCTTTTTTACATTTTGAATCGTTGAAAATGGGAAAGGGGAACATTATCCAGGCTGACTCTTCTTTTTCGGCAGATAACAGGGTGGGGGAGTATAATATATTTAATGCCTCGGTAAAAGTTGGGCATGATACTTTGATCGGTAATTATAATACATTTGCTACAGGAACATTTATTTCGGGTGGGGTGGCAGTGGGAGACAGAAATAATTTTGGCATTGGTTCCGGTGTTCTTCAATATAAAACGGTAGGTAATGGTAACACAATAGGACCTTTATCTATCTTATTCAAAAGTATTAAAGACAATGGGCATTATTTAGGTGTGCCGGCTTTGCCCACCGGTATGTAGGTTAATTAGATATCCTTCTGTAAAAATCTTTGTATGGAAGACCATAGATTTTTCATTTTAAACAAAGTTTTTTATGGACAAAAATGCATTTCTCAGCTCTTTTGCGGATCAGTTCGATGACACGGATATATCTTCCATTACTTTAAATACCAGGTTCAAAGAGCTGGATGAATGGAGCTCAATGGTGGCTTTGATGATCATTGCAATGGTAGATGAAAATTATAATAAGAAAATTACCGGTGCAGATCTGAGAGAGTCAGATACTATTGAACAGTTGTTTAACAGGGTCAGCGCAAAATAGCTTCGGTATGCTCATTTTGTAATCAGCTCCTGTACCGGCTATTATTGAAAAACTGATATTGGCTGAAAACTTCCTTCAAAATTATTGGTATCAAACTTTTTTATGGATCAAAGTTCTCCTTTTTCTTTAGCCGGGAAAACAATCGTGGTTGCAGGAGCCTCTTCGGGAATAGGGCTGAGTATTTGCCGGAGCGTTGTAGCGGCAAATGGAAAAGTAATTGGTTTGGCCAGGAGGGAAGACAGGTTGCAGGCAATGGTAGATGAATTAGGCCCGGAAAGTGCTTCCTGCATAAAAGCCGATTTATCGAAAGATGAAGATATTGAAAATGCTGTAGCGCGGTTACCGGAAATAAACGGATATGTACATGCAGCCGGTATTATAAAATGGGGACCGCTTAAGTTTATTAAAAGACAGGCCCTGGAAGAAATAATGAATGTAAATTATTACTCCATGGTATTGACGCTGGCCGAAATGACCAGGAAAAAAAAGATCAAAAAGCAGGTGTATTCTTCAGTAGTGGTCATATCATCTGTTTCAGCGCTGGTGGGCTCAAAATCCAATTTGCTGTATACCGGCAGCAAGGGCGCTATGTCTGCCGCCGCACGTGTAATTGCAAGTGAATATGCTGCTCAAAAAATCAGGGTGAACGCCGTAGAGCCGGCAATGGTACATACCGATATGGCTTCTGAAGCCGAAGCGTTACTTTCGAGAGAGGCGGTTGAGAAAGATATGCAAAGTTATCCCTTTGGGTATGGTACACCGGAAGACGTGGCCAACGCCACTGTTTTTTTACTTTCAGATGCTTCGCGATGGATAACCGGCCAGTCTTTAGTGCTGGATGGCGGATGGCTTAATTTAGTATAATAACAAAAACAAAAGTATACGGAAGTATACAAAAGCATATGGCGCTACTGCATAACAAACATGTTTCCATTACCGGCATCAGTGCCTGTGTTCCCCGGCAGGTTATAAGGAACCAGGATAACCTTGTCTTTCCTGAAAATGATGTAAAAACGTTCGTTAGCAATGTAGGTATTGAAGAGTATCGTGCCAGCGAACCGGCAATGTGTGCTTCCGATTTGTGCGTGGCCGCGGCGGAAAAGCTTATAGAGGATATGGGCATCTGTAAGGAAGATATCGGGATACTGGTATTTGTTTCCCAGTCGCCGGATTATTATTTCCTGCCCAATACTGCCTGTATCATCCAGGACAGGTTGAACCTTAGCAAAGAAACGCTCGCTTTTGATGTGCCTTTAGGATGCAGCGGGTATATATACGGCCTGAATATTATCGCTTCCTATCTTTCTGCCGGTCAAATAAAAAAAGGATTGCTGCTGGTAGGAGATACGGCCTCTAAAACCACCAATGCCAAAGATAAAAGCAGCGCCCTGCTTTTTGGAGATGCGGGTGCGGCTACTATATTGGAGTACGCTCCCGGAGCGGAAGGTATTCATTTCCATCTGGCAACCGATGGTGCGGGATATAAGGCCATCATTGTTCCCGAAGGTGGCTTTAGGAACAGGTTTTCTCATGGATCGCTGGAGGAAAAAACCAATGAGGAAGGGTTGATCAGGTGCGGCATTAATGTTCACCTGGATGGGTTTGATGTTTTTTCATTTGGCATAACCGAGGCGCCTAAAACGGTTAAGAAACTCACGGAGCAGTTAAAGCTTACCAATAGCGATATTGACTTTGCCGTTTTTCACCAGGCAAACAAAATGATGAATGAAAAAATAAGGAAAAAGCTTGCTCTTCCTGAAGACAAGGTTCCCTATTCGCTTAAAAAATTTGGTAATACCAGTTCGGCGTCTATCCCGCTCACCATGGTTGCCGCTATACGCGGGCAGCTGCACCGGCAAAAAGCGCGTGTTATTTTATGCGGATTCGGTGTAGGGTTATCCTGGGGCACAGCCTATACAACACTTGACGGTATTTTTGTTTCTGAACTGGTTGAATTATAAAAATATGCCGGTTGATCCTGCAACCATATCTGCTGTAGCGTACTATCTTCCAAACAGGGAGCTGACGAATGAGCAGCTTAGTATCGAATTTCCTGAATGGAGCGTAGAAAAAATAATGGCTAAAGTAGGTATTGCCAGCCGGCGTATAGCCGCTCCCGATGAATTTGTTTCAGACCTTGCGGTAAAAGCATCTCAAAAGCTGTTTGAAGAGCATAATATTAGTGCTGCCGATATTGATTACCTGGTTGTATGCACGCAAAGTCCTGATTATTTTTTGCCGGCTACTTCCTGTATTGTTCACCACCGGTTAGGCTTACCCGCTAACGCAGGAGCAATAGATGTGAACCAGGGCTGTTCGGGCTTTGTATATGGACTTGGGCTTGCAAAAGGAATAATAACTTCCGGCGATGCATGTAACATTCTTTTGATCACTGCCGATACCTACAGCAGGTTCCTGCACCCGCTTGATAAAGGTAACCGGTCTATTTTTGGCGATGCCGCCGCGGCTACCCTTGTATCTTCGAAAGGAGCTGGAGCAATAATAGGAAAAATGATTTGGGGTACTGATGGCAGGGGCGCCCACAATTTAATAGTTAAGAATGGAGCCATGCGTTCACCCAGATCGGGCGATACTCATTTATATACCGATGAAGATGGTAACGCATACAATGATAATTACCTCTTCATGAATGGATCGGAGGTATTTAATTTTACGCTGGAAGCGGTTCCTGCGCTTATAAGCCGGATACTTGAAAAAAACAATTTGAAGCAGGAGGAAATTGATCTTTTTGTTTTTCACCAGGCTAACAGGTTCATACTCGATTATTTAAGAAAGAAAACGAAAATTCCTGCCGATAAATTTTTTATATGGATGGAAACCTGCGGTAACACGGTTTCTTCTACTATACCTATCGCTTTGTACCAGGCACAAAAAAGTAATAGTATTAAAAAGGGGGATAAGGTGTTGGTAGCGGGTTTTGGAGTGGGGTATTCCTGGGGAGGAACTGTTTTGTATTTTTGAGCACTTTTTCATTTATCAGCTTCTGTTATGTACAAAGGATTTTTTAAAAGGATATTGGATTTTTTTGTAGCTACTATCGGCTTTTTGATCTTGCTCCCGGTTTTTTTAATAGTAATGTTTTTGTTATTGATAGCAAACTCGGGGAAACCGTTTTTTTTCCAGGACAGGCCCGGGCGTAACGGTAAAATATTCAGGGTTATTAAATTTAAAACCATGAATGATAAAACCGACGACAGGGGTAATTTGTTGCCGGGAGAATTGAGGATCACAAAAGTGGGGAACTTTGCCAGGAAAACCTCTCTTGACGAGATCCCGCAATTGATAAATGTAATAAAAGGAGATATGAGCCTGGTTGGGCCGCGTCCGTTGCTGGTATCCTATTTGCCATTGTACAATCAAAAGCAAAAAAGACGGCATGAAATGAGACCGGGCATTACCGGATGGGCGCAGGTAAACGGAAGGAACGCCATTAGCTGGGAGCAAAAGTTTGAATACGATGTTTGGTATGTTGATAACTGCTCTTTAGGGCTTGATATAAAAATACTTTTTTTAACGGTGCTTAAAGTGTTCAGGAGCGAAGGCATTAACGCAGGTGAAAAGGTAACCATGAAACCTTTTACAGGTTCAGGCGAATGATGGGAACGGCAGGGTAAAGCAATGATTTATTGCAATATTTTGATTGATTCATATAATTTGTTACTGCCTGCTCCTTCCGGATATGGATAAAACAGAAAAAAAATATATCTTTGAGCATTATTCCCAATAACTCCCTCCTGGTATAATTTGAGCATCATCCCAATGCCTCTACTCTGGTATAAATGTACCTGCACGCCACTTTTTAGATTTTTGCGGGTGTCTTGTTAAGTTTTCGTGCAGTTGTGGCAGTTTATTTTATTAAGCAAGGATGATATTACAGAGAATAGCTTATATACCATACTATTTATTGAAGACACCCTGGAAAATCTTCTTTACTTATTTTTCTTTTGTAAAAAAGAAAAATAAAATCCCTGCAATAAAGCTGCTGAAGGATCTGTTCAAAAATATTTTCAGGTACAATGCTGCTCCACTCGATTATTTTACACTTCGTTTTTTTGATCTTACAGAAAATGAGCGGGCCTTATACGCCTGTACCGGGTTTATGTACGAATACCAGTTAAGAATGAACCCTTCTGAGTATAGATCTGTTTTACGTGATAAAATAAAATTTCTTGCTCACTTTAAAGATTTATCCGGTCGTGAATGGGCTACCGTAAAAATGCTGAAGGAAGATCCCGGTATTGCCCAAAAATTTATTTGTAATCCTGAAAAAAAGTTCGTTATAAAGAAAGCCACAGGCCAGGCAGGAAAACAGGTGGAGGTTGTAAACAGCTCGGGTATGAATGCAGAAGCGATCATTAAACTGATGGAAGAGAAAGGTTTTGATCTGCTGGAAAGATATGTAATTCAGCACGATGACCTGATGAGGTTGTCGCCGGCCGCTTTAAATACGGTAAGGATTGTAACGCAGTATAATAATGGTGTTGTGGATGTGTTGCTCGCTTTTATAAGGATCAGCGTAAATATGAAGGTTGATAATTTATCGGCAGGGAATTACGGAGCGAATTTTGGCGCTCCCATTAACCTGGCAACCGGTAAAATAATGGCTCCTGGCATGTATATTGATATCACAAAGCCCAATGAGTATCATCACCCGGTTACAAAAGTTAAGCTGGTAGAATTCCAGATACCTTTTTGGAAGGAGAGTGTAGAGCTGGTGAAGAAGGCTGCCTGCCATATTCCTCAAAACAGGTCTGTAGGATGGGATGTGGGGATCACCAACCAGGGGCCGGTTCTTATTGAAGGAAATCATAACTGGAATTATTTGTCTCAGCTTTTGGGAAGCAAAGCGTTGAGGAATGAATTTTTACAATATCAGTCTGACCTTTTATCTTAACACAAAAATTCTAAGCAGTTTACCCAGATATATGGTTAGTACTATTTGAATGCCTAATTTTAGATAATGAATAAGTTTAATTTACTTGTAATCGGGTGTGGAAATGTGGGGGCGTTTGTAGCTTACAACTTTAAAGATTTTCAACTGGATGATTTTGTGATGCAGGGTTTTATTGATGATGATCAGGAAAAATGGGACAAAAATCTTTTCGGATATCCTGTGCTGGGAGGAGTTGACAAGATCGTTCATTTGCAGGAAAAGACAGGGGTTGTAGTTACTATAGCCAACCCTGTTATTAAAAAGAAAATAATAGACAAATTACTTCCCAATAAAAATATAATATTCCCTTCTCTTGTTTCCCGGCATTCGTGGATATCCACTCATGTGTTTATTGGCAATGGCGTAATTATTTATCCGGGCGTTTCTATAAACTATCATACCCGTGTTGAAGACTTTGTTATTATAAATATGAATTCCGCCATAGGGCACGATTGCCATATTCAACGGTTTAGCGCGCTTGCGCCGGGTGTTGCTTTAGGGGGCTTTACCAATATAGGAGAGTGTGTTGACATGGGTATACATTCCGCCACCAGGCAGTCGGTAAAAATTGGTAAACATTCTGTTGTGGGAGGAATGGCCATGGTAGTGAAGGATTTGCCCGACTCGGTGACTGCCGTAGGCGTTCCCGCTAAAATCGTAAAAACAAAAAAAGCGTAAACTTTTCCGCTTCGCTTAATTTTACTGCAAATAATCTATTTCGAAATAAAAAGTATGCATCCAAAAATCTGGCTTTCATCTCCTCATATGGGAGGCAACGAACGGAAATATGTTACAGAAGCTTTTGATACCAACTGGGTAGCTCCCTTAGGCCCGCATGTGAACGGGTTTGAAAAAGATATCAGCGCTTTTCTTTTGCCCGGCAACGGGAACGAAATTCATGTAGCGGCATTGAGCTCGGGTACGGCTGCAATACATCTTGGGTTGATATTGATGGACGTAAAAGCCGGGGATGAGGTGATATGCCAAAGTATGACCTTTTCCGCATCGGCAAATCCTATTGCTTACCAGGGAGCCACGCCTGTTTTTGTAGACAGCGAACCTGATACCTGGAACATGTCGCCTGAATTTCTGGAAGAAGCGATCAAGGACAGGATCGCTAAAGGACGTAAGCCCCGGGCGATCATTCCCGTGCATTTATACGGTATGCCGGCCAAAATGGATGCTATTATGCAAATAGCCGGCAATTATGAAATACCGGTGCTGGAAGACGCGGCGGAAGCTTTAGGCAGCCATATCAATGGTAAAATGTGCGGCACGTTCGGAGTTATTTCCGCGCTGTCCTTCAACGGCAATAAGATCATTACTACTTCAGGCGGTGGCGCCCTGGTAGCGCATGACGCCCGGATAGCTGAAAAAGCAAGATTTCTTTCAACACAGGCGCGCGATGCGGCGCCGCATTACCAGCACTCTCATATTGGCTACAATTACCGTATGAGCAATATTTGTGCGGGAATAGGAAGGGGGCAAATGGAAGTGTTGCAGGAAAGGATCGCCCAAAGAAGAGCAAACTTTGAATGGTATAAAAATGAGCTGCAAGAGATTGCCGGGTTAGCATTTCCGGCTACTCCCGAAGGTTATTTTTCTAACCACTGGCTTACTACCGTTATTGTAAATGATGACAGCGTTGACCGCGAAAAGCTAAGGCTCGCATTGGAAGCCGTGAATATAGAAAGCCGGCCCCTGTGGAAGCCCATGCATAAGCAACCCGTTTTTGCCGGTGCGCCTTTTTATGGCGACGGCACTTCGGAACGGTTGTTTGAAAAAGGCTTGTGCCTGCCTTCCGGCTCTAACTTAACTCAACAGGAAAAGGAAAGGATATTAAAAGAAATAAAAGCGGTGTTTTAAAGCCTGGAAAATAAATTGTCTTTTCCGGGTGTTTGGAGCCTTATGGTTGAGGTATCAGCCTGGCCGCTTTCATAACATCCACAATAGAAGGAAAGCTGTTGCTGAGCTTTTGTTGTATATCGCCGGGTTGTACCCATTCTATTTGCATAATGTCCTCTTCGGTTTGTGGTTTTGTTTCTTCGGCAGCGGTAGCTTTCATATTATACCAGTACGATTCTTTTAAAATATGTTTTCCAAACTCTTCGTAGGTATGATAGGTGGTGACGATGAACGAAGTTAATGCAACCTGTTTCAGCCCTGTTTCTTCCTGTACTTCACGCAATGCGCATGCTTCTAATGTTTCTCCTTTGTCGAGCTTACCTTTAGGCAGGTCCCATTTTCCGCGCCTGTAAATCATTAATATCGCGTCCCGGCTGTTTTTTATCAGCCCTCCCGCTGCCTGTATCACTATAAAATGCTTCCAGAACATTTTTTTTAGCTGGCTGATATCCGTATGGTATAGTATGCCTGAATGAAAGCCGGGCTTCGCTATTTCATGCAATAAGGATTTAACTGCGGGATTGGTAAGCTCATCAATGAAAACAGTATCGGGATGATGCCTGTATTCCTCTATGACAGGGGTCATTTCATCGCACAAAAAAACAGGCTTATCGTTAAAATAGATTTTAAAAACCATACAAAAGCAATTTATTATTTTCGCGGCATGACGAACGAAAAAGCAGTTGCCGGAAAGCTTTTACAAATTAATGCTATCCGGTTGAATCCGCAACAACCTTTTACCTGGGCCTCCGGCTGGAAAAGTCCTATATATTGCGACAACAGGAAAACGCTTTCCTTTCCATTCATACGCGATTTTGTAAAATCCGAATTGTGTAATGTGATCTTCGACAGCTTTCCCGGGGCGGATCTGCTGGCAGGGGTAGCCACCGCGGGCATTGCATGGGGGGCCATGGCCGCAGACCAGCTAAAGCTTCCTTATATATATGTTCGGCCCAAGCCTAAAGAACACGGGTTGGGCAACCAGATAGAAGGATTTTATGAGGCAGGGCAAAAAGTAGTGGTGATAGAAGATCTTATATCTACAGGAAAAAGCAGCCTGCAGGTATGTGATGTATTGCGCGGACAGGGGTTGATCATTGAAGGAATGGTATCTATTTTTACGTATGGCTTTGATGTTGCCGCCGAAGCTTTTGAAAAAGCCGGCATTCCGCTGAAGTCGTTAACGAATTATCAAACATTGATCGCGCTGGCGGTAGAACAGGGCATTGTGGGAGCCGAAACTGAAAGCACTTTGTTAAACTGGAGAAAAGATCCGGCTAATTGGAAGCCTTAATATAAAAAACCGTACCTTTTCATTAAATTTAGGAAACACTATTATCCAACAATATTAAAAATCATCGTATGAAAAAGATGTTGTTTTTATGTACCCTCGTTTGCGGGTTGGCCTGGAGCGCAAATGCCCAGCAAAAAAAGCCGGTTACAGCAAAAATAGCTACGCCTACGGTTCAATGCGAAAACTGTAAGAAAAAAATTGAAAACTTCATGAAGAATGAAGAAGGTATTACGAAAGTGAATGTGGACTATAAAAGAAAAATAACTACGGTAACCTACCTGGGAGACAGAACGAATATTGAGAATGTTAAAACAGCAATTGCTAACGTGGGCTATGATGCCGATGATGTGAAAGCCAATGATGACTCGTATAAAAAATTGCCTACCTGCTGCAAAAAACCGGAAGACCAGTGATGATTTGTAAGAACTGATAATAGGAAAGGGTATGGCTAAGGCTGTACCCTTTTTGTTATTCAAACAGCTCCAGCCTTGTTTTGGGACGCCTTGTTTCCTGCCATTTAAAATTCCTGAAACGCTTTTTTTCTTCGGGTACTTCACGAACAGGATAGAACCCGCCTGTTACTTCATTGATCCAGGTTATTTTCTGCAATTCACGTTTGGCAAGGTATAAATTGATCAGGTCTGCCTGTGCATAATTAGCGCCTGTGTAAGCGCTGTCGTCGTCCTGCAGGTAATACAGGCTTTCCGCGCTGCCCTTGGCCCTGATGTGCTCAATGTCCCCTTCTACAAAATAGCCGTTGATCACGTTGCCTTTTAATTGATTAAAATACTCATCGTTGCTTTTGCTGATGCTGAAAGCATTTTCCCAAACTTCTACACGCTGCGGCTTTTTATTTTTGGTATGCAGGAAAATAGTGTCGCCTGTAATCTGGCTTTCTTTTGCCCAAACTACCGGGTCGGTAAATAACCTGAATATAGAATCTATCCCGGAAAAATACATGCTGTCGCATACAGCCTGCATCGAATCGGAGAAAATTTTTACATGATGATAGGCCCGGAAAAAACGAACACTGTCAATTTTCTCGATCTCCGGTGGTTTCATCTGCGTTATCGTATCCGGCTTCAGCTCCTCCCGCTTTGCGATTGCTATACTATCCCTGCCGGGGATATTCAGCAGCGAGTCTGCCGTTAAAGTAACCTGCAAAGAGTCCGTAACAGCAGGAGGAGAGGAGAGGAGAGCAGCGGCAGAATCTTTTTCTAAAGATTGTGGCAGCTTCGCTATGTTCCCCGAAGAATCCGCCGCGTCCACGTTTTTCCGTTTGGCTCCAGGAAGGCTTCTTTTGCCAGGGAGCATATTTTCAGGAAGCTTATCTCCTGTTTTTAAAATACCAGCGTTGGGTGTTGATGGGCCTGCATCTGCCAATGCTTCCGCCGTTGAATCTTTCTTATACAGCGTATCTGATTTTATGCCTGAGTACAGTATATCGCCGGTTATAAATAAGGAGTCATTGTCCTGCTTAATGATCATTACAGGCTTAACAGTAGCCATGAATGTTTTTTTATCCCGGTTGAAAATCCCCTCTTCCGCCATAACGGTAACTCCCTGTGCGGTATCGGCATACACGAAGTTCCCCTTTGCTGATCCGTCGCCGGTCTTTTTGTCAAAAAAAATCGTTTCCGCAGTTATTCGTTGTGTGCTGTCCTGTATAACCGGCCGCTGGCCAAAATTCGCCTGCCCTTTGTCCATATCATAATACCCGTCTGAAGTTCTGATGATGGATTTTCCGTCGTTAATGGTAGTGGGCGATACAAAAGTTGCCATTTTGCTATCTACATTATACAGCAAAGTATCTGTAGCCATAGTATATTCCGGGTCAATCAGCTTAACGCCTGTTTTAAAATAAGCGTCGCGCGTGTCGGCGTAATAATATCCTTCCTTGCTGGTGAGCGTGGAAGAATTGGTTACAATTTTACCGTTGTTAAGATAGCTCCCGGTTTTAGTATTCAGGTCGTATTCAAGGTCTTCGGTAGTGAGCGTTGCTTTACCATCGGTGAGCTTTACTGCTTTTTTTAAATTAGCAAGTTTAGGATTGCCGTAATAAATGAGGTATTGAGAATATACATTTACGCTGTCGGCATCATTAATATGAATATTGCCAAACACCTCAATGATGTTCTTTTGCTTATTCATTACAATGCTGTCGCCTTTAAAATAGGTATTGCCCTGCCGGAGCCGGGCATTGCCTACCAGTATCTGAAATTCTGTGCTGTCGTCTTTTTTTTCAAGACGTAAAACATCAGACCTGATAAGATGTATTTCCCTTGTGCTGTCTTTAGGTGGCGGAACACCGGGCGCCCCGGGCACAGGCGGCTTTTGTTGTGCAGTTACAATGTGTGCGATGCAAAAAAAAATTACCGATAAAACGATCCGTATAAAAATGTTCATCACCGTTTTTTATCTGTTTCCGGCAGCACTGTAGTAGAATCGGGCAATGGGGTCATTAAAGGAGCGGATTTATCTTTCCGGCCAAATACCAGCCCCCCGGTATACCTGCGGGGATGTATCCTAAAGTCCTGCAGCAGCACATTCAGGCTGTTGGCGGTAGAATTTAAGTTGTTATACAATTTTTTGTCATTCATCAGCAGTCCCAAGGTACCTTCATTGCCATTAATCTTGTTCAAGGTAGTACTAAGTTCAGTTACGGCAGATTGCAGTTTTGTTAAAGTACTATCCAGTTCCAGTTCAGACAGCTTACCTGTAGTGGTTTTGAGGTTAGAGAATATCCGGGTAATGGTATCGTTGTTGTTTTTAAGGTTACCGGTAAAACCATTGAGGTTTGCCAGTGTTTGCGCCAACGCACCGGTTTGAGTATTGAGCAGGCTGTTAAGGTGTGCCGTGGAAACTGCAAGGTTGGCAAAGATGGTCTGGAAATTGTGTTGCGTGCTCGGATCAAATACGTTGCCTATCAGCTTTAACACGGAATCGAGTGAATTAAGGGCAGCGTTTATTTTCACAAGGCTGGGATCAAGCGTTCCCTTTACCTGTGCCAGCAGGCCGGGTGCGGAGTTGGTAGCCAGCGTATCGCCGTTTTTAGCATAGCTGGTTTCTGTGCCCAAATCAATATTCAGGGTTGTATTGCCCAATAAGCTGCTGGAAATATGGGCTACAGAGTTTTTGGGTATGTTGATGTTTTTGTGAAGGTTAATGGTTACTACTATGCCGGTAAGATTTTCATCCGTTTCCTGCATTTTGTATACTTTTCCTACCTGCAGCCCGTTGATCATTACTGCGTTGGAAACAGAAAGACCTTCTACCGAACTGAAAACAGTATATAGCTTAAAGCTTTTTTCAAAGATGGTTTTTCCTTTCAAAAAATTAAAGCCCAGAATAAGCAGGGTAATGGCGATAGCTGTTAAGGCGCCAACCTTGGTTTCATTTGAAATTTTCATCCGTCTATCGTGTTTTTTGGTCGGACAATATCATATACTGAAGATCCATTTTAGCTTCAGGATGAACGATAATAACCTTCACTTATTATTCAGAATCAATACTTTCCTGCAAAAATAAGGTACTTGGGGCAAAGCCGGCGGGAAAGCTTTTAATTGTAAAAGCCGGATGATATTACTTATTTTTTACCGGCACTGCTGTTTTCTGCAGAGGTGGTATCCTGGGCGTTGCCACCACGTGTTCCGTCTAAAAGGTTTTTAAACGATATAATGGCGTTTACAATAGCCCGTGTCATTTCTTCCTGCCCCTTTTCGCTGTTCAGGTAATCTTCCTCTTCTTTATTGGTAATGAAACCGGTTTCAATTAATACTGCAGGCATATTGGTAGCCTGTAAAACCCATATTCCTTTTTCATTTCTTTGTAGCACGCCGTCGCTTTTCCTGCCGATCTTCACAAATTCATCTTCTATCATGGTAGCCAGGCGTACGCTGTTCTTAAAATATTTTTGAACCCACAAGCGGCTTATCAGCGATCCTTCCGGTGTATTGGGATCTGGTGCATCCGCAACTTCTTCACTCGATTCAAACCTTTCAGATACCGCGTCAGCCTTGTTAACACCCCTGTCGGCAGCCCACACATAGGTGCCTGTTCCATAGCGTGGATTGGGGGTATGCCAAACTTTATATACGGGTTCTCTTTTGGTATGTTTTTTTCTTTTGGCGCCTTTGCCCGTATAATAAGTTTTGTTCCTGTAGCCTGTTATCTGCGAATGCCGGATCGGGGGAGCGGCATTTACGTGAATGCAGATGAACAAATCGCCTTTGTTATTATTGGCAAACGCCGCTTTTTCTTTTACATTATTAAAAACATCAGTAGTGCGGTTTTGCAGGATCTTTGTTTGAGGCAATTCTTTCTCCAGCAATGCGGCTACTTTCATTGAAAGCTGTAGCGTAATCTGGGCCTCGGTTGAATAGGAGCCTTTGGCGCCCTGGTCCGATCCTCCATGCCCGGCGTCTACAATTATAGTCTTAATCCGGCTCTTGTTCTGGGCGAAACAAACAGAAACAAACAATGAACAGAAAATAAAAGAAGAAGCAATAACTTTTTTGTACATGCCGTTGTTAAAATTTAATCAGGGTTAGTAATTCTCTTTCAATCTTCACGTTTTCTTACCGCTAATATGGCTATTTTTGCTGCCTAATGGATGTATGAGAAATAAGTATCGCAAATTTAAGCGAAATTATATATATACCTTTGCTTTACTGCTGCTTACCATTGCAATAACGTATAATGGGCTAGCAAAAAATCATATTCCAGGTGCTTTTGGCAATAATTTAACAGCATTCAGCGACACAATACCCCCCTCCGCTAAAAAAGATACACTGCCTCCGCCCGCTGATACCGCCAAACCTGCAAACGATACTACCGGGCCGGTGGTTCCGGATTCGCTGCTTACCGACAGCGCCAGGCACCTGAAAGTAGATACGTTCAACGTAAAAATTTCAAAGGATTCGATAGATGCTCCCGTAGACTATAAAGCCAGGGATTCAATGGTACTGGATGTTATTGCTAAAAAGTTATACCTGTACGGGGAAACGCAGGTTAAATACAAAGATGTTGATCTTACCGCACCTGAAATAGCGTTCGACCAGCAGACCAATATGGTAAAAGCAAGAATGAAGCTGGATACCGCGGGCAAATCATTGGGGCAGGCAAAGCTGGTGCAGGCGGATATTGTTACGGTAAGCGACAGCATTGAATTTAATTTTAAAACGCAAAAAGGCCTTACACATAGCAGTTATTTTCAGCAAAACGAGCTGTTTAATTACGCCGAGGTAGTAAAAAAGGTAGACGCTAAAACCATCTATGCTTATAAGGGGCGTTTTACTACCTGCAACCTC
The DNA here is from genome assembly GCA_019638595.1 of Chitinophagaceae bacterium. Lineage (GTDB taxonomy): Bacteria > Bacteroidota > Bacteroidia > Chitinophagales > Chitinophagaceae > Agriterribacter. The sequence continues at coordinate 177,169 of JAHBTJ010000015.1, forward strand.
GATACGCCTCATTTTGCTTTCAGGGCAAAAAAAATAAAATACATCAGTCAAACTGTGGCGGTAACAGGGCCGGTAGGCGTTGAGTTTGAAAATGTACCTGTATTGCCTATAGCGGTGCCGTTTGGGTTGTTTCCATTACAAAGGGGGCGAAAGTCCGGGATATTACCGCCAACCTTTACGGTAACAGATTTTGGGCTGGGACTGGAGCAAATGGGCTTTTACAAAGTGATCAACGATAATTTTGATTTTACGGTAAGGGGAGACCTGTACTCCTATGGCAGTTGGAGAATGAATCTTTCACCCACTTATCGTGTACGGTATCGGTATAGCGGCACCCTTAATTTCAGCTACCAGCGAACACATTACGGCATTAGTAAGGAAGATGAGGATTACAACCTGAACAAAAGCTTTTTTATAACCTGGAGCCACCGTATGGATAGCAAAGCGCGACCGGGAGTTAGCTTTTCGGCAAGCGTAAACGCGGGTTCCAGTAAGTACATGCAGCGCGTAACAAACAACTCGTATGTTGATATTAATAATGGCAGCGGGGGCAGCTATTCGCAACCGCTCAGCTTTACCAACCAGCTTAGCTCTTCTATTTCTTACCAGAAGTCATGGATCGGTAAGCCATATAATCTTTCCATAAACCTCAATCACAACCAGAATACCGCTTCAGGAATTGTAAACCTAAGCCTGCCGGATATCAATTTTAATGTACAAACGCTGTATCCTTTACAACCTAAGGAAATGGTAGGCAGCGGTAAATGGTATCATAAGCTTGGTATAGGCTATACTACAAGTGTAAGGGGGCAGGCCTCGTTTTATGATTCGGCTTTCAGCTTTAACCAGTTAATAGATACTTTTCAGTATGGCGCCCAGCATAATATTCCTATTACGCTTGCTTTGCCGCAACTGGGGCCTATTCAAATATCGCCGGGCTTCAGCTACCAGGAAAGATGGTATTCGCAGCAGTTACTCCGGGAATGGAATCCCGATACGCATAAAGTAGATACTACTATCAACAAAGGACTGTATACAGCCCGGGATATTTCTATGTCTGTTTCCTTTAGTACATCCATGTTCGGTACCCTTAACTTTAAAAATAAAAACGCTAAAGTACAGGCGATCAGGCAGGTGATCCGGCCGCAAATGAGCATCGGCTATAAGCCGGATCTATCCAAAGCATATTATAACCTGATTCAAACCGATACGTTGGGAACCAGGAGAATGTTGTCGCAATATGATGGAAGTATATACAGTTCGTTTGGGTATGGGCGATCGGGAAGCATTGGTTTTGGAATAGACAATTTTGTGGAAATGAAGGTACGCAAACCCGCAAAAGACAGCACTTCGGAAGATGAGGAAGACAATGTAAAGAAAGTAAAGCTGATTGACGGTTACGGGATAACGGGGAGCTATAACATGCTGGCTGATTCTTTCAAGCTTTCTAACTTTAACGTATATGCGAGAAGTACCTTGTTTGAAAAAATTAATATCACAGCAAGCGCTAACATTGATCCATATCAAACAGATTCAATAACAGGCTTCAGGAAAAACCGGTATGCATGGCAGGATAATAAATTGTCGCTGGGGCGTATTACCAATGGCAGCCTGAATATATCTACCAGTTTTAAGAGTAAGCCTAAAGATGAAAAAAAGGACGAAAAAGCACAGGCCCAATACGATAATTACGATAACCTTACTGCCGATGAAATGCAGTCGCAGATGGATTATGTACGCAATAATCCTTCGGAATTCGTTGACTTTAATATCCCCTGGTCGGTTAATGTATCTTACTCTCTCAGCTTTAGTAAGGTGCTTAAAAGGGATTATTCAGGCTACGAAACGCGCTTTGCTTCCAGCATGAATTTTAACGGCGATTTCAGTCTTACGGAAAAATGGAAATTTGGCGCCAATGGTTATTTCGATTTCAAAACACTGAAAATTCCTTCCTTTTCTATGTTCATCACCCGCGAAATGCACTGCTGGCAAATGTCTATTAATGTTACCCCGTTCGGGTTATGGCGTTCGTTCAATATCTCTATCTTTCCCAAATCGGGTATGCTGCGCGACCTGAAGATCAACCGTACGCGTACGTTCAGAAGTACTGCCATGTAACAGCCAATATATTATCAGGACAATACGGGTATATTGCTTTTGCAATGATCGTACATAATATTGAATACCCTTTCTTTTAATGCAAGTGCGGTATCGTTTGGTTGTACGGCTACCGGCGGAAGAAAATGCATGTGCATGGTAGCCGGCCAAAGATAAAAGGGCTTGGCTGGTCCCGGTAAAACCTTTTTAGTATTGAACAGTAATACGGGTATAATGCTCTTGCCGGTATCTATAGCCAGCTTAAAAGCGCCATCGTGAAATGGCTTTAAAGGTTCGGCGGTTTTGTTGCGGGTACCTTCGGGATAAATGCACATGTGCAATCCCTGCTTCAAAACTTCTTTCATCTTGCCAAAGCTGTCTTTCCGGCTTTTTTCATCTTTCCGGTCTACCAATATAGATCCCCGCTGGTAAATCAGGCCAAATAACGGCACTTTAGCCAGTTCCGCTTTTGCAATGGTTTTGTTGGGGCCGGGTATAAAAGGGGTGGTAAGCGGCACATCCATATACGAATTATGATTGCTGGTTACAATGTAATTTTCTCCTTTTTTAAAATGCTCTTTACCTTTTACGATCAGTCTGCAGCCAATCAGGAAAATGAAAACCTGCATCCATGTCCTGGAAATTTTCCTGAAAATTTCGGTTCCCCGCGGCTCTTGTATATAATTTGTAAGCCAGATGGGTATTATCACAAGTAATAAAGTAGCAATAAAAATGATGGCTCCCCAAAAAGCCCAGATACGACCCAAAACATTTTTAATCAGCAACATGGAGGCAATTTAATACATTTGATGGAGCCGGTGAACCTGCTCCTGCATGGTTTTTTGAATTATAAATGCACTACCTTGATAAATATTGATCTTTTAGTGGATAAATATAATTGTAACAGCATACAACCTTTCTGTAAGAAAGCAACACTAAGTAAACTAAAAACCTGATAATATGCTCGACAATCTTTTTAATCTGGTAAAGCAGTATGCCGGCGATGCAGTCATTAATAATCCTGCTATACCCAATGAACGTAATGAAGAAGTAATAGCTGAAGCGTCTGGTTCTATCCAGGGAGGTTTCCAGGATATATTAGCGCAGGGCAATATTTCCGATGTTTTAAAATTGTTTGGAGGCAGGGATAATGGCGGAGTGCAGAATAATATTACGCAGCAAATTTCCGGGGGGCTTATAGAAAATCTCATTGGCAAATTTGGAATGGACAGGCAATCTGCAGGCAGCATTGCCGGCGGGCTGATACCAGCGGTGTTAAATAACCTTGTTAGTAAAACAAACGATCCCCAGGATAGCAGCTTTAATATACAGTCGCTTTTCAACAGTTTTTCCGGCGGTAAAACCTCCGGCATGGATATACAGGGCTTATTGAATAAAGTAAAAGGCGGCGCGCTTGATCTTGACGGAGACGGAGATACTGACCTGCAGGACCTGCTGCTGCTGTTTAACCAGGGAAAAGGCGGCGGATTGATGGATAAAATAAAAGGAATGTTCGGCTCTTAAAGCGCATACGGCATATTTTTGATCCCACTTTTTATAATAGGGATTTGCAAACTGAAGTAGTACTTGCAAATCCCTTTTTTAATTGTTATCTTGTTGGCACAACGCCAATAACTCTTCTGCAGGAAACCTTCCGCTTTTTAATCTTCGCACCGGTTCTGTTATTCTTAGAAAACCTGTACATATTCATCTTAAAATATAACAGGTATGCCACTATTCGATTTTCATGTTCATCCAACATTAAAATGCATGTTTTCTGAAACGGAAACCAAAAGCAGTCCATGGACTGATATAGATGTAAAACAAATTCCCTGGATACTGCGGTGGTGCTCGGATTTTGAGTATATACTGGGTTCGCAGGCAAATCTGCGACAGCTTAATACCGATGGACCCGATATTATTTGCGTAGCGATATTTGTTCCCGAACGGGGTATGACGAACAATAAGCTTATTCTTAAGCAGGCGCAGGGAACCTTGCAGAAGTATCTTAACCCTGAGCGGTTAAAGAAAATGAATGATGAAACCCTTAAGCCATATCCCGACCTGGTAACGGAAGACCTTGAAGTATTACTGAACGCCGGAAGCTTTGGTATTACAGATAAAAAAGTAAAAATCCTGTTGAGGGATACGGTATACGATGAAAATGATACCAGCAGCATGTATGTTATTTTCAGCGTAGAAGGCTGTCACTCGCTATCCTCCACGCTCGATAAAACCAGGGTGTCTAAAAATGAAATACTGGAGAACCTGGATGAGATTGCCGGCAAATACCCGCTCGTATCGGTGAACATAACCCATCTTGAGCAATACCCGTTTTGTAACCATGCATATGGCATACAGTTTATTGCGAACGAAGATTTCAGACCTACAGGTAACAGGATCTCGGCCGATGGGCTGGATATGATACGGCATTGCTATAAAAGAAAAATAATGGTGGATGTAAAACACCTGAGCCTTGCCTCCCGGAGAATGCTGACAGAAGATATCAGGCACAGACTTGAGTTCATACCCATCAACCAGCCTTTGATTTGTACACATGCCGGTTTTACGGGACTGTCGTACAAAGACATACCGGATTACATGGACTATAAAGCGGAACGGAAAAAGAATTACAGCTATATTTTATGGGGTAAACCTAAAAAGTACGGCATGCTGGATTTTATGACCGCATTCAACCCAAGCAGCATTAATTTGTATGATGAAGATATTATGGCTATACTGAAATCCGGGGGTATGATAGGCTTGAATCTTGATAAGAGGATACTGGGCTATTCGGAAGCCGATGGCAGGCCGGCAGCTATGAATGAGCTGGCTTTTGAAGAGGAATATATATCAAATGCTGAAAGAGATGTGTATCTCACCCGCAGAACGATCGGTAAAAAGCTGGATGATTTTCATTGCATCACCATGCAGGAAGTATTGCAGGGAGGAGTAGTGAATCCGGCTGTAAGCTTTTATCACTTATGCCATTTTATGTCTCACATACTTCATTTTATAAAAGTGGTGCAGGAGCACAGCGATTACGATATACAAAAAGCGTTGACACAAATTTGCATAGGCTCCGATTTTGACGGGTTGATCAACCCGGTTTGGTGTTGTTCAACCGTATTGGATATACCCTCTTTCAAAAAAGCGTTTACGGATACTTTTATGCGGTATGCCCATGCCAACAGGAATATAGTAGCGCTTCCTGCAGGGTTTGATGTACAGCAGTTCGCCCGCCAGCTTTTCTTTGAGAATGGTAAAAATTTTATTCTTGAAAGGCTGCGGATAATGTATGCTTAAGCTATATGGCCGGATTAATACCCGTATAATTTTGTGGTGTAATAGCTTTCAGTTCCTTTTTAACCGCCTGCGAAATTTTAAGTGAGTTGATAAACGCGTGCATGCTTTTTTGAGTAATGCCTTCAGCACCTCTTGTCAGCTCCTTCAGCGCCTCGTAGGGGTTGGGATAGTTTTCTCTTCGTAAAACGGTTTGTATGGCTTCTGCCACTATCGCCCAGTTGTTCTGAAGGTCGTAATCCATCTGCCCGGCATTGAGCAAGAGCTTACTGATGCCTTTGTCTATTGATTTAAGCGCCAGTATTATATGCGCGAACGGAACGCCTATATTCCTCAGTACTGTTGAGTCGGTCAGGTCGCGCTGAAGGCGGGATACAGGCAGCTTGCCGGCCAGGTGTTCCAGCAATGCACTGGCTATTCCTGCATTTCCTTCCGCGTTCTCAAAGTCAATGGGATTTACCTTATGCGGCATAGCCGATGAGCCAATTTCTCCTTTCTTTACTTTCTGCTTAAAGTACTCCATTGAAATATAGGTCCATATATCCCGGCAAAAATCAACCAGTATACTGTTGATCCTTTTCATACCATCAAAATGTGCGGCAAGGTTATCGTAATGTTCTATTTGCGTGGTAAACTGCTGCCGTTGCAAACCCAGCGAATTGTTGCAGAATTCATTGGCAAATTTTATCCAGTCGGTTTTTGGATAAGCAACATGATGCGCGTTGAAGTTACCGGTTGCCCCTCCGAATTTGCAGGAGTAAGGAACCGATTGCAGCAGTATTAATTGCTGTTCCAGTCGTTCCGCAAATACCATTATCTCTTTGCCCAAACGGGTGGGCGAAGCAGGTTGCCCGTGCGTGCGGGCAAGCAACGGAATGTTTTTCCAATCGGCGGCCAGCTTTTTTAACTGTAGTATAAGGGTAGCTATAGCCGGGTAATATTCGTGCTCAAGCGCTTCTTTCCACAGTAACGGAATAGCGGTGTTATTCACATCCTGCGAGGTTAGGCCAAAATGAACCCACTCTTTGAATTGCCCTAATTTCAGGGTATCCAGCTCCCGTTTAATAAAATACTCTACGGCTTTTACATCATGGTTGGTACTCTTCTCAATATTTTTAATTTCCTGTGCCTTATCAGTACTAAACTGCTGGTATATTTCCCTGAGCGGTTTAATATGTATTGGTTTAAGGGCGAAAAATTTTTTTTCACCCAACGCAATAAAGTATTCTATTTCAATTAAGATCCTGTACCTTATTAAGGCGAATTCCGAAAAATACTGGTCTAAATGCTGTAACTGACTCCTGTACCTGCCGTCTATCGGGGAAATGGCTGTAAGCGCTGATAAATCCATAAACTCTTTCTGTTGAACAATTAAAAAAGGGGATTATACCCTACTTTTGCGGGCAAACCTACATGAAAAAGTTGAATAATTTTTGTGTAGCCGAATGGCTTGATCCTGGAAACAAAGCTGGAGCAAGCCTGCTGAGATGCAAGAAAAAATAAGGGTTGGCATTATTAACTACCTGAATGTAAAACCTTTTTTATATGGTATTAAGCGTTCGCCGGTTTTAAAGCAGGTAAAGCTGGTGGAAACATACCCTTCGAAATTGGCGGATATGCTGCTGAGTGATGAAGTGGATATTGGTATTGTGCCCGTTGCCGTCATCCCCCGGCTTAAGGAACCTTATATTGTTTCCGACTATTGCATTGGCTGCGATGGACCTGTAGCTTCTGTATGCCTGTTCAGCGAAGTGCCCATTCACAAAGTGGAACGGGTTTGGCTCGACTACCAGTCCCGCACATCGGTGGCGCTTGCTCAAATTTTATTTAAAAACTACTGGGGTATACAGCCCCTGTTGGAAGACGCTCAGGGAGAGGAGTTCAGGCACCTTATAACCGGCGCCACAGCGGCCGTGGTAATAGGCGACAGGGCTTTTGAACAAAGAAAACAATCTACCTACATTTACGACCTGGGAGAAGCCTGGAAAGCATACACGGGGCTGAATTTTGTATTTGCGGCATGGATAGCCAATAAAAAGCTTCCCGAAGATTTTCTGGAAGCGTTTAACCAGGCAAATGCCTTGGGGGTACAGCTTATAGATGAAGTGGTAAAGGAAACAGATTATCCTTTATTTGATCTGAATGCATATTACAGGTATAATATTAACTATATGCTGGATGAAAGAAAACAGGCCGGTTTGGAAGAGTTTTTGTTTCAATTAAAACGGCTTCGCAGCCAACCGGTGTATTAAACAATCTCAAATTTCAAATCAGTAATCAATGGAATGGCTAACAAGTCCTGAAGCATGGATATCACTTTTAACACTTACCGTGCTGGAGATCGTATTGGGCATTGATAATATTGTGTTTATCTCCATTATTTCGGGTAAACTTCCCGCAGAACAGCAAAAAAAGGCACGCAGGCTGGGGCTGATGCTGGCAATGATAACGCGGGTATTACTGCTGCTTTCCATCAGTTGGATAATGACGCTTACCGCGCCGATCTTTAACATCGCTTCACTTATAGGAATACACGAGGGAGAATGGTTTGAGAAGCTGAAAATATCAGGACGGGATATTATTCTGATAGTAGGCGGGCTTTTCCTGATCTATAAGAGCACTACAGAGATCCACGAAAAGCTGGAAGGGCATCATGAGGATAAGGATAAAACGCCCAGGATCGTTTCGTTTAGCAGGGTAATTTTCGAGATAATACTACTGGATGTGGTTTTTTCGCTTGATTCGGTCATTACCGCGGTTGGTATGGCCGACCATATTGAGGTGATGATCGCGGCGGTTGTAATAGCGGTATTGATCATGCTGGTTTCCGCGGAAAGCATCAGCCGTTTTGTAAATGATCACCCTACCGTAAAAATGCTGGCGCTGTCGTTCCTGCTGCTGATAGGAATATCGCTGATCGCCGAAGGGCTCGACCAGCACATACCCAAGGGATATATCTATTTTGCTATGGCGTTTTCGGTGTTTGTGGAAATGCTTAACCTGCGGGTTGCTAAAAAGAACAAGTCTAAAATATAATTTTACATTTCGCAACATTGCTTTACCTTTGCACCTCTTTAATAACGTACGGCAAAATCCGTGCAACATAAAATATTGATTATCATGAAACAAGATATCCATCCCAAGTCTTACCGGTTTGTAGTTTTTAAGGATATGAGTAATGGTCACACTTTTATTACCCGTTCCACCGCGGCTTCTAAAGAAACTATTAAATGGGAAGACGGAAACGAATATCCCCTGATCAAGCTTGAAATTTCCAATACTTCTCATCCTTTCTTCACCGGCCAAAAAATGCTGGTAGATACGGCAGGACGTATTGACAAATTCAATAAAAAATACGCTAAAAAGTAATTCAGCTTACCGCAAATATGTGAGTCCCCTCAATTTGGTTTGGGGGGATTTTTGCTTTATACAACAGTCAATTGGAATTGCGCTTACTGTTGTTCCTTTTTTGAAAGGAGCATTTTATTTTTGATCAGCTCGTTCTTTTTATATACCTGCTGTTCTTTTTTATAGCTATCCTTATCAAAAGGCTTATTTTCAAGCGCTGCTAAATTGGGCCTGCCGGCATTTACCCAGGCGGTATACCAGTAGTCTGCAATAAGATCGGCCGAGCGCAACAATTGTTGGTTGATCGCTTTTCCGCACCTGTTGCCATATTCCTGCGCGAAAGCCGTACTGTATGATCTCGATTCTTTTCCATTCCTTATTTGTACCCGGTATTTTAACGAGTCGGTAAAGTTTTTGGACGCCTGTATTTCTTCATTAAATACGGCAGGTAAAAGACTGTTTGCCTGCCGCAGGGCAACGCGCAATTTTTCAGCGGGCTGGCGCAGGTATTTTGCCTTATGCCTGCTGTATAGGTGAAAGCTGTCTAAAAACAATACCGGTACCAGTGTTTCCCATAAGCTATGCAATCCTTTCTGGTTACTCAACTGTCCATCGTAATTTTCGGTAGTATGCAGCGGAACGTGCGCATCGCCGATATAATGCCCCAGGTCGGCAGCGTAAAAAAGAATGCTATCCCTGTTTTTATTCCGGAAAGCGTTGGTCAGCAGTTCCAGCGTAGTTTCTATTTGGTAGGGAAGATATCCCGTATGCGCCAGGCTATCAGCGCCATACTGACGGAAAGCCTCTGCCCGTGTAAGCGGCGCTTTCCATATCGCCGAATCGCCCAGTAATTCAAAGTCAATATAATGTTTGGGGCCTTCGGCAGGATCAGTGCCTGTTCGTATATCGGGGCGGGGCGCGTTGCTTACCAGGTATTCCATATTGCTGTAAAAAAAATGCTGCATGCCTTTGGGCAGCTTGTATACTGCCAGTTGATGAACTGTGCGGTGTACCAGGAACCCCCAGCTTCCCAATACAAACAATGCTGTGCCAAGTAAAAGGAGTATAGCTGTTCTTTTCATGATAATAGTTTAATTACTACGAAGTTGGCTTAAAAAACAGCTACAATCAAATTTGGGATTTTGCCGATTACCCTGGAAATTTGATCATCCTTGCATCATGAACATTATTTTATTTGATACAACAGAACGGCGCTTTTTGTATCCTTTTACTTATACAAAGCCGGTAGCGGCGCTGCGGGCGGGCATTTTAACCAATATGGAGCGTTGGGAAAAAAGTACCGGCGTTAAAGCATATGCGCTTACCGCTGATTATCTCCAGCCTCAGTGGAACCTGCCGGATGAAAATAACAGCATAATAATTGATGCCAGGGTTTTGCCGGATGAAAACCTGGTGAAAACGATTATGGACCTGGAAAAGGGAGAAGCAATTACAGGCGAGACCTTTGTGATAGCAGGAAAACCTGCCAAATGGCTGAAAAAAAGCATGAGCTTCGATCTTTCTTCTTTTCAAAAATATATTCCTTACACGAGTTCTTTTCATAAAATTGCTTATCCCTGGCATTTGTTCCAGCTGAATGAATACCTGCTTCGGAGCGATATCCGTCTTTTAACTGCTTTGCGAACTTCGGCAAAGCTGTCTGCAACCAACCAGGTGTTGAACAGCACTTCTGTTTTTATAGAAGAAGGAGCAGAGATGGAGTATTGTTGTATCAACGCAACTACCGGGCCGGTATACATTGGCGGGAATGCGGTCATCATGGAAGGTTCACTGATCAGGGGACCTTTTGCTGCGGGTGAAGGAGCCGTTGTAAAAATGGGGAGTAAAATATATGGCGCAACTACTGTGGGGCCTTATTGCACGGCAGGGGGAGAAATAAAGAACAGTATACTGATGGGGTATAGCAATAAAGCGCATGATGGTTATTTGGGTGATTCGGTAATAGGGGAGTGGTGTAATATTGGCGCCGGTACCTCTAACTCTAATGTAAGAAACGATGCAGGTACAGTAATGGTTGCAGATGAAAGCGGTGAAAAAAAAGAAGTTGGATTAAAATGTGGATTATTAATGGGCGATTATACCCGCAGCGCTATTAATACTTCGTTTAATACTGGTACATTTGCAGGAATTGCCTCAGGTATATTTGGTTCGGGACTGGCGCCGAAATACCTGCCCAATTTTACCTGGGGATATTCGGAAAAATATCGCTTCGATAAAGCGATGGAACATATCAATAATTGGAAACGATTAAAAAACGCAGACTTATCGCTTGCCGATATTCAAATACTGGAACATTTATATAAACAAACTGTATAATGAGAAATCAAATAGCCGCCGCCAACTGGAAAATGAATCTTACAATTACCCAGGCAGAAGAATTACTGAACACTTTATTGCAACAACCCAAACAGCTTTCAGATCATCAAAAAGTGGTTTTTGCCGTTCCTTTCCCTTACCTGCCGCTTGCAAAAAGCAAGGTAGACGGTCATACCAATTATTTTGTGGCTGCTCAAAACTGTTCTAATAAAAAATCCGGCGCCTATACTGGCGAAACTTCCGCTGAAATGTTACAATCGTTAGGCGTTGAATATGTAGTATTAGGGCATTCCGAAAGAAGGGAGTATTTTTCTGAATCTCATGCCATGCTTGCTGAAAAGGTAAATATAGCGCTTGATTATTCGTTAACGCCCATTTTTTGTTGCGGCGAGCCATTGAATATTCGTGAAGCGGGAACGCAAAACAGTTATGTGGAAGTTCAGTTAAAAGAAAGCCTGTTCCATTTATCTGCAGAACAAATCCAAAAGATAGTGATTGCCTATGAGCCTATATGGGCAATAGGTACCGGTAAAACCGCTACTGCAGACCAGGCCCAGGAAATGCATGCCCATCTGCGCAAAGTGTTGTCAGATAAATACGGAAAAGAAGTGGCTGATACTATTTCTATTTTATATGGCGGCAGTGTAAAAGGCAGCAATGCGAAAGACATTTTTTCCAAGCCGGATGTGGATGGCGGACTGGTGGGAGGCGCCTCCCTGGTTGCCGGTGATTTTGTGCAGATCATTGATGCGCTGAAGTAATCTCTAAGTTACAGGAATGAATTTCCGCCGCCTGGTATATCAAAGTGTTTTGTGGAGGGGTTTGTATTTTGTGTCGGTACTGGGGTTAAATATTGTGATAGCCCGCTATTATGAAGCTTCATATAGCGGGCTTATTTATTTTATAACAAACAGCTTTGCCCTTATTGTAACTATAGGAGGATTCAGTCTTGAATCCGGCATGGGCTATTACGTTGTTTCCGGAAAGGTAAAAGCATTGCCGCTGGCAAATTTTTCTATCGGCTGGACTTTGGCTGCTACGATTGCATCTCTATTGATGCTGTTTCTTCTGGTTGATACTAATATTATTTCTTCGGCATATGCTAACTATTCTTTTGCGGCATTCTGTTATATCGCCGGGTGTATGCTGGTCAATTTTTTTACCGCTTTCTTTTATGCACACAAAGACTTTCTTTCTCCTAACCTGGTTATGACTATTGTCAACATTATACTCATAATGTTGATCCCTCTCAGTAACGAGGGGCTTTTTAATAAAGAACAATACATTGATATTTATTTTGGAGGATTTCTGTTCCAGGGGCTTGTTTTGGCTTTATTGTTTTTTATGTTTAATAAAGCAGAACGTATCATCCAGCTTCCATCAAAGCAATCCTTAAAGCGGGTTTTTAAATATGCATTTCAGGCTTTTGGTGCAAATCTGCTTTTTTTCCTTTTGTACCGGGTTGATTATTTTTTTGTAGAGAAATATTGCTCAGCCGGCAACCTGGGGAATTACATACAGGTATCAAAGCTTGTGCAGCTTTTTTTGGTATTGCCAGCCATAATAGCAAGTGCTGTATTTCCTATGTCTGCTGCCGGAGATAAAGAAACGTTGCATAGAGGGCTGGCCCAGCTTTCCCGAATACTGGTGTTTGGTTATTGTATGATCTGTATAGTTTTATCTGTCGTTGGCTATTGGTTATTTCCCTGGGTATTTGGAAAGTCTTTCGATAATATGCTTATACCTTTTATTTTGCTGGTTCCCGGAATTATAAGTTTGTGCGTAGTGAGTTTGCTTAGTGCTTATTTTGCCGGGCAGGATAAAGTGTGGATTAACGCCGTAAGTTCTTTTTGTGGGTTGATAATGATTGTATTGGGGAATGTGATCTGGATACCGGCAAATGGCATAGTGGCGGCATCAGCCGTTAGCAGCGTCGGATATTTTATAGTTCTTGTTGTGCTATTGTTTGCCTGGCATAAGGATAAAGCTTCTTTAGGAATACGGCAACTGTTTATAATAAGACCTGCTGCTGATCTAGGTTCTATTAAAGCAATTTGGCTGAAAATTAGTAACCTGTTAAAAAAAGAACCATGAATATTCTTTGGCTGGCAAGTTGGTATCCTAATGAAATCTCTCCCCTGGATGGTGATTTTATTCAACGGCATGCCAGGGCTGTGTCCATTTATACGCCTGTAACAGTAATCTATGTATCCCAGTATGGTGAGCGTGTAGAAGTTGAAGAAAGCAATATTCAAATCAATAACGATAAAAATCTTAAGGAGATTATTGTTCAATTCCGTTATAAGAGAACAGGTATACCATTAGTGGATAAGATCAGGTATAATCTAAGATATTACGCGGTGTATAAAAAATTGGTAAAACAGCATTTTAATGAGAATGGTATACCAGACCTTGTACACGTTCATGTGCCAATGAAAGCTGGTGTTATAGCAAAGTGGATCAAACGAAAATGGAAGGTTCCCAATATTGTTTCCGAACATTCAGCTACTTATGTTAAAGGAGCCCGCGACGCTTTTGACAACCGGAACTTTTATTTTCGTAATGCGGTAAAAAATATTTTCAGAGATGCGCTGCTTGTTTCTTCTGTATCAGTGCACGACGGCAATATCCTGAAAAAGAAATTTCATTTAAAGCTTGTGGAAGTAATCCGGAATGTTGTGGATACAAATTATTTTTTCTTTAGACCTGATTATGATAAAACAAGGTTCAGGTTTACGCATATTTCTGTGATGCATTATCAAAAAAATACAGATGGTATACTTCGCGCGTGTATGGCTTTAAAAAAAATAAGAACAGACTGGGAACTGGAACTTATTGGGCCGGCAAATGCCAGGATAAAACAGTTAATAGATGAATTGGATTTAAATAATGAGGTGCTGATAACAGGCCAAATAAGTAACCCCGAGGTAGCAGCGCATTTGAAAAAAGCATCCGCCCTTGTTATGTTTAGCCGGTACGAAAATTTTCCCTGTACAATAATTGAAGCGTTGTGCTGCGGACTTCCGGTAATAGCTACAAAAGTAGGGGGGATTGATGAAGCGATCAATGCTTCAAACGGGTATCTTGTTCAATCAGAGGATGAACAGGCACTGCTAACAGCAATGCTTGGTATGCTAAAAAACTATGAATCGTTTAACCGGGCGAAGATCGCTGATGAAGCAAAAAAAATATATTCTTATGAAAGGATAGGCGGTCAGTTTTGGAATATTTATCAGCAGGCTTTAAGCGTAAAAGAGCATGAATAAACATCTTATTGATTATCTCAGGTGTTCCCTTTGTAAAAATGAGTTGACCTACCTGCCGTTTGCAACTGGTCAAAAAGGTACAAATAGTAGCGGGGAGCTGGAAACAGGTGGGCTCTTTTCTTGCAGTTGCGGAATGGTTTTTCCAATTATTAGTCAAATACCACGATTGCTGCCGGAAAGCTTTCTTGATTATGAAGCCGTAATTGAAAAAAATATACCCGATTATAATATTGTCAAATCGAAAATCCTTGCTAAGTATAGAGAAATAATAGACTTTTCCATTACACGTAATAAATCCATTAAACAAACTTTTGGGTTTGAATGGAGCTTACTGCATACTGATAAGCAGGTAAATGTTTGGAACCTTAATGACCGGCAATTTGAGAACCAGCTTTGGGATGAATTAAAAACAGAAGGAATTGATTTGAAAGAAAAAGTTGCCGTAGACGTGGGGTGTGGTCATGGCAGGTCGGGCATGCTGCTGGCTGAAAAATGTGGTATAGTGTTTTGTTTGGATGTTGGGGCAAGCATTGAACATGCAGCCCAAATAAATACCCGGCCAAACTGTATTTTTATTCAGGCAGATCTTAATCATTTGCCTTTCGCAAATGGAGTGTTTGATATTGTATACTCAAGTGGTGTATTGCATCATAATCCCGATACGAAGGCTGCATTCAGTAAAGTTTCAGCATTAGTAAAAAAAGGCGGGATACTGTGTATCTGGCTTTATAAACCTTTTAATAATGGTATACACAGGATAATGCTCGGGTTAAGAGGCATTACCACGAAGCTTCCCCTGAAGCTGCAATTCTGGCTTTACTTTTTTACCCTTTTGCCTATTCACAAATCCATAGGGCTTTTAAAAGGGAAAAGTAAAGGCTGGCGTGAAATAATGATTAATCAACTGGATATGTTAAGCCCGGAGTACAGGCACGAACATTCTCCCCACGAAGTGGAAGGTTGGTTTAAAGCTGCAGCATATACGCATGTTGAAATAACCACTACCAATAATTATGGATTTTCTATAAAAGGAACGTTGGCTGAAGTTGTAAAGTGAAATATTACACCACCGCTTCCCTCACTTTCAACAATTGCTTTAACAGATCTTCCAGTAGATCCAGCTTCAGCATATTGGCGCCATCGCTTTTGGCAACTGCCGGATTGGGATGCGTTTCTATAAACAGTCCGTCGGCGCCGGTAGCAATAGCGGCTTTGGCAATAGTGCCGATCAGTTGCGGGTTGCCACCTGTAACACCCGTTGTTTGATTGGGTTGCTGCAGCGAATGGGTGCAATCCATTACCACGGGCACACCCTGTTCCTTCATCCACGTAATATTCCGGTAATCCACTACCAGGTCCTGGTAGCCGAAAGTAGTGCCACGCTCCGTTAAAATGATCTTATTATTACCTGCATTCCTTATTTTTTCTACCGCGAATTTCATAGCGGGGCCACTCAGGAACTGTCCTTTTTTTACGTTTACGATTTTTCCTGTGTCTGCCGCGGCCAATAACAGGTCGGTTTGCCGGCATAAAAAAGCAGGGATCTGCAATATGTCAATATATTCAGCAGCCGGCGCAGCTTCGTCGTGCGCGTGTATATCCGAAGTGGTGGGGAGTCCAAACTTTTGCCCCGTTTTTTTTACAATTGCCAGGGCATTATCATCGCCTATCCCTGTAAACGACGAAGCGCTTGTACGGTTGGCTTTCCTGTACGATGCTTTGAAGATATAGGGTATCCCCAGGTTTTTGCAAATGCCGGATACTTTTTCGGCAACTTCCATCACCAGTTCTTCACTTTCCACTACACAGGGCCCTGCTATCAGGAAAAAGCTTTTTTCGTTGTAATACTGTCCGGTAAATATATCTTTTAAGAATTGTTCCATAGTGGAGTTTGTTGTTTGTGATTTGTTGTTTATAGTTTGTAGTTTGGTTACTATTATTTGAGATTTGAAATTTGAGATTTGATGGCTGTGCAGGTTACAGATTTTTAGTTTTTGGTTTAGCTTATACTTATAGCTCACAGCCCATTGCTGACGGCTGATAGCTGATTGCCCACAGCTTACTTCGTTTCCCTGAACTTTTTGGGCGACGTTCCCATTACCTGTTTGAACGACCTCGAAAAGCTATACTGGTCAAGGTAGCCCATTTCCTCCGCAATTTGTTTGATAGGCATCCTGGTAACCTTTAATAGCTGGCTTGCCTTTTGAATTTTTAAGGAAGTATACAGTTGTATAGGGGAATAATGTGTTTTTTGTTTAAACAATGCGGAAAGGTAGGAAGCCGATACGTGCGCTTTTGATGCCAGGTCGTCCAGGGTAAGGTTTTCGTGCAAATGATCTTTCATAATGATAATACACCGTTCAATGATATTATCAATTCCTTTTTTCATGTAGTTGAACACTGTAAGCCTGAATGTTCCCAGGAAACTATAGAACCTGAAGTTGGCGTATAAAAGGTTTTCCATATTCTCCATTAAATCCAGGTGGTGCATAATGTCCTGGAACTGGGCAATACGTCCAACAAGCGGAGGTGTTGTTTGGTCAATATTCTTTTTATCGCGTAAAAGATATTTATACATGTCTTCACCTATAGCGCCATTAAATTTTACAAAATAAATGCTCCATTGCCCCGAAGTATCTGTACCCAGTTGAATCAGGCTTTTTTTAGGAAGAACAACAAAGTGATTGGCATTCAGGATCTGCATTTTGTTATTCAGCTTATACCAGCCGCTGCCGCTTACGCAATACGCAAGTATATAGTCGGGGTTGTTTTTAGGTACTTCCTTTTCAAACAAGCTGTGTTCAGGATAAAATGCTATTTCTGTAATGTACAAATTCCTGCCGATGGGATGATTGTCGAGCCTGCTTCTTAAACGCGCGGGCAATAACCAGTGAGACTGGGCTGTAGTTCCGGTAGGACGAGCATTTTCTTTCACTGTTATACTCAATGTTTGTCGGTTATTTTTTGAGGGGTTAAAAATAGTATTTATTGTATCTTAATAATAATTTATGCTATTCTTTTTATAACAATTAACATTGGCGGCTTTTTGTTTTTAAATAAACTTTGATTTGTACATACCTGTAGATTAACTTACTGATCCTGACATGCAACACTTGCCCCTGATTGACTTATTGGTTATATTGGTTTACCTCCTCAGCATGGTTCTGGTGGGTGTATATTTTTCCAGGAAGAATAAAAACGCGCAACAGTTTACAACGGCTTCCGGTAGTATCCCCGGCTGGGCGTTAGGCATTTCATTATACGCTACTTTTTTAAGCAGCAATACATTTTTAGGAGTGCCGGGTAAGGCTTTTGGCAGTAACTGGAACTCTTTTGTATTCAGCCTGTCAATGCCTTTGGCTGCTTTCTTTGCCGCAAAATATTTTGTTCCTTTTTACAGGACTAACGGAGAGGTAAGCGCCTATACGCACCTTGAACACCGGTTTGGCCCCTGGGCAAGAACCTATGCTATGGTTTGCTTTATACTTACGCAACTGGCCCGCATGGGAACCATATTTTTTGGGATAGCGCTTACGTTGCAGGCCTTGACCGGCGTGGATATGAAAACGATCATGATCGTAACGGGCATCTGCATCATCCTGTATACGGTAATGGGCGGAATTGAAGCGGTAATATGGACGGAAGTAGTGCAGGGCATTATTAAAACCATTGGCGCATTTCTGGTACTTTATATCATTTTGCGCGAAATGAAAGGCGGCATCTCGGATATATACCGGATAGGGATGGCCGAAAATAAGTTCTCGTTGGGAAGTTTTGACATCACCGATTTTTCAAGCTCTACTTTCTGGGTTATTTTTTTATATGGCTTTTTTATCAACCTGAACAATTTCGGTATGGATCAGAACTATGTGCAGAGATACCATACCGCTAAAAGTGAAAAGGAAGCTGCCAGGAGCATTTGGCTGTGTGTGTATTGGTACGTGCCGGTTTCGTTATTGTTTTTTATAATAGGAACAGCCTTGTACGCCTATTTTGCGGAACATCCCGAATTATTGCTCACTATTAAGCAGCAGGTGGCCGCTGAAAAGAATGTAGACATCAACTCGTTGAAGCCGGCAGACTATGGAGATAAAATTCTTCCATTTTTCATGGTATCAAAAGTGCCTCCCGGTCTCGTAGGGTTAATAATAGCCGCTATTTTATCGGCTGCCATGAGCACTATCAGCAGTGGAATGAATAGTTCGGCTACTGTTTTCCTGAAAGATATTTACCAGCGTTATATCAATCCAAATCCCGGACCCAAAAAGGAATTGAAGATACTGTATATCGTTACCGCGCTTACCGGTATTCTTTCCATTGCTTTTGGAATTGCGCTGATAGGGGTGGGAAGCATACTGGATATGTGGTGGGAGCTGGCAGGCATTTTTGCCGGGGGAATGCTGGGATTGTTCCTGTTGGGGATCATCTCTAAAAAAGCAAAAAACGCGGAAGCGGTAACGGCAACTGTAATAGGCATTGTGGTGATTGTATGGATGTCGTTATCTAAACGGTTTCCTCCGGAGCTGGATCACCTTAAGAGCCCCTTGCATGTGAACATGGTTATTGTAGTGGGTACTCTTACTATTTTCCTGGTTGGATTGTTGCTGACCAGATTGCGCAAACAAAACTGATTGCTTGAGCATAGATGAAATATTGATTCGTTTTTTAAAAAAATAAAACAAAGCAGGCTTTATGTCGAAAAAATTTGTTCCTGTAATGATAACGCCTTTTACCCCACAGGCGGAGATAGATTTTGACATGCTGAAAAAGCTCGTTGATTTTTATCTTGCCGCAGGAGTAAAGGGATTATTCGCTAATTGTCTTTCGAGTGAAATGTACAGCATTAATGAAGAGGAGAGGCTGGCGCTTACCAGGGCGGTAGTAGAGTATGTAAACGGGCGGGTACCTGTGGTGGCAACAGGGTCATTTGGATTAACCATTGAAGATAAAGCAACGTTCACAAAAAAAATGTATGATACCGGGGTGGATTCTGTGGTTTTAATTACTGCCCATTATGCCGGGCAGGAGGAAAGCGATGAGCTGATGCTACAAAGATTTGAAAAAATGCTTTCGCTTACAGGCAATATCCCTTTGGGATTATATGAATGCCCGGTTCCTTATAAAAGACTGGTGAGCCCTGAAATGTTGAAAACGCTGGTATCTACGGGGCGGATGCACTACCATAAAGATACCTGCTGCAACGTAGAACAGGTAAGGGCGAAGCTGGAAGCGATCAAAGGCAGCAATATGCAGTTTTACGACGCGCATACACCCAATGGAGTAGCTTCCATGTCTATGGGAGCGGCAGGACTGTCGTCTATCGCCGGTAATTTTTATCCTGAGATCCTGGTGTGGTTATGTGATCATGTAAACGATCCTGCCAAACAGAAAGAAGTGGAATGGATACAATCGGAGCTCACCCGCCTTGATCCTTTGGTGCACACGGCATATCCCATGAGCTCTAAATTCTTTCTTCAGCTCAGGGGGCTGCCTATTCATACTATCAGCAGGTCGCATGCCCTGGAGCCAACCCCCAAAGAAAAAGCCGCTATACACGCTATACTTGATACCTTAAAAGCGTGGTGCGAAAGGCTGGATATTAAGGAAGTGGCGTATGAAGATGTAGTGTAGCATATTAGTTATTGTTTGCTTTATAAAAAAGTTATACAAATGATGATTAAAATAACAACGACTCATACCGGCAGGTTATTCGCTATAGTTATTTGTGTATGTATGATGGCCTGTTCCGGCTCCGGCACAAAGGATAATACAAACGTTGCTGCCGGGGCGACAGGTAATGATGATGCCGTTATTACCCGCGGATACTTTTTTACAGAAAAGGAAGTATCTTTTCCTGAATGTCATGCTTCTACTATTCTTCACCTGCAAAACGGAGAATTGCTGGCGGCCTGGTTTGGTGGTAAAAAAGAAGGAACAGACGATGTAGGCATCTGGCTTACCCGTGGTAAGCCCGGTAACTGGGAGGCGCCCGTTGAAGTAGCTAAAATAAGAGAAGACGCGCATTGGAACCCGGTACTCTTCCAGGCGCCTGAAGGAAAAATATTCCTGTTTTTTAAGGTGGGTAAAAAAATACCATCCTGGGAAACCTGGGTGAAAACATCAGACGATAATGGAAAAACATGGTCTGATGCTGCCGAGCTGATCAAAGCCGACAGGGGAGGCAGAGGACCGGTGCGTAACAAACCCATCGTGCTTTCCGATGGAAGCTGGATTGCCGGCGCTTCGCACGAGGAAGGAAAGTGGGACGCTTTTGTTGATATCAGTACGGACAAGGGCATTACATGGCAGCCTTCACCCTATGTGCAGCTCGACAGGAATACATTGAAAGGCAAAGGCGTCATTCAGCCAACCCTGTGGGAGTCTGCTCCCGGCAAAGTGCATATGTTGCTCAGGAGTTCCGATGGAGCAATTTACCGCAGCGATTCCGAAGACTATGGTAAAACCTGGTCGGCAGGGTATAAAACCAGCCTTCCTAATCCTAATAGCGGTATAGATCTTACTAAGTTAAGCGATGGAACATTGGTGCTGGCGTATAATCCCGATACTGCCAACTGGGGCTCACGCTCTCCCATTTCCCTTGCAATATCCCACGATAACGGTGCTACCTGGCCGAAAATGCTGGATATAGACGCAGGTGCTAAAGAAGATGAATTTTCCTATCCCGCGGTCATCAGTTATGGAGATACCATTGCCGTTAGCTATACCTGGAACCGGAAAAAAATTGCTTACTGGATAGGTACGAAAGATGAATTATTGAAAGCAGCAAAGGACAGATAGGTGTAGATTTTTGATTTGAGATTTGATATTTGAAATGAGCGATCAGCATTCAGCTATGGGCTGTGAGCCGTGAGCTATTAGCTATCGGCAATCAGCTATCAGGTGTTTATAGTTTATGGTTTTTTGTTTGTAGTTGAAACCATAAACAACAAACTATAAACAACAAACCCGAAACTTCAAACTATAAACCCGAAACCTGCAACTTACGACCTGTAACCCCAAACCCAAAACAACAAACTCTAAATCCTAAACCTGATATCTCAATGAACACATCATCCCTTTTTCTTAAACGTATGTTGCCGGTTGCCCTGGCTTTGGGTACTGCCTGGGCGGTCCGGGGGCAGATAGGACATGAATATGGCGCTACCTGGGCGGCCGCTATAGGAGTTTTTACGGTAATCGCTCTTTCCGGCAGGCAGGATTGGTACGACCGATTGCCCGTAATAGTGGCTTTAGGCGCTATAGCCTGGGGAGCCGGCGGTATGATCAGCTATGGGAAAATAGTGGGGTATGGACATGCCCCTGATTACCTGAACACAAGCTACGGGTTGACAATGCTGACGCTGATAGGCGCATTGTACGGATTTTTAGGAGGAGGAATAACAGGATTGGCGCTGGAAAATACACAGGAAAAAAAAGTTGACTGGGCTTCGTTGCTGGTACAGATGTTTGCGGGAGGATATTTGTTTTGGGGCTTTTTTATTTTTCAGTTGGAGTGGCTGATGACACCTCCCCGTTCAGAGTTATGGGCCGGGTGCATGGGGGCCTCGCTGGCGCTGGGCTGGTATTTGTATCGTAACGGGTACACACATGCGCTGCGCACCGCCTTTTTCAGCGCGCTGGGAGCCGGCTTTGGTTTTGGTTTTGGCAATTTCCTGCAGCGGATGGGGCACGCTTCCGGTATTCAATTTAACTGGTGGAATGTAATGGAGTATTCTATCGGATTCTTCGGGGGATTGGGAATGGCTTACGGTATTTATTCAAGTAAAAAATGGCCAAAAACAGTTGCTCCCCACAAGGTTTCGAATTGGATCGGCTGGATATTTTTAATGATCATTTTACCGGCTATCAATCTTATTGAAGCTGCCGGTACAAAACGGATGACAGGGATTGCCGAAGGCATACAGGCCGGCGATCCCGCCGGGTTCGCATTCACATGGCAATTGATCCTGTGGGCAATGTCGGCTGTATTGGCTGTTTATCTTATATGGTATTACAAGCCGGGAAGCGCTGCGGCATCGCAAAACAAAAACATCAGGGTAACCCTGGTATATCTTGCCTGGTATATACTCATTAGTAATTTCATCAGCGCCATATGGTATACCCCCAAATTTGTATCGCAGCACCTGTATTGGTTGAATCTTGCAGTAATAGGCTGGATGTTGTACCGTTACAGCGGAAATGATGCTTATGAGTCTGCCGGACCTTCTCATACTTATACCTCCAGGCTTTTGAAGTTATGGGCTGCCGCCCTGGCGATCATTCTTATTGTAAGCTATGTGGCCGTATCCATAAACTATGCGCATGGGGGTGCACAATTACGATTTGAATAAGTTGATTCGTTTCTACATCCAATAAGGGTAGCCGCCGTATACTATTTACGGCGGTTTCCTGTTTATATAGGGGAAATTCACAACATCATAACATTATCATCTTTACATTTGTATAACATATATTATCTCTGAATATGTCACAAGACTTTGAAACATCCAAAAATGTAAAAGCGGGAACAATAACAGGCGTTATCAGCGGCGCTTTGTTGATCTTCCTTTTTCTTGTATCATGGTCGGTTCCGGCTCCCCCGCTGCCTCCTGTTGAAGAAGGAATGGAAGTGAACCTGGGCAATAGTGATGACGGTGCAGGGGATGTGCAACCCTTACGTCCCGGTCCGCCTGCCGCTGTGGAAAAAGAAGTGAACACCCCGCCTAAAGCGGCCAATACCCCCGCGGAAAATGTAAAGGCGGTGGAAACAGACGACAATGATGAGGAAGCGCCTGATGTGAAAGTGCCCAAGCCAAAAGTTTCCAACCCCGAAAGCAAAGTGATCCCTACTAAAGAAAATACCACTACTGTTAAAAAGAACAATACAAAGCCGCAGGTGGTAGAAAATCCAACACCTGCTCCCCCCAAGCCCCGTGCTACTTATAAAGGGGGAGATGGAAGCGGACCCGGCGGTAACAATGCCGATACATGGAACAGCAGCAAAAGCGAAGGCAATACCACAGGCTCCGGCGACAGGGGAAAGATCAATGGCGATCCCAATTCGAAAAACTATGATGGATTTGGAGGAAGCGGGAATGGAAGTTATACCATACAGGGAAATTTAAAAGGGCGCGCGATTGTTCGCCAGCCTTCATTTAAGGATGAATTCAACGAAAATGCAAAAGTGGCTGTGGATTTGTCGGTGGACGCTGCTGGCAACATCACATCTGTTACCTATCAGCCGCGAGGTTCTACAACATCGAATGCCTATTATAAAGACATTGCTTTAAAAAAAGCCAGGGAAATGAAGTTTGCTGCCGGCGAAGAACAAAGGGGAACGATCATTTTCAATTTTAAAGTTACCAACTAAAATTATAGAACGATATATAGATCTCCCGGTAATAAAACACCGGGAGATTTTTTTTGCGCCTGCCTGTCAGAAATATTCAGACCGTTATTGGATCTTTAACAGGCAGCGGCAATAAGGACCGGCTGAAATACTGCTTATTCTTAATTTAATCATTTGATTAAAATATTTGTTTAAAATTAAAAACCCGGTTATATCTTTGCCCTGTAAATATGCTACATGGCAAAAATCAAAGAAAATAAACAGGCATCCACCGAGGAGAAGATAAAAGAGGCTGCCCGCAAAGTGTTTACCCAAAAAGGATATGCGGCTACCCGCACCCGTGATATTGCCGAGGAAGCCGGGTTGAACCTTGCCCTGCTCAACTATTATTTCAGGAGCAAGGAAAAGCTGTTTGAAATGATCATGAAGGAAAAAATGCAGCAGTTATTCGGCGTAATGACCCATTTGCTGAATGACAAAGCAACAACACTGGACCAAAAAGTTGAACAGATCGTTTCTAACTATATTGATATGCTGATGCAAAACCCGGATCTGCCGCTTTTTGTGCTCAGTGAAATTCGTAACAATACAGGTATGTTCAGACAACTACAAGTGGGCAAGCTTATCAGGAATTCTCATTTTGTTAAGCAATTGAAAGAACGGCAACCCGGCCTGCAACCGCTTCATTTTATTGTTTCCATGCTGGGCATGGTAGTATTTCCTTTTGTTTCA
Source organism: Chitinophagaceae bacterium (assembly GCA_019638595.1). GTDB lineage: Bacteria > Bacteroidota > Bacteroidia > Chitinophagales > Chitinophagaceae > Agriterribacter. The sequence continues at coordinate 201,601 of JAHBTJ010000015.1, forward strand.
AAGCCGGTATTTCAGTCGCTGGAGGTATTATCAGAAGATTCTTTTGCGGAGATGATGAAACAACGGAAGGTGCTGGTGCCTAAATGGATGAAAGCCATGCTGAAAGTAAAATGATTTTTTATCCGGCTTTAATCAATGATTAAAATTCTGACCATCAAACTTTATATACGATGAAACAGCTCCATCTCTTGTTTTTTTTGATGTTGGGCATACATGCGGCGAGCGGGCAGGCGCTTGATATTGACGAATGCTACCGGCTGGCCCGGCAACATTACCCGCTTACAAAGCAATACGATCTCATTCAAAAAAGCAACGAATATTCAATCGCTAATGTAGCCGCCGGTTACCTGCCGCAACTGAATATTAACGGCCAGGCTGCCTATCAGTCGGACGTAACTCAAATACCCGTTAAAGTACCGGGCGTAGATATACCGGAGATGAGTAAAGACCAGTATAAATTGTATGGAGAAGTTACACAGACCATTTTTGACGGAGGAGTGATACAGCAGCAAAAGCAAATACAGAAAGCCGGATCTGCCGTTGAGGAACAATCGCTGGAAGTGGAGCTGTATAAGCTTAACGACAGGATCAACCAGTTGTTTTTTGGGATTTTACTGGTTGATGAGCAGATCAAACAAACGGCCATCACCAATAAAGATATTGATGCGGCCCTTCAAAAAACCGAAGCTTCTATTGCCAATGGCGTTGCCCTTAAAAGCAATGGAGATGTTTTGAAAGCCGAAATGCTGAAAAACGATCAACGTGCCATTGAGCTGAAGGCAATGAGGAAAGCATATGCTTTAATGCTGTCTGCATTTACCGGAACAGCTATCAACGAAACAACGGTTTTACTGAAACCACCACCTTTGCTGATCTACAATGATATCAAACGCCCGGAACTGGATTTGTTTGAAAAACAGGCGCAGTTATACGATGCGCAATACAAACTTGTGAACGCTAAAAACCTGCCGAAGTTTGGATTGTTTTTGCAGGGTGGAATGGGGCGCCCCGCGTTGAATATGCTCAGCAATAAGCTGGAGCCTTACTACCTCGGTGGTGTGCGTTTAAACTGGTCGCTATCCGGGTTTTATACTGCCGGTAAAGAGAAGCTCCTGCTGGATATAAAGAAGAAAAATACCGGTCTGCAGAAAGAAACCTTTCTTTTTAATACCGGCCTTTCCCTAAAGCAACAACAGTCGGATGCAGATAAATGGAAAGCTTTATTGGAAACAGATAATGAAATGATACGTTTACGGTCCAGTGTAAAAAAAGCCGCGGCGGCTCAATTGGAAAATGGGATCATTACTTCCAGCGACTTTATAAGAGAAGTAAATGCTGAAGACCAGGCTTTGCAAAATAAAATGCTGCATGAAATACAGTTGTTGCTTACGCTGTACAATGTTAAGTGGCATACCGGCAACTGATGTTGTAAATCATATAGCAATGAAACACTATTACCAATTCTTAAATATACGATCAATGAAATCTCTTTCCGGCAAAATACCGGTACTGCTTGTTCCGGCTGCCATTTTTTTATTTGCCTGTTCCGGCAATAAGCATCCTTATGACGCGTCGGGAACTTTTGAGGCGGTAGAAACGATTGTTTCAGCGGAAGCAACAGGCGTTATTAAGCAATTTGATATCAACGAAGGACAAACGTTGGAAGCGGGGCAGCAGGTAGGATATATAGACAGTACTCAGTTATCTCTTAGAAAAAAACAACTGGAAGCGCAGATAAGAGCTACCGGCAGCAGGGTACCCGACATTGCAGCGCAAACCGGTTACTATAAGCAACAACTGGCAGCTATGCAGGTAAAGCTTGACAACCTGAAACATGAGCAAACCCGTATACAAAATCTTGTAAAGGCCGATGCTGCCACAACCAAGCAATTGGATGATGTGAATGCCCAGGTAGCCGAAATGGAAAAACAGTTGAAAGTAATACAGCAGCAGAGTGTTGCGCAGGTTTCGGCACTGCAAACACAAACTTCCGGGTTGAGAAGCGATGTGCTGCCGCTGGTAGCGCAAATGGAGCAGGTGGCCGACCAGTTGAACAAATGCAGGATCGTAAATGAAACAAAAGGAACGGTTTTAATCAAATACGCGGAGGTAAACGAAATGGCCACGGCAGGTAAAGCTTTGTATAAGGTAGCCGACCTCAGCCATGTTATATTGAGAGCTTACATTACCGGCGACCAGCTTTCTGCAATAAAGCTTAAACAACAGGTTACCATAATGGTAGATGATAGCAAGGACGCGTACAGGAATTACGAAGGAACGGTTGAATGGATCAACGGCAAGGCTGAGTTTACACCTAAAACCATCCAGACAAAAGATGAGCGGGCTAACCTGGTGTACGCAGTAAAAATAAAAGTCATTAATGACGGGTTTCTTAAAATAGGCATGTATGCCGATGTAAAGTTCTGATCCGGCATACAGGTTGGCAGGGCGGATAAAATATAAAATATGTTTTCGGTTACGGTAAACGACATTACAAAAGTGTATGGAAAAGAAAAGCTGGTGGCGGTAGACCGTGTTTCTTTTTCTGTAAACAAAGGAGAGTTGTTCGGGCTTATCGGTCCGGATGGAGCGGGAAAGACCAGTATTTTCAGGATGCTTACAACCTTACTGCTGCCCGATAGCGGTTCTGCTACCGTAAACGGGTATGATATTGTGAAAGACTATCGCCTAATAAGAAATACCGTAGGGTATATGCCGGGTAAATTTTCGCTGTACCAGGATTTGACCGTAGAAGAGAACCTTCACTTTTTTGCAACAGTGTTTGGTACCGGTATTCAGGAAAATTACCAGCTTATTAAAGATATATATGTGCAGATAGAGCCATTTAAAAACAGGCGCGCCGGAAAGCTGTCGGGCGGCATGAAGCAGAAGCTGGCGCTTTGCTGCGCACTGATCCACAAGCCAACCGTATTGTTTTTAGATGAACCTACTACAGGCGTAGACCCGGTATCGCGTAAGGAATTTTGGGAGATGCTGAAACGGCTGAAAGCGCAGGGCATTTCTATTGTTGTGTCTACCCCCTATATGGATGAAGCTGATTTGTGCGACCGTATTGCGTTGATACAGGCAGGAAAAATACTTTCTGTAGAAACGCCGGAAAATATCAAAGCCGGTTATGGCGATACGTTGTTTGCCGTAAAGTCTGCGAACATGTACCGGCTTCTGGAAACGCTTAAAAACTACGATAAGGCGCTGAGCAGCTATGCGTTTGGTGAGTATGCCCACGTGTCGCTGAATGATAACAAGATACATGCAGGTGATATTAAACAATTCCTGGCTGGCAGGAACATACAGGAGGCGGAAGTGATACCCGCAGCGGTAACCATTGAAGATTGCTTTATCAAATTTCTCAAAAATTAGTATGAGCGATACCGTTATAATAGCAGATAAATTAACCAAAAAATTTGGCGACTTTATAGCCACCAATCAAATCAGCTTCGAAGTATACAAAGGTGAAATATTTGGGTTCCTGGGTGCTAACGGCGCGGGCAAAACCACTGCCATGCGCATGCTGTGCGGGCTGTCTGTTCCAAGTGCCGGTAAAGCTACCATAGCAGGCTTTGATATATACAAACAAACCGAGCAGATAAAAAGAAAGATCGGCTATATGAGCCAGAAGTTTTCGTTGTACGAAGATTTGACCGTGCTGGAGAACATCCGGTTTTTCGGCGGCATTTACGGGCTGGGCTATAAGGAGCTAAAAGATAAAAGCGAACAGTTGATAGAAAAGCTTGGGATGCACAATCAAACAAAAAAGCTGGTAGCTGAGCTGCCTTTAGGCTGGAAGCAAAAGCTGGCGTTTTCTGTGGCGGTGCTGCACGATCCTGCCATTGTTTTTTTGGACGAGCCTACGGGAGGTGTTGATCCGGTTACAAGAAGGCAGTTCTGGGAATTGATATACGAAGCCGCCAACAGGGGAGTAACTGTTTTTGTTACTACGCACTATATGGATGAAGCCGAATACTGCAATCGTATTTCTATTATGGTTGACGGGAAAATAGAGGCGCTGGATACACCCGTTAATCTTAAAAAAGCATTTAACGCCGCATCTATAGATGATGTTTTTTACCAGTTGGCAAGAGGAGCCAAAAGGATTGAATAGCATTTGAAATATTAATACTACCGGCATGAAACAGTTTATGGTATTTGTACGGAAAGAGTTTTACCACGTATTGCGCGACAGGAAAACGCTCCTTATCCTTTTTGGCATGCCGGTAATGCAGATACTTATTTTCGGGTTCGCACTTACCAATGAAGTAAAGAATTCCCGTATTGTAATAATGGATGAAGCGAAAGACCCTGCTTCGCAGCAACTGGTTGCTCGTATAGCGTCCAGCAAATATTTTGAAATAGAAAGAACAATTACAGGGCAGCGGCAGATTGATGAAGCCTTTAAAGCGGGTAAAATTAAAATGGCATTGATACTGCCTGCCGGTTTTAACGAAGCGCTGTTGCATGAGCATACGGCGCAGGTACAGGTTATTGCCGACGCTTCTGATCCGAATATTGCCACTACTCTTACCAACTACATCCATTCCATTGTGCAGGATTTTCAGTCGGAGCTGAATGAAACCATCACGGCGCCTTACCGGATTGTTCCCGAAACCAGGATGTTGTATAATCCCCAGCAAAAAAGCGTGTATTCCATGGTGCCCGGCGTAATGGCGTTGATTTTAATGCTGGTATGCGTAATGATGACGGCTATTTCCATTGTTCGCGAAAAGGAGACCGGCACCATGGAAATACTGCTGGTATCTCCTTTCAAGCCATTTCTTGTCATTCTTTCAAAGGCGGTGCCCTACCTGCTGCTTTCTTTCATCAATATCATAACCATACTTATAATGAGTGTATGGCTGCTGGAATTACCTGTAAACGGAAGCATTCCGTTACTGCTGGCTGTAAGCATCCTGTATATTATTACCTGTTTAAGCCTGGGTATTTTTATTTCTATCAAAACCGAAACACAGCAGGCTGCCATGACCATTTCGCTGATGGGCATGCTGTTACCTACCATTATGTTCAGCGGTTTTATGTTCCCCATAGAAAATATGCCCCTGCCCCTGCAGGTTATTTCCAATATTGTGCCTGCCAAATGGTTTAACATTATTATAAAGGCTGTAATGATAAAGGGAATGGGACTGATGGCCATATGGAAAGAAGTGCTGATACTGGCAGGTATGACTTTGTTTTTTTTACTGGCAGGCTTAAAGAGCTTTAAAATAAGACTTGCGTAAAATACTGATATGCGTACGATCCGGTTTTTGTTGCAAAAGGAATTCAGACAGATACTGCGGAATAAAACCATCCGCATGATGATATTCGTGATGCCCGTTGTACAGTTGATCCTTATACCGCTGGCTGCCGATTATGAAGTGAAGAATATAAACCTGGCGGTGACAGATCATGATCATTCTGCTTATTCCCGCCAGTTGATCTCAAAGATTACCGCTTCGGGTTATTTCAGGCTTACAGGATATAACAATTCATTTAAGGAGTCTTTTGCATTCATTGAAAGCGACAGGGCTGACCTGGTTCTTGAAATACCCGCCCGCTTCGAAAAAGATATCATCCGGGAAAATGAAGCAAAGGTTTTTGTGGCGGTTAATGCCATCAATGGAACCAAAGCCAGCCTGGGAGGCGCTTATATCGGCAATATCATACGCGATTATAATAATGAGGTGAGGGCGAAGCTTGTTCCTGTAACCCGTTTTAATCCTGTACCGGCTGTGGAGGTTACCTCTTCCAACTGGTTTAACGTGCACATGAACTATCATGTATTTATGGTGCCCGGCATACTGGCCATACTCGTTACTATGGTAGGAGGATTTCTTTCTGCGCTCAATATTGTAAAAGAAAAAGAAGCAGGCACTATAGAACAGATCAACGTTACGCCTATCAAAAAGTATCATTTTATTATTGGCAAGCTCATTCCCTTCTGGGTATTGGGCAATATTATTTTCAGTATAGGCATGCTGATTGCCTGGCTGGTATACGGTATAGTGCCCGTGGGAAATTTACTGGTATTGTACGCCTGTGTTTCTGTGTACCTGCTTGCCATATTGGGTTTTGGATTGCTTATTTCAACTTTTTGCGATACGCAGCAACAGGCAATGCTCATTATGTTTTTCTTTATGATGATCTTTATCCTGATGGGAGGATTGTATACTTCTATTGACAGTATGCCCGGGTGGGCAAAAATAATTTCGCAATTCAACCCGGCAACTTACCTGATAGAAGTGATAAGAATGGTGGTATTGAAAGGGAGCGGATTGAAAGATGTATTGCCCCATATCATAAAGCTGGGCTTGTTTGCCATTGTGTTGAATACCTGGGCTGTATTCAATTACAGGAAAACAACGTAGTAAAAAGTATAAAAAAGAAAATAGAAAACAACTGTGCAGGATCAGGCATTTTTGTATTTAAACAAAGCGTATGTTCCAGGACTTTCAGACGGTAATTATAATTATTGCTTCCATATCCTTGTTTGTATTCGGGCTACAAAGCTTCAGTAAGGAAATCGAGAATTTAGGTACACAACGATTATCAAAGTGGATAGGCAAGATTACCAAAGCTCCTTTGGGTGGCTTGTTATTGGGGGGATTGTTTACAGCGGTCATACAATCGAGTACGTTGGTATCAACGCTTACGGTTTCTTTGGTCAATTCCGGGGTAATTACTTTTCGTGATAGTATCCTTATATTGCTTGGAACTAATATTGGCACCACGTCTACTGCCTGGATTGTTTCGATGAACTCATTTTTCCTCGGGCCATTTTTTATAGTTTTAGGATCATTGATCAGTATGGTGCCAACCAGGATTTCGGTGGCCGGAAAATCTGTTTTTTACTTCGGCTTTATATTCTTTTCCCTTTCGTTTATCAGCCAGGCAATGGAACCTGTTAAGAACGACCCCTATTTGATTGAGATTTTGTCAAAGGCGTCTAATCCCTTATTGGGAATTGTTTACGGGATAATTGTTACGGTAATTATTCAGTCAAGTTCAGTAGTTGTAGGGTTGGTGATTGTGTTGCTTTCGCAAGGAACAATTAATATTGACGTTGCTATCCCGATCGTGATAGGCGCAAATATCGGTACAACTTCTACGGCTTTAATTGTGAGTCTTAAATTCTCATCTATCTCCAAACTGGTTGCCTGGGCCGCGTCGGCTTTTAATATCATTGGCGTTATCCTTATGTTCCCGTTTTTCGGCATACTGAAAAACATAGCCGTTTCCTTTAGCAATGAGCCCTCGTTACAGGTGGCTATGGCTTTTACAATCAGCAACACGTTCACATCGCTTTTTTTCCTTTTGCTGATAAACCCTACAATAAAGAGGTTGCAGAAGCACAGATGGTATAAAGAATCTCCGCTGAAACCAGCGAACGGAGCACTATCTGCAAATAGCCCCGGCGAATTTGAGCGGCATTGATGAAAATGTAAAAGAATATTTTAATAACGTTGTGGTATAACTGCTTTTCTTTTTATTTTCGTTCACTACTTTTCCTGTATGTTGCGCCCACCCGTTACTACCATTAATGAAGTGCTGCTTGAGCTGGATGCTATCATTGCGCATTGCGATGCCGCAGCCAGCCGCCAGGCCTATTTTGCTTTGCTGTACCGGCAAATGACGGCCGCGGTGGCAAAAGGCATAACCGGTGGCATGTTTGAGGATCCGGAGCGCATGGAAAAGCTGGATGTTATTTTTGCCAGGCGTTATATAGACGCATGGTATTGTTACCAGGAAAAAAATCCATGCAGTGCCTCCTGGAAAGTTGCATTCGACGCTGCCACGAGAGAAGACCTGGTAGTAGTGCAGCACATACTGCTGGGCGTTAATACGCATATCAATCTCGATCTTTCAATAGCCGCAGCCGAAACTGCTCCCGGGCAGGACATTTTTGCATTGAAAAAAGATTATGATATGATCAACGATATTATTGCAGCTACTGCCGATGAAATGCAAAACCGGCTGGAGAAAATATGGTGGCCGATGAAATTTTTTATCCGGGTTGCCAATAACAAACATAAAGCCGTTATCAATTTCAGTGTAAGTAAAGCACGGCAGGCAGCCTGGGCAAGCGCTACAGCCATGGCGCTTACCGATGGAGAAGCGGAAAAGAATTATATCAATGGGTTGGATCAGTCTGTTGTAAAAGTTGCCGGTGCTGTTATGAACCCGGGAAGGTGGACCGGCTTTTTGCTGAAATTTGTTCGCTGGTCGGAACAAAAAGATGTAAAGCGCATTATAGTCCTGCTCAAATAAGAGGTATTTTGTGCATAACCCGCTTTCAAACCTGCTTTTAAGCCTGGTTCCGGTGCATAAAAAGGTGCGTAGCTGGTGCATATCAAAAGAGCAAAATATTTGGAAAACGAGGTAAGGTTGGTGTATCTTTAATGTACAATCGTTGCTGATGACTGGAAACGGAAAAAAGCAACATCAGAGACGCGGAAATCCGTCAGAAGATGGAAGCATCTCACGAAAGCATCGGGTAGAGTTAAACAGGAATGCGAAAGCAGGAAAGGGAAACTAAACTTGATGCTTTTTCTTTTTTCTTTCCGCAATTTCCCCCGGTATGTAAATTTTGTTTAATTTATGTAGCTGTTCTTACCAATACTATTATTTTATCGCCGAACGTTATAGCGCTATGGAAAAATACTTTTTTGCAGTTATCGTATTCCTGGTATGCGCCTGCTCTTCACAAAAAAAAGCAACAGTATCATCAAAAGATGAGGACACCGGTGTGGGAGATACCCGTATATATACCGTTGAATCGCTTGATGAGCATACTTACCTGCTGACCGAGACGACTACCGATAAAACCTATGGGTATGCAAAAGAAAACCCGGTTAAAACCGGGGGTAGCAGGGAGCGTAGCGGGCCTGTTAATGAAAGGCGTTTCCTGAACGCTTTGCTGGGACCAAACGGTGAACCGATCGGCTATTTCCGCGCGGGCAGTTGTTGCAGCTTTAAAACGCCCAACGGACTGCTTAACAATATGGGATTGCTGGATATATACAGGGTGTGGTGGGAAGGCGGTAAAGACACTGTGAGCATTTACATTAATATGTACGATAAAGGCGACCTGTATATTCCCGTAGGATTTACCGCCAGGAAATAGCATTTCGTTTTAGATACATTGCTTAGCTTGCGCTGATTACTTACGTATGGCGGCAAAAAAGAAACTGGTTGTATTAACAGGCGCGGGCATCAGCGCCGAAAGCGGATTAAAAACATTCAGGGATAGCGACGGTTTGTGGGAGGGGTATAATGTGGAAGATGTGGCAACGCCCCGTGCCTGGAAGAAAGACCCGGAGCTGGTACTTCGTTTTTATAATATGCGCAGGCAAAATGTGCTGGAAGCCCAACCCAATACCGCTCATACCGGGCTTGCCCAACTGGAAAAAGATTTTGACGTACACATCATTACCCAGAATATTGATGACCTGCACGAAAGAGCCGGTTCCACTAAAGTATTGCACCTGCATGGCGAAATATTTAAAATGCGCAGCGAGCAAAACGAACGTTTGGTATACGACATAAAAGGAGATATCAGCCTCGGGGATAAGGCGGAAGACGGGGCGCAGTTACGCCCGCATATTGTTTGGTTTGAAGAGCCTGTACCCATGATCGAAAAAGCCATAGCGGTGATGAATACCGCCGAAATATTTGTTGTGGCAGGCACCTCGCTGGTAGTATACCCCGCCGCAGGTTTGGTAAACTACGCGCCTTATGGTATACCTACATTTATCATTGACAAAAAAATCCCTTACTCGTCTTCCCTGCACAACGTAACAGCTATTGAAAAGCCGGCAACGGAGGGGGTGAAGGAATTGATGAAATTATTGCCGGGGATATAAACACGAAAAAACGCTGCTGTGTTAAGCGTCCTCGCTGCTGTGTTAAGCGTCCTCGCTGCTGTGTTAAGCGTCTTCGCTTAACACCCCTGTCTTATCGCCTCCGGCGATTTTTATAACCCCGCTTACTCTTCCTGAAAAACAATTCCCTCTTTTCTCAGTTCCTTCAATACCGGTTCATAAATTTCAGGCAATACAGGAATATGTAACCCCCTGAGTTGAATTTTACCCTGCAGGATGAGTGAGGTGGCTATACCCAGCGGCAGCCCTACCGTTTTCGCCATGGCGGTTTCAATATTGTTCGTTCCCTTTACAACCAGCGTGCTTTGCACTTTCTTTTTATAACCATTTTCTTCATAACCCATTTCATGCATCATAACAACCATATCCCGGTCCTCCGGCCGGAGCATTAATTTGCTTTCAGCGCAGTTTTGCAATATGTCAGCGGCGGTCAGTATGCCTTTGCCAATGATATCATTATCGTATAACCCCAGGTAAGCCAGTAACGCCTTTTGTTTGGGTGTGGCATCATCCGCCAGCCGGTAACGGGCAAGATGCTCTTTGAAAAAGGAGGCATAAGTGAGATGACCGGTGTTATAGCGTTCCTGCTCATCCGTAAGCTTCAGCTCCACTATCTTCCTCCAGCCCAAACAAAAGTCAGGATGGCGCAATGTGGTGCGTATAAAAGTGGCGGCATTCTCTAACCCATACAGCTTACTGTAACTTAACGAATCCCTGTTCGGGTACCAGGCGTATTCGCCATACCCCGGAATTTCAACTCTTCTTGCTTCATCAAACAATAGCTCATAAGGCAATTTAGCTTCAAGGTCATTTTCTATATATATAGCCCCGGCTTTTCCCGCCAGTATTATATTGCGCGGGTTCCAACTGATTTTATAATGCCAGGGATTATCGTCGCTTTCGGGAGCTACAAGTCCTCCGCAATGCGAATAAAAGGAATGGATTTTCCCCCCTTTTTTCCGGATGGTGTGGATCAACCGCATAGCGCTCATATGGTCTATACCCGGGTCTAATCCCATTTCGCACAAAAAGAGTATATCGTTTTGCTGTATGGTAGCTGCCAACGCGTGGATGGCAGGATCAATATACGAAGCGGTAAGCAAATGCCTGCCCGCCCGGATGCAGGTTTGCGCCACTAAAAAATGCAGCGACGCGGGTAGCATCGAAATAACGATATCTGCCTGCTGGATAAAAGTTTTTCTTTGTTCCGCATCGTTAACGTCTATTACGGCGGAAGTGGTGTTAGGCGCTTTTCCCAGCTTGCTTTGTGCCAGCTCCAGGTTGTGGTCTGCAACGGTTAAAAACCAGTTGTATGCAAGGCATTTCTTTTTCAAATATTCAATAAGAGCGGTGGCGGATTTACCAGCGCCGAGCAATAAAATTTTCTTCACCGGCTTTTGATCTTCCATACAGCAATGTAAGTGATTTCCCGGTTATTCCGGCAGGATCAGTTGAGCGGGGTATCCTGTACAGATACGGTAGCCTTATTTTGTTGCCTGCCTGCAAAAGCTATGCACATTCGTGGAAAAAAAGGCGGTATAAACCCTTATCTTTTACAGGAAAAGCCCTGTAAAAGCGGTACATTTGCAGGTATTTTTAAAATGCAGTAAAAAGTAAAGAAATAAGAAGAGAAAACAGCTATGGAAGATAATTTAACGCCCCCGGAAACCAACGACAGCAACCGCATTATCCAGATCAACATTGAGGAACAGATGAAAAAGGCCTACATCGATTATTCGATGAGTGTAATCGTAGGCCGTGCCCTGCCTGACGTACGGGACGGGCTGAAGCCTGTACACCGGCGGATCCTGTTTGCAATGAATGAACTGGGTCTCAATTACAACAAGCCGTTTAAAAAATCGGCTCGTGTGGTGGGCGAAGTGCTGGGCAAATACCATCCCCACGGCGACAGCTCGGTATATGATGCAATGGTGCATATGGCACAGGAATGGAACATGCGCTATACGCTGATAGACAAACAAGGGAATTTCGGTAACCAGGACGGCGACGACCCGGCGGCTATGCGTTATACAGAAGCCCGCCTGCAGCGTTTGGCTGAGCATATGCTGGACGATATTGAAAAAGATACCGTAGACTTCCAGCTCAATTTTGACGACTCGGAAAAAGAGCCGACGATCCTTCCCACACGCATCCCCCAGTTGCTGGTGAACGGTTCAAGCGGCATTGCGGTAGGGATGGCTACCAATATGATGCCGCATAACCTCAGCGAGGTAATTGATGGCTGCATTGCCTGTATTGATAACAGGGAAATAACGATTGATGAACTGATAAAGCATGTAAAAGCCCCTGATTTTCCTACCGGCGGCATTATTTATGGTTATGAAGGTGTTCGCGCCGCTATGCATTCCGGCCGTGGCAGGGTAGTACTGCGCGGCAAAGTGCATGTAGATACCAAACCCAGCGGCAGGGAGCAGATCATCATCACGTCTGTTCCTTACCAGGTGAGCCGCGATGTGCTTACCAACCGGATCGGCGAGCTGGTAAATGAAAAAATAATTGATGGCATTGCCCATGTAAACAACGAGTCTACCGAAAAAGAAGGAACCCGTATTGTGGTAGACTTGAAAAGAGATGCCATTGCCAATGTAGTGATCAATCATCTGTACAAGCATACAGAATTACAGACTTCTTACGGCATCAACAATGTAGCTATTGTAAAAGGCCGCCCCAAGATCCTTAACCTAAGGGATCTTATCAGTGAATTCATTGAATTCAGTCATGAGGTAGTGGTAAGAAGAACGCAGTATGAGCTGAGGGAAGCACAGAAAAAAGCGCATATCTTACAGGGTTATCTTATAGCACTCGATCATCTTGACGAGGTGATTTCACTTATCCGCAACTCTGCTACTCCTGAGGTTGCCAAAGAAAACCTTATTAATGCAGGCTGGGGATTAGATGAAATTCAGGCCAAAGCAATACTTGAATTAAGGTTGCAGCGCCTTACCGGC
>JAHBTJ010000016.1 GCA_019638595.1 Chitinophagaceae bacterium
GCGTAACGCAGTGTAGCATTCGCCGTGGCAAAAAACAATAAACATGTACACGGCAACAAACGAACCACCTGGGCAATGTAATGCTTACGGTAACGGACAAGCGAGAGCCGGTACCTGTATCGGGCAACCCATCTGTAATAGCCAGCTACAAAGCCGATGTAATGACGGCTGCGGATTACTCGCCCTTCGGCATGACCTTACCTGGCAGAGCCTATAACAACCACTGGCAGAAATACCGCTACGGGTTCAATGGCAAGGAAAGCGACAGCGAAGTGAACGGACCTTATAATGAGCTGGACTACGGCTTCCGTGTATACGAGCCGAGGCTGGGAAGATTTTTCAGTGTGGATCCGCTGGCGAGTAAATATCCTTTTTATACTCCGTATTCTTATGCAGGGAATAAACCAGTATGGGTTAGTGATTTAGATGGGCTGGAAGAAGATTGGATGACTACAAGAAGATTTGCTTTGCAAAGACAGGCGGAATTACAACTTGCATATGCAAAAAGTAATGCTTCTGTAACAATAGGTCCAGCACCCGCAAAGACTTTTACTCAAAAGTGGAGGGACTCACACAATATCATCGATAATGTTACATATGATATTGCTAACAGTTTGTATACTTTACCACAACAGCTAACTTCAAGTGCAAGACAAGCAGATTATATTTATAATATCGGTGGAAACGTTCATAGATCTCATGGTATGGAAGGTGAAAAACCGAGGACTGATAATGGCGTAACTGCTTTTTCCTTATTCATGCCAAGTGCAGCTGCTGAAGAGCAAGGGATAGGATTTTTCTCAAAATTTCTATCAAGTTTCGAGAAAAAAAGCCTTCCCTCGGTAGGAAGAATGTTTTCACCTGCTATCGTTGATAGAGGAGTTGCAGAGGAATATGCAGCTGAAACTACATATAAAGGATTTAATAATATTAATAAAGAGTTGGGTTTTCAGAACCCATACTACGATTTATATAGTACAGCGACAAGTACTATTGTAGACGTTACTACCACTAATTCAAAAAGTATGAATCTTAGCGGTTTGTATAAAAAGCTGGATAATTTAAGTAGTAAGGTAGAAGGACCCTTCAAAAATCGAATCCTGCAGGTTTATGTTGAAGAGGGGAGATATACTTCTGACCAAATACAAGGATTAAGAAATAAGCTAGAGCAATACATCAAAGATTATAATCTAAGGTCATCTTTTGAAATAACAGAGGTGAAATAAGAATACTAAAATGAAAAAATTTATTTGTTCACTCTTTTTCCAGGGGCATGATACGTTACAAGTATCAAGCCTTTTGGCATTTCAAGTACGTAACCTCGGATTTAAGCCAAATTATCTTAAGGCGGGAGCAATTGAAATCCAATATGACTTAAATAAATTGATTGAATGGATTGAAAATGGGGAAACTTCTGTTAGGATAATGTCAGAACCTAGTATTAATAGCTCGATTAATTGTTGGGCATATTTTGAAGTTGATCGAAACTATAATATATCAAACCTGACTTGGTGCAATGTGTGCTTTGAGTTTTTGATTGAAACTAACGACTTTGTTACGCTATTGTCGTCTGAAAACTTCATTTATGGTGCTTGTTATAATATGGATGATGCATATAATGAAAGTGCTACTAACATAGAATACATAAAGAATGTGGTAGGTAAAAAAAATATTGTAACAACAAAAGATCAATTTGATAATTTAATTGTAGATGTTTCTCGTAATTGTGGACGAAAAGAACGTATCAATGGGCTGGAGTTTATTGCTGCACCTATAATGTGGTTCGGAAATAAGTTTAATGAATTTATTCCTTGGCGAGATATTCTGAAATTTAGTGGTTCTGAATTTATCAAAACTCAAGAGGGAGAATATGTGTTACTTAAACTGTTTGACTTGTCGGATGATTCATCTTTAGAAAAGAATCGAAAAAGGCAGTGTCAATTTTGGGAGTTTTTTAATCTGCAGGAAGTTATTAAAAATTATGAGAAAAGAACTGCTATAGATTTGGATGCTTATATGAAAGATCTTATTGAAAAAAAGAAAAAGAAGAGAAACAATAGCAAAGGATAGGAGTATCATCAAATCATGGCACAGGTTAAAAGAGATGGATGGTATATCCGTCTCTTTTAATTTTAAGGCTTATAAGAGTAAAAATATGCTAAACGCTGTAGTATCGTGTTCCAGAGTTAGTGATACAGTACAGCAATCTTAAACCTTCTACAATACCAGCAGACTGGCAATCATTTATAATGATTTTACCGAGGAGTAAAGCTCAATAGAATTACTATCGTACAAGCGAGCGTGGCAACGGGTGTATAATAGCATTACAACAGCTAAGTACATAAAAATTCACAACCCTATACCTTACTCCCTACGCCCAAAGCTGATAGCTGATAGCTGACAGCTACCTATTAACCACAACCTGGATGCAGACCAGCCCAAACATACTGCTGAAAACATAAACCAGTTGGGAGACACTTATTTGATTAACTTTACAAGAGGTAACAAGCTCTTTGAAATGCGTAACGCAGTGTAGCATTCGCCGTGGCAAAAAACAATAAATATGCACACGGAAACAAACGAACCACCTGGGCAATGTAATGCTTACCGTAACGGACAAGCGAGAACCGGTACCGGTATCGGGTAATCCTTCTGTAATAGCCAGCTACAAAGCCGATGTAATGACGGCTGCGGACTATTCACCCTTCGGCATGACCTTACCTGGCAGAGCCTATAACAACCACTGGCAGAAATACCGGTACGGATTTAACGGGCAGGAGGCAGATCATGAGGTTAATGGTCCTTATAACAGCTACAACGCCGAATTCTGGCAGTATGAACCAAGAGTGGGAAGGAGGTGGAACGTTGATCCCAAGCCGACCGTAGGCATAAGCCCCTATGCTGCATTTAATAATAGTCCGATTTATAATAGTGATCCATATGGAGATACAATACTTCCGGCGGCAGGAAATGATCTTATTCGCCTTGTATTGCCTACTAACGCTACTTTTGAAACTTATAAGGCTGAAGCTACTTATCAGGTTGGAGGTAAGAATGTTTCTGTAAAACCGGGGCAGCTTAGAAGTTTTTCTGCCAATGGTAAAACATTTCAGGCTAGATGGGATACTAATAGTTTAGATTTTTTAGGGTATAAGGACGATGCCGGAAATTCCGGTTCGCAATACCTTACAACTATTGCAGAGGAGCCAGAGATTACAGGAGTGGAGTGGATATAGCTAAAGCTTTTTGGAAATATATAAATCCATTTTCAAAACCAGAAGCTTATATCGGCGTCCAAGCTAAAACAACGGTTCAAAAAAAAGGAGATGTAGGAAAAATGGTTATTCCTTTTGGAATACAAGGAAGCTACCAAGAAGGGTCAGGTTTTCAGACAACAGGTATTGGTCCATTAGATAGCTATTATAATCTAGGGGTTAAAAATTTTGTAGATATTCGTTCAATGCCTGGACGAGCGGACTTCATAAATGGAGATCTTGTTTCTGCAAGAACATTAATAACTATGCCTTTTCTATCAAGTCCAAGATTTGGAAAGGTACAATTGGATATTGCGGATAAGGATATCACAAAAGTTAATATTAATAATGTAACGATTGGTGCTAGAGGAGTTATAGAATCTCCATTGGATTTAAAGCTTCCTTTTGTAAATACTTCATATAGTGTTGAACTAAATTTTGGACTAAGATTTCACTATAAAAACTTCTTTATAAAACAATAGCTAAACATTATGTCTTCAAATTATTTTAGCCTATTAGTGTTAGTGTTGATGAATATTGTTGTGTACAGGGCAATTTTTAAAAAACTACTCGTAAACGTTAATAGTATACGAAATTTTTTAAAAGAGGGTAAATTGGTAAAAGGAACAGTGGTCGGGTATACAACTGAACTAGATTTAGATCAGCACAAGATGTATGCGCCTGTTGTAGAATTTTTTGTAGAAGATAAAAATATGAAGTGTGAAATTAAATCAGATGATTTTAGTTTTACAAAGGTTCGTCTTAACTCAAGTGTAGACGTATGTTATAAATTCGAAGCTCCATCCGAGGCGATCATTAATCCGCATAAAAATCTTACGTTAAAAATAATAACGATGGCTTTGGTTGTGTTACTAATGGCTGCATTAAATGTCGGAATTATTTTTAAAATATTCTCCCACTAGCGCCGGGTGTGCCGTGGAAGTTGTATAGAAGATGGTAGCAGGTCTACCATAGTCGCTGTGCAAGCGGAGGCTGTAAACCACCCCTCGGGTAATGTTCCAGAGTTAGTGATAGGTAGATTTTGAGAGGTTAAGTAAGAAAAAAAGTAGCCGGGTAGTTAAACGTGAAAAGCCGCTGAGTGATTGGCGGCTTTTTCATAACTAAGTACGTACACTTTATAACCCCATACCTTATACCTTCTACTCCAAAGCTGATAGCTCAAAGCTGATAGCTGATAGCCACCTATTAACCGCAACCTGGATGCAGACCAGCCCAAACATACTGCTGAAAACATAAACCAGTTGGGAGACACTTATTTGATTAACTTTACCAGGGGTAACAAGTTCTTTGAAATTGCCAACCATTTGGGCAATGTAATGCTTACGGTAACGGACAAACGCGAGCCGGTACCGGTATCGGGCAATCCTTCTGTAATAGCCAGCTACAAAGCCGATGTAATGACGGCTGCGGACTACTCACCTTTCGGCATGACCCTACCTGGCAGAGCCTATAACAACCACTGGCAGAAATACCGCTACGGGTTCAATGGCAAGGAAAGCGACAGCGAAGTGAACGGACCTTACAATGAGCTGGACTACGGCAACCGTGTATATGAACCGAGGCTGGGAAGGTTTTTGAGTGTTGATCCCATTACACATTATTACCCATTCTATTCTCCCTATCATTATGCCGGTAACAATCCCATTTATGCTGTAGACCTGGATGGATTAGAGCCCAAAGGGTTTCATTTCAAATGGGTACATTCCCAATATAAAGGTGCAACAGCTACTTATCTGGGAAATCCTGCAGGTCAAATCGGCTACAATGTTAATATTACCAATGATGCAGGTAAGACTGTTTATACAGGGGTTATTGAGAAATACAATGTCAGGGATATAGATAACAAGCTATATCGCGTTTATGAAGCTGCTACAGCAGATAAACCGCTTTATTGGTCACAAGAAATTAATGAGCAAGGAGAAGCATTGCAGCCCGGACGAGTTGTAAGTTTTACTTGGAATCGCCCGAATATGCATGATGCTGAATTAGCTGGTAATTTGTCTGCTGCTTCTGCATTAACGTTAGCAGGAGCATTTGGGGCACCAATATCGCTTGAAGGAGTTGGAAGTGCATATGGAGTGGTACAAAGCTATGCTTTGAATATTGCAGCAAAGACCGCGCTGAATTTTTATAAATACGGACCGGCAATTGGAACAGCAGGCAGGATTGGAGCTGAATTTTAAGATGAGAGTGGTGCGATTGGAATGCAAGGTGCGGCTTTAAGTAAACTTGAAAGTTTCACTGCAAGTCAAATAGGAAAATTTATTTCAACAGAAGCTGGCGCACAATCGACTGAACTCTTCAAGAATTTAATTAAAAGCGGAGATAAGTTTTTGTGGTCTGAACGAATAGATGCAGTAATTTATGGAGGTCAAACATACATATTAAATGGCCACAATAGGCTTTCTGCATTGTCTGAACTTGGCGAGGGTAGCGCAAGCATTTATATGATGTCTATTGAGGATGCTACTAAAGAATATGGGCAAAAAATGAAAGATATAGCTGAAGGTGCCTTTACTCAAACTATCAAAGAATAATTTAATGGATAATGATCAAAAAGCTCTATACACATTTGTAGCAATTATCAAATCATTTGAGGAGTGTTTAAAAGCCAATTTCGGTACATTTTGCTATCCACATTTGAAAAGAGAAGAGTCAATTCCGATGAATGGACACATTTTTTGTAATGGTAAAAATGTAAAATATCGCTTTCACGGAAGAGGCTGCACTATAGAATGGGAAAAATTTAGTATAGATTATGACGTTGCTAATGACGCTAATAAAATCTTATTATCACCTTGGAAGTTCTCGAAATTTTATAATGAATATGTTGAAGTAAAGGTATCTGTCGAAACCGTGTACGAAATATTACAGAATTTAGAAAAAAAAGGTATTTTAATTAGTGAGGAAAATAGTTCAGGAATGACATTTCATGTTAGCGAGAAATGGTTTGACACTGTATAGCACTGATAGTTTAGTTCTCCACAGAGTGAAATTTCTCCGCAGTGTCTGCCGCGTTTAGCCTGTGCGTTGGCAGGCGACGCTGCGGTAGGCGGAGAGAACGCGTATTGGTTTAAGGTAATATTGCCTTATCTTAGTGTTAGCCTATGCCGGTACGCCGCCAAATATCAGAACCATTTGGAATATACTCCATCACATTTACCTGTGCCAGGTGGTTGCATCTTTTCTCTATCACAAATAGCTATTATGTAATATACAATTGGTTTGATTATCTAAAGTTACAAGGTCATTATATTGTTGGGTATGTAATAATGCCCAATCATGTTCATACAATAATAGGTTTTATAAATACCGGTAAATCTATTAATACCATAGTGGGTAATGGCAAACGCTTTATGCCCGTCCGATCCATCATCCGGGCGGAGTATATGAACTGGTATCACAACTGGAGCGGCAAAATCATCATAATATATTGGTGCAATTAGAGCAATGGGTGAACAACACAGATAAAGCACGTAATAAAAATCATGAAGTATTTGAGCCATCATTTGACCATAAAGAATGTATAAGTGTTGGGTTTATTGAACAAAAATTGCATTACATACATATGAATCCATGTCGCTGGAATCCTCCGCTTGTGACGCAACCAGAAGATTATATACACAGTTCTGCTAAATATTATATTACCGGTGAGCAGAGCGTATATGGTGTTTGTAACTACATGTTGTTGCAGGATGTAGATTTGACGAAACAAAGACGATGATAATGCCTCGCAGAGTCCAGCTCACGCACAAAAGGCTCAGAGTTGAGACTCTGCGGAGAACCAAGGGCAAGCAGTATAGAGTAGATGTAGAGGTTCAACGTGGCGAGAATTTTAAATACTAGTCATTTATGGATGAAGTTATTAAATCACTAATTGAAAGAATCGAATCAGTCAACGATGAAACAAGTATGAGAGCGTTATCTGATTTAAGACTTGTAGTAGAGAGGTTTACAATGAATAGATATGAGGAAAAGGAAGAATCAGATTATAGAATACTCTTTTATGACAAAACTTTAATTGATTATCGATTAAAAGAAGATGATTATGATAATATAAAATATTTTCTATTTTATATTTTGCTGAACTTACCGGGTAAGGCTTTTTTTATTGCTAAATGCATAAAAGTATTGTATGATGAGACTGCTAATGAAGCGATTTGTAGTGCTGTTGAAGTTTTTTTGAGGAAGAATGATGAGGTCACTTATGAGTTACTATTGGCATTAATCGATCAAGATCAATCGGAAATACGTTTTGTTAATCAGCGAATAGTTGCTTTATATAATAAAGTGCTAAATCAGGGTGGAAAACTTAGTAAGGATTTAGTAATTAACGATTTGAACTACAAAGAATTACCCAGGTAATGTTCCAGAGTTAGTGATAGGTAGATTTCCTACTAGCGCCGGTCTGGTAGCCGTGCAGATAGCAGAGCCAGACCGGTGCTTAGGTAAAGCAAATACTGCTAACTTGGAAATGCATACCATCAAGATTGATAGCAAAACAGGAGCCCTTTCGGATTTTCAAAGATGTGAGAATTGTAAGGTTACAACCAAGGATGTAAAAAAAACAAGTGATAAATAAAAAGGATATTCATGAATACAAATAAAACGATAATGGTTGCATTGGCGGAGAGTGGTTGGCAAGAAAACAATACATTAAACAGAGAAGAAATTGCCATTTTGATTGAGAATGAAGGTTATCCTGTATTTGAGTGTGTGATCGATTTTTTAATTAAGTTCATTAATACGAATATATATTTCGTAAATCTTAGAAATGGGATTCAGAATGATGATATTGATTTTTGCTTTGAAAAAGCAACTCATCTAGATGCTCCTGAAAAAATAAACGGAAATTATGGAGAAAGAATTGGAAAATCTTTATGCTTGATTGGTTCTGCATATAGAGATTATATGGTTCTCATGATGGCTTCTGATGGTTCGGTATATGGAGGTTATGATAATTACGTTTGTAAAATTGCTTCCACCGGTTTAGGTGCAATCGAAGCTATAATTAATAATTATGATTTTCTTGAAATTCACTAGTGTACTCCCACCAGCGCCGGCCTGGTAGCCATGCAAGAAGCAGAGCCACACTGGTGCTGAGGCGTTACTTGTGTAAAAAATATTAATAAACAAACCAACCTTTAACTAATATGCAAAAGCTTATCCTAATGAGTGTGGTGCTGGTAAGTATAACAGCCGCAGCGCAGCAAACGCAAAGTGATAGTTCAGCAACCAGGTCACAGACAGACAGCTTATATAAAGCGTTGTTAGATAAATATGGCGGCAGGATAACCTACAAACAGATGATGGATACAACGGGTAAATCGAAGATGATGCAGGACTATGGTATGCGTATATACGATCCGCGAATAGGTCGCTATATACCACCAGACCCTAACCAAAGTGCAATCAATAACCCCTATACCTATACAAAAAAGCAACCGGTAACAAAAAAGCCGGGTAAAAAACAGCCAGGTAGTTAAAAGTGAAAAGCCGCTGAGTGATTGGCGGCTTTTTCATTGTAAAGATATTATCATAATACGATTATAAAGTTATTTTAGTTTTGGGATTGGCTGGTGCATGTAATACATGCGTTTTTAATCATTCCATTTTTTTGGATTTTCGCTGAACGCAAAAACAGCATGTATGATAATTTGTTTTTTTTCTTCTGTAACGGTGTAATGTGCTGCGTACGGAAATTTTTTCACTACGGCAAATCGTACTCCATCATAGCGGAACGATCTGGA
Source organism: Chitinophagaceae bacterium (assembly GCA_019638595.1). Lineage (GTDB taxonomy): Bacteria > Bacteroidota > Bacteroidia > Chitinophagales > Chitinophagaceae > Agriterribacter. Next base: position 9,026 of record JAHBTJ010000016.1, read on the forward strand.
GAAGGGGCCTTTTTGAATGATTTTAATTTCGGCTTTAAGCGCTGTTTTGAACCTTGTGCCTAAGCCCTTTTGTTGCCTGTTGTACCAGTCTGCAATATTTTTAATATGCTCAATAGCAGCACGGGTGTATGCAACTTTATAGGTCATTCTTCATCAATTATTTTCCAGGCATCTTTTTCATCAATAAGCAGTTCGGGACGTGCCTTGTATTTTTTGATGCTGCTCCGTACAAACTGTTTTTGAGTTTCCGGAACATCAAAAGCCTGTTCATCGTTGAGGAGCATATCTGCTAATTGTTGTTTTTCTTTTTTGGGTAATGTTTTAACCAGCTCAACCAGTTGGTTAAACTGTAGTGGCAGATATATATTTGTGGTGGTGGACATGATATATTTTTTTCAGTGACGTATTAGCAATAGTAGTTATTGTACAGGTTACTTTTTCTCCAATAATTTCTCCAGCCTTTTGATCAACTAATCTTTTATTGTTATGATCCAAATGTAATATTTTTTCCGGTGTGAATGCTGTGAACTGCCGGAAATTTTGGATAGAGGTTATCAGCATATATTACCGGTGCTTAGGCGTTACTTGACCAGCAAAACGAAATGGCAATGTTTTGAAGTTAGTGCTGCCCTTGTTTTGAGCAGTTAAAAAACAACAGGGTAATAAAAAGTGAAAATCGGGGCGCCGCGAATATAATGCTGAATATTGTGATGTGGTAGAAGAGTGCGACGCCACTGCAGCTTAATAGCATTACAATAGCTAAGTACATAAAAATTCACAACCCTATACCCTATACCTTTCACCCTCCGCCCACAGCCCATAGCTGATAGCTGATAGCCGATAGCTGATAGCCGACAGCCTCCAGCTACCAGCTCCCCGCTTAACATTTCTCAATTCATGTTTGCACATTGGTTTTAATATTGTTGAGGTTTGCTAAAAAAGCCGCTAAGTGTTTCTTTTTAATCGAATGAATGAGGTTTCTCTTAGAATATGAACGTAATTTTACGGTACCCTTCGGGGATAATACTAATAGTTCACAATCTTAAAAGTAACTTTATGAAAACTGTATTCATCATCGCCAGTATTATCCTTATATCCTATCAGATTGACCGTTTTGTAACAAGGGATGTTGCTTTACCTGTTGAACATACAGGAAAAACCACACTTGCCGGCGCATTAGCGCAGGACCAGCTTTTTACCGACACTGCCGAAATCCTGAGAAGCGTGAAGGAGATAAAAGATCAACCGGCAACCGTTTTAGCCGTAAGCGCTAAAAAAACCAGCGTCGTAAAACAGCAAAGCGGCAAGGCTACCAAATTTTCGCTTCGCCAGTCAAAAAAGGTGAACCGGTTTGCATCGTCGTTACATCGTTCTATTAAAGAGTCGGGTAATTATGAAGCTATTAATTCAGTGATGTTTGATAACAACAACTTTGCTTCCATTAAAACAGAGGAGTTTAATACTATTCTTCGCTACGCCGATTATTTAATATTTGATGAATCGCTGAAAGTGAGCATAGCCGGTTTTACAGACAATGTGGGTAACGCCGATTATAATGAACAGCTTTCGTTAATGAGGGCTATCAATATTCAACGTTACCTGGTGGAGCTGGGTGTGGATGAAAAGCGCATTGTGATATCCGCCAACGGTATGGCCGATCCGGTAGCGGACAATGATACGGTGGAAGGGCGTTCCCTGAACAGGAGAGTTGAGATCGCGTTGTTTCATCAAACCCTGGCTACAGCGGCACTTTAACAAACAGGAAATTACAGGTTGCAGGTTCCAGGTTTGTGAAACAAACAATAAACCCGGTACCTGTAACCGGGAAAAGGATGTTCAACGAACTTTTCGCCGGTACATGTTGACTACATGGGTAAGCCCTGCTGATGCAAAAACAGTACAGAGATCAGATAACCAGCATGGCATCGCCATAGCTGAAGAAACGGTACTTGTCTTTTATCGCTTTTTTATAAGCCTCCACAGCAAGATCGTAACCGGCAAAAGCGCAGGTCATTATCAGCAGGCTGGTTTTGGGCAAATGAAAGTTGGTGATCAGCGAATCGGCAATGGAGAAATTGTAAGGAGGGTGAATAAAAGTATTCGTCCAGCCTTCTGAAGGTTTTAATAATTTCTCTGCCGTAAACGAAGACTCCAGGGCCCTCATGGTGGTGGTACCCACCGAGCATATTCTTTTATTCGTAAGGCGCGCTTTGTTTACAATGGCGCAGGCTTTTTCTTCAATGCGGTAGTATTCCGCGTCCATTTTGTGCTTGCTCAGGTCTTCTACTTCAATAGGGCGGAAAGTGCCCAGTCCCGTATGCAGGGTTACTTCGGCAAAGCGTATACCTTTGATCTCCAGCCTTTTTATCAGCTCAATGCTAAAGTGCAGTCCGGCAGTTGGGGCGGCAACGGCTCCTTCGTGCTTGGCATATACCGTTTGATAGCGTTCCCTGTCTTCTTCATCGGGCTTGCGCTTAATGTACTTGGGCAGGGGAGTTTCTCCCAGGTTGTTAAGCACCTGCTTAAATTCCTCATCGGTACCGTCGAACAAAAAGCGGATGGTTCTGCCACGCGATGTAGTATTGTCTATTACTTCCGCTACCAGGTCTTCCGCTTCCCCGAAATATAATTTATTGCCTACTCTTATTTTACGGGCAGGGTCTACAATTACATCCCACAATTTATTCTGGTGGTTCAGTTCACGAAGTAAAAAAACTTCAATTTTAGCGCCGGTCTTTTCCTTACGGCCGTACATACGCGCGGGAAATACCTTTGTATTATTTACTACAAAAACATCCTTATCATCAAAATAATCTAAAATGTCTCTGAAGTACTTGTTTTCAATATTGCCGGTGTGGCGGTGTACAACCATCATCCGGGCGTCTTCCCTTTTTTTAGCCGGATGTTGAGCAATGAGGTTCAGGGGAAGGTCGAAACGGAATTGAGATAGCTTCATTTGAGTATTTATTATTTTATACAGTCACATGAAACTATACCACAAGTACAGGTGGGAAATATCGAACCGGATTCCTGAACCTGATCTTACGGCACCAGGTTTCATGTAAAGGCTGCTTTTTACAGCGTGCAAAGTTACGTAATAATGAATATCTAAAAATTAATTATTTAGCCGAAATGCGTGCAGATGGAAGCCCGGGTATTTTCTGCAGGAGGGGACGTTCGGCCGGGACTTACCCGTAAACGTATTATTGTTTTTTAATATTTTATGATGATCATACTATTGCAGGTACCGCGGCTATCAGCTTGCGGGTGTATTCATGCCGGGGAGCGATATAAATTTCATCCGCCTTCCCGGTCTCTACAATTTTGCCTTTGTACATTACCAGTATCCGGTCGCTTATATAACGCACCACCGAAAGATCGTGCGAAATAAAAAGAGCGGCAAAGCCAAATTCCTTTTTCAGGTCGTTCAGCATATTCAATACCTGCGCCTGCACGCTCATGTCAAGGGCGGAAACCGATTCATCGCACACCACAAAAGATGGATGGAGGGCCAATGCCCTGGCTATACCGATCCTTTGCCTTTGTCCCCCGCTGAACTCATGGGGGTATCTTGTAAAATGTTCGGGTTTCAGATCAACTTTCTGCAGCAGCAGGATTGTTCTTTCGCGGCGATCCTGGTCGTTCAGGCCTATGTTATGTACCTGCATCGCCTCCATAATGGCGCTGCCTATGGTAAGCCGGGGATTGAGAGAAGAATAAGGATCCTGGAAAATGATCTGTATTTCCTTTCTTAATGCGGCCAGTTGTTTGGGGTTGAAAGAAGTGATACCGGTTCCTTTAAAATATACCTGCCCGGAAGTTGGTTGTATGAGCTGCAGCAGGCTACGCCCCAGTGTTGTTTTTCCACAGCCCGATTCTCCCACCAGTCCAACGGTTTCGCCTTTATATATTTCAAAGGAAACATCATCTACGGCTTTAATATACTGTTGTTGTCCGCCCCATAAACGCTGCTCTTTGGGAAACCATACTTTAACATGTTCGGCTTTAATGAGCGGAGCTCCGGAAGCAGGGGAAGAGGCATGTAAAGAGCTGCCTGCACCGGTATTCGTTACCGGAGGTTTTATTTTTTCCACTATTTCCCCATCGCTGCCGGTGTCCATAAAATCGCTTACTACCGGCAGTCTTTCATGTTTTGGATGAAGGGCGGGGCGGCAGTTGAGCAATGCCCTGGTATAAGGATGAGCGGGCTTTTTAAAGATGGTTATTATATCGCCCTGTTCCACAATTTTTCCCTTATACATTACTATCACCCTGTCTGCAATATCGGCCACCAGCCCAAGATCATGGCTTATAAAGATCACGCCCATCTGTTTTTCCTGCCGGAGCTGTTTAATAAGCCGGAGTATATTTTGCTGTACTGTTACATCTAACGCGGTGGTAGGCTCATCGGCTATCAGCAGCAATGGCTCACAGCTCATAGCCATGGCTATCATCACCCGTTGCTTTTGTCCGCCGCTCAACTGGTGCGGGTAGCGCCCGAATATGGCCAAAGGGTCGGGCAACTGCACTTTTTCAAACAGCTCAATGGTTTTTTGCCTGGCTGCCCGCGGGGATATTTGCCGGTGCTGTGTTATGGCTTCCATTACCTGGTTGCCACAGGTATATAAAGGATTAAGGGAGGTCATTGGTTCCTGGAAGATCATTGATATTTGATCTCCCCGGATATTTCTTATGTCTGCAGGCGATAGCTTCAATAAGTCAACCTGTTGTTCCCCGTTTGGAGAAAACAGGATAGAGCCTTCCACGTATTTTGCCGGAGGGGCCGGCAGCAGTTGCAGTATGGATAAAGAGGTTACAGACTTGCCTGACCCGGATTCCCCCACCACCGCTACTGTTTCTCCCTGGCGGATGGTAAAAGAAACAGCATGCAAAGCCCGGAAGGCTCCGTTATGTGTTGAAAAATCAACACAAAGGTTTTGAACAGATAAAAGCGGTAGTGCGTTATTTATTTTTTGCAAGTTTTTGAATATTGGTGATGGCCAGTGTTTGCGATGGAGTGGGGTAGTAGGCCATGCAAACAGCGCAGGTTTCCGGCTGGTTGGTTTCATCTACCGAAAAGCTAAATTCGTCTCCCTCTGCCAGCCCCGCTTTTGCAAAAGAGCACCTGTTGGCTACGGTAAAGGCAATGGCATAGGTAGCTTTTCTTTTGTCGTCGGTCCAGTTAGCGGCTGTTTTTTCGGGCGCAATGCTTCCACCGGTAACTTCTACTATATAGTGCGAGCATAATTCGCTCACCGCCAGCCGCCCTTTTAAGCCTGTAGCGCTTAGCTTGCTGGTATTGGTGCAGGACGCAGCTATTATTATTAATATGCCCGGTATAAAAAATTTCATATTGGTATTTTAAAATCTTAAATGGCGAACGGTCAATCCATCGTTGATCAGTTGCTTTAATGAATCAATGCCGATCTTTAAATGGTTTTCTACATAGCCCGAGGTTACTTTTTTGTCGCTCTCCTCGGTTTTAACTCCTTCGGGGATCATAGGCTGGTCGCTTACCAGCAGCAATGCTCCTGTAGGGATCTTATTATAAAAGCCTACGGAAAAAATAGTGGCTGTTTCCATATCAATAGCGTAAGCTCTTATCTTTTGTAAGTACAGCCTGAACTCTTCATCATGCTCCCATACTCTCCGGTTGGTGGTGTATACGGTTCCGGTCCAGTAGTCTACCCCGTAGTCGCGTATAGTGGTAGAAGTGGCTTTTTGCAGCGCGAAAGCCGGCAATGCCGGTACTTCAGGCGGAAAATAATCGTTGGAAGTACCTTCTCCCCTTATGGCGGCGATCGGCAGGATCAGGTCGCCGATCTTGTTTCTTTTTTTAAGTCCGCCGCACTTACCTAAAAATAAAACGGCTTTGGGGTCAATGGCAGTAAGCAGGTCCATAATAGTAGCCGCTCCCGGGCTGCCCATTCCAAAATTAATGATCGTTATGCCCTCTGCCGTGGCGCATTGCATCGGTTTATCCTTACCCGCTATCGCTACATTGTTCCATGCAGCAAACATTGAAACATAATTGCTAAAATTGGTAAGCAGTATGTATTTTCCAAAGTTCTTCAGCTTTTCACCCGTATATCTCGGCAACCAGTTTTCTACAATATCTTCTTTAGTATGCATACTTCTTTATTTGTCTAAATTAGCAAATTCATTTCAGTTATGATTAAAATAGAATACCCCTCCTATCCTTATAAGATCAGGAACGAAAACGGCAAGGACTTTATTTTTGACGTGGTGAGGAAACAATGGGTAGCTCTTACGCCGGAAGAATGGGTAAGGCAAAATTTTCTTCAATACCTGTTGATGCGGAAGCATTATCCTTCGGCGCTGATTGCTGTTGAAAAAGAAATAAAGCTGGGGGAACTGACCAGGCGTTGTGATATTGTAGTGTACAATACGCTGGGGCTGCCGGAGCTGATAGTGGAATGCAAGGCTATGGAGGTAGAAGTTACAGCGAAAACGATAGACCAGGTGTTACGGTATAATATGTCTTTACCGGTACGGTACCTGGTGGTAACGAATGGATCGTTTTGTTTTGGATACGAACGTACAGGAACTGAGCTGCTTGCTTTGCGCGAAATACCCGGGTATGCCGCTCCCTGAACAAACATTATGCTTCCGGGTGCTCTACCGGGATCTGCCTGATAAAGTGGTTATGCTTTTCTGATTCGAAATTGCTGTATACGCCGTAAGCGTCTATAACAAAACCGGTTTCGCCGTCATTTGTTTGAATCAGGTAAAGAATGGAGGAATCATCCGGGTTAGAATCTCCTTCGAACCGGTAGGTTTTGATGATCTTTAAATCTCCGGGTGCATACAAATGCGTATCATCCAGCGTAAACAGGTCGTCCTTCATGTAAAACTCCCTGTCCTGGTTTCTATTCTTCAATTCATTCAGTACTCCACTTAAGGTTGTCATGGCTGTATTATCGCCCATATAAAAGGATTAATGCGTAAGTGATTTATTGTGTTTGCTTCTGCGTTTCATAATCCTTGATCTTGTTATACAGCGTTTTCCTGTCTATTTTAAGAATAACGGCCGCTTTTGTTTTATTATAGTTTACCTGCTTCAATACTTTCAATATGGTTTCATATTCTGCCTGCGAGGCGGCGCCTTTAAGGTCCGGCTCCTTAAAGGGGTCGGAAAAGGAAGCGGTTTGTATTGACGCGGCATCGTTGAGCGGCGCAGGTTGTACAATTTCAACAGGAAGCACGGATGTATTGATAAGCGGGGTATCGGTTAGCAATGCCGCTCTTCGTATTACATTCCTGAATTCCCTTAAATTGCCCGGCCAGGAATACTGGATAAAGAGCTTCAGTACTTCATCTTCAAATCCTTCTATTTCCTTACCAAGCTCCGCGCATGCTTTTTTAAGGAAAAAATCAGCGAAAGGAAGAATATCTTCTTTCCTTTCCCTGAGCGGAGGTATGTGAATGGAAAATTCATTGAAGCGGTGGAAGAGGTCTTCCCTGAACCTGCCCTTGCGGTATGCTTCCTGTAAGTTTTCGTTAGAAGCAACAATGATCCGTATATCTAGGGTCATTTCTTTGGTGCCTCCAACGCGTTTGAATTTTCTTTCCTGTATTACACGCAGCAGGGCAGCCTGTACATCAATGGGCAGGTTAGCAACCTCATCCAGGAACAGGGTTCCGCCATTGGCCAGCTCAAAATGTCCCTCTTTATCGTTAATGGCTCCGGTAAAAGAGCCTTTCATGTGCCCGAATAATTCACTACCCGCCAGCTCTTTGGATAATGTGCCGCAATCCAGCGCAATAAATGGTTTTGACATGCGGTCGCTGTACTGGTGGATGGTTTTGCCGATCACTTCTTTACCGGTGCCGCTTTCGCCGTACAATATTATGCTGTATGGAGTAGGCGCTACCAGCTTTATTTGCTTGTAGAGCTCTTTGGTGCGGGGATCTTTTCCTACCAGGTATTCATTATCAGGCAGGGCGCTTACGGTTTTCTTTTTAATACCGCCGGCTTTTGCATCGGCATCGGTTATGGCGCCGGAATGTTCCTGCGACTTTTTTATAACACTCAGCACTTCATCCGGTATCAACGGCTTGGTAATATAGTCGAAAGCACCTTGCTTAATGATATCAACGGCCGTTTTAATATCGGAATAGCCTGTTATGATTATTACAGTGGTGGTGGGTTTTACAGATTTTATTTCGCGGAGCACATCGTATCCTTCCTTGTCGCCAAGCCTGAAATCGCATAAAACAATATCAAACGGGTTTTCCTTGAATTTTGCGATCCCCGAATTTCCCGTATACGCCATATCTGTTTCAAAGTTCTTGCGCTGTAAAAAACGGCTTAGCAATGTGCACATATCCATATCATCATCAATAATCAGAATCCTGTTCATGCGGATGAATTTTGTAAAAGTTACAATTTATAGTTTATTTATAAAAATTACTGAAAAGCAGGTTGCTGCAAATGTCCTGGTAAAAGCTGTTATACTAATTGAATAGCGCTCTTTATACTTTATGATCATATATTTATATGTAAGCCAGATATGTGTTTTCTACTCATTTTTAATTTAGAACAGCCTACATAAACGAAAAAGTCTGCCAAAGTACAGCCCAATGCATTTGGATATATACATGCTTATTATTATTTGCTTTGCTGATTATAATTCTCTTATCGGGAAAATTTTTACTCAGCGTAAGTGGCAGCGTACAGTAAAATTTTTAATGAATAACCACCGGCATGTGTTAAGTTTTTTCTCATATCGTAGAAAAAAGTGCACGAACAGCATGGGGAGCCCGATGAAATAAGCATATGGAAGCCTTGTTACGCATGGCAGGAATTTTGGCAATATATTTTATGCTGGTTACCTATTATTTTAAACCTACTTAAATCATTTCAAGCATGGGAAACTTACTATACGTTATAGCCGTAATACTGGTTATTGCCTGGGCAATCGGATTTCTGGGTTATCATGCCTCCGGACTGATCCATATTTTACTGGTAATTGCCATCATCGCCGTTTTGCTAAGAGTTATACGGGGCGCTGCCTGATGCTATAATAAAAAACATGAAAAATGCAGGACGAACCACTTTTGTTAAGCTATCCACATTCATTTAATACTAATTACTAATTTAAAAAACTCAACATTATGGAATCATGGAAATTAAAACTGAAAGGTAACTGGAATGAAATAAAAGGAAAGATCAAGCAACAATACGCTGATCTTACGGATGACGACCTGTTGTATGAAGAGGGCAAGGATGAGGAATTGTTAGGGCGCATTCAAAAAAAGGTGGGGCAGTCGAAGGACAAGGTTAAGGAGTGGATAGAAAGCCTGTAATGAGCAATATAAAATGGGGTTTTATGGGGCTGATTAAAAGGGTGTTGATTGCGATGGCGCAAAAATGGAACCTTTTCGGTCAGCCCCGTTTTTATGCAAAATTAAGCGCAATAATAAAGGTGGTTCCCTTGCCCGGGGAGCTTTCTACATGAATGCTTCCTTTATGACTTAATATGATGTTCTCTGCATTGGTCAATCCCAAACCGGTTCCTTTTGCCTTTTTGCTGTAATAGGGTTCAAAAAGCTTACTGAGTGTTTCCTCATCCATGCCGCAGCCGTTATCGCTGATGGTAACCACACACTTCCCGTTTTGTTCATATGTGTGGATGGTTAGTATTCCTTCGCCCGGCTCCATCGCTTCTATGGCATTTACAATAATATTGAGGAATACGATCTTTAGTTTTTCTTTATCTACGTTAACCTTACAGATATCGTTATTAAAGCTTTTTATAATAGTAATGCTATTTAAGGTTAACCGGTCTCCTGCCAGCAGTAAAGCTTCTTCGAGCAGATCGTTAATGGAAATTTTTTCCGCGTTCAGCTCCGTAAACTTCGTGGCGTCCAGTAAAGAGGTGATAAGCGTATTAATACGGCGACTGTTCCGTAAGATCATTTCATAAAAGGCATCGCGGGTTTCAGCATCCGCATCCGTTTCTGATTTTAGCTGATCTACCGATAAATTTATATTTGTGAGCGGGTTCCTGACTTCGTGCGCGATCGTTCGGGCAATACGCCCGGTAGCCGTAAATTTTTCCAGTCTTCGCATTTCCATTAATTCCTTGTTGGCTTTGTTAAGTTCGTTTATCCTTTCTTCCAGCTCCTGCCTGTATTCCTCTGCACGTACATTTGCAATTTGCCTTGCCCTGTTTTCCGATACATACGTAAAATAGCCAAAAACAAAAAGCAGCAATGCAAAAAGTAATGATACTATAACAATATTGTTTAATAAGCTGTACCTGTTTTCTAATTCATCTGTTCGTGTAACCAGCAGCTCTCTTTCCGACTCCTGCATGTTCTCTATAACCTCTTTCAGCAGGTCCTGCTTTAGCTGTCCTTGCTTTTCGAGGTTTTGCAGCTCCACTGTAATCGTGCGTCCATTTTTTTCAAATACATCAATTGCTTTTGCTGTTAGTGAAAAATTTTCTTCCATTAATACCTTTGCATTCTGCAGCCTGTGCTTTTGCTCAGCCGCCGGCATTATTTCATTTAACAGATCATAAAAGAGGGGGCCTGCCTGGGTTCTGCTTTGGTGATAGGGCTCCAGCATTTTTTTGTCGCCTGTAAGCACAAATCCCCTGAAGCCCAGTTCCGCATCTTTTATGAGCGACTGAAAGCTTTCGAGTTTGCTGATTACGGAGTTGGTATGCCCGATCAGGCGCGACTGTGCGCCCGATTTTTTGTTAACCACCAGGGTAAGTATATATGATATCAACAATAAAAAAAAGGCAGATCCATACCCTACTTTAATGCGTTTATCTATCCTGAATTTTTTTATAATGCGTTTCATACCGGGCTTTTCAATTGCATTTTTGCACTGGCTCCCGCCTTTTTTCGCGCAATGGTAATGCAAGTAGTTTTTATAAAGGTAAAGTATTGTCAAAGCTACTTTAAATCCCTGTTCATAATTTATATGTGGTATAACAATTGTTTATATCTGGTTAAGGTATCTTTTTCCATTGCATAATACAATCGCTATTTCTAACTTTAATGTAAATTCTATCTTATGCTCAAGTCAACCTCTTGTAAAGTGCCCGTTTACATCGTTCAAAAGCTTCTGTATCTTTTAGCGGCCCTGAAAAACGAAAGAGATCAATACAGCCAGGCGGCGGCAAAAATTTCAAACAGGCAGCTAAGGGATAATATTAACCTGCTTGCCCAGGAAAATAACCAGTATGCCAGTGAATTGCTCTCCCAGATCCGGATACTGGGTGTGGAAAATGTAAGTAATGATAATATGATCCAGGACCAGGACGCACACACGCAGGTTTTAGACGATGTGAAAGGAGACGGCACGCAAAGCACGATAGAAATATTACAAATTTGCAGGGATAGCGAGAAAAAAATGATCAGGGTATACAGGGAAGTATTGAATGAGCCTCATCTTATGGAAGATATCAGGCGTTTGATCCGCTGCCAGTTAAATGGCATTATGTATGCCTTTCTCCGTCTTAAATTATTCAGCAGTACGATATAGCTGGGAGCTATCGGCTGTGGGCTATCAGCTGTCAGCAATGGGCAGTGAGCTTTCAGCTATCGGCGGTCAGTAATTTATAGTTTATGGTTTTTTGTTTGTAGTTGTAACTATAAACCACAAACCACAAACCCGAAACACAAACTCCAAACTATAAACCTGAACCTATAACCTGAAACCTGCAACCCACCCCCCAACCTGCAACAGCCATCAAATCTCAAACCTGTCCGCCGTGGCGGATTTCAAATTTCAAATCCATCATCCTTTGCAACCCGTAATGCTTTAAAGCATAATTTTGGAGATTCCTTTCAGCAGAAACTTTATGAACTACCAGGAAACTATCGGATACCTGTATAATGCATTGCCTATGTTCAGCAGGATAGGCGCGGCAGCTATAAAGAAGGACCTTACCAATATTGAGCTGTTGTGCAAACGCCTGGGCGATCCTCACCGGAAATGTAAAGCCATTCACATAGCGGGAACCAATGGCAAAGGATCTGTCAGCCATATGCTGGCATCTGTGCTCCAGTCGGCAGGCTATACAGTGGGCTTGTATACCTCCCCGCATCTTAAAGATTTCAGGGAGCGGATCAGGATAAACGGCACAATGATATCCGAAGATTTTATTATTGAGTTCGTGGAAAAGGTAAAACCTTTTATAGAAGAGATAGCGCCTTCTTTTTTTGAAATAACAGTGGCGCTGGCGTTTGAATATTTTTCGGTGGGTAAGGTAGACATCGCCGTAATTGAAACAGGGCTGGGCGGCAGGCTCGACAGCACCAATATAATTGTTCCCGAGCTGTGTGTAATAACAAATATAGGACTGGATCATGTAAATATACTGGGAGATACCATTGAACAAATAGCTTTTGAAAAAGCCGGTATCATCAAGGAAGGAGTTCCCGCGGTTATAGGAGAAAGCCATGTGTTAACAGAGGCTGTATTTGCCCGGGTTGCTTTGCAAAAAAATACGAAGCTGCTGTATGCCGACAGAAAAAGATATGTAGATGAATACCATTACAAAGATCACGATCTTACCTTATCGGTTGTAAACACCGCAACCAACGAAAAGAAAACGATCAGTCTCGATCTTACCGGTATTTACCAGTCAAAGAACCTGGTAACGGTATTGGCCGCCATTGATGAGCTTCGGTGGCTGGGCTGGAAAATTCCGGAAGAAGCATTGCGGCAGGGACTGAAACAGGTAAAAAAAACAACAGGCCTGCTGGGCAGGTGGGATGTTATTCACCGGCAGCCTTTGGTAGTAATGGATGTGGCTCATAATGAAGACGGGATGAAGCAGGTACTTGCCCAGGTAGAATTAATGAATTATCATGATCTTCATATCATTATCGGGATGGTTAAGGATAAGGATGTAGAGAAAGTATTGGAGCTGTTGCCGCCTGAGGCGTGCTATTATTTTACGAAAGCTCAAATACCAAGAGCCCTGCCCGAACATTTGCTGGCGCAAATGGCGGCTCAAAAAGGCCTTGCCGGGAATACTTATGAAGATGTAAATTCGGCTTTACAAAGCTGCCTGCAGAGCGCTCATGCAAACGACCTGGTGGTTATTTGCGGCAGCGTGTTTTTGGTAGGAGAGGTAAACCCGGGTATTTTTGCCATTGTTCAAACACATATTTCAAACTAAAACCGGTACTATGTTAAACACTTCTTTAATTGAACATTTGCAGCAACGGTTCACCGATTTTTTTTCGTCGCATACTACTATCCATTACAGCGAGGCGGTTCAGGGAGGCGATATAAACCAGGCATTTATGGTAGATACCAGTAAAGGCAGGTTTTTTGTAAAGCTGAATGCCGCTATGTTTGGGCTTGATATGTTTGAAAAAGAAGCAAGAGGATTGATATACCTGGCGGATACCGGCGCTTTAAAGGTTCCGCGTCCCTTGTTTGACGGCAAATTCCATCAACAGATATTCCTGGTTATTGAATTTGTAGATCACGGCGAACCTGCCGGCGATTTTTGGGAAGATTTTGGCGAAGGCATGGCAAAGCTGCATTATAACAGCCACGAGCTTTTTGGATTTGCATACAACAACTTTATAGGGCGCTTTCCTCAAAGTAATGCACAACATGCGTCGTGGAGCGGGTTTTACGCGGCTGAAAGGATTTTGCCCCTTACCATAAAGGCAAATGAAAAAGGCTTGCTGGAAAAAGAACATGTTGAAGCGGCCGAAAGCATATGCGGCCGCCTGGAAGATATTTTTCCTGGTGAAAGACCCGCCCTGCTGCACGGCGATTTGTGGAATGGAAATTTTATTTGCGGCGCTAACGGGCATGTAGCTATTTTTGACCCGGCTGTGTATTATGGTAACCGGGAAATGGATATGGGAATGAGCCTGCTGTTCGGAGGCTTCGACCAAAAATTCTACGCGTCCTATCAATACCATTTTCCGCTGGCTGCCGGCTGGAAAAAAAGGGCAGAGCTTTGCCAGTTGTACCCGCTGCTGGTACACCTGTTGCTTTTTGGCGGGCATTACCGCCGGCAGGTAATGGATGTATTGAAAAAATATAGCTAAGAGGTATTCATTCGTTTACATCGAACCATACTTTTGCTGCGTCGTTCCAGTTACCGTTATAATTAATGGTCAGCTCTTCGTCTTTATCAATGGCTCTTACGGTTTTGATAAACATGATCTGTTCATCGTAATCCATAAAGTATTCACAGTTACTCCGGTAAGAATGATTGTAAATGGGTATATAACCCAACGCCATGCAGCATTGGTTTTTTTCCTGTCCCCATATAAAAATATAATCATGTAACGGCGTTTGGTCGAGCAGCGTCCTGTCTTTTCCGCTCATTACAATTACAGGAGCTGTTTCAACAAGGGTTCCTGCGGCTATTTTTTTACGGGTAAAAACGCCCCGTCCTTTATCTTTGGTGCTATCAATGTACAGGAAAGGTAGCAGCATATATTAAGGAGTTTACAATTGATTTATTAGCTCAAAGCTATTTTTAAATTTGCAACAACAAAATAAAAAACATGTCTTTCGACCAGGAGGAAATTTCATTGCAGGAACAATTTGAAGAAGTGATCGCCTCCAATGACAAACTGGTAGTACAGGATTTCCTGAATAACCAGAATATAAGCGATGTAGCGCAACTGATAAGCGATAACGAAGAGTACGAAACGCAGATCATTTCCATATTGTCTCCGCACAGGGCTGTAAGTACTTTTAAAATACTGGACGTACCGGAACAAAAAAGAATTATACAGTCGTTACCACCCATTAAAACCGCGGAGTTGCTGAATGAACTGCCGGCGGATGACCGCACCGCTTTTTTAGAAGAGCTGCCTACGGGCGTGGTAAGGGAATTGATCAAGCTGCTGAACCCCGAAGAACGGAAAATAACGCTTGCTTTGCTGGGATATCCCGAAGGGTCGGTGGGCAGGCTGATGACGCCGGATTATATACCCGTGCGCGAGGATTGGACGATAGCTGAAGTGCTGGACGAAGTGAGAACAAAGGGCAAGCATATAGAAACGATTGATGTTATATACGTGGTGAATGAAAAAGGCGAATTTGTGGATGACCTCAAGATCAAGGACGTGATACTATCGGCGCCCGACAGGATAATATCCGATATTATTGACCGCAGGTATATTGCCCTGAACGTGCATGATTCGCAGGAGGAAGCGAATCATATTTTTAAAATGAACAACAGGGTAGCCCTTCCCGTGGTGGATGACAATGATATTTTGCTGGGTATAGTAACCATTGACGATGTGTTGTGGGTGGCGAATGAAGAGTTTACAGAAAATATACAGAAAATAGGCGGTACCGAAGCTCTTGACGAACCTTATCTTGAAATGCCTTTGTTTAAGCTTTTCAGGAAAAGGGTTGGCTGGCTGATCATTTTATTTTTAGGAGAAATGCTTACCGCCACCGCTATGACTTATTTTGAAGATGAAATAGCCAAGGCGATCGTACTGGCGCTGTTCGTTCCTTTGATCATTTCCAGCGGCGGCAACAGCGGCTCACAGGCATCCACACTCATCATACAGGCTATGGCAATGGGTGAAGTGTATCTTACAGACTGGCTAAGGGTTTTAAAAAGGGAAATATTATCGGGGCTGATGCTGGGAACAGTATTGGGGCTGATAGGTTTTTTCAGGATACAGGTGTGGTCGCATTTCTTTCCTGAAGTGTATGGCGATCATTCATTGGCCGTGGCGCTTACAGTAGGTTGTTCGCTGATAGGCGTTGTATTATGGGGTACGCTCAGCGGTTCCATGCTGCCGCTGGTTTTAAAAAAGCTGGGCGCCGACCCTGCCACTTCTTCCGCTCCTTTTGTAGCCACCCTTGTTGATGTAACCGGACTGGTAATATACTTTTCCGTAGCTTACATTTTCCTGCAGGGAATTTTGCTGTAGT
Organism: Chitinophagaceae bacterium; assembly: GCA_019638595.1. GTDB lineage: Bacteria > Bacteroidota > Bacteroidia > Chitinophagales > Chitinophagaceae > Agriterribacter. Next base: position 24,945 of record JAHBTJ010000016.1, read on the forward strand.
TAAAATATGGAACATGAAAAATTACCGGCTTCTTCTTCTTCTTTGTATATTATTATCCATCAACATCGTTTCAGCGCAACAGCAGCTCGCCCCGTTGACTGTTGAAAAAATAATGAGAGATCCCGGGTGGATCGGCACTTCTCCTTCGGAGCCCCACTGGAGCCACGATGGTAAGATCCTGTATTTTAACTGGAACCCCGATCAGTTCCCGGCCGACTCACTATACAGGTATACGATATCTGCCGGCGCTGTTGCCAAAGTGGAAACCTCCTCTAAAAACAGCATCCTGTATGCCGATGAGCTTGTGTACAATCGTGCAGGCACGGCATATGTATATGCCAGGCAGGGCGATGTTTTTTGGGCGGATGTAAAAGGAGGCATAACCAAACAGGTCACCGAAACAGCCGCTGCCGAATCCAATCCCGTATTTGCATTTGGTGATAGCTGTGTGGTATACCAGCGCGATTTGAACCTGTACGCCTGGAATATAAGAACGGGAGTAACAAAGCAGCTCAGTAATTTCCTGGAAGGAGCCGCTCCTGCAGCGGATAAAAAACTGAAGGGCAATACGCAGGAAGAATGGTTGAAAAAAGACCAGTTGGAATGGCTAAGGGTATTAAAGGAAAGAAAGGATAAAAAAGCTGTGGCGGATCTGTATGAAAAAAGAGCGGCTGTAAAATCATCGCCGCGGGAAATATATACGGGAGACCGGGCGCTTCGCAATGTACGCGTTAGTCCCGATGGAAGGTATATTACTTACAATCTCCACACATCCGCCACGAATGCCAAACATACTGTTATCCCCGATTATGTTACCGAAAGCGGGTTTACGGAAGATATACAGGGGCGGACCAAAGTAGGCGCGCCATTGGGGTACAGTGAATTTTTTATTTTCGACAGGCAAAAAGATACGGTCATCCCTGTTAAAATGGATTCTCTTCCGGGCATACGCGATTTACCGGATTATGTAAAAGACTATCCTTTGTTGCAGGAGCAAAAGAAAAAGTTCAATCCTGCCCGGCATGTTACGGTTGCCGTGCCGGTATGGTCGGCATCGGGCAGGCATGTGGTGCTGGACATAAAATCGGTTGACAATAAGGATCGCTGGCTGATGAAACTCGATCCTGCAAGCGGTAAATTATCGTTGCTCGACCGCCAGCGCGATGAAGCCTGGATAAGCGGCCCGGGGCTGTACAATAAAGGCTGGATAGATGAAAATACATGCTGGTTTCAGTCGGAAGCGAGCGGCTACTCACATCTTTACAGTATCAATGTTGAAACCAACCAAAAAAAGAGCTTAACTGCCGGTAATTACGAAGTACAAAAAGCGGTATTATCGAAGAATAAAAAATGCTTTTACATCAGCACCAATCAGCCCCATCCGGGCGAGCGGCATTTTTATCGTTTGTGCATTGCCGATGGTAAAACCGAAAAGCTCACAGGTTTAACAGGAGCCAATGATGTCATCCTGTCGCCCGATGAAAAACAAATCGCCATTTTATATTCTTACTCCAACAAGCCGTGGGAACTATACCTGCAGGAGGCGAAAGTGGGAGCCCTGCCCCGGCAGCTTACATTTAAAGCCCAAAGTGAAGCTTTTAGATCATATCCCTGGCGTGAGCCCGAAATCGTAACCGTTCAGGCGCGCGATGGAAAACAGGTATATGCCAGGTTGTATAAGCCCGCTGACCCGCACCCGGCAAAGCCTGCTGTTATTTTTGTTCACGGGGCGGGGTATTTGCAGAACGCGCACAAATGGTGGAGCAGCTATTTCAGGGAATATATGTTTCACAACCTGCTTGCCGATAACGGCTACTTTGTACTGGACATGGATTACCGGGCAAGCGCCGGTTATGGCCGCGACTGGCGTACCGGTATTTACCGGTTTATGGGAGGTAAAGATCTTACAGATAATATTGACGGCGCGGCATACCTGGTAAAAACATGTGGGGTTGACCCGAAAAGGATCGGGATATACGGAGGATCGTATGGAGGGTTCATTACATTGATGGCATTATTTACATCGCCGGGTACTTTTGCGGCGGGAGCCGCTTTGCGTCCTGTAACCGACTGGGCGCATTATAACCAGGGCTATACTTCCAATATTTTAAATATACCTTCCGAAGACAGCATTGCCTACCGTAAAAGCTCACCCCTGTATTATGCGGAGGGTTTGCAGGACGAACTGCTGATATGCCATGGCGTGGTGGATGTAAACGTGCATTTCCAGGATGTAATGCGTTTGAACCAGCGTTTAATTGAATCAGGAAAAAATAACTGGGAAGTAGCCATGTATCCCGTAGAAGATCATGGATTTGTTGAACCATCGAGCTGGACGGATGAATACAAAAGGATACTGAAATTATTTGAGCGGGTATTAAAAAAATAGAATGTTAGCCGGCCGTGCGTTGAGCAGCATTCGCTATTGAGCATTTCCTTATAATCAGCTATACCTGTTCCGGTACCTGCTGTTCGTTGTTGGTATTAGTATTGTTCAACCGGTTGTAATATTCCTGCAGGTCTTTCTTCATGTCTTTCAGTAGCTGTTTGGGAACATGTACATCCGTATATGTTTTAAAGATAGCTTTGTGTGTATTGAATATTTCTTTTAATGAATTGATGTCATTTGCCGGTTTTTCCTGATCGTGCATGGTGTTTGTGTTTTAGGCGGTGGTTATTTTAATTTCAAAATACGAAAGAAGCATGAGTACAGCAAACTGTCAATCAACTATTTGATGAAAAAAAGTTGATTGACAAAAATAAGTGCTTTCTGGTATTCGGGGTAAGATTTTTTTTGATGGCGGCTACTATTTTCTTTTTAATGCCGGGCTGTTTTTCCTGGTATGGTTACAGCGTTTTAACGCGTACCTTTTTAAAGTATACTTCCATATCCATCCCGCCGTGAAGCTGCAATGCAATATGCCCTGAAAGCCTGCCGGGATCGTTGGTGAGCGTTGCTGATGGTATTCCATTTACCCATACTGTAATATCCTTTCCTACCGCCCGCACTTTCATGGTATTCCATGCTCCGGGCTTATACCATTTTTTTACATCCTGCGGCGATGGTTGTATTACCCAGGCTCTTCCTCCGGTCTCATACAGTCCGCCGGCATCTTTTTCAGGATCAATCTCTGCCTGGAAGCCGAATACACCAACGGCATCCTTTACTTCTTCGCACCGGAAGTACAGTCCGCTGTTGCCTTTTACGGCCTTGTATTCAATCTCAACTTCAAAATCGCCGAATTGTTTGTCCGATACCAGCAACCCGTGCCTTGGTTCGGAGGCGGCGCTGGCAGCGGCTATTATACCTTTTTCAACTTTCCATTCGCCACCGGGAATAATATGCCATCCCTCCAGGTTTTTGCCGTTAAAAAGGTTTTCCCACTTTTGAGCGGTTGCAAATGAGCATGCCAGCAGCATGATAAAGCAGTACATAAGCCGCAGCGTATTGTTTGATTTCATATAGCTTGTTTTAACGAAGTAAAAGTAGTTAACAGGTAATAAATACAATTATATTATCGCAATGGCCTTGCTTCAACGCCTTCGTTGGTTATTGTAACGGGTTTTATAAGTCCATTGCTGTCAAATTCCATTTTATCAATACAGGTAGCGCGTGAATTTCCGTCTGTTTCCGTAATGGGTCTGCGGTGATAAACAATATACCATTCATCCTTGTTGGGTATTTTTATTACAGAATGATGCCCCGCGCCTGTAGCTATTCCGGAATCCTGCTGGAGTATCTTACCAATCCTTTTAAAAGGACCGAAAGGAGAATCGGCTATCGCATACGCTACGCAGTAATCAGGGCCTGTCCACCCGCCTTCTGACCACATGAAATAATATTTACCGTTTTTTATGAACATGAAAGGTCCTTCCACGTATCCCTGCGGCGTTATTTCCTTAAAAGTTGTTCCGTCTTCAAAAGGGATAAAGCCTGTAAAATCTTCGTTCAGCCTGGCTATGTTACAATGTCTCCATCCGCCATATATTATGTAATATTTGCCGTCTGCATCTTTAAAAACGAACTGGTCAATAGGCTGCGCTCCATTGTGGAATTGATCAATCAGCGGTTTTCCAAGGTGGTCCTTAAAAGGCCCTGAAGGCTTGTTCGCTACCGCAACGCCAATGCCTCCTTTTTCCTCGTTACTTTGTATATCGTTAGCGCCGAAGAAAAGAAAATACCTTCCTTTTTTTTCAATGATAGCGGGCGCCCACATAGCCCTCTTTGCCCATTTTACAGAAGCTGTGTCGAGTATACGGCTGTGTTTTGTCCAGTTAACAAGATCGGGCGATGAAAAGGCATCGAGAAATACCTGTTTGTTATAAGGCGCGGAGTAGGTAGGATAGATCCAGTATGTTTTATTAAAAATTATTCCCTCGGGATCGGCATACCAGCCGGGAAATACCGGGTTGCCGGACATAGCTTTTTTTTGAGAACCCTGGGCCGATACCAATAAAGTGCTGATAAAAAATACGGCAAAAGAGAGGATACACTTCATCCTGATGTTTTGCACGAAACTAAGGATTTAAAAGAAAAAATTAAAAAGCGGGGAACCGGGCCGCCCGCTTTTTGATTACTGTTTTACAAATTTTATCAGTTTGCTGAAATGTGATCCCTTTACATCCAGGTAGTATACTCCTTTAGGCAGGTTGGAAACATCTACCGGCAGGGATATTACAGCTTTGTTAACCTGTTGTATGTTTCTGCCCACGATTTTGCCTGTATTGTTGAGTATACGCCACTGCAATTGCTGGCTTCTGTTGCTGGTTACTACCAGGGTGCCCCTGTTGCTCACCGGGTTTGGATAGAACTGCACGGAGGTTGCAGCAGTGTTCAGTTGCAGCGCAATGGTGGGCGAATAAGTAAATCTTCCATCCCTGTCTTTGAGCTTAATGCGGTAATACACAGTGGAAGCACCCAGCGATTGTATGCCGCCGTCGGTAAATTCATAGCTGTGGTTGCCCGCAGTATTGTTTGCGGTTACGGTGCCTGCGTTCATAAAATTATTTTTATCCGTGCTTCTTTCTATATCAAAGCCCGATACGTTTTGTTCATGGCTGGTTTTCCAGTTGAGCTGGGCATCGTTGTTTTTAACAGCACCCGAAAAGGAGAGGAGCTGCACGGGTAATACCTCAAACGTTCTGCTTGCAAAATAGAAAGACGAAAAAGACGGAACGGCAGCGGTGAGTACTAAGCCATGCGCGTAAGTTTCAACGGTAGTGGGTAATGGCGTGGCGTTGTGCACGTTGTTGTCGCAATTTTCGTTTCCTTTAAAAACAGCCATATCATTAATATCGTTGATAGCCGCGTTGCCGTTGTTAAGTAATGCTTCAAATTCCGGTTGAGGTATATACAGCCGTACGTTTGCGGGATTACCTTCTGCCGGTTGTTCGGCGGGGGTAATGGTAATATTACGGTCAAGATATAAACGTCCCCCGCCATCCTGGCGCACAGGTCCTGCATTTACATACGACTGAATGGTAAGCAATCCAAGGTTATTGCCATTGGCATTGATCTCGGCCAACACATCTCCCTGGCTATCTACAACAGGAACCCATTTGTTGTTATTGGCGGCGTTTATTGTTACCGGCGGAAAGCCTGTGCAAATTCCCGGCGCCGACCTGGCAATGCCTGCCTGTATTACCACCATCCTTTCACCGGAATTTTCTCCGTTGGCGGTTCCATCAAACGCTCCTTTGTTAGTGAATTGGCCGGTGGCAGGATCAAACTCGAAGATCATCCCCTTATTATCCGGTCCTCCGCTTCGCATTCCATACAACCTGCCATTCATTACTGTGAGCGGTGAAGTAACCTGGCCGGTAGTGGTTCCATCAAAATGCACCAGTGTGGTGAGTATATCAGTAGCCGGGTCCCATTCGTATAATGTGCCCATATTGTTAGCGCCGCCAAGCCGGGTAGTTCCATAAAATTTATCATTCAGGCGAGTAAAGGTTCCATTGGGGCTGGCGCCATTTACCCCGTTAAAGTTCAGCCTGTTTCTAAACCTTGGCTCATCGCCGTATTCATCGGGATCCCATGAAAAAATATACCCCATATTATTCGCCCCGCCTCCAACATCCGTAACGCCATATACCAAACTATTGAATCCCCCAAAAAGATCAGGTTCCCCGGTTCCCGCACCCAGGTTAAAAGCGTTAAACATTTCGTCGCCCGTACCCGGATCTACAATAAGCGTACTTCCCATCATGTAACCCCAGGGGGTAACCTTACCACCATGGGGGTATGAGATGGCATGGTATTGTTCATTAAAGACTTTGTTAACGTAAATACTTTTGCTCCCGCTGTCAAATCCGCCGAAGGCGGTGCCGTTATCGAAATCACCCCCTATAGGTGTCATACCTGCAGATGGTGAACCAAATGGGAAAGCGCCACTCACATACCAATCAAAAAAAGCTACTCCCCGGTATGGATAAGTATAATCGGCAGGATCATATCTGAAAATCATTCCTGTCCTTTCCGATCCTCCGTCCTCCAGCAGACCAAACAGTTTTCCGTTGGCTTCCAAACCTGCAGGGACACCCGGGGTGCTTCCAAAATAATCGTTGGGAAATGTAGTATATCTTTTAGTATTATCAGTGGCTATATCAATTTCCACAATTCCCCTTTTATCTTCAGGATTTACTCCAAATGTTCCGTATAATTTCCCCCCTATCAAAGCAGGATGGTTAAATACCAGGTTTCCCCGGCTGTCATATTTTTTAAAATAGCTGTTTGCAACGGTGTCATATTCAATCATCCCCAACTCTGTATTTGCATATAATTTGTCGTTATAAAGCGTCATACTTCCCCTCGGGTTTCCGCCCTCGGCGCTATTCAGGTCAATGAGCTTGCTGAACACTTCCGAGGTTGTATTCCAGCGAAAAATAATACCAAGGTCATTGGCGCCACCATTGGTTGTTATACCGTACAGCCTGTTGTATGTTGCAACCAGCGTACCACATGGGTTTTTACCATCTGCGGCAACAAAATCCACTTTTTTATTATAGCTGTTTGCTACAGGATCCCAGCTAAAAAGTACTCCTTCGTTGTTAACGCCGCCACTATCTGTTACGCCATAAAACAATGAACCGCTCCATGTTAAATTACCATTGGGCGAAGCGCCATTAGCCCCATCGAAATCCACTTTTTTAGTAAACCCGTTTGTAGCAGGATCCCATTCAAAAATCACTCCCAGGTCGTGATCACCGCCTTTCGCCGTCATTCCATAAAATTTATTATTCAACAAAACAAGCCCTCCAACCGGTTTTGAGCCTTTAGTAAATTCGAAATCAATTTTTTCCGACACAGAAAAGGAGGACGGATCCCATTCAAACAGGAATCCGCTGTCAGCGCTGCCCCCGGTTTGGGTCAGTCCATACATCTTATCATTCCAGAACGCCAGGTTGCCATTTGCTATACCGTTGATGGTGGCTTTTATTACTGCCGGAACCTCGGGGGTTTGAAGGTTCCATTCAAAGATCCCGCTTTCTGTTACTCCATATACCATCCCGTTGTGTTCAGTAAAGTTTGGATATACGAAGCTGAATACGTTGGGAAAAAATGTCTTCCTGTTGGTAATGGTATTAGTGACGCTGTCCCAGCTAAAAAGGTGTTTGATGGTATTAACGCCATTTCCTTTCGAAAGCCCCCACAATTGATTTACCCCCTGCCCGTTCAATTGAGTGAAAAAGATGAATGGAAGTACCGCGGCAATCAGTTTTTTCATACATAACAATTTTTGAAAGTCAATGAAGTGAAGCAAGCAAAACCCGGTGTTCCTATAGATACCGATCCATTACATAGGGGAGATTATAGCGGCGACTGATAGCGATATGCTTATTTGTACAAAGCCAGGCTCATTGACAGGGATGGAATATTAACGCCAGGTCCGGCATCAGCAGCTTATAAAGTTATTATTTTAAAGCATACCATCAAATATTAATTAAGGCAGTCAATGTCCGGGGTATGCTTACCGGTCGTACTGCAGCCTGAATGCTTCCAGGTCGGGTAAATGTTTCCGCTTACGTTTAAGCTCATATTGATAGATCACTTCACCCAGGTGCTTCATGAACGGGAGGCCTGTTATATTGTAATCGTAGGTATCGTCGTTGAGTATTTCGTCTGCATTACAATAAATAACCGCGCTTAACATGCACTCCACTTTGTTTTTAAAATCGGCAATGTAGGCAACGTCCAGCAGGAAGCCGTATGCGTCGCCAACCTTATTAAAAATGCGCACACCATCCGGAAGGCGTGCTGCTTTATCTCCGCCCAGTAATAAAAACTTGCAATATGCATCGTAATAAGTTGTGCTGTAGGGAGGATAAGTGGTTTCCGATGGAAGCTGCGACATATATTGCAGTACAAAACGATGGTCTTCGGCTGTAATATTGAAACGCCGGGAGGGAGCAACCGACGCGGGAAAAATGATACTTCGTAATATGTTATGCAACTCAGGCAGCGTGATCCGGTTTTTATTTGAAAAGTTCATGGGCTCGTTGATCAGTATACCGCCCTGGTAATATCCTTTTCCCACAGCATCGTTTCTTTGCGGGTATGGCACCTGGTTAAACTGCATGGGCTGGTTATAAATAATGTTACCGCTTGTGTCGCGGAACTGAACGGGATTGGTATGCCGGTTTTCGTCCTGCGATAAAAAAACTTCCAGCCGGTGATTGATGGCTGCATATGTATATCCTTTTTGATGCAGTTGACGGTTCGTATATTCCTGCCCCAAAAATTCATACAGGCGGTTAAAAGCGTCGTTATCGCTTACCAGGAAAATTTTTTTGATATACTGTTCTATTGAAGGGCAGCCATCAACGCTGGTAGGGTCGTTGTATACGGCAGTCTGACCATTGTAGTCTGTCCCGGAAACCATAGGAGTATTGCGGCGCAGTGCCGGTATATTTAATTCATGCAGCTTTTGCAATGCCAGCAGGGCGGTGGGCATTTTAACCGTGGAGGCGGGGTAGAAATAATTGTCTTCATCCACGTTAAAGTAATGATCCCTGAAGGAAGGAGTATTGTTTTCATCGCGGTCAATTTGAGTATATATTACCTGCACTCTGTAGGCGTCTTTCCGGGCAAGGATATCGCTGAAATATTCCGGGTGATTACGAAGCAGCTTTTCAGGTAACGCGTCGGTTTTGGTATGCTTTACAGCAGGGCTGTTATTAATAATAGTGGTATCGCTTGTAATGGCAGCTATAGTAGTATCACTGCCGCCGCCGGAACTGCCGGCTTTTTGGGTGGTTTTACAGGAAAGGGTACATATGATAATGAGCGATATGATAAAACTGTAATATGTTTTAAAGGGGCGCGCCATAATGTCTTTTTAAATTATCCGGCAAATTAGTCAATACATGCACAGAAATACCTGCTGTGGATTATTTACTCCGTTCAGATATAAGCACCTGGTTTAGCGGCAAAAAGCTGTGAAACGCTCTTTTTTGTGACTTGTTTTTATGCCATAAATTCAGGGTGAAACCCTATCTTTGCCCCCAATTTAAATTTTTGTAAACGCTTTATTGTATGCAACTGAAAGGTTTGGTCACTGTTTTTGCGATTGCGTTGATTGCTATTTCCCTTTACCAACTGCATTTTACCTGGGTTGTTCACAACCACGAGAGCAAAATGGAAACAAATGCCCGGAACTGGGCCAACAGTAATTTTACCGGTGCTTCCCAGGAAGCCAAAGACTCTGCTTTCGACGCCCGTTTGCACCGGCTGCTCGATAGCACAAAAAGTAAAATCATTACGTATAGTATTGCCGGTGCAACCAGCTATCAAAAGGCTAAAGAACAGGAACTAAGCCTGGGGCTCGACCTTCAGGGTGGTATGAGTGTAACCCTGGAAGTTGAACTGGAAGATCTTTTAAAATCAATTTCAAACAGCCCCAAGGATCCTTCGCTTAACAAAGCGCTGGAGCTTGCCACACAACGCAAGGGAACGACCGATGCCGATTTTATAGGGCTGTTTTCGCAGGCATATAAGGAAGTAAATCCCGGCGGAAAACTCGCAGGCTTATTTGCCAATGCGGGGCAGCGGAATATTAAGCTTGAGGACAGCGACGACCAGGTAATATCAAAATTACGTACCATGGCCGGCGAAGCTTTCCAGAATACATTCAGGGTATTAACCAAACGTATAGACCAGTTTGGTGTAGCCCAGCCCAATATCAACCCCGATCCGCGTAAAGGAACCATCAGCGTTGAGCTGGCGGGGGTAAAAGATGATCCTGAAAGAGTACGTAAAATTTTACAGGCTACCGCTAACCTGCAGTTCTGGGAAGTATACCGTGGCAATGACATTGCCCAATCGTTTATGCAGGCCGAAGAAACGCTGAAGAAAATAAAGGACGGTGATGCAAAGGCTGCAGATGACCCGGCTGCAAAAGCTGCGGATACAACCAAAGAAGCCACCCCGGCAACGGACACCACTAAAACAATTTCGCTGGATGATATTACGGCTAAAGCCGATACCACCCAAAGCGCCGCTTCTGGTGCTGCTGCGGCAGCAGTTCCTGCGCATTCTATACTCGGGCTGTTAATGCAGGCTCCCCAGGGAGACGCCGCGTTGGCTTATGTTCAAACAAAGGATACCGCGCAGTTGAACGAAAATATTGAGCTGGTAAAAGATATTTTTCCTGCCAACGCGAGGTTTTTATATGGCATAGCCTCTCGTGGTAACGCGGGCGTTAACAGCAACGTGTTGCCTTTGTATGCCGTAAAAACCAACGAAGATGGCAAGGCTCCGCTGGAAGGCAATGATGTGGAAGAATCGAATATTTCTTACGATGAAAGAAACCGCCCTGCTGTTTCCTTAAGAATGACCAAACAGGGAGCTAAAAAGTGGGGAGACCTTACTACCGCTAATGTTGGAAAGCCGATCGCTATCGTGCTGGACAACGTAGTGTATTCCGCTCCCAATGTAATTAATCCCATACTGGATGGTAATTCGCAAATATCAGGCAGCTTTACAGTGGAAGAAGCGTCCGATCTTTCAAATATTCTTCAGTCCGGACAGTTAGCCGCGCCTGCAAGGATTGTGCACGAACAATTAGTGGGGCCAACATTAGGTGCGGAAGCTATTCGTGGCGGCGCTATGTCTTTCATTATCTCATTCGTGGTAATATTTGCCCTCATGCTGCTGTATTATAATACCAGTGGCTGGGTGGCTAATATAACATTGGTATTGAACCTGCTTTTCACTATTGGTGTGTTAAGCGGACTGGGCGCTACCTTAACGTCTGCAAGCATTGCGGCGTTGGTGCTGGCTATTGGTATGGCGGTGGATACGAATGTGATCATCTTTGAACGTATTAAAGAAGAGATATCGTGGAGAAGAAGCTATGCCACGGCGGTGGATCATGGCTACAACCGTTCCCTGCCGCCGGTGCTGGACGCGCACGTAACTACCCTGCTTACCGCTATCATCCTCTATATTTTTGGTATGGGCCCTATTAAAGGATTTGCTACCACTCAAATAATTGCGGTAGTGCTTAACCTTTTCTGCGGTATCATGATCGCCCGCCTCGCGTCTGAATGGTGGACCAATAAAAAAGGACGCCATTTTGAATATTTTACCAAGCTTTCAAGAACCATCTTCAAAAAAGCGCATTTCGATTTTGTGGGAGCGCGCAAGGTGGCCTATATCATTTCAATATTTGTATTATTATTTGGTGTGGGATCTTTCTTTTACGGGTTTGATGAAGGGGTGGAATATAAAGGCGGGAGAAGCTACACCATCCATTTTGATAATGTGCTGAAAAGAGATGATGTAGCCAATGCCCTGCAAAAATCGTTTGGAGAGTATCCTGTAATTAAAACGGTAGGCGATGCCCGCACACTTAATATTACCACGGCTTTCCAAAAGGAAAATCCTTCGCGTACGGCAGACTCTTTGGTAGAAGCTACCCTGTTTAGCGGGTTAAAGCCGTTTTTTGCCGACGGAACCACCCATACGGAATTCAAGAAAAAATACCTGCAAAGCTCGCAGAGCGTGCAGCCTTCCATATCAGAAGACCTGAAACGTGGCGCCGTAACAGCTACCGTGGTATCTATTATTTTGATCTTCCTGTATATTTTCATTCGCTTCCGCGACTGGAGGTTCTCACTGGGAACCATTGTTTCGCTGGTGCATGATGTGCTTGTAACGCTGGCCGTATTTTCGTTTTTCCGCCATGTGATGCCTTTCCCGCTTGAAATTGACCAGCATTTTATTGCCGCGGTATTAACAGTGGTAGGCTTTTCGATGAACGATACGGTAATTGTATTTGACCGTATACGTGAATACAGCAGAACAATGAAGGGCGAAAGTAAAACCAAAGTGATCAATGCCGCTATTAACGATACGCTGAGCCGTACCATCATGACGTCGGTTACGGTATTCATAGTAGTACTGGTGCTGTTTATTTTTGGTGGTGAAGTAACCCGTGGATTTTCATTCGCTATGCTGGTAGGTGTGTTGACGGGTATTTACTCATCTATATTTGTGGCTGCTCCTATTCTGGTTGATTTTGCCAAGGACAAACCTTTGGGCAAGCTTACTCCCGAAGAGCAGAAATTACAGGCAAAAGCCAAAGCGGCAGTTACTGCGCATTAATATTCTTTTTATAATGGTAAACCCCGGTTTCGTTCAGTACCGGGGTTTTTTATTAACAGCTAACCGTAGATTTGCAGCATATTTATTTTTTACTGCTTGAGCATCATACCTGAAACATATATGCGCCGTTGCATGGAGCTTGCAAAAGCCGGCATGGGAGAGGTTGCGCCTAATCCTATGGTAGGGGCTGTGCTGGTGCACGAAGGCAGGATCATAGGAGAAGGGTATCACCGGCAATACGGGAAAGCGCACGCGGAAGTGAATTGTATCGAATCGGTAAAGGAGGAAGATGTTGCGTTGATCCCGGAAAGCACTTTATATGTTTCGCTGGAGCCCTGCGCCCATTTTGGCAAAACCCCGCCTTGTACCGATCTCATTATCCGGCATCGCATTCCTCATGTTGTAATAGGATGCACGGATCCGTTCAGCCAGGTAAATGGTAAAGGAATTGAAAAGCTGCAACAGGCAAATATTCAAGTAACAGCCGGGGTATTGGAAAAAGAATGCCGCGATCTGAACCGGCGTTTTTTCACATTTCACGAGCAGCATCGCCCTTATATTATATTAAAATGGGCGCAAAGCAGCAATGGAAAAATTGCCGGAATATCGAACAAAAGAATATGGATCAGTAACGCGTATACTAACAGGCTGGTGCATCGCTGGCGCAGCGAGGAAACGGCGATACTGGTAGGTACCCGCACGGCAATGGCGGATGATCCTGCTTTAACCACCCGTTTGTGGCCGGGCAAAAATCCTGTACGACTGGTAATTGATCTGCACCTGAAGCTTCCGGGCTTCCTGCATTTGTTTGATAATGCAGCGCCTACCATTGTTTTCAACCTGCATCAGCATACGATCGAAGACTTTGCCGGTAAAAGCTTTATTGAAAATAAGGAAACCGTATACTACCAGGTAACCGGCGGTGTGAGCATGGTGCAGCAGGTGTTACATGCTTTGTATGGCCTGAATGTACAGAGTGTTTTGGTAGAAGGTGGCGCCAGGCTTTTGCAGCACTTTATAGATGAAGGCATGTGGGATGAAGCCCGTGTTATTACCAATAACAGCCTGCTGATCCCCGAAGGATTGGGCGCGCCTGTTTTGCCTGCCGGCGATGCTGCACGGGTAGAAACTTTATTTGCCGACAGCATTCGCTATTATTACAATTCCTGGTATTGAATATAGCAGCCCAATAAATATGTAAGCATGAGCAGCGATACAATGAAGAATGCGGATTTTTATTTTACGGTAGAACAACCCGGGGTAGCGGAATTTAAAGATAAAGGAAGCCGCTTTATAGCTTGTGTATTTCCGTTTACGGTGGCCGAAGATTTTAAAAAGATCCTGGAGCAGGTTAAAAAAGAATACGCCAGGGCCTCTCACTATTGCTTCGCATACAGGATAGGGTTAGATGGCAATACTTTCAGGGTAAGCGACGACGGAGAGCCTTCGGGCAGCGCCGGGCGGCCCATATTTGGTTTGATCGAAAGCCGCCAACTTACCAATGTGCTGGTAATAGTGGTGCGTTATTTTGGCGGAACTTTATTGGGTGTTCCCGGTCTGATCAACGCGTACAGGTCGGCTACCGCGCTCGTATTGCAAACCACGCCCGTAATACAAAAAGCCGTGGAAATAGAATACGATCTTCATTTTGATTATACCGGCATGAACGATGTAATGATAGTGGTGAAGCAGTACAACTGCACGGTATTGTTACAGGAAATGCAATTGTTCTGTCACATGAAAATAGGGATACCGCGGAACAGGGCAGACGAAGCGTTGTTTAAGCTGAAAGAGATCAGGGGGATAGAGATAAAATAAGAGGGGCGGAAAAATCAGTCCATACAAGCAATGACTGCTTATTCTTCCATTTCTTTTTTGATATCTTCCGAAACGGTTAGCAATATTTTATCAATACGATGCCCGTCCATATCGGCTATTTCAAAAGAAAAACCTCTCCATTCCAGGCTGTCGCCCGTGCGGGGAATACGTTCCAGCTCATGCAGTATAAAGCCTGCCAATGTATCAAATTCCTGTTCTCCTTCGTTCATCCACTCCGTTTTTCCGAAGGTTCTTAAAAAATCATAAAAAGGGATCTGCCCGTCCACGAAATACGACCCGTCCTCCCGTTCCTTTATTTCATAATCTTCCACGTCTGTTTGGGGAATATCGCCCACAATGGCTTCCAGTATATCGTTCAGCGTTATCATGCCCAGCAGGCTGCCGTATTCGTCTACCACAAAGCAACAGTGGATCTTTGTTTCCTTAAAGCGTTCCAGCACCTGGTAAGCGGTATTGTTTTCAGGAACGAACAGGGCAGGTTGCATAACCTCTTTCAGCAAAGTCGTACCTTCCTGCAGGTACAGGTCTTTTATGGCTACAACCCCCTGTATATTGTCAATGCTTTGGTCGCATACCGGGTAAACGGAGTGAGGTTCGGCCAGCACCTTTTCTTTAATGACCTTTTCGTTTTTCTCCAGGTCAAACCACACTATATCATTCCTGTGCGTCATCAGCGAGGTAATGTTCCGGTCGCCCAGGTGAAACACTCTTTCTATTATTTCCTGTTCCGCTTCTTCAATGGTACCCTGTTCCGTACCCTCGCTTATGATGGCTTTAATTTCTTCTTCCGTAACATAATTATCCTTCTTCTGTATATTGAACAGCTTTACGGTATAATACGTTGATTTGCTCAGCAGCCAAACGAACGGGTATGTTATTTTGGTAATTACGCTCATAGGACCGGCAACCAGTTTGGCAATGGTTTCAGGGCGCGATAAACCGAGGCGCTTAGGTACCAGTTCACCCAATACCAGTGTAAAATAGGTAATGATAATTACGATAATGGCAGTAGCCGTTCCGTTTACATAAGGGCGAAGCCATTCAAAGCGGTAAAGCTGTTCAACGAAGTCGGCTTTTAACGATTCGCCGGAATAAATACCGGTCAATATTCCTATGAGCGTAATACCTATCTGAACGGTTGAAAGGAAATTATCGGGCTTTTCGGCCAGCGCCAGCGCTTCTTTGGCTCTTTTATCGCCTTTGGCGGCCTGGGCTTCCAGCCTTGCCTTGCGTGAAGAAACAAGCGCGATCTCCGCCATTGAAAAAAGCCCGTTCAATAAAATCAATCCCAATATTATCAGAATCTCGATCATAGTATATGAAGTTAAGCTAAAGCGGCTAAACCCACCCTGCTGTTAAACAGCTTTGAGGTTGCCCCGCCTATCAGGCAACCCAGTATAGCGCCACAGGTAATATCGAGCGGGAAGTGTACCCCCACATATACCTGTGAATAAGAAATGATAAAAGCCCAGAAAAGAAAACTCCACCGCCAGAACAGGGGGGCAAATAAAAAAGTCCGGAAGCTGAACATTCCCAATGCAAAATGATTGGCCGCGTGGGAAGAGGTGAAACTCTTGCCTGTACCACAGCTTACCAGTGAGCGTATGGTATCGGCCAGCAGGGGGTTATTGCAGGGCCTCAACCGGCCTGCCATCGGCTTTATTACCGAACTGCTCAGCATATCGGCCATGGCAAATGTTGCCAGGAAAAATAATATCCAGTAAAACCCGCGGCGCCCGAAATTCAGGAGCATGAAAACCAGCAGGAACAAATACAGGGGCGACCAGAAGAACTGGTTTCGCAGCAAAGGGCAAAGCCAGTCTAAAAAGCTGTTGTGCCAAACCCCGTTTATTTTAGTAAACAGCGCTATATCGTACCGGATAATACTATTCATGCCTTTGATTTTTTAAAGCAAAAGCCAGCACTCGCGGGTTGGTATAGCTGGAAGCTGAAAGACTGGGGTAGTGATGATGATAATGCTGAAGCCAATGGTCTCCCGACATGGACTATTGAAATTGTTTAAACAAATGTAATTATTGTTTTGTTTCCCGGCTCAATTATTGTTTGGTTCTTAAAGAGAATCATGATCTTATAAAATTTTCAACTAGATTTGCATCCTTAAAAATTTGTTTTGTGGCATTGATCAAGAGCATATCCGGCATAAGAGGAACAATAGGCGGGAAACCGGGCGAAACACTTTCTCCTTTAGATATAGTTAAATTTACGGCGGCTTACGGCACCTGGTTGATCGAAAAAACAGGCAGCCGTAAGGTGGTAATAGGCCGCGATGGCCGCATAAGCGGCCCGCTTGTGCGTAATATTGTAGTGAGTACCCTGAATGCACTGGGCATTGATGTGATAGACCTTGGGCTGAGCACCACCCCCACAGTGGAAGTAGCCGTAACTATGGAACAGGCGGGCGGCGGTATTATTTTGACTGCCAGCCACAACCCCAGGGAATGGAACGCGCTTAAGCTGTTGAACAGCAAGGGCGAATTTATATCGGGACAGGATGGCAGGGAAGTGCTGGATATTGCCGCCGCCGAAAACTTTTCTTTTGTAGGGGTGGATAAGCTGGGTTCTGTTACGGAAGACAACAGCTACCTGCAGAAACATATAGATGCCATTACTTCGCTTGACCTGGTGGATAAAACCGCTATTGAGAACAGGAAGTTCAAAATAGTGGTAGACGCGGTAAACAGTACGGGAGCTTTGTTTGTACCTGAATTGCTGAAAGCTTTAGGCGTACATGAAAAAGATATTACCGTTATAAATGAAGAGGTTACCGGTAAATTTGCCCATAATCCTGAGCCCCTGCCCGAAAACCTGACTGAATTGAGCACAAAAGTGCAAAAGCTGGGAGCTGATCTGGGCATAGCGGTTGATCCCGACGTAGACCGGCTTTGCTTTGTATGTGAAGACGGGAGCATGTTTGGGGAAGAATATACCCTGGTTGCCGTGGCCGACTATGTATTAGGTAAAAAACCGGGTAATACGGTAAGTAATATGTCGTCTACCCGTGCTTTAAAGGATGTAACATTGAAGCATGGCGGGGAATATTCGCCCAGCGCCGTAGGGGAAGTAAACGTGGTGACACGGATGAAAGAAGTGAACGCGGCGATAGGGGGGGAAGGCAATGGCGGAATAATTTTACCTGAGTTGCACTATGGCAGAGACGCATTGGTAGGAATAGCGCTTTTCCTGACTCATCTGGCGCATTCTCAAAAAAGCATCAAGCAGCTCCGCAGAACTTACCCCGACTATTTTATAAGCAAAAATAAAATTGAGCTGGAGCGCGACGTAAATGTGAAGGATGTGTTTGAAAAGATCAAAACAAAATATAAAGCTTATCCTGTAAATACAGAAGACGGTTTAAAAATTGAGTTTGATACGGATTGGGTACACCTTCGTACAAGCAATACGGAGCCCATCATCCGCATTTATGCCGAAAGCAGTTTTGAATCTACCGCTAATAACATAGCGCTTCGCCTGATGCGGGACATCAAGGAGTTAAAATAAGCGTGCCTTTCACCGCATGCGCCATTCACACACAATACCTGTTTCATAAACCCCAATGTTTGTGCACAACAGAATTTATTTTGATAATGCCGCTACAACGCCGTTAGACAGTCATGTACTGGAGGCTATGTTGCCGTATATGACCGAAAAGTTCGGCAACCCGTCTGCTATTTACTCTTATGGGCGAGAAAGCAGGCTGGCTATAGAAACGGCGCGAAAGTCGGTGGCCAGGATGCTCAATGCCCACCCCGCAGAAATATTTTTTACAAGCGGCGGTACGGAAAGCTCCAATACGGCTATACTAGGCGCGGTGAGAGATATGGGGTGTACACGCATCATTACTTCACCTATTGAACATCATGCGGTACTGCACACGGCCGAGTACCTGCGTAACAAAGGAGAGGTTGAACTATTGTACACAGCTCTTTTGCCTGATGGCCATATAGATATTGAGAAACTGGAAGCATTGCTGGCGGGAAGCGAAAAAAAGACGCTGGTTACACTCATGCATGCCAACAATGAAATCGGTAATATGCTTGACCTGCATGCAGTGGGCGAGATATGCAAAAGATACAAGGCCGTGTTTCATTCCGATACGGTGCAAACGGTGGGGCATTTCCCTTTTGACCTGCGAAATACTCCTGTTGATTTTATAACTGCCGGCGGGCATAAGTTTCACGGACCCAAAGGAGTGGGATTATTGTACATCAATGAGAATATAAAAATACAGCCGTTCATTCATGGCGGATCTCAGGAAAGGAATATGCGGGCAGGTACTGAAAACCTATATGGCATTGTTGGGTTCGCCAAAGCATTAGAGTGGGCTACTGTTCATCATGAAAAAGAAAGCGCCGCGATAGCCGCTATAAAGCTTTACATGATGGACGAACTGAAAAAGCGTATACCGGCTGTAGTATTTAATGGTGACCCGTTGGGTAAAAGCCTGTATACGGTTTTAAACGTCAGCTTTCCGAAAACAGAAAAATCGGAAATGCTGCTTTATAATCTTGATATCAATCATATTTGCGCTTCCGGCGGCAGCGCCTGTACCAGCGGCGCCGACCAGGGTTCGCATGTTATAAGGGCAATTTATAACGATCCTCATAAGGTAGCCGTCCGGTTTTCCTTCAGCAAATACAATACAAAAGAAGAAGTGGATAGGGTGGTGGAAAAGTTAAGTGAGTTGATATAGATTGGGGAGGTTGCGGGTTACAGGGATGATGGATTTGAGATTTGATGGCTATTACAGATTTCGGGTTTGTGGTTTATAGTTTGTGGTTTGTGCGTTGTGACGGCTGCTAGACTGACAGCCGATAGCCCTCAACTATAAACAAAAAACTATAAACCATAAATTAATGGCTGATTGCTCACAGCCCATTGCTGACAGCCGATACGATAGCCCTCAACTATAAACTACAAACCATAAACTATAAATTGATTGCCGATAGCTGAAAGCTAATAGCTTATTTCGCCAGCTCAAGCAATTGCTCATGCAGCCTGTTTACCTGCGGTATCAGCAATTGTTGTTCATCATTGTATATAACAAAGTCACCCAGCCGCATTTTAATTTCTTCGTCAATCTGGTTTTTCATTCTTTTTAATACTTCCTCCCGGTCAATACGATCACGTTGCATGGTACGGTGTATACGCAGTGTTTTGGGCGCATATACGGCTATTACATAATCCAGCTCCGCCTGCGACCCGCTTTCAAAGATCAATGCCGCTTCCTTAACGGTATAGGGTGCTGTTTGCCGGCTCATCCAGCGCATGGCATCTCTTACGGTAGCAGGGTGTACAAGGCTGTTCAGCAGCGCGAGCTTATCCTTGTCTTTAAACACTATATCTGCCAGGTATTTCCGGTTAAGGTTGTTGTTTACATAAGCATTTGCCCCAAAATGATGAATGATCTGTTGTTGTAATACCTCATCGGTACTCATTATTTCTTTAGCGGCAGTATCGGCGTAGTACACCGGAATGCCGTGTATTTCAAACAAACGCGCTACTGTGCTTTTGCCGGAGCCAATTCCGCCTGTTAAACCGATCTTCAGCATATAAGTATCTCTTTATAAAAACAAAAATCCGAAATCGTATGGATCCCGGATTCGTTTATAAGAAAATCTGGTTTTTATTTTTTTTCTGCTGCAGCGCCGGCATTCAACTGCTTGCTCCATTCCATACTGATAGCGCTTTTTTCTATTTTCAAATAGCTGCCGGGACTAACTTCCAGCTCAATAGTGCTATCCTCGATCTTATTAACCTTGCCATGAATACCGGCTATGGTCACTACTTTATCGCCTTTTTGAAGGTTGCTCTGGAAGTTTTTCGCTTCTTTAGCCTTTTTAGTTTGGGGGCGGATCATAAAAAAATAAAATACAGCGATGATGCCTACCATCATGATCATAGACATTGTTTGCGAATTGCCACCTGCCTGTAATAAAACGAAAGAATTGTTCATATTGATAATTTAAAATTGAATACTAGCTTTTTTTGTTTACAACAACATTGAAACTAAGATGATAGGTTTCCTGTTGGGTATTGGCTGTTACCGTAAGGGTTTTGTGATTTGGTCCCGGCTTGTTATGGCTGTCGAAAGCTGCTTTAATAGAACCCTCCTGGCCCGGGGCGATAGGCTGCCCGGGTTTTTCCGCTACAGTGCATCCGCAGGATGGCTTAACATCTTTTATAACCAGGGGCTTTTCGCCGGTATTTTTAAAGCGGTATACAATTTCCAGCTTTTCTCCTTCATTGATAGTGCCTTTATCCAAAGTAGAATCTATCCATTGAATGCTGGTTAAAGCTGCATTTGCCGCGTTATCAGCGGGTTCAGCGGAAGAAGGAGTTGCGGTAGCAGCCGTTGTAGTTTCTTCTCCCTTTTTTTCAGATTCCTGGCAGGCTGTAAGAGCGCCGGCTACCAGTAAGGCTGTAAAAAAATATTTTCTTACCATAGTAAATGATCATTTAAGAGCGGCAAAGGTAATTATTTCGGGCTAACTGTGGGAAATCATTTCACTGGCTATGGGCTTTGGGCTGTCAGCTATCAGCGGTCAGCAGTCAGCGATCAGCCGTCAGCTTTGAGCTATCAGGCATGCACAACGAACAAACCACAAACTCCCAACTATAAACCTGAAACCTGCAACCTGTAACAGCCATCAAATTTCAAATCTCAAATTTCAAATCCATCATCCCTGTAACCTGTAATATCTCAAATCAGCAATCAAAAATCTCGCTCTATTTCTTTATTCTTTGTTTCGTCAGCACATTTCCATTGCGGTCTACGGCCTGCATCAGCACTTCGTTGGGAGTAACCGAAAAGGTCATAAAACCCTGTATGGCAGCAAAGAAATCAACCGGGCCGCGTGATTTCATCGCTTCATTGGCTTCGGAGCCGGCTCCGGATATAAAGTGATGTGTATGTTTGCCTTTGGGATGATAATATTGCAGGTGATGCTCATGCCCGGTAATAAACAGGTCAACTTTGTATTTTTCAAACATGGCTTCCAGCGAGTTCCTGATCTCGGAATTGCGCAGGGCCCTGCTGCCTGCAGTGTACATGGGGTGATGACCGAACACTATTTTCCATTGAATGCTGGTGTCAGGATCAGATAACAAGCCTTCCAGCCATTTTTTCTGGGCGGTAGTATCCAGGTTGGGATGAAAGGTAGTATCATTTTCGTCGTGGAAGCCGGAGTTAAAAGGGTTGGTATCCAAAAAAATAAAGAGCGCGTTTACACCTTTGGCAATTTTGCTTTTGAAGGAATAATAGTAATCAGGCATGTTCCACCTGCGGCTGATCTTCGAATAATCAATTTGCGCCTGCGGGTTACTGCCGTAATCGTGATTGCCCAGTACTACGTACCAGTCGCGCCAGAGCGGGTATTGCCAAAAAACATTTTCAAAAGCCAGGTTCCATAAGGGATCGTGCACGCTTGCCACGCCGCTGGGATAAAAGTTATCGCCGGTTGAAACGATGAACTCAGCATCAATGCACGTAACTGCTTTGGATAGCTGTTCCGCTACATCTTTACCGAAATACATACCCCCTCGTCCCCAGTCGCCGATCACGGCAAACTGCAGCGACCTGTCAACCGATTCAAGATCTTTAATGTACCCGCCCCGGTACCCCTTTGCGTATTCGGCCAGGTAGGGTTTAGTTTGGGCGCTTGCATAAGCTGCTGTTGAGAGCGCAAACAATAAAATCAGCCACCGGTTTTTTAGCAGCATGTGTATATGTTTAGGTTGATGGGTAATAGTATTGAAGCCCCGGTTGTTATCCAGGGGTTATCCCGGCTTTTTATACGAAACCTTGTTCAGTTTGTTCTGTGCCAGCAGGTCTTTATGAATATTGTCGAGTATGCCGTTCACGAACTGCCCGCTTTGCGTGGTGCTGTACTCTTTTGCCAGGTCAATGTATTCGTTGATCGTTACTTTAGTGGGGATCGTATCGAAGTAAAGAAATTCGCATACGCCCATGTGCATCAATATCATATCCAGCAGCGCTATCCTTTCCGCGTCCCAGTTTTTTAATTTGGGTTTTATCAGCTCCATGCAAAATTCCTTTTTGCCGAGCACCGTTTCCAGCAGCTCGTGAGCGAACTTTCTTTTTTCCGCGCCCAGCATGTCCTGGAAGTCGGTATTCAAGGGTCTTTGCAGGAAGTTAAGCACCAGTTGGTTCATCATTTCCGCGTCATCATCCCAATGAATGAAAGTATCGTCCATATGCGAAATAAAATCGTCGTTCGGCAGCATAAGGTCGGTAAAAATGAACTCCAGGATGTTTTTTTCCGCTTTTTTATTACGTTCCTGCAACTGGATGTATTCTTTATACAGCGGTGTTTCTACCAGTTGCAGGTAGGTTTTCCGTACCAGCTCGGAATTATCCCACTGCTGCGGCTTTATTTCATTTACGGCCTTTATGTAAGAGCTGTCTTCCAGTATCTTCCATAAAATTTCGTTGCCTGCAATTTTGGTATTTACGTTCAGATCCTGGGCCGATGGGAGGTGCTTTGACGACCTGATATGCGAATCGGTTTCAGCGTAGCGCGCAACCTGGGTTATAAAATGAATGAGGTATACAAATATATGCCTCGATTGTTCCAGGTGCTTTTCTAACAATTTTACTGCCTTTCCGGGTGGCAGTTGCTCATCGGCCGACTCAATAGTATAAAGGGTTTGCATAACTTTTACCCGGATATTTCTTCTGCTGATCATGATTATTAAAGAACTGTTATAAGGCGGCGAAGGTAGGGAATTTAAGTTACAAGTTGCAGGGTACAGTGTTTGTAGTGTATGGTTTGTGGTTTATAGTTGTGGTTTAAAAACCTGTAACCTGCAACTTGCCCCCTGACCCGCAAATTTGGCATGTTCTTTCCGGCTTGTTTCTGTCAAGTTTTTCAATTAACCAGCCGATAATAACAAAAACTGAAATTTTTTCCGGCATTGACGCTTTGGCATATAATTCGTTTACCTTTGTCCGCCTTAAAGATTTATGAATTCAATCTTTAACCAACACAAAAAATTTTTAATTATGTCCAAAAAGATTAATGTAACTCCCCTCCATGACAGGGTGATTGTGAAACCTGCTCCTGCTGAAGAAAAGACTGCCGGGGGCATTATCATTCCCGATACTGCTAAAGAAAAGCCACAGCGTGGTACAGTGGTAGCTGCTGGTCCAGGTAAAAAAGATGAGCCGGTAAGCGTTAAATCCGGAGATACGGTATTATATGGCAAATACGCCGGTACAGAAATAACGATTGACGGAGCCGACTACCTCATTATGAGAGAGTCTGACATCCTTGCTATTGTTTAATAATAGTACAACCAGGTGAAATTATATATGAGATGTCGGACATTATCCGGCTCTCCATCTCAAATCAAAAATCTCAAATTTAAATAACATGGCTAAGCAATTATTTTTTGATATTGACGCCCGTAATAAAATGAAAAGAGGGGTTGACATTCTGGCTAACGCGGTAAAAGTAACCCTCGGACCTAAAGGTCGTAACGTAGTGCTTGAAAAGAAATTCGGAGCTCCTGCTGTAACTAAAGACGGTGTTACCGTTGCTAAAGAAATTGAACTGGAAGATCCCATTGAAAATATGGGCGCCCAGATGGTGAAAGAAGTTGCCAGCAAAACTGCAGATATTGCAGGTGATGGCACTACTACCGCTACCGTGCTGGCACAGGCTATCATCAGCGAAGGACTGAAAAACGTAGCTGCAGGCGCTAACCCAATGGATCTGAAACGCGGTATTACCAAAGCGGTGGAAAAAGTGGTTGAGCACCTCAAAACCCAGTCTCAGACTGTAGGCTCCGACAGCAAAAAGATCCAGCAGGTAGCTTCTATCTCTGCCAACAACGACGAAACTATTGGCAAGCTGATCGCCGAGGCTTTCGGTAAAGTGGGTAAAGATGGTGTTATTACCGTGGAAGAAGCACGTGGTACTGAAACCGGGATTGACGTGGTAGAAGGTATGCAGTTCGACCGTGGTTATATCTCTCCTTATTTCGTTACCAACAGCGAAAAAATGGAAGCTGAGCTGGATAAGCCTTACATCCTTATTTATGATAAGAAAGTAAGCACCATGAAAGATATTCTTCACATCCTGGAAAAAGTGGCTCAGCAGGGCGCTCCTTTGCTGATCATTTCTGAAGACCTGGAAGGTGAAGCGCTGGCAACCCTGGTGGTAAATAAATTACGCGGTACTTTAAAAGTAGCTGCCGTTAAAGCTCCGGGCTTTGGCGACAGAAGGAAAGAAATGCTGCAGGATATCGCGATCCTTACTGCAGGCTTAGTGATCAGCGAAGAGCAGGGTTACAAGCTGGAGAATGCTGACCTTACTTACTTAGGTCGTGCGGAAAGGGTTGTAATAGACAAAGACAATACTACTATCGTAGGCGGTAAAGGTAAAAAAGCCGACATTACTGCACGTGTTAACCAGATCAAATCGCAGATTGAGGTAACTACTTCTGATTACGATAAAGAAAAATTACAGGAACGCCTTGCTAAATTAAGCGGTGGTGTGGCTGTATTGCAGGTAGGCGCTGCTACCGAAGTTGAAATGAAAGAAAAGAAAGACCGTGTTGACGATGCATTACATGCAACACGCGCTGCGGTTGAAGAAGGTATTGTGCCCGGCGGTGGTGTAGCTTACATCCGCGCGGTAGAATCTCTGGAAAAATTCAAGACTGCTAACGAAGACGAAGCAACCGGTGTTGCCATCGTTAGAAGGGCAATTGAAGAACCCCTGCGCCAGTTAGTATACAACAGCGGTATAGAAGGCAGCATTGTTGTACAGAAAGTAAAAGAAGGCAAAGCTGATTATGGTTTCAATGCGCGTACCGAAGTGTATGAAAACCTTTTCAAAGCAGGTGTAATTGATCCTACAAAAGTTACCCGCATTGCTTTGGAAAATGCAGCTTCTATAGCCGGTATGTTATTAACTACCGAGTGTGTAATAGCCGATAAACCCAAGAAAGAAGAAGCCGGCGGAGGTGGTCATCACCACGGCGCTCCTGATATGGGCGGAATGGGTTATTAATACTCAGGGAAATAATATGATAGAAAAGCCCGCCTTTTGGCGGGTTTTTGTTTTAAATTTTTGCCTCAACGAGGTATTGGGAATATTTCATTATTATCGTAGCCGCAGATCAGGCAGTGGGCTGTCATCAAATCCGGAATCAATATTTTGTTATAAGCTTAAAATCTTGCTTTCATGAGGGTATCCCTATCTTATCTTTTAGCTGGCTCTTTATTGTACGCATCGTGCAGCAACAAACCTGTCAATCCGGGTGCTGTGGTGGTTTGGACATTTGCCGATTTAAACGATCAGGCTGGGTTAAATAGTAAATTACAGGAGCATGGTACAGTAAAGTTTGTTACCAAAGCAGGTAATGAAAAGCCGGGAACAAAAGGAAGCACAGATGATGGTAAAGCGATATATCTTGATGGTACATCCTGGTTAAATGCAGGGCAGGGGGCAGATGGAGAATTGAATATCGGCGGAAGAGGCATTACCTTATTTGCAAAAGTAAAGCCGGAGTCCTTAAAAGAATACAACCCGGTGTTGGGTAAAGCCGGGAATGATCAGAGCGTAGCCTACAAAATGGTATTAAGCAGGCACGGAGAAGAAACCTTTATCGAAGTGCTGATTGGCAGCGATGATATTGCAGGCGCCCATCTTTTAAAGTACCAAATACCCGAAAATGAAGTGCTCAACTGGCAGGCTATCCTGTTTCGTTTTAATGGTAAAAAATCTGAGCTGTATGTGAATGGTATTTTGCGCGATGAAGAAACTACCGAAGGAGATATCAGGCATTGGAACGATCATCCTGTACTGATCGGCGCGGAGTTTGAAGAACCTTATATCAATGGAGATAGCGCAAAAAACATCCTGAAAGCCACCTTCAACGGCTGGATTGATGGAATAGCCATTTTTAATAAATACCTGGAAGACGATCCATCTGCAGCGTTGTTTGGTGTGTTGGCCTTGCAGTATGATGGGTTGCCCCGATACTATCACGAAAAATACAGGCCGCAGTTTCACTTTTCTGCAAAGAAAAACTGGATAAACGATCCCAATGGACTGGTATACTATGATGGAACCTACCACCTGTTTTTTCAATACATGCCTCCACACCGGCCGGGGGCTTATAAGGATTGGGGCCATGCTGTAAGTAAGGACCTGGTGCACTGGGAGCAGCTACCCACGCATATTACACCTCACAAGGTGTGGGCGGGTTGCTGGTCTGGTTCTGCAGTGGTAGACGAACATAATGTATCCGGGTTTCAAACAGGGAAAGAAAAGCCGATCATCGCTTTTATTACGAATGGCGGCAGGCCCAATGAAGGATTAGGCCCCGGGTGCACTCAATGTATTGCTTATAGTACAGACGGTGGAAAATCATTTACTTACTATGATCAAAACCCGATCATCAAAAACATCCATAATGAAAACAGGGATCCCAAAGTAGTTTGGGACGAAGATTCAAAAAAATGGATCATGTCCATCTACATGGATAGAGGGTATGAGTTTGCATTGTTTTCATCCACTAATCTGCGAGACTGGGAGCAACTGTCTGCAATTTCTTTGGATCGTATAGCAGAGTGTCCCGGGTTTGAGCCATTCCCGTTGGATGGAAATAAGAATAACAGGAAATGGGTTTTCTCCGGCGCCAATGGCAACTATGTGGTAGGTACTTTTAATGGTAAGGAGTTTAAACCGGAAACAGGTACCATTATAGGCGATTACGGTAACAATTTATATGCGCCGCAAATATGGAACAATGCACCGGAAGGCCGCCAGATTCAGATAGCCTGGTTGTCTACCAACAAATATCCCGGTATGCCTTTTGAGCAGCAAATGAATTTCCCTGTTGAACTGGAATTAAAAACCACACCCGAAGGGATCCGCCTGTTAAAAATGCCGGTAAGAGAAATCAAAAACCTGTACGAGTCTACGCTCAAATTTCAAAAAACGATTAATGGGCAGGTTGAGAATCCATTGGGTGATCTTAAAGGAGATTTGTATGATATGGAGTTGGAGATTGATGTAAAAAAAGCCAGCTCCTTTGAACTGGAGGCAAGAGGCGCCACCATTCATTACGATGCGGCTAAGAAGATACTTCGTTGTGGCGGCCAGGCAGAAAAAAGCGGTTTTCCGCCGGATCATTGGAAAGCCTTCGTTAGAACAAACGTAAACGAAACCAATAATATGGGCGAAGCAAAGCTGGCGCCTGTTGATGGAAAAATAAAATTAAGAGTATTGGTAGACAGAACTACAGTGGAGATATACGCAAACGACGGACTGGTGGTCATGACCTCTTGTTTCAGACCCGATGAAACGAAGCTGTACTCATTATCTTCTGATGGAGAATTGAATGTTAATGCTTCTGTTCACTCGTTAAAATCTGCCTGGGTAACCCATAAAAAGTAATGGCTGGAATACCAGGTAATCATTTGTAAATATTGTAAATATATTCTCAATTCGCTTTATCAGACAAAAAATCATCACGATGAGGAATATTATTTCGATTGTACTTGCCGGCTTGTGCTTCCTGCAACCGGGGTTTGCACAAACGCAACATGCATCTGCAAAGCTGCACACGCTCAGTCCATACTTTAATTTTACGGCTAAGGGTGCGCCGCATGCCACGTTGCGTGCCGGCCAAACTAAAGGAGAATTGGTTACAGAAAATACAAAACAGGAAAGCTTTACCATTAAGATGTTGGTAAATCTGCAGCCCTTTACCGGCGAGCAGATGTTGCTTGAAGTACCGGGGCTGATATCTGTTAAGCTAAGACAGGCAGACCCCCAAAACCGCGATCGTCAAAACTACCCGGCGTCTTTAATGCCCGATGGATCTTTGCCGGTATTGGAAGCGGGCATAACCCTGCACTCTCCCGGCAGCAATATATTCTCCCGTAATCTGGAAGTGGGCTATCCGTTGGCAGCGTTAAAAAATCCATGGGGAGAACATGAAGTGGTGCTACACTTCACCAGGTCACATTGGACTTTGTATGTAGACAATGAACTGATGGACAACGATTTTGTTATCGGGTATCCACATTGGTGGCACAGGCGGTCATGGAATATCAATCCTGCCGTGGTAAGCGAGGCCGGCATTTACCTTCCCGGTATGACGGTAGAAAGAGATAACAGCAGGAATATTGAAAAGATGCCCGCTGTGCAATATTGGACGCCCCGTGGGCACAATAGCTGGGTGGGAGACGTAGCAACGATCTTTCATGATGGCCGTTATCACGTATTTTATTTGTACGACAGAAGGCACCATGCCGGCAAACTGGGTGTTGGCGGTCACTATTTCGAGCATTTTTCTACCACGGACTTTATCACCTGGACAGAACACGAGGCTGCCACGCCCATCGAAGAGCAGTGGGAAACTTTTGGAACCGGCACTCCGTTTGTTTACAACGGCAAACTGCATCTTTCCTACGGATTACACACTTCGCGCATTTATGCCGATTCGGTCACTACCCATCCTGGTATAACAGCTTACTTTAACCAGCACCAAAAAACAGGATATTTCCATGCGGATCCCGGGAGCTTATATCCTGCAGGAGCTACTTATTCAGTTAGTGAAGATAATATCAGCAACTTCAAAAAAAGCGGTTCGTTATTTCACTTTAGCGAAAACCCAAGTATATTTATCACGCCTGAAGGAAAGTTGAAAATGTATGCAAATTTCCGGGCTAAAGGAACCTGGGAATCAGCATCGCTTGACAGCGGTTGGTATTGCACAGACCCCGAATTTCCGTTAGGTGGCGATTGTACGTTTGATTTTAAGTGGGGTAAGTACGAGTATGTAGTGGGCGGTTTTACATTTTTATGGAGAAGGACCATTGGTAAAAATGAACCATGGACAGATGTAGTGGCACAAGGTAAGGATTTTTACAACGGTGTAAATGTTCCTTCTGTGTCGCCCATCGGTAATGGTCGTTATATAATGGCAGGCTGGATACCCATTACAGGCTGGGGCGGTCCGTTCCTGATCCATGAGCTTATTCAATATCCCGATGGAAGAATAGGAACCAAATGGATGAAAGAGGTGATCCCGGCAACTACTGATGCAGTTGTATTGGCAAAAAGTGTTGAGCCCAAAATTTCATTCCCTATCCGGGATGAAAATTTTATTATCAGTTTTGATGTAGTGCCGCAAAAAAAGAAAACCGGCAGGCTGGCACTTTCATTTTTACCTGCGTCTGGCGGCGATCAGAAAGGATGCGAGATGCAAATCAATACAACAACTTTAACAGCACAGTATGCCGGTGCAGTTGGTAATGGATTTTCCGAAGCGCAAAAATCTATCAGGAACGGTGGAAACCCCGGTGTGGTATACAACTATGCCATTGAAAATATAATGGGTGTTGATAAGCCGTTTACGGTGCGCATCCTGGTGAAAAGCAATGCCAAGCTGGGTGGAACTATCATAGATACCGAAATTGCCGGGCAAAATACTTTGGTGTCTTATCGTAATAATCTTGATGTTAAAAGTATTGTATTCAATCTGGATGAAACAGGCGTACGCAACGTTAAGATAGCGAAGGTTGCAGACTAATAGCCTGGTGATCGGCTGTCAGCTATCGGCAATTTTATAGTTTGTGGTTTTTTGTTTATAGTTGAGAGCTATCGGCGTGGTGTAAGGCAAAAATCATGAACCACAAACTATAAACAAATTGCTGTAACCCGCCCGCTTGCTTCCTGGTGCTTGTTTTTTATATTTGAACAATAATAATTGGTACAATATGGCTCTATTCCGTTTACTATTTACAGTTGTGGCGCTTTGTGTTACGGTTTTACCTGGCGTGGCGCAAAAGAAAAAAAAGGACAGGGATATAAATCTTCCGCCTGTAAGCAAAGAGTTTTTGGATAGTATTCAAAACAATATGGTATGGGTAACTGGGGGAAGGTTTATTATGGGAAGCGATGGAGGCGAGATGGATGAGAAGCCTGCTCATGAAGTAGTGGTGGATGGGTTTGCCATCAGCAAATTTCCCGTCACCCAGCGCCAGTGGACTGTAATTATGGGTTCCAATCCCAGTGAATTTACAGGTTGCGATCAATGCCCTATAGATCGTGTAAGCTGGAATGATGCACAAAAATTTATTGACAGGCTGAACAAATTGAGCGGGAAATATTACGGTTTGCCTACCGAAGCGGAGTGGGAATTTGCTGCCAAAGGCGGGTTGAACAGTAAAGGATATCGCTATAGCGGAAGCGATGATATAGACCAGGTGGGTTGGTACGCGTTTAACAGCAATCGCCGCCCCCACGAGGTAGGTGAAAAAATGCCGAACGAGCTGGGGCTGTACGACATGACCGGTAATATGTGGGAATGGTGCCAGGACTGGTATGAAAAATTTTACTACGAACTGAACGAAAAATACAGTCCCGTAGGCCCTTCTTTCGGGTCGGGCAGAGTACGACGCGGCGGTTCCTGGTTTACACAAGCCATTAACTGCCGTACCAGCACCCGCAACAATGTAAAACAGGATTATAAAGACGATAGCGGCACGTTCAGGCTGGTACAGTACCCGAACTAGCGGTTGGCTTTCAGCTATGAGCCGTGGGCTATTTGTGTAAACTCCATGCTGCTTTATGCCTTTGTGTCTTCGTGCATGCCTGCCGGTAGGTAAGGTTTGGAGTTTGTGGTTTATTGCCAAAACTATAAACCCAAAACTATAAACTATAAAATTGCCCATAGACTGACAGCTCACAGCCGATAGCCCACAGCCCATAGCTCACTGCCCAAAGCTGAAAGCTGATAGCCACGACTGACTGCTCAAAGCTCCCCAAAACCCCGTAATTTTGCCGCCTGATGAAAACAAGATCGCTTAAAAAAGACAGGGTAAATATCATAACATTAGGCTGCAGTAAAAACCTGGTGGACAGCGAGGTGCTGAGCGGGCAATTGAAAGCCAATGAGATAGATGTGGTGCACGAAAGCAAAAAGCGTGATCATAACATAGTAGTTATCAACACCTGTGGTTTTATTGATAAAGCGAAAGAAGAATCCATCAATACCATCCTGGACCATGTGGAGCTCAAGAAAAAAGGTAAGCTGGACAAAGTATACGTTACGGGTTGCCTGAGCGAGCGCTACCGCAATCACCTCGAAACCGAGATACCCGAAGTAGATGCTTATTTCGGCACTATGGAGCTTCCCCTTATTTTGAAGAGATTTGAAGCCGATTATAAAGTGGAGCTGCTGGGAGAGCGCCTGCTGAGCACGCCGCAGCATTATGCATATATGAAAATATCGGAAGGGTGTAACCGCACCTGTTCTTTTTGCGCCATCCCGCTCATGCGCGGGCAGCATATCAGCAAGCCTGTAGAAGAGCTGGTGACGGAAGCGCGGATGCTGGTAAAGAAGGGTGTGAAAGAAATAATGCTGATAGCGCAGGAGCTTACTTATTACGGTTTGGATATTTATAAAAAGCGCGAGTTACCGCGCCTGTTGCATGCGCTGGCAGATGTGGAAGGACTGGAATGGATCCGCCTGCATTATGCCTATCCGTCTAAGTTCCCGGTGGAGATCATAGATGTGATGAAAGACCGTCCCAATATTTGCAACTACCTCGATATGCCCCTGCAGCATGCCAGCGACCCCATGCTGAAAGCAATGAAGCGGCAGATCACCAAAGCGGAAATGGACGACCTGGTAGGGGAGATACGGCAACGTATACCCGGCATTTGCCTGCGCACCACCTTAATAGCCGGCTTTCCCGGCGAAACCCGCGATGATGTAGAAGCCGTAAAGGAATTTTTACAGCAGCATCGTTTCGACAGGGTAGGCGTGTTTACCTATTCGCACGAAGAAAATACTTCTGCCTACGGGCTGCCCGATGAGCTGTCGCAGGAAGAAAAAGAGAGCCGGGCGCAGGAAATAATGGAAGTGCAGCAGGAAATAAGCTTCGAAAAAAACCAGGAAAAAGTAGGTAAGGTCTTTAAAGTAATAGTAGATAAAAAAGAAGCCGGGCGTTACCTGGGCAGGACTGAATTCGACTCCGTTGAAGTAGACAATGAAGTGATCATCTCCGCTTCCCGGAAATTGACCATTGGCGATTTTGTACATGTAAAAATTACCAAAGCCTACGACTACGACCTGGAAGGCGAAGTGGTATAAGCCTTATGCGTTATTCCTTTGTTCCGGGTTGCAAGTTCCGGGTTGCAGGGTTGTACAATTTTGGGGTAGCCAATAAACCTCCAACTACAAACCCGGAACTTTCAACCGCTCCCCGTTGCCCAAACAAAATATTTATTTTTACATTTAGTCATCTCAATCAACCTTAATCCCTTGCCTGCTGATAACCGCTGCTATCCGGCATCTTGAAGGAACAAGGAAATACAGGTTCAGTATAGTTTTCAATCCGGTTGAAAGATACTCATGTGACTGAGGTGGCGAAGCTGTGGGCGGGAAGAGTATAGTCGTTTGAAAACATTTATAAACGTTTATAATTGGATATGGAAAAAAATATATATGCCGCAATAATAATACAATTTACATATACGTTAAAATATTGATTTTAAGCATCATAAAACTGTGTGTACTAACGCAAACTACCGTGTCAGCGGTCAGGCAATGCAGGACACACAAAACCGAACAGATAACTAATTAACATATTGACAGGAGAAAGAGAACATACCGACTACTCTATTGCATTCATTGATACAGAGGTTGAGCCTAAGAGCGGGAAAATTCTTGACATAGGAAGTGTCAAGGATAATGGCGCTTCTTTCCATAAAACTTCGATAGCTGAATTTGTACAGTTCCTCAATGGAACGCAATTCGTTTGCGGACACAATATTTTCAGCCACGACATAAAATACATTGGAAAATCTCTTACTGATGCAGGAATAAACCTGGCAAACATTATTGACACTCTATTTCTTTCGCCTTTGCTTTTCCCGACAAAACCGTATCACTCATTATTAAAAGACGATAAACTTCAATCGGAAGACACAAATAACCCGTTAAACGACTCCATCAAAGCGAAAGATTTGTTGAATGACGAAATAGCTACATTCAAGCAAACAGACGACACCCTCAAACAAGTTTTTTATTTGCTGTTAAACGACAAAAAAGAGTTTCAGTCATTTTTCCGTTACATCGCATACAGCAGCGCAAGCGCAGACATTGAAAAACTTATTCGTGGAAAATTCAAAAACGAAATTTGCGAACAAGTTGACTTAGCAAAAATCATTTCAGAAAAACCGATTGAACTTGCTTATTGTTTATCGCTGATAAATTCTTTCGTTCAACACAAGAAAACACATTCTATAACGCCACCCTGGGTTTTAAAAAATTATCCCGATGTTGAACGGATAATGTTTCGTTTGAGAAACAAGCCTTGTATAAGCGGTTGTGAATATTGCAACAACGTTTTAGACGCACACAAAGGACTGAAAAGATTTTTCGGGTTTAATTCGTACAGAAGTTACGGTGGCGAACTGTTGCAAGAAAAAGCGGTTAAAGCAGCGATTGATAACAAATCTATAATTGCCGTTTTTCCGACAGGTGGGGGGAAGTCAATCACGTTTCAAGTTCCCGCATTGATGAGCGGAGAAACATCGAAAGGTTTAACGATTGTGATTTCGCCTTTGCAATCGCTAATGAAAGACCAAGTTGATAACCTTGAAAAAGTTGGAATTACGGATGCAGTTACGATAAACGGTTTGCTTGACCCGATTGAAAGAGCAAAATCTTTTGAAAGAGTTGAAGGCGGTTCAGCTTCCATCCTTTACATATCACCAGAATCGCTACGCTCAAAAACTATTGAACGTTTAGTTTTAGGAAGAAAAATTGCACGTTTTGTTATTGACGAGGCTCACTGTTTTTCTTCTTGGGGGCAGGATTTCAGAGTTGATTATTTATACATCGGAGATTTTATCAAATCCATTCAGGAAAAGAAAAACTTGGAAGATGGGATTCCTGTTTCATGCTTCACGGCAACGGCAAAACAAAAAGTAATTGAAGATATTCGGAGTTATTTCAGAGAAAAACTTTCGCTTAATCTTGAATTGTTCACTTCAAAGGCATCTCGAACAAATCTTCAATACAAAGTTTTTGAAAAAGGCGATGAAGAAGAGAAATACCAAGCTGCTCGTGATTTGATTGAAGAAAAAAACTGCCCGACTATCATTTACGTTTCAAGGACACGAAAAGCGTACTTGCTTGCAGAAAGGCTAACGGCAGACGGCTTCATTGCGAAACCTTATCACGGAAAGATGGATAAGCAGGAAAAATCTGAAAACCAGGATTCGTTCATCAATGGAGAAACTCAAATAATGGTTGCAACTTCTGCGTTTGGAATGGGCGTTGACAAAAAAGACGTTGGAATGGTAATTCATTACGAAATTTCCGATTCACTTGAAAACTACATTCAGGAAGCAGGACGAGCAGGGCGAGACGAAAAAATTGTTGCCGATTGTTTTGTGTTGTTTAATGAGGAGGATTTAAGTAAACACTTTATTCTTTTAAATCAAACCAAACTTTCCATTAAAGAAATTCAACAGGTTTGGAAAGCAATAAAAGAAATTACAAGATTTCGTTCAACCGTTTCCAATTCCGCTTTGGAAATTGCACGAAAAGCAGGTTGGGACGACAATGTTGTTGAAATTGAAACACGGGTAACAACAGCCATTGCAGCGTTGGAAGATGCAGGATATTTGAAACGTGGACAAAATATGCCCCGGGTTTTTGCAAACAGTATTCTTTCAAAAAACGCTCAAGAAGCAATTGAAAAAATAAATACTTCAGAAAGATTTGAAGAAAAACAGAAAGAAAAAGGGATACGCATTATCAAGAAACTTTTTTCAAGTAAAAGCAGAAAACAATCAAGCGATGAAGCAGCAGAATCAAGAATTGATTACATCAGCGACCATTTGGGAATTGTAAAAGAAGAAGTGATAAACATTGTCAATCTTTTGCGCGAAGAAAAAGTTTTAGCAGATGCAAAAGATTTGACTGCGTATATCAAAAAAGGAGAAAACAAAAATCGTTCGTTCAACATCGTTGACACATTCAGTAAAATTGAAAACTTTTTGCTTCCATTATTTGAGCAAGAAGAAAAAGTTTTTCACCTGAAAGAACTAAACGAACAGGCAGAAGAAAAGGGACTTGATGATATAAGTACCAACAAGATTAAAGCCATTATCAATTTTTGGGAAATCAAAAATTGGATTAAGCGACAAAGTTTGGAGTCCAAAAATCACGTTGCCGTTCTTTCTCTACAACCGAAAGAATTATTGAAAGATAAATTAGAGAAACGACACGCTTTAGCAAAATTTGTTATTGATCTTCTCTATGAAAAAAGCAATAAGAACGCTTCGGAAGAAGACTCGGTAAAAGAAGGAGTATTGGTTGAATTTTCGGTTCACGAATTAAAATCCGCATACGAGAAAAGTTCAAGTTTATTTAAAGTAAACATCAATCTTGACGATATTGAAGACACGCTATTTTATTTGTCAAGAATTGAAGCAATAAAAATTGAAGGCGGTTTTCTTGTTGTTTATAATCGTTTGACCATTGAACGAAAAGAGCAAAACAACAAGAAACAATACACAAAAGACGATTATCAAAAACTACATCAGTTTTACGAAAACAAAGTTCAGCAAATTCACATTGTTGGCGAATACGCCAAGAAAATGATTACTGACTACAAAAATGCTTTGCAGTTTGTAGAAGATTATTTTCAATTAAACTATTCTTCGTTTCTCAATAAATATTTTAAAGGCAGTCGTCAAAATGAAATCAAACGAAATATTACGCCTGCCAAATTCAAACAACTTTTCGGAGAACTTTCGCCTACACAATTAAAAATTATAAATGACAATGAAACAAAACACATTGTAGTTGCTGCCGGTCCGGGAAGTGGAAAAACAAGAGTTTTGGTTCATAAATTGGCTTCGCTTCTTTTAATGGAAGATGTGAAGCACGAACAATTGCTTATGATTACTTTTTCAAGAGCAGCAGCAACCGAATTTAAAAAGCGTTTACTTAAACTTATTGGAAACGCAGCAAACTACATTGAAATAAAAACATTCCATTCTTACTGTTTTGATTTGTTGGGCAAAGTCGGTAGTTTGGAAAAGTCAGGAGAAATCCTAAAAAAGACAATTCAGAAAATTAAGGATAACGAAGTTGAAGCAAGCCGCATAACCAAAACCGTTTTGGTCATTGACGAAGCGCAGGATATGGACAAAGACGAGTTTGGATTGATAAGTGCTTTAATGGAACAAAACGAAGAAATGCGTGTAATTGCCGTTGGCGATGACGACCAAAACATTTATGAATTTCGGGGAGCAAGCTCAAGGCATCTTGAACAATTCATTCGTGAAAACAAAGCAGTCAAACACGAATTAGTAGAGAATTACAGAAGCAAAAACAATCTTGTTGATTTTTCAAATCAATTTGTAAAACACATTTCTTCCCGGCTAAAACAAACACCAATTATTGCAAAGCAAAACGATAACGGACAAATTAAAATTGTGCGTCATCAAAGTAAAAACCTCATCAGTCCACTTGTGCAAGACATTCTTGCAACAGGGCTTTCGGGAACGACTTGCGTTTTGACAAAAAAAAATGAAGAAGCATTACAAATTACGGGCTTACTTTTGAAAAATGACATTCAGGCAAAATTGATTCAGTCAAATGACGGTTTCAGTTTGTACAACATTAACGAGGTACGCTATTTTTTAAGTCATTTGAATTTAGCAGATGACGTTTATACAATCAGTGATGAAATTTGGTTAAACGCAAAACGAGAGGTTGTAAACAAATATCGTCACAGCACCAAATTGGAAATTTTAGGAAACATAATCAAAGAATTTGAAGCATCAAATCCAAAAAAGAAATACAAATCCGACTTAGACGTTTTCATTCGTGAATCTAAACTTGAAGATTTCTATAACGAAAATGGCGAAACAATTTTTGTTTCAACTATTCACAAAGCTAAAGGAAAAGAATTTGACAATGTTTTCCTAATGCTTGAAAACTGCAATCCAGCAACAGACGAAGCAAAACGACTTCTATATGTTGCAATGACAAGAGCAAAAACAAACCTGACAATTCATTTAAACTCGAATTTCCTTGACAACCTTGCAGCAGACAATTTAGAACGGTTTGAAAACAAAGAAATACATTCACAGCCGAACGAATTGGCAATGCACTTATCTTTAAAAGATGTTTGGTTGGACTATTTCATAACCCGCCAAAACTTGATTTCTGACCTTAAAAGCGGAGACACATTAACAATAAACGGAGATGAATGTTTGGACGGTAAAGGAAAATCCGTGTTGAAATTCTCAAAGCAGTTCGTTGGACAAATTGAAAATATGAAAGAGAAAAACTATGAATTGAAAAGTGCGAAGGTGAATTTCATTGTCTATTGGAAAAAAGAAGAAATGGAACAAGAAGTAAAAATTATATTACCTGAACTTTTTTTTGAAAGAAAGTAAAATGATAAGTTGAAACAACGAAACCGCACACCTATTGGCAAGCTGAACAAACTGAAACACAAGCCAAAGCGTGTGCTACGTTTAGTGCAATCAGACAGTTTTGTGTTCCAAAAAGACGACAGAAATTTTATGCAGCTGCCAACAGGGGTTTGGCGCAATGCGCGGCGAAGTGCTTCGTATCAGCGTTTGCGCATAAACAAACTTTTCTTCTTTGTATCAACAGTAGTTCAAAAAATACCGCCTATCGCCAATATGCGGCACGTTATGCGGCAGCTTAAAAGACGATACCTATAAAAAATGACAGTAACAGAAAGACATAAAATTGACCTTACAGAAAATGGTTTCACGACTGTTGACAATATCTATTCTGACAAGGAGATAGAGCAAATTTTATTGACTATTGACCAAGCAGACACCGCCAAAGAAACTTTCAGAAAATCGGCTGACCTTTTTGCAATTAGACAGTTTTTAAAAGAAATTCCCGAGACAACAAATTTGGTGTTTAACGACAATCTTAAAAACGTAGTTAGACAACTTTTTGGTGACAATTATTTCGTGGTTAAGAGCATTTATTTTGACAAACCAGAAACTTCAAATTGGTATGTTTCTTACCACCAAGACTTAACAATCTCGGTTGACAAAAAAGTAGAACTTGAAAACTTTGGACCTTGGACAACAAAGCAAAATCAATTTGCCGTTCAACCACCAATTGACGTTTTAGAAAATATTTACACAATCAGAATTCACCTTGACGATACAGACGAAAATAACGGTGCATTAAGAGTAATTCCAAAATCACATTCAAAGAAAATATATAGACCTGAAAAAATTGACTGGACAACAGAAACTGAAGCGACTTGCAATGTTGGAAAAGGCGGAATTATGATAATGAAACCTTTGATTTTACACAGTTCTAGCAGGACAACGAACAATAAAAAAAGACGAGTAATACATATTGAATTTTCAAATCAAGAATTACCAACAGAATTAAAATGGGCGGAACGATTGAACTGAGACAAGAAAGCCGACCGCATAACACGGGTTTTGCGTCAGGCGGGCTGACGTGCAAACTTGGAGCTTTGTGCTTCTATTCAAGTTCAGTGCTTATTGGCAGCTTTTTGCTCCGAAACCCGCCCGAACGCAAAGCCCGAAACCGTTAGCGGACATCCTGCACAACAAGAAACGACAAACTATATTGACAAAATCAAAGGATAAAATATTATATCGCTTATTGGAAATATTTGTTTTGACAACTTTGCTTTTTTGTTATAGCTGTTCATCAGCGGACAAAACAGGCAATCAGAATAAAATTAGTAAGACAATGAATTTTAGAGCATCATTTTGCGACCCATTCCAAAAAGACATCATAGAACTTGGCAGTATCTCAAAGGACAGTATAATTGATAAGTTTGAGAAAACACCTTGGGCTGACATATTACGCCGAATGAGTAGCGCAAGGGAGGACGAAATTCACTATTCACCTTCACTTGAAATTGAAAACAGAGATAACAAACACGGGCTTGCAATTTCGGCAGTTGGTGACCCAGACAATTTTGAATTTTACATTTTTTACAAGAGACCGAAAAATGTAAAATCTTTTTTTGGACTTAGAGAAAAAATAAATGCAAACTATACAACTGATAAGACAGGACAGACAAAGCAAGATGTTTTGGATTGCTTAAAGGCATTATTGAACAATGACACGGATTTTTTGTCAAGCAAAATTGGGCAATAACACAGCAGGCAACATTGCTTTATGCAAGTTGGGCAGACGAACATTTATCAACTTTAGTTCTTAACTTAATCAATATATTTTCAATCGGCAGCGGTTATCAGCGGACGGAATACTAATTCCCAACCTGCATAAAGCCCTACCGTTGGTGGCTATTTTAGAACGACACGTAGACACGTATGACAACAAACATTTGGATAGAAAAAGGTTGGGGCGACACAGTTGAGAACGCAACATTTGATGACATTAAAACCGCCATTGAAGAAACAACCCGAATGGACGAAGAGCACGGAGCATTTTGGGTTGGACATATGGAAAACGAATTTGTTCTTGAAGTTCATAAAAATTTTGATTTTTTTTGCTTATGGAGAAAACCAAGACGAACAAATACAAATTAAACTTGACAATTGGGAAGATGTAAAACACTTCTTTAAACTATATTTCGGCAGCGAATTTGAGAAACTAAAAACTGAAATTGAGTTGCGACCATTTAATTATAAAAAACTGGCAAATGGATAGCGACTATTTACCAAAGACAGAAATCGAACTTGAAAATTGGATGAAAGAAAATTGTTTCAATTTCAACAGTTATTCAATAAACGGGAACAGTATTTATGAAGGTTTTGGAATTGACAAATCAGGTGGACTTTTTATTTGGTACTATACTGAGCGTGGACAAAAAGACAGTTTAAAATATTTCAAATCAGAAAGTGAAATTGTAGAATATGCTTTTAACCAAATTAAGTCTGACAAATGGGCAAAGACACATTGTGTTGGCTTTTCGGCTGACCTAAATAAAATTACTGAATTGAAATGCGAATTAGAAAAAACGAACACAGCTTTTTTTGAAGACAAAATACCTTATTACGGAATAGATAGACCTGTTTACAGAGTATTTGTATCAGGTTGCGACATTAAAAGAACAGAATATTTAAAAGAAAAATATTGGACAGAAAAATAAGAACTGCCACCAACATGGCGGTTTTGCGCAAGTGGGGCTGGACATTGTAAGCTTCAGCAGCAGTTCGCTATTCGACTTCAGCCCCCGCTTGACGGCATGCTATTTGACTTTTAACTTGTGCTTTTAGTTCATCAATCAGAAATGAATCCGGTAAGATGGGAATTATAATTCAACACATCATTAATGCATACCCGTTTTTTTAAATTTTAACTTTAACCTTCAAGCTAATGGTAATTTTTAGACGACCATTCATATTGATATTTCTTTTTGTACTTATCTGCAATGATATTTTTGCTCAACAGGACTCAAACGAAATATTAGTGCCACCTGCAGAATGGATAGTACAGTCTCACAAAAATAATTTGAAATTGACCTTAATAATTGACAGTATTCAGGTTGGGAAAGAAGTACAGAAGATAAATTTTCAAAGGATATTAGACATAGATTTTGAAAGCGATTACTTACAGGTTAAAGATGACATTTACATAAAAATATTTATTTCACGAAACCAGGAATATGGAAAGAAATTTTATTCATGGAAGTGGGACTATCTCAGGAAAAAAGGTAGTAAATACAGCAGAATAAATATTGGATACTATGCGCCAATGGACTTTAATCAACCCATGCCGACAAATGGCGATTATGGTCAGGGGACAGGCGACGAAGGTCAATCAGATTATCTTATGTTCTATTACCGATACAAACTTGAATAACTGCGTACGACATTAAGTTTTATGCAAGCAGGGCTAGACATTGTAACATAAGCCAATTGCAAATTTCAGCTTCGGTTACCGGCTAACGAATCAGGTTCCGAACTTTGGGAACCACCATATCGCCAATCCTACCCGGGCACGCGCCCCTGAAAATCCGAAAAGTTCACCATATAAAAACATCCGAAAAATAAGACCTTTACTATATTTTTCGATATTGAACAATGAACAAGAAAGAACAAAATATTTTTAAAAGAAGCAAAGAAATTACCGAAAACTATTTTCAGTTTTTGGACAAACACATTGCCGATGTTACTTTGGGAAAGGTTGACGATTTTATGGAAATTAACCAAATTGCCAACGAGCTTTTTTTATCGCACAAACATTTGACTGATACTGTCCAAAAAGAAACAGGAAATCATCCCTGCCATTTTTACGATCTCAAAATAATAGACAAAGCAAAAGAAATGCTTGCGGAAACGGGTAAATCCGTGTCTGAAATTGCAAAAATTTTGACGTATGACCCTTCCAATTTTTCCAAGTTTTTCAAAAAATTCACAAACCAAACTCCGGGACAATTCCGGAAAAAACATAAAAAATAAAAAGTTCCGAAAAGTTCACCACGAAATAAATATTTCATCTTACCACCTTTGTAACATCATTTAAAACAAGTAAAAATTATACAAAATGGCAAGAAACGATTTAAACGGAAAAGTAGTATTAATAGCAGGTGGTGCAAAGAACTTAGGCGGTTTATTAAGCCGTGACTTTGCAGCCAAAGGTGCAAAGGTAGCCATTCACTATAACAGCGATAGCACAAAAGCCGATGCTGAAAAAACTTTGGCAGACATCACAAAGGCGGGTGGAGAAGCATTTGTTTTTCAGGCAGATTTGACCGATGTAAAAAACATCACAAAATTGTTTGATGAGGCAATTGCTAAATTCGGAGGAGTTGATATTGCAATCAATACAGTAGGTAAAGTGCTGAAAAAACCTTTTGCAGATACAACCGAAGCAGAATACGACAGTATGAGCGACATCAATTCCAAAGTGGCGTATTTCTTTATGCAGGAAGCTGGTAAAAAACTGAACGATAACGGAAAAATCAACACGATTGTAACGTCTTTATTGGCAGCGTTTACAGGATATTATTCTACTTATGCAGGCGCAAAAGCTCCGGTAGAACATTTTACCAGGGCGGCTTCCAAAGAATTTGGTTCCAGGGGAATATCGGTAACGGCAGTTGCTCCCGGACCCATGGACACACCATTTTTCTACGGACAGGAAAGCGATGATGCTGTAGCATATCACAAACAAGCATCTGATTTGGGAGGTTTAACGGACATCAAAGACATTGCTCCGCTTGTTGAATTTTTGGTAACAGATGGTTGGTGGATTACGGGGCAGACCATTTTTGCAAACGGTGGTTATACAACAAGATAATTTTATTGAGCGTTCATTGAATTACAAAAGATGAAAAGTTTATCCTTAACATTGCTTACAGTACTTGTATTCACAGCTTGTGGGCAAACAAACAATAAAGCTTTTCAAACAATTACAAATACAGAACAAAAAATGGAAATACAAAAAATCTCAAACGAAACCGTAAAAAAAGCTGTTGAAGCCTTACAAGCCAATGACAAAAATACTTGGTACACTTACTTTACCGATGATGCTGTATTTACTGATGACGGAAGGATACTGAATTTCAAATCATTCTTCGACAATGCCTTTAATAAAAAGGAGAAATTCCTAAGCATTGATAAAGTAGGGAATGATGGAAAAGATATTTACGGAAATTTCTTTGCAGGACAGTGGGGGACGTTCAGCGTATTTTTTAAATTCCATATCAATGCAGACGCAAAAATAGACCGATTAGACATAGGACAAACACCAAAATAAAATAATAAAAAAAACCTGCCGGTAACAAAGAATGATTAGGCAATATGGCAGGGCAACGAATATATGCTCTCCCGATGGCAATCGGGATTCTCCACTATTGGGCTTCTGTTCCAGCTAACGAACAACGCCAGACAATAGAATAAACTATGAATTTTTATTTATAAATTTAGATTCGGTTATTTTATTACAACCTTCAAAGATGAAAAAACCATATATAGTTTACACTCTTTCTAAAGACCGAACAACACAGAAGTTTAATAAAACTAAGTTTCGGGACATCATTAAAGACATTGAGAACTTTTTGCAGTCCTGTACTACGGCTAATATCAGAGAACCAGACGAGATTGAATTGACGGCATATACTGCTTATGACGACACTGACCCGAAGCAAGTTCTTCTTGACATAATAAAAAAGACAACAGAAAAATTTGGGCAGAGTTACAAAGAACCGTTGGCTTATCATTATCCAGGCGGCGAACCACACGAAACAAGTCAGTATACATGGAAGTTTTCAAATGACAAATTAGACGAGGTCATTCAATATATTCTTGATAATAGCCCTATGCCAAAATCAAATTTTGGACCTCTTGAGCTGTATTTTACTTATGATTTCAAGCTGACTGATCCGACAAGTAAGATAGTTTTACAAAACCAGAAACATACATCTTATTTACTTATTTGGTTTTCCAGAGGTAAAGCCTGTTCCCCGACGATATTTTTTCCTTTTGAGCAAGCCGGCAAAGAGTTTTGGAATTATGTTGACAGT
Organism: Chitinophagaceae bacterium; assembly: GCA_019638595.1. Lineage (GTDB taxonomy): Bacteria > Bacteroidota > Bacteroidia > Chitinophagales > Chitinophagaceae > Agriterribacter. Next base: position 68,957 of record JAHBTJ010000016.1, read on the forward strand.
ATTATCCCATTACTTCCATTTAAACTTGAAGAAAAGTATCTGCGAATTGCTCATGTTAATAAACAGGGACAAGTTAAGTCATTCAGAAAGATTCAAAGACCTCTTGTGACATAAAAACAATTGCTAATAGGCAGTTTGGCGTCAGGCGGACCGACGTTCAAGCTTCAAAATTCCTGCCGGCATTTACGGGCAACTCAAAAACTATGAGAAAGAAAGCTTTAGCAATACTTTTTTTTATTTTTATTGCTTTTGTAGGACAAACCCAAACTAAAGACACGATTTTGCCAAGTCAGACAATTGCGAGTTATAATAAAGATTTTTCACTCTTAACAGGGTATAGTCAAGGCAGATATGCTTTTGCTGACATTGGACTTGCAATTAATTATTACGGGACGAACAGACATCCATTTTCGATTGGCTACTTTGTTTCTAATGAAATCAAACTTAACAAAGACCTCATCATTGGACCTAAGATAGGTGTTTGGATAGCTGGTGGGATAGCTATGGGACTAAACCTGATTTATTACACAGATTTTGACAAAAGCAGCTTGGTACTTAGACCTGAAATTGGGATTGGTATTCTAAAAACAAAGCTTGTATACGGCTACAACTGGCGTTGGACAAACTCATTAACCAACATAAATCAACATCAGGTCGACTTGACGTATTGTTTTAGATTGAAGCGATTTAAAAGCAGATAAAATAGGATAAGAAAAACGCCAGCTAACCTTGGTTTTTTGCCATGCTGGTTGCAGAATAAAACAACAACTATAAAATCGTTATTCGACTTCAGTTTTTACCGACAAATAACGCCGAGCAATAGAGTAAACAATGAACTTTTATTTATAAATTTACTCCGGCCAGGGGTAACAGAATGACAGGCAATAAAACAATAGATAACTTTTTGATCCAATACAGCGAAGACGTTTTTAGCAACGCTTTAAAACTTCGTGAAATCATTTTGAAAACCCTGCCCGAAGTGCAGGAACAGTTAGATTTTTCTGCAAAAATGATAGCGTACAGCTACGGACAGAAATATATTGAAATGGTTTGTACACTCATACCGTCTAAAAAAGGATTGAAACTTGGTTTTTACAAAGGAGTGGACTTACCCGACCCGGAAAATTTATTGAAAGGAAACGGCAAACTATCCCGTTATGTAGAAATTAAGGCACGGGAAGATATAAAACCCCAATCATTAATAACATTGCTGAAAGAAGCCTTTAGAGCATACAAAATACGAAACAACAAATGACCGTAACGCCATTATTAAGAAACTGAATTTCAAACAACATAATGAAATTCTAATCTTAAATTCCCCCGACAGAATTTGAAAGCGGAATTAAAATGCAATGCAAAACTGCACAACCATCAAAACAAATATTAAAAGCATTAGCAAAATTGAATTTGTTTTGACAATCTATAAAGACACAAACCGAAATTGACACCATTACATCACTTGGCGACCAAAGGCTAAAAGGCGATGGAATTGTGCTACTGTTAAACTTTTGTATTAAATTCGGCTGGCAGATTCCTATTGTCGCCACATCGCAAATACCTAATCCGTTGGCGGTAATTTTTTGCGAGAGAGCTTAAAACAAAACTCATCTAATGATAATTAACAGAAAAATCCCTATTCAATTTTTACTCAACGAAATAAAGACCCCTCTGCTCATTGTTGTTTTATTGGGAATAATTTTTGGTTTATTACCTGGATATTTCCCTGGCTTTTTACCCGAAATACCTATTGGTATAGCCACTACATTAGGAATAGCCATTTCAATTTTATTGTCTTACAAAATCAATCAATCGTACAGCCGTTGGTGGGAAGCACGAACTATTTGGGGAGCCATTGTCAACGACAGTCGTTCATTGGTTTTACAATTGCAATTGTATTTGGATGCACAAAATTCCCTTTTACAAAAGATCTCCCATTACCAGATCGCATGGTGTTATGCATTAGAAAAATCACTAAGGAAACAGGAAGTTTTGCAGAGTGTAGAAAATCTGGTAAGTAAGGAAGATATAGAAAAACTAAAACTGAATTCCAACATTCCGTTAGCTATAAACCAACTGCAAACAAAAGTGCTTAGGGAACTCTTCATTAACGGGCAACTGGATGAATTTGCAAGAAAGCAAATTGAAGGAACCCTGACCAGGCTTGTGGCATCTATGGGAAAATGCGAGCGGATAAAAAACACTGTTTTTCCACCCACATTTGGACAGGCTTTGAATATAGCTATTTATTTGTTTGCCATTTTCCTAAGCTTATCTTCAACTATTCAACTAAACATTTTTTTGCAAATAGTTATACTGCTATCCATTTCCATGATATTTTTCTTTTTGGAAGAATTGGCTCACCGCCTGCAAGACCCATTCAATAATTACCCGACCGATACGCCCATGACGGCTTTGGCCAGAACGATAGAAATCAATATCCGGCAATTATTGGACGAAAAGGATATTCCTGAACCGATTCAACCGGATAAGTTTTACCTGATGTAATCTCTTTATTTTAGCAGGCTTTTATTTTATTATTTTTATATTGTAATATCATTCAAAAGGGAATTCTTATGCCAGAAGGGATTTTTATTTTGCACTCCCAAAATATTCCGGCAGGCGACCAGCCAATGGCTATTGCAGAACTTGTTTCTGGTATAGAGTCGGGGGCAACACATCAGACACTCAAAGGTATCACAGGTTCCGGCAAGACCTTTACAATGGCGAACATCATCCACCGGATGAAGCGACCAGCGCTGATTTTAGCACCAAACAAAACACTCACCGCACAGCTATATGATGAAATGAAGCGGTTCTTCCCCGAAAACGCGGTTGAGTTCTTTGTTTCTTACTACGATTATTTTCAGCCGGAAATGTACCTGCCCGGCAGCGACCGTTTCATTGAGAAAGATTCGTCCATCAACGAGCATTTAGAAAGATTGCGTCTTTCGACTACAAAATCTCTTATCGAGCGCAGGGATACGATTGTGGTAGCTTCCGTATCCTCCATTTACGGGCTGGGTGATCCGAATGATTACCGGGCATTGCAGGTTCATCTTGCAATGGGGATGCCGATTCAAATAGATGAATTGGAACAAGGCCTGGCTCATTTACAATACGAGCGCACCGAACGCAGTTTGAAGCGGGGCACTTACCGGATTGACGGAAATACCATTGCTATTTTCCCTGCCGATTCAGAATACAAGGCTATACAGTTGATTTTAAGCAATGGGGTAATTGGCTCGTTGCAGTTGATTGATTCTGCTTCCGGCAGCCATCTTGAAGATATTGCACAGTATGCTGTATCTCCGAAGACCCTGTTTGCACCGTCAAAAGTGCAGGCGGAGGTAGCAGCGGACCAAATCCTGGTTGAGCTTGACGAGCGTGTTGCGCAACTCAATCGTGAAAACAGGTTGGAGGATGCTGACCGTCTTTACGAGCGTATTATAAATGATGTGGATATGCTGCGAACTGCCGGCTATTGCCCGGGTATGGAAAACTATGCGAGTTATTTCAGTGGTCGTGACCCCGAGCTACCGCCTACAACGCTTCTCAACTATTTGCCGAAAGACGGACTTTTGTTCGTTGATGAATCTCACGTTATGATTCCGCAGATCTCGGCAATGTACAAGGGCGACCAGGCGCGCAAAGACACGCTGATTGATTATGGGTTCAGGCTTCCTTCATCAAAAAACAACCACCCGCTTAGTTTTGAGGAATTTGAGAAGATCAAGCCACAAACGATTTTCGTTTCCGCTACTCCGGGCAATTATGAATTGAAAGTCTCAAAAGGACGGGTTGTTGAACAAGTGGTAAGACCAACCGGACTTCTTGACCCGATTGTAGAAGTGCGTCCGTCAACAGGTGCTATTAATGATTTATTGGGCGAAATTAAAAATTGTGTGGATGCAGGCAATCGTGTTCTGATTACAACCCTCACAAAGGTCGCTGCCGAAAATCTTCATCAATACATTGCGGGCAAAGGTTTTCGTGTGAGATATTTGCACTCGGACTTTAAGACCACAGAAAGGACTGAAATTCTCAATGACCTGAGAGCTGGTGAGTTTGATATTCTGATAGGTATCAGCTTGCTGCGGGAGGGATTGGATATTCCCGAAGCTGCCCTGATTGCCATCCTGGATGCCGACCACGCAGGATTCCTGCGGTCGGCGAGTGCACTTATCCAGATGATTGGTCGTGTGGCTCGCAACGTCAACGGAAAAGCCATCATGTATGCAGATAAGATTACCCCTGCAATGAAAGATGCCATTGACGAAACCAACAGCCGCAGACAACGCCAGATTGCCCATAACGAAGAAAATAACGTTTCGCCTGTTTCTTCAGCACGGAAGTTGAGTTCAAATGCTGCTGGCGAAGAGAAGACATTCGCTCATTCGGAAGAATTCTGCGAGAACCTGAAGGAGCTTTGTGACAGGATCACTGAAAAGGAACATCAGCTTTTGGCCGCTTCGGACGATCATGACGAAAAACGCATAGAAGAAATCCGTCAGCAGTTGGATAGGCTTTATCGGCAGTTCATTTATGTTTGATATGTTATTGCGAACAAGCTTTGTCACTTTTATCTTGTATAACACAGACATTAACGAGATAAAAAGCTACCACCAATAAGGGTTTTACAATAGTGTGGCTGATGAACATAATGCCCCAACCAACAGAAATATGAAAAGAAATATATCTATACTTATTGCCTTCATTGCCTGGACGGCCGTTTCGACGCAATACTACTTAATGCTCCAGAACCGGGTTACTTCAATTAGCGAAACAACTATCCGCTTTTTTAGTTTTTTTACCATTTTAACGAATTTGCTGGTAGCTGTTTATTTTACAGCAGGCATGGTTAAACAAAAAGGCAGGTATCTCTCCATTCTTGATCAACCCGGAACTTTAACTTCCGTTACGATTTACATTACTGTGGTTGGACTTGTTTACCAGGTTGTTTTACGCCATACCTGGAACCCAACCGGGCTTCAGAAAATTGCAGATGAATTACTTCACTCGGTTATACCGGTTGTTGTCATCTTTTTCTGGTACTTATACGAACATAAGTCTTTGGTGAAGTTCCGTCAAATACCTCAATGGTTACTCTATCCGTTACTTTATTTGATTTACATATTAATCCGCGGCAGTTTTTCGGGTTTCTATCCTTACCCGTTTGTTAATGTTATAAACATCGGTTTGCAAAAGGTACTGATAAACTGTGTTATACTTACCGTTTTATTTATTGGAATTTCAGCTATATTTATAAAAGCAGGAAGGTGGATTAAGGCATAAACAAAGAGCAACTACTGAACTTATATTTTTTGTAGAATCGTTTTACCTTGTGAGAAAGAGAGCAGCACGGAATTTAGTATAAGAGAAAAGGACGTGCTTGTGAAGATTGGACAAAAATGAAATATACTCGTAATGGCACAGGACTTTACAGGTCATGAGCCCGGGATGAGGGCATCCATTATCGGGTTTGGGAGCTATTACTACAAATCAGGCAGGAGCCGCCTGGATAACGCAGCCCGGGCAGGCCTGCCTGAGCTGAACGGCAGGCAGGAAAGCGTAAGGGTCTTATCTTTAAGCTTCAGGGCAAAGTAGAAAATACAAATCCTTAGCCGTTGGAAACCGCTACCAAAAAAGCAAAATATAAATTTTGACACTAAAACAAAATGGAAAAAATGCCCGATAATAAGGATTACTCTAAATTGACACTTGAAGAGTTGATCGCAGAAGAAAAAAAGATCAAAAAAGATGAGATAACTTCTGGTGTGATAACAGGAGTTGCGATAGGCATTATAGTTTACGGTCTTGTAAAGAACGGTTTTGGTTTAATCTATACACTTATACCGTTGCTTCTGATATTTATGAATTATAGAAGTTCACAAAATCGTAAGAAAATCCGTAAACAAATTCAATCGGAAATTAATGCTAAAAATCCAAAGTAAGATACTAAGGTTACACTAAGCTCTTCAGCATCAATAATAAATTAGGTGACCTTTGCCCGCTGTTCTATTTCAATTTTTTTCGAAAAGAAGTAAATAGAGCGGGAACTTATGTCGTAGCCCGGCATGAAAACATGGCGGTCTTCGCAATGGCATACGATTTGAATCTTAAGTATTGAATTTGAACAAAAACGGAAATTTATATTTAATTGCAGACCGTGTTTCGTTGAAAAATAAATAGACAGGAGATATACCTGGAACATTTACAGCTCAGGTTTGCAAGGCTTTGTCGTAATAATCTTTTACTATTTCATACGATAATTGAATGACGTAATAATTGGATATCTTTAATGACCACAACAAGAAAATTAAAAACTTGGACAATTATTAGCCACGGGCTTATTGTTATTGGTGCCGGCCATGGAATTTTTTGTTTGTTTATTATTGAAATATGGGCATTTCCATATTTAACAAAAGAAAATTTCAGTTTTTCATTTAGTTCAGTTGATAATCATTTGCCCGTTATAGGCTTAACAACTTTTCTGGGGCAAATTGCACTGATATTTTCTCTGGCTCACAATAAAGAAAAGCTTAGAAACATATCTCACATTATTGGGCTTTGTATGCTTTGGCTAAGTATTATATATTTCACTTATGATGCAGGCAGGGATTCTTATATGCACATTGCTTTATTAACTGCTATACCATTTGCAATTTGCACAATAATAACTTTTGCAGGGCAATTGCTAAAAAAGCTTTATAACCGGATAATTGATATATAAGTGGCTGGGCACTTAATATGTAGTGATATTTAAATACCTCCTTTTACCCTGGTTTCACAATTTTTTATATCTTCAATAAAAACTACAACCATGGGAAAATTTGTGATCACCAAAAGAAACAACGGCGAATATCAGTTCAATTTAAAAGCCGGTAACGGACAAACGATCTTAAGCAGTGAAGGCTACTCTTCAAAAGCCAACTGTGAGAATGGTATTGAATCGGTTCGTAAAAATTCGGCAGACGACAGTAAGTTCGACCGGAAAACATCCTCAAACGGGAAGCCTTATTTCAACCTGAAAGCTACCAACGGGCAAATCATTGGTACAAGCGAAATGTACGAGAGTGAAAGCAGCAGGGACAATGGCATTGAATCGGTAAAAACAAATGCTCCCGGTGCAGTTGTTGACGACCAGACTGCATAATAGTTTTATCTTTTTAATGAGGGAATACATTCCCGGCAATACCGCTCTTTTGAAAGGACAGGGATAGGGCAGGTATGCAAAAAAAGCGGCTGGATATATCCAGCCGCTTTTTAATAATCAGGATTCTGATGAACATTGGGATTCTTATCAATTTCATCGAGTGGTATAGGCATTAATAAATGTTTAGGTGTTTGGAACGACATTGCCTGTGTGTTGGCAGGGCTGAAAAAAGCATTGTTGAGTGTAATATAACCTGCCACATGCCACCTTTTTATATCAAACCAGCGCTGACCCTCACCTGCTAATTCAAGAAGCCGTTCGTTCATTATCCAGTTCATGATCGTTGTTTTATTGGTTTCAGCTGTTGGGTAATCCGCCGGTATCGTTCCACCCGAAACCATATCCCTGGCTCTTTTTCTTACCTGGTTGATCAATCCAATGGCTTCAGAAGCAGAGCCGTTTGATTGTAATATCGCTTCTGCCTTTAATAATAATACATCTGCATACCTGAGTATACGCGGGTTGTTAACGCTGCCTGCCCCGTTGGGTGCAAACTGGTTGTATGTTACATATTTTTTAATGGCTTTTGAGGCCACGTCTAATGTAAGATCACGCCTGGGATCATCTTCTTCAAATGCTTCGGCCAGTTTTTGAGTTCCGATATGGGGAGAGGCCCCGAACAAAGACCAGTGATTATCGTAATATCCCCAGAAGGATGAGATAGTGCCGATAGCAGCGTCAAATTCATTCGGGAGCCAGATATTATCTCCCGGACTTTGAGATGCCTGGAACTCAAACAGCGACTCTTCATTGTTTTCGGCAAATGCGGAAGTATTGTCTGAAAAATCCGCAACGAGCGACAGGCCGGAAAGCGCATTAAATGCGGCTACGGCCGCCGTATAGTCTGCCTGGGAATTGGTATGTGTGCCACGTACCACCAGCGCTTTTCCTAACATGCCACTGGCCGCGTTCTTTGTAGCTCTTCCCGCTTCCGCGGCGGGCCAGCTTTCCGGCAATAAGGATGCCGCTTCGGTAAAATCGGTGATGGCCTGATCTAACGCCTGTGTGCCTTCCGATTCAGGATGGGCCCAGTCTTCGGTAGTCGTCACTCTTTTGAGCACAATGGGTGGTTTGCCAAAGTAGTTCCACAGGTTATAGTACATCAATCCCCTTAAAAAAAGCGCCTCACCTTTGTGATAATTTTTCAGGTTGGGGGTAGAATATACACCATCTTCGGCTTCGATCTTCTCTAATACAATATTGGCCCTGCCAACCAGCTCGTAAGAGCTCCTGTAGTAATTGCTTAATTGTCCGTTGCTGGGTTGTAGTCCCGCAAAATGCTCAAAAGGATCGTCGGCGGTAGTGGTAATATCATCGCCGGGTAAAAAGGTGATCTGCACCAGTGTGCTTCTTCCGTCGCGGGCATTATAGTTATAGAAGTCGGTCATTTTCGCATATACGCCAACGATAGCCCTTGTAAATTCAGACTCTTTTTTAAAATAAGTGGCTTCTGTTTCGTTAGAGGGTTGCAGGTTGATCAGGTCGCGGTTGCATGAAAGATTGATCAGCAGCAACAGCGTAATAACTAACCCGCCTGTTTGAATCAATTTGTACATATATCAATATTTTTTGTTAGTTAGAATGAAGCGCTTAACCTGAAGAGTACTTGTTTGGCAGGCGGATACACATCGTTTTCCGGGTCCAGCCCTGTCCATTTTGTGAAAGTAGCCAGGTTAATGGCGCTTACAGAAACACGTAATCCTTCCAGTGTTCCCAGTTTGCGCAGCATGGTCTTGGGTACAGTATATCCAAGCTCAATATTTTTTAAGCGAAGAAATCCCGCGTTTTCTACAAACCTGCTCGATTCCCTGTTGTTAACATTCGGATCTTCAAATACAGCTCTCGGTATAGTGGTGGAAGGGTTTTGAGATGTCCAGCGGTTAAGAACGGTTGCCCATTGATTAACACCGTTGCTGCTCATAGATTCTCCACCCGCGCGTTGCCAGTTGTATTTCTGTACATCGCCTACACCCTGGAAAAACACGGAAAGATCAAATCCTTTCCAGCCGAGGTTGGCATTAAAGCCATAAAAATATCCGGGGATGGTTTTCCCCAGGTAAGTCCTGTCGTTGGAATTCACTAGGCCATCCGGGGAATTATTCCATTTGCCGGGAGCAGTTGGATCGCCATGCACATCCTCAAAATAAATATCGCCCGGCTTGGGTTTTTTAACGGCGGGGTCACTGGGATCCTGCCCGGCCGTAACGTCGGTATTTTTTGTACGCCACGCATCCACTTCCGCCTCGCTCTGGAAAATGCCGCCCATTTTATATCCCCTGATGAAGAACATGGAATATCCTTCAATTACATTATCGCTGAAAGGAATGCCCCCGTTAAGTGTAATAACACGGTTTTTTACAGTGGTAAAATTGCCTGAAAGGCTCAGTGTAAGATCGCGGGCGATTGTTTCCGTATAACCCAGTTGCAGCTCTATACCGCTGTTGCGTACAGAGGCCACATTGATATCGGGCTGGTATTCAATGCCGGTGCTGGGCGGCGGAGTTACAGACTGGATGATGTTCTTATTGATCTTGTTGTAATACTCCAGCGTAAAGTTGATCTTGTTGTTGAAAAGAGTAGCATCGAAGCCGATGCCCGAAGTGGTCAATGTTTCCCAGCTTAGGGTGGTATTGGCAAAATTGGGAAGGAAGGCGCCAAAATATTGTGTTCCTATAGGGTTGCCGTTGCCTGAGCCAAAGGAATAATTAGGAACCGTAATGCCCGGGTTTACGATTGAAAGATAGGCAAATCCCGCGGTGCCCTGCTCGTTGCCTACCTGTCCCCAGTTGGCTCTCAGCTTCAGGTCGTTGATCCAGGTAAGCGGAGCAAAGAATTTTTCGGATGAAATGCGCCACGCTACTGCTGCCGAAGGGAAGGTTCCCCACCTGTAGTTGGGTGCAAAGCGCGAAGATCCGTCTCTGCGTACGCTCAGGTCGAGATAGTACCTGTCTGAATACTTATAGCTTACTCTTCCTACAAAACCCAGCAACGACCTGCGTTCCAGGGTTTGCTGACCACCGGTGTTAAGGAGGGGCAGTTGCGAGGTGGTGCGCAGGTTGGGATCCCTGGAAAAGAGAGAGCCGCCACCGCTGAGAATTTTCCATTGCCAGTTCTGGTGATTGGCTACGCCCGTAATTTCAATTTGATGATTGTTGGCGATAGTAGTGGCGTAGGTTGCCTGTAATTCTTTTGTATAGCTGATGTTATAAGTGTTGCGGGTATTAAGTGTGGCCACCACATTGCTGTCGCGTCCGTAAGGGTTTCCGGGGGTTTGGTTGAACCGGTATGCTTCAAAGTCGTTATACGAATCATTGCGTGTAACAAAGTAATCGCCCGCCAGTAATCCTTTTATCCGTAATCCTTTAAAGGGAGTGATCTGTATATAACCATTTCCCAGCGCTCTTTGCTGGTGGTATACATTGTCGTTCACCGCCATAAAGCCAAACGGGTTAAACCTCGTTTGTTGCCCATATAACGGATACGGGTAACCGTCCACAAATCTTTTAATGGGGTTGGAGTTTACCAGGTTGGGATCGTAATCGGGGTTGGGTTCAAATTCCGTTGCGTATACCTGCGCGTATCCCGCGTAGCCGTTGGGATCGTATATTGGCTGCCACGGTAATGTGGTCATTGCCCCGCTCAGGTCTCCGCTGGTTTCATTCAGGTTTTTTTCATATACCAGCCTGGTGGTCAGTCCTACCTCTATAATACGTGATACTTTGCTGCTCAGGTTAGTGGCAAGAGAGTAACGGTCGAGCCTGCTGCCTAACAAAGTGCCTTCGGTTTTATAATAGCTCCCGGAAATATAGTAGTTGAGCGATTCATTGGCGCCCGATACTTTTAAGCTCACATTGGCTGCCGGTGCGTTTTTGTTGAGGTACGCCTTTTGCCAGTCTATAAATGGCTTATTGCCCAGGTATTTGGGGCTTGTTTCGTCAAATTCCGGTCCAAATGCCGTAGGATCGCCAAACGGAACGATATCGCCCCCATTGTATTTCGGGTTGTTGCCGTAAGCTTCTTTATACAGGTCAACCAGTTGCTGGGGCGTTAATACGGCTTTACCCTCCGAAACAGAGTTTTGAATACCGTAATAAGCGTTCAGCTCAATCCGGGGCTTGCCGGTTTTGCCCCGTTTGGTGGTAATAAGAATAACGCCATTGGCGGCTCTTACCCCGTATATGGCGGCAGCCGAAGCATCTTTTAATACACTGATTGATTCAATATCGTTGGGATCTACTATTGTAAATACATTGATCGGCGTTCTCAGGTCCTGCAGTACGGCTTCGTTCCTGCCCAATCCACCTTCTGTAAGCGGAATGCCATCTATTACATACAGGGGGTCGTTTACGCCGTTAAAAGTGTTTACTCCCCTTATACGCACATTCACGCGGTCGTTGGGGTTACCGCTGGGCGTGCTTACAAATACGCCGGCCATTCTTCCCTGCATAGCCAATTCGGCAGAAGCGGCGCTGCTTTTTTCGATTTCTTTGGCGCTGGTGGTAGATATAGCGCCTGTAAGATCTTTTTTCTGGCGCTGTCCGTAACCTATAACCACTACTTCATCCAGTCCTTTGGCAGTAGCCGTAAGGGTTATATTGATCACCGTACGGTTGTTAACAGGAACTCTTTCACTGATAAACCCCACGGAGCTGAATACCAGCACCCCGTTTTCAGGAGCATTGATGCTGAACTCGCCCTGCGTGTTGGTGGCTGTTTGTACCTTGCTGTTTTCAAGCGCCACGGTAACGCCTTGCAGTGGCGAACCGTTTATATCTGTAACCGTACCCGTAACCGTTATTTGGCTGCCCTGCACGGTGCTGGTAATTACAATCAGGTCTTCATCTACCTTCCTGAAAGTAAATCCTGTTTTGTCCAGTATTTTCGAGAGCACTTCCGGAACAGGCGCGTTTTTTACCTGAAGGGTTACCGTAAGGTCTGCCGGGAAAAAATTGTTGGCATACACGAACTTGTAATCCGTTTTTCTCTCAATGGTTCGCAGGGCCTTGCTGATAGGAACATCTTTCAGATCCAGCGTTAGTTTGGTTTCTTGCGAATACCCGTTTGCCGATACCTGCAAACAGGTTACAAGAATAATAATGAAAGCCAGCTTCATAAGCAATGCAATTTTCAAAAGCGCGGAAACCCGTTGCAGGGCCCTGCTTTGTTGCCATTTTTTCATATTTTTACCTTGTTTAGTTTAAAATGAGCCGGATGGATCGTACAAAATCAGCCTGACTCAAAAACTTTCAATGGGGGGAATGCGTCAACATTCTCCCTTTATGCCTGTTTTGGTTATTATTTTTATCTGCCAATAGCGATCTTATTATTCTCTTCAATTTTATATTCAAAGCGCCTGGATAATTGTAAAGCATTCAGCACCTGAATTACATTTTTTTGATCAAAAACGGCTGTATACCTGAACTGCTTTACCTGGTTATCGGTAAACACAATGCTTATGTTGTACCAGCGCTGCAGCTCGGCTGCAATGTCCTCGAAAGTATTATCGGTAAATACCAGCCTGTTTTCTGTCCAGGAAACTTCCGCCAGGGTGCTGTCTGTTTTGTAGTAGGTTAAAGCTTTTATTTTGAAATCCGGCGCAGCCGGGGCTGTACTGTTTTTATTATCGGTGGAACGGATGGTCTCCTTTTCGGGAGTGTTAGGCAAAACAATTTTCTGATGAGGCTTCAAAAGCACTTTTTTGTTGGAATTGTTACGGATGGTTACTTCAACCGATCCTTTGATCAGGGATGTTTCGCTGAGCTTATCTCCCGGGTAGGCTTTAACATTAAACACGGTGCCTAATACTTTCACGTCCATGTTGGTGGTATGAATGATAAAGGGCTTTTCAGCATTGTGCGCCACATCAAAAAAGGCTTCGCCTGTAAGCGTAATTTCCCTGTTGTGCATATTAAAGCTCCTGGAAATATCAATACTGCTACCGGCGTTCAGCATTACTTTGCTGCCGTCCGGTAATTGAAATGATTTTCGCTCCCCGGCCTTGCTTATTTCTTTAAAGTTGTATTGCAACGCTGCCTGCTCGTTTTGTGTGTCGTGTTTTTTAGGCGGACTGAATACAAAAAACAGGATGGCTACCGCGGCGGCCGATGCTGCTGCATATGCAAAGATCTTTTTTCCAAACCTGCGGGCCGGAACAGGCAATTCCCGCGGCAATATGGTAACAGGGGTTTGGGAAATGTGTTGCTGAAAGGCGTTCTCAAACCGGTTTTTATCTGCTGTAAGTTGTTCTGTAGTATGTCCGCCGGTAAGCGCCAGGAGCAGTTCTTTGGCCTCACAGATCATTTCTTTTTTCCCGGGGTTATCATGGACCCAGTTTTCCCAGAACTGTATATCTTCTTCATTATTACCCGTACAATAATTCCTGAAGGAGCCGTCCAGCATAAAATCTTCTGCCTCGTAATTACTGTAGTCCATGTAAAGTTTTTATTATGGAGGAAAGCGCCCGCTTTTTTTACTATAAAAAACAGGATTTTTTATAAAATGACCGGCACTGAACTTGCACGGAAGGCGCTTATAGGAAAAGAAGGCAGCAGAGTGAAGTAAGTATAACGGGATAGGGAACCGGTTCGCTGTTGGCCGGGCAGGGTTGAAGCAGGGATGCTTTCAGCGTTTTAAGTGCGTGGTGTACAATATTATATGCGGTTCGTTTGGTAATGGAGCAACGGGTAGCGATCTCGTCATATTCAAGATCTTCAAAAAATTTCATCCGGAGCAGCTCTTTCTCTCTTTGAGTGAGCGTTTCCATAGCCCGGCGTAAACGCTCGCTTAACTCTTTGTTATGCTGTATTTGTATAAGATATTCCTCGTATGAAAACTCCTTATCATGGATCTCGTTTATATACAATGCCGTTTTTTGATGCCTGCTGCTGTTTAGTTTTATTTCCGACATTATTTCGCGGCGAAGGCAGGTGAGCAGGTAGGAACGCACATTTTCCACAACCGGAAGCCTTTCACGATTGTCCCACAGCCGGAGCAATACCTGTGTAATGCAGTCTGTGGTAAGCTCCCTGTTACCGGTAAGTTTAATGCCATAGTTCAACAATCCTATGTAGTGATGGTTGTATAAGTCAAGCAGGGCTTCCTGCTTTCCGTTTTTAAGCCGGGTCCAGGCAACAGTATGGCACGCGTTTGTAAGCATAAGAGGAACGGCGCTTTTGTTATATCCAATTGCAGCCGTGTTCAGTTAGTTAAGGTAAAAAACATTTACGGTATTTTGCAAATACCTTTTTTTATTTGATCAATAAAATACCTCAAATGCTGCTTTGTGTATTTAAAAAAGAAAAACAGGCAAGCGTAAAAAATATTGATAGAGATGGAGATAAGACACTACGGATTGGTATAGTGCAGGTGTGAATTACTGGTGTATAAGTAAAAACGGAATCCTTATTATATAAAATGCTTTTGTTCTTCCATAGAAAGCAAATGATATATTGGATGGTGATCCGTTTAGCTGTGTTGCTATATTGTTCGGGAGTTAAAAGCCGGAACAACCGGGATGGACGGATGTTTGTAAATGATCCTTATTATGTTACTTAAACAGGCCCGGTATACGGCCGGCATTTTTTTTCTTTTCTGCGGTTTGCTTTATTCCTGCAACCGGGCAACTGTAAGCAACAGTTTGTTTAAAGAGCTGGATGCTTCTGCTACAGGTATTCATTTCAATAACAGGGTTACTGAAAATGATTCTGTAAACCCGCTTGATCTTGAGTTTTTGTATAATGGGGGAGGAGTAGGGGTAGGTGATTTTAACAATGACGGGCTGCCCGATCTTTATTTTACTGCCGGCATGGTATCCAATAGGCTGTATCTCAATAAGGGTAATCTAAGTTTTGCCGATGTAACCGAACAGGCGAATGTAAGCGGCGGGGGCAGGTGGTGCAACGCGGTATCTGTAATTGATATTAATAACGATGGATTAATGGATATTTACCTGTGCGCTACCATTAAAAAAGACCCGGAGTTAAGAAAGAATATTTTGTACGTAAACCAGGGAATGAATGAGGATAAAATTCCCGTGTTTAAAGAGATGGCATCTGAATACGGCCTGGCGGATACAAGCTATTCCGTACATGCCGCTTTTTTTGATTATGATAATGACGGCGATCTTGATATGTACCTGGCTACTACCAGGCTTACTTCCAGGAATACTGTGCAGTTCCGGAACAGGAATATCGCCGATAGTGTAACGGAAGACTTTGACAGGCTGTATCGCAACGACTGGAATGAAACGCTGGGGCATCCGGTATTTACCGATGTTAGTAAAGCATCGGGCATTGGCGCTCACGGCTACGCGTTAGGGTTAGCGATCGCCGATATCAACCTTGATGGCTGGAAAGATGTATATGTGGCGAACGATTTTTTTACGAGTGATGAACTATATATCAATAACGGCAACGGCACATTTTCAAATCAACTGGAAACATATTTTAAGCATGCTGCTCAAAATGCCATGGGTACTGATATAGCAGATGTTAACAACGACGGGTTGGCGGATGTTATTACCGTAGATATGAACCCTGAAGATAATTTCAGGAAGAAAAAGAACCTGGGCAGCGCTAATTACAATATGTACCAGGATATGATCAATGGCAATTACGCCCTGCAATATATCAGGAATACGCTGCAATTGAACCGGGGACCGCGGATGCTGGAGCATGATTCGGCGGGAGCGCCTGTTTTCAGCGAGATCGGTTTCCTGGCGGGAGTTGCCGGAACGGATTGGAGCTGGAGCCCTTTGCTGGCTGATTTTGATAATGATGGTTTCCGGGATTTGATGATCACCAATGGCTATCCGCGCGATGTTACGGATCATGACTTTGCTGTTTTCAGCCAAAATGCCCCGCCGCAAATAAGTAAAAAGGAATTGATTGATCAGATCCCGCAGATCAGGATACACAACTATGCGTTCAGGAATAAAGGAGGGATTGGCTTTGAAGATATGACTGTTGAATGGGGATTGGATAAGCCCTGTTTTTCCGGCGGGGCTGTGTATGTGGACCTTGATAATGATGGCGACCTGGATTATGTGATTAATAATATTAACGACAAGGCTTTTGTGTATGAAAACACCCTGAACAGCCCGGGGAAAATTACAGCCGGTTATATAAAAGTAGCGTTGAAAGGAACAACAAGCAACCTGCATGCTATAGGCGCCTTTGTTAAGTTGTATTATAACAATACGATGCAGGTGGTTGAAAATAATCCTGTGCGGGGATATCTTTCTACCGTGCAGGATATTGTTCATTTTGGGGTAGGAAGCGTTCAAAATATTGATTCGATCATTGTTCAATGGAGTAACACTCAACGAACGGTGCTGCGTAATGTACCGGTTAACCGGTTGATCACAATAGACATACGATCGGCGCAAAGCCATCGGCCCGTTGCTTTGCCGGTAGCAAACCTGTTTACAGATATTACAGGAGAAGCAGGTGTGCGGTATATGCATGCTGAAATGGATTATGCCGATTTTATCCATCAGCGTTTGCTGCCGCACAAATTATCGCAATATGGCGCGGGGCTTGCGGCGGGTGATGTGAACGGCGATGGATTGGATGATCTTGTTACGGGTGGTAATACCATTAGTGACGCGCTGGTTTTTTTACAACAGGCTAACGGAAAATTTTTGCAGCAAAAATTACCTGCGGATACAGGAGCGGATGCAAGAACCCCTGAAAGCCTGGGCATTTTATTGTTCGATGCGGATAATGATGGTGACCTGGATATTTATATGGCCAGCGGTAGTTCTGAGTTTATGGCGGGAACGCCTAACTACCAGGATCGTTTATATGTAAATACGGGCTCCGGTAAATTTGTAATTGATAAAAACGCTTTACCAAAAAATTATACAAGTAAAAGCTGTGTAAAGGCAGTGGATTTTGATCATGACGGCGATTTGGATTTATTTGTGGGAGGTCGCGTATTACCGGGAAAATATCCCCAACCGGTCAGCAGCCTGTTGCTGCGCAATGATTCAAAGAACGGGCATATTCGTTTTACAGATGTAACGAAGGAGGCTGCGAAAGACCTGCATGAGATCGGACTGGTAAGCGACGCGCTGTGGACGGATTTTGATAATGATGGCTGGGAAGACCTGGTGCTGGCAGGAGAGTGGATGCCGCTCGTGTTCCTGAAAAATGAAAAGGGAATATTGAGGAACGTAACTTCCGGAACAGGACTGGCAGGCTTTACAGGCTGGTGGAACAGTATTGCAGCCGGCGATTTTGATAATGACGGCGATATGGATTATATAGCGGGTAACCTTGGACTTAACAGTTTTTACAGGGCTTCGCTACAATATCCCGTAAGGATATATGGCAACGACTTCGACAGGAACGGCAGCTATGATATTGTTACATCGGTTTATATGAAAGATGCGGAAGGAATGCTGAAAGAGTATCCCGCAAAGGGACGCGACGAAATTGCAGCGCAGATCCCCGCTCTTAAAAAGAAATTCCCCACGTATAAAAGTTTTGGCAACGCCACCATAAAGGATATTTTTTCTGCTAACGATAAAAAAGGGATGCTGGTGCAGGAGGCCGGCCAAATGCAAAGCTGCTATATTAAAAACAATGGCAACGGGAAGTTTGAAATGATCCCTTTGCCTGTGGAGGCCCAGGTAGCGCCTGTATTTGCTGTTGCCGTGCAGGATTGTGATGGAGACGGGAACCTGGATATAGTATTAACGGGCAATGATTTTGGCGGCGAAATTTCTACGGGAAGGTACGATGCGTTGAATGGACTGCTTTTAAAAGGAGATGGGGCCGGTGGCTTTAAATCTTTATCTATAGCAGGGAGTGGCATTTTTATTCCGGGTGATGGAAAAGCGCTGGCAGCGCTTCGCCGTGCCGACGGTCATTACCTGTTAGCCGCAACGCAAAACAGGGATGCGCTGAAAATATTCAGACTAAAAAATAAGTTCCCGGTATTGATACCTCAGCGGGGAGAAACCCATGCGCTGATCTACCTGGAAAACGGATCGGTTCGCAGGCAGGAATTTTATTGTGGAAGCTCTTTTTTATCGCAATCGTTGAATATGTTGTTGTTAAATGCCGTAACAGACAGTATCGTCTTTTTTGACCGCTCCGGCGGCAAACGAACGGTAACAGCCACAAATAAAAGTTCATCCGGCAGTAAATAAGGCATTGTTTGTTATGGTAGCCTTACCGGGAAAATTTATATTCGTTTTTCAAATACCGGCGTAAATGCGTACAAAATCTTTCCTGTTATCATGTGTTTTTTTGCTGTTGCTCACCGGTGCGGAGGCACAACCAGTGTTAAAAGGCAGGCATCCCAATATTTTATTTCTTTTTACCGACGATCAGCGTTTCAGCACTATTGGCAGGCTGGGGCTTGAACCGGTGCATACACCCAACCTTGATGAGCTTTGCAGGCAGGGTACGGTGTTTACACAAGCCCATATCATGGGTGGGTTGCAGGGCGCTATCTGCATGCCCAGCCGCGCTATGCTCATGACCGGGAAAAGTCTTTTTCATCAGCGTAAGGATGGCTCATATATTGCGGAAACGGATATAATGATGCCCCAGTTCTTCCGGCAGCAGGGCTATGCTACTTTTGTAACAGGCAAGTGGCATAACGGCGCCGCGGCGCTGAACCGCGCTTTTGCATCGGGCGACAATATATACCTCGGTGGTATGCATTTGTATGAAACAGGCGGACATCTTACGCCCATCCTGAGTCACTATGATAGTACAGGCGGGTACAAAAACAAATTTACCGGCGATCATTTTTCTACCATTTATTATGCAGATGCTGCTATAGATTTCATTAACAGGCAAAAAAACAGTGATCAGCCTTTTTTTGCGTATGTGGCCTTCACCACGCCCCATGATCCCCGGACTCCTCCGAAAGAGTTCCTGGATCTGTATGATACGGTGAATACAAAGCTGCCGCCTAATTTTTTGCTGCAACATCCGTTCGACAACGGGGAGTTGCAGGTAAGGGATGAAGTATTGTTACCCATACCCCGCGATACGGCAGCGGTGAAAGCGGATATAGCCCGTTACTACGCCATGATCAGCGAAGCGGATCATGAAATAGGCAGGATCATCCAGGCGCTTAAAGCAACCGGGCAGTACGAAAACACGATCATTGTATTTGCCGGCGACAACGGGCTGGCAGTTGGCCAACATGGATTGCTGGGAAAGCAGAGCCTGTACGAGCACAGCATACGGGTACCCCTGGTGATGGCAGGCCCCGGTATAAAAAAGGATAACAGCTATAACGGCTATGTATACCTGTACGATGTGTTCGCTACCTTGCGCGAAGCCACCGGCTTTAAAAGCCATATACAGGACGATGGAATCTCTTTTGCCAAAGCCCTGGAAAACCTGTCATTCAGGCAAAGGGATCATTTGTTTTTTGTATACGCCAACCTGCAACGGGGCGTTAAAAAGAACGGGCTTAAGCTGATCCGTTATAACGTGAACGGAGCATCCAAAACACAATTGTTTGACTTGAATAAGGATCCCTACGAAATGAAAGACGTGTCGGGCGACAGCAGGTATCAAACCACGCTGAAGGAGCTTACCCGGTTATTATATGCAGCCATGAAGGAAAACGGCGATTTTTGCGATCCGCAAAAACCGGATTGGGGTTACCCCGGAAAATTGACCGGTAATATCTGGACCAAACTGTTTCCCTGATCTGTAATGGGTGAATAATGATTAAAGTAAGTCTGGTTGTGTTTTACCGTTTTCGCCTGATCCTTACCGTTGAGTTCTGAGTAAGGCTGCTCGAAAGAAATACCTCGTAGCGGTTCACACCGTCTGTTATCACCATCAGCGCCGTATTGGGAGGAATAGAGCCCAGGTTCTCGGCAAACATGCTCAATTCGTTGTATTCTCTTTCGGGATCCAGCACGGTATAAAAAACAATTCCTCTTTCAGTAAGCGACTGGTGGATGGCTACCGGTTCCTTATTGAAGAATACAGAAATGCTGTCGCCGTCCACAATACCATTGTCGTAAAATGTAAGACGAAGCGAATCCGATTCTACCAGTATCTCCTGTCCCACCACTTCCTTTCTCTTATTGAACTCTTCCAGTATTTTCTGCGCTTCCATTTTTTCAGCCGAAGGCTCTTTTACCTTCAGGTCTATGGAATCCGGCACATATACTTTTGAATCGTTTACTACGATATCTTCCTCGGAAGGTTGCCATATCTTTTTTACAGCGGCAAATTTTTCGATCAGGCTGTCGGTATCAAGTTGCTCACCGTATACGAAATCAAACGCTATATCGGGGCAGGTGTACTTGTATTTTCCCTGGGTGCTGAATACACCTTTGATATTGGTACCGGCTCTTGACGCGGTTATGAGCGCCCTCAGATCCATGATGCACTCCACGCCGTTTGCCGCTGAGGCCCTGAAATAGGTAATAGGAACATCTTTTATCAGCACCTCGCGGGTGCGGGGATTATAAGTTCCTTTTACATAAAAGCTCTGGTAAGTTTGTTTGAAATAATAGCTGATGATGCCTTTTACTTCATTGTTTTCCTGCTTCAGGTCAAGCTCTACCAGGTAGTTGTTGTGGGAACCTCCCAGCAATACATCCGCGCTCCCAAACCAACTTCCCTTTATCCCCTGGGAAAAGCCTGAAATAGTTCCAAAAAAGCAAATGAGGGTTAGTAATGCTCTCATGTATATTTTTAATAATTGCTGTGGGTTTAGAATTACTGCAAAGTAACGTATGATCTCTAAAACTATTGTAAATAAAGTGGTTATACTTTCCACATGTTGGTAAAAACCGTGGAAAAATACGAATAAATACGAGTGGGATACCCAATAAATTCAGCTTCGTTCGGCAAATGATACCGGGTATGTGGTTTATACAAGCTTATTTTAAAAATACGCTTGCGTCATTGGCAAGGCACCTTTTGCTGCATTGATCTAAAACGTTACAGCGTGCAAGAGGAATTTGCCGGTCAGTAGTGCAAAAGAGGAGCATTCGTACAAAAGCCAGGCAGATTTGCCTCCGGTGAAAAGTTCTCCTTCGCGTTATGCGTTATAAACCGTAATTTCTTTTGATCTCCCTTTGTGTATCGCGGGCTTTGATGGATTCTCTTTTGTCGTGTAGCCTTTTTCCTTTGCCCAGGCCGATCTCTATTTTGGCCAATCCTTTGCTATTGAAAAAAATGGACAACGGAACAATCGTAAATCCTTTTTCTTTGATCTTTGCTTCCAGCTTGTTCAGCTCTTTTCTTTTTAAAAGCAGCTTTCTTTCGCGCAGGGGATCGTGATTATTGTAGGTGCCGTGGCTGTATTCCGCAATATGCAGGCTTTTGATCCATAATTCGCCCCGGTGAAAATAGCAATAGCTGTCGTTGAAGCTGGCTTTACCCGCCCTTAAAGATTTTACTTCGGTGCCGGTCAATACCAGGCCTGCTTCATACTTATCTTCAATATGATATTCAAAATAGGCGGAACGATTACGGATATTAGCCATGAGTAATTAAGATGTAATAAATAAAATGCCGGCCACGGACTACTACGACCTGAGCAGCATTAACAGGTTGGCTATCTTGTCCTTTAATTCTTTACGCTCAATAATAGCATCTAGAAAACCATGCTCCATTAAAAACTCCGAACTTTGAAAACCGGGGGGAAGGTCTTTTTTGATGGTTTCTTTAATAACCCGGGGGCCGGCAAAGCCGATCATGGCGCCGGGTTCACCGATATTTACATCGCCCAGCATGGCGAACGACGCGGTGGTTCCACCGTAGGTGGGATCGGTGCAAACAGAGATATATGGAATCCTGGCATCCGATAACTGCGAAAGCTTACCTGAAGTTTTTGCCAGTTGCATTAATGAAAAAGCGCTTTCCATCATACGGGCGCCGCCACTTTTGCTGATAATGATCAAAGGCAGCGTATGCTCCAGGCAATAATCTACCGATCTTGCTATTTTTTCGCCCATAACGCTTCCGAGAGAGCCGCCGATGAAATTAAAATCCATGCAGCACACCACTACACCCGAACCGTTCATAATGCCTGTGGCAACAGAAAGGGAATCGTTGAGCCCCGTTTTGCTGTATGCTTCTTCCAGTCTTTTTTTATAAGGCTTCAGATCGTTGAAATTGAGAAAATCAACAGAGCGTACCGTAACAAAAAGCTCTTCGTATTGCTGATCATCAAATAATATGTCAAAATAATCCTGGCTGCCAATACGATGATGGTAATTGCATTTGGGACAAACGTATAAGTTATCTTTCAGTTCCAGTACCGTGCAGGTATATTTACAGCTTGGGCATTTTATCCATAACCCATCGGGCGCTTCTTTTTTTTCTGCAGTAGTGGTAAGTATTCCTTTCTTGATCCTTTTAAACCAACGGCTCCTCGATTCGTCATTGTTGGTATTTTCTCCTGCAAGATTGGCGTCAAAATCTTCTTCGTGTTGCATTATAGTGCTTAAGTTGGAAGTCAAGATTAACGAATTTATTGAATAAAACAAAAAACGGGGGGACAAATATAAGTATTAAAATAAAACCTCCACCCGTATTGAGGTGGAGGAAACTTTTTTAACCGAGCCTACTAAGATTAATGGGCTTCTAAGGATTGGACTTTTTGGTTTTCAGGATTCTCGATTGCAATTGCTTTTGTCCAAGGTTGTTTGGTTTTGACGGAACTTGGATTTTAGAATCGGGGTGATTTTCAAGGACGGGTGTTAACGGGTTTGCAGGTTTTTAAACAGGAATCATTGGACCAGAAAAACTGTTTCCACGTAGGAGATTGGATTGGTAAAATATATGGCTTAATGATTAAAGTAAAGAAAGTTGATTGATATTGGATTTTATTCTACCCTTTCAAAGGATTTGGATTTCAACTTTTTTAGGACGGTTTTCTCGGATGTTTTGGATGGTTGAGGCGTAGCTTCCTCATCAATCAACTTCGAACCAAAGATACTCACCAGTTATCCACTGTACAAGAGCGTTTTCCCCCAATTTTTAACATATATTTTTTACGGGATGTGGATGAAAATATACTAGTATAAACATGGTAAAATTACTAAAATTGGTATTGAATATATACGTGTTTGCCCTCCTGCAAAGGTGGGTTAAAAAGAGTGTAACCCTTTACCATACAGCATTTGATCGTTTTTAAGGAAAAGGAAATAAATGTTTGAACACAGGTTATTTGGTAAGCGCTTTTATTATATCATATTTTGTAATAATGTGGAAAACTCCTGATTCATCCCTGCTGAGGATAGCTCCATTATCCCTGTTAATAAGTTTGCTCAATCTTTCCACAGGGGTATCAAATGCCACTTCGGGATAAGGTTGTTCCAAAATGGTACTTACCTGCTGGTGTTTAATATCAGGGCTTTCAAACAGCTTGCTGAACAACCCGCTTTCCGATATAGAGCCTGCCTGCTCCCCGTTTTCCATCACCGGTATATTTTCTATATCGTACTTTTTCATCAATTCAAATACTTCGGCAACCGTTTGCCCGGGCGAAGCGGTTACGATCCGCTGGCTATCCTTGCCGGTAATAATGTCCTTAAAGGTTTTTACTTCCAGGAATCCTCTTTCCAGCATCCACTGGTCGTTATATACTTTGCCTACATACCGGCTGCCATGATCATGAAAAATACAAACTACCAGGTCGCCCTTGTTCAACCGGTGTTTTAGCTGTATTAAGCCCTGCAGGCAGCTTCCGGCGCTGTAGCCGCAAAACAATCCTTCTTCGCGTGCTATACGCCTTGCCATCAGGGCCCCATCTTTATCGGAAACCTGCTCAAAATGGTCAATCACGCTCATATCGTAATTAAGCGGCACAAAATCTTCTCCAAATCCTTCCGATATATAGGGGTGCACTTCATTCATGTCAATTTCGCCGGTGCGGAAATATTTGGTCAGCAATGATCCGTACGCGTCTATAGCCCATACCTGTATAGCAGGATTTTTCTCTTTAAGATACATGGCGGTTCCGGTAACCGTGCCCCCTGTGCCTGCTGTTGAAACCAGGTGGGTAATTTTACCGTCGGTTTGTTCCCATATTTCCGGGCCGGTGGTTTCATAATGCGCCTCCCTGTTGGCCAGGTTATCGTACTGATTGCATAAAAAGGCCCCGGGAATTTCCTTTGCCAGGCGTTTGGCTACCGAATAATAGCTTTGCGGATCATCGGGCCCAACATTGGTAGGGCATACAATAACCTCGGCGCCCACAGCTTTAAGTATGTCAAATTTTTCTTTCGATTGTTTATCGGTGGATGTAAATATGCATTTATATCCTTTTACGCTGGCTGCCAGCGCCAGTCCCATCCCTGTATTTCCCGACGTACACTCAATAATAGTTCCGCCCGGCTTTAATTTCCCTTCTTTTTCGGCCACTTCAATCATTTTCACTGCCATTCTATCTTTAATGGAATTGCCCGGGTTAAAATAATCAACCTTTGCCGCAACGGTACATGGCAATCCCCTGGTTATTTTATTCAGGCGTATTAAGGGCGTATTGCCTATTGTTTCCAGGATGTTGTTCTTAATATTCATCACATGCAGATTTACGTACGTGAAGGTACTATTAAAAGGGGGATTAGGTGA
This sequence comes from Chitinophagaceae bacterium, assembly GCA_019638595.1. GTDB lineage: Bacteria > Bacteroidota > Bacteroidia > Chitinophagales > Chitinophagaceae > Agriterribacter. Next base: position 93,743 of record JAHBTJ010000016.1, read on the forward strand.
GCGATCGGCTGTCAGCAATGAGCGATCAGCAGTCAGCGATCAGCGATGGGCAGTGGGCAATCGGCTATGAGCTTTCAGCGATCGGCAATCAATGTATAGTTTATTGTTTGTAGTTTACTGCAACCTGCAACTTGAAACTTGAAACTTGTAACCAGGAACAGCCATCAAATCTCAAATCTCAAATCTATTTATTCACCTCTTCCAGGGCTTTTTTGATAATAGGGTCGTTTACATTGTTTACCTCGTAAAACCCTTCATTGCGCCATTGCTGCCTTGCAAAAAGACTTTTTAATCGTTGGATGAGAAATTTTTTATCGGCTGCTGAAATGTTTTTGATGGATATGCTATCGCCTGCGGCAAAACTTTCGAACGCGCTCCATACATTATTGTCTATATCAAAGCCCTTCTCAAAATCGGATGGATTGGAAAACAGCCTGAACTTATCCATATGATCCACGTAATAGCGGTACACAAAATTGCCGACTGTATTTTTAGAATACAGGGCCGCGATAATATCGCCTATTCCGGTTGTGTCAATAGCAACAAATATATCAGGCGTAATGCCTCCACCGCCGTAAACAAGCTTTCCCTGCGGTGTGTGGTAAGCCTGGCCTGTTTCCAGCCTGTTACTGTCGGCATTGATCATTGCCCCGTGATGAAGGCGTTCCATTACCTCTTCATTGTAGCTTTGCACTCCCTTGTTGTACGACTTTTGGATAGACCGCCCCAGGGGCGTATAATACCTTGCTATGGTAAGCCGTAAAGCCGATCCGTCGTTCAGGTCGTATTGTTCCTGTACCAATCCTTTACCAAACGAGCGCCTGCCAATAACCTGGGCGCGATCCCAGTCCTGCAAAGCGCCTGTAAGTACTTCGCTGGCCGAGGCGGAACCTTCATCTATCAAAACGATCAGCCTGCCGGTTTCAAAAATGCCATCCCTTTTAGCCTTATATTCTGTTTTGCCTGTATGGCTGCCTTGTGTATAAACGATCAGCTTATTGCCATCCAAAAACTCATCCGCTATCTCCGTAGCTTCCTGTAATACGCCGCCGCCGTTGCCGCGCAGGTCGAGTATCAGTTTCTGAATGCCCTGCTCTTTCAGCTTCTGCAGTGCCTCCATAAATTCTTCATAGGTGGTTTGCGAAAACTTACTGAGCCTTATATAGCCTGTAGCAGGCGCTATCATATAAGAGGCGTCTAAAGAATACAAAGGAATGACACCCCTTGTTATAGTAAACGCTTTTTGCTCCTTACCACGAAGCACTGTTATGCTTATTGTTGAGCCTTTCAATCCTTTTAGCAACTGCCGCACTTTATCACCGTTTATATTTTTACCCGTTACGGTTGAATCGGCTATTTTCAAAAAACGGTCGCCTGCCTGTAATCCTGCCTTTTCGGAAGGACCTCCTTTTAATACGCTCAATACATGAATGCTGTCGTTGAAAATATTGAACTCTATACCGATGCCTTCAAACTTCCCGGCCAGGTCCTCATTTACCTGTTGCAGATCGCGGGCAGGAATAAATACCGAATGCGGGTCCAGGTGGGTTAACATTTCTTCTATGGCTGCATCCGCCAGGGTATCCGTCTTAACAGGGTCTACATACCTCCTGGATATCAGGTCAAGCACCTCCTGCACAGCACTTTTCTTTTCCACGGAAAAAAAACGGGCGGTGGAAGGCATTTTTTCTTTCATTTTGTACCCCAGGAACATTCCTAAGATCATTATTACAGAAAAGAATAAAGGCAACCAGAGCTTCAATTTATTATTACTCATTCGTCTGTGTTTGTATATTATCTTTGAAGGCACGAATTTCACGAAATAAGTTCAATTAATATAATGTCGTCAGTAAAATTGATAGCCGATAGCGGAGCAACAAAGGCAGAATGGTGCCTGGTGTCAGGAAGCAGGAAAAAGACCATTTTTACACAGGGTATTAGTCCCTATTTTTTTAATACAGAGCAAATAGCGGAAATCCTCACTACAGAGCTGCTGCCTTCTCTTAAAAAAGTGAAAATTGATGAAGTATATTATTATGGAACAGGCTGTATTAACCCCAATAATGTGCAAATTGTTAAAAAAGCAATTGCACGGGTATTTGCCGGGTTGAAAAAAATTGAAGTTACGCATGATGTAATGGCTGCTGCCAGGGCATTGTATGGCAACAACAAAGGGGTTGCCTGCATTTTGGGCACCGGCTCCAGCTCATGCTATTACAATGGAAAGAAAATTGCCAATAATAAGCCCGGCTTAGGGTATGTGTTAGGCGATGAGGGCAGCGGCGCTTACCTGGGTAAGAAAGTGTTGCAGTATTACCTGTACCAAACATTTGATGAAGAGCTGGCCGGGCGTTTTAAAACAAAATACAACAGTCCTGAGGCATCTGCTATTTTGGAGAATGTATACAAAAAGCCGTTGGCCAACAGGTACCTGGCTTCGTTTACGCCTTTTTTGTCGGAAAACAGGGGGCATTATATGGTAGAAAATATTGTAGAGGACGGGCTCAACGATTTCTTTTTCCATCATATATGCAAGTTCAGGGAAAGCTGGACGCTGCCTGTAAGTTTTGTAGGCGGAGTGGCTTTTCATTTTAGGGACGTGATTAAAGAGCTTTGCAATGCTTACGAATTTACATTGGGCCGTATTTTAAAAAACCCGATGGAAGGGCTGGCAGAATATCATAAATGAACAGGAAAGCAGTTTGTTTGCTAGCTTTACCCGCTTTGTTATTATTTATAGAAAAATTCCAATATGGCATTCGTTAAGATTACCGAGCAGCCTTCGCCTTACCGTCACCTGGAAAAAATGTCGGTGACCGAGTTACTTACCAATATCAATCAAGAAGATAAAAAAGTACCCGGAGCTATTGAAAAAGTGATACCGCAAATAGAAAAGCTGGTGATAGCTGCCGTGGATAAAATGCTGGCCGGGGGAAGATTGTTTTATATAGGAGCAGGCACCAGCGGCAGGCTGGCAATAGTAGATGCGAGCGAATGCCCGCCTACTTACGGCGTTTCGCCCGACCTGGTGATAGGCATTATAGCAGGTGGAAAAAAAGCCATGACGCAGCCTGTGGAGTTTGCAGAAGACAGCCTTACCCAGGGCTGGGATGACCTGAAAAAACACCATATCAATAAAAAGGATGTGGTGATAGGCATTGCAGCCAGCGGAACAACACCTTATGTTATTGCCGCTTTAAAAACCTGCCGGCAAAACGGCATCATTACAGGCTGTATTACCAATAATCCCGGTTCGCCCTTAACCGGGCAGGCCGATTACCCGATAGCGATAGCCGTAGGCCCGGAGTTTGTAACCGGCAGCACGCGCATGAAAAGCGGAACTTCCCAAAAGCTGGTGCTGAATATGATCTCTACTTCGGTTATGGTACAGTTAGGCAGGGTAGAGGATAACAAAATGGTAAATATGCAGTTGAGCAATGAAAAGCTGTTTGACAGGGGCGCCAAAATGTTGATGGAAAAGCTGGGCATCAGCGATTACGAAAAAGCAAAGAAGCTGCTGATCAAACATGGCAGTGTAAAAAAAGCGATAGAAGCCGCATAGTTCCGGTAACAAGGTTATATAGCCTTGCTGAAAACGGGGGTTTCTCCCGGCATGTTGCGTCTTTGCAGGTGGAGATCAAAAGCGCTGCAAATATTCCTGATAAAATAATTCCCCTTGGCTGTAAGTGTCAGCTCCCGGTCATTATATTCTACCAACCCGTCGGCGGCGGGTTGCTGCAGGCGGGGAAAACAAATGCTTTTTATCAGGGAAATATCGTCTGTATCAAATGTTGTATAACCATTGCAGGATATGTTTTTAATATAGCTGCGAAAACGGGTATCTTCTTTGTTCAGGAAATATCCACGGGTAACCGGTAGTGTTCCGTTATTAATAGCTTCGTAATAATTATGCAGGGCTTTATTGTTTTGCGAGAATGCGTTCCCGGTATCGCTGATAGACGATACACCCAATCCCAGCAGCATGCCCGAATCCTGCACGGTATATCCCATAAAGTTCCTGTGCAATCTTCCCTGCTGTTTCGCTATATACAGCTCATCTTCCGGCAATGCAAAATGATCCATGCCTATATCATGGTAACCGGCTGCCGAAAACAGTTGTTGTCCGTGCAGGTATAGCCGTATTTTTTCTTCGGCGGAGGGAAGGTCCGATTCATCGAACAAGCGTTGCGCCTTGCTGGTCCAGGGCACATGCGCGTAGCTGTAAAAGGCAATGCGTTCGGGCTTTAGCTCAATTACCGAACGAATGGTATCGTCAACGCTTTGTATGGTTTGCCGCGGCAGCCCGTAAATAAGATCAAAGTTCACGGAACTGAACCCGGCAGCCCTGGCATCTTCTGTGGCCCGTTTCACATTTTCCACAGGTTGTATACGGTTAATTACCTTTTGCACTACAGGATCCAGGTCCTGCACGCCATAGCTGATGCGCCTGAAACCCAGTAAAAATAATGTATCAAGATGTTGACGGGTGGTATTATTGGGGTGTCCTTCAATGCTGAAGATATGATGGGGATGAATGATGCTGCCGGTTAAAAATATTTTCAGCAGCCGTTCCAGGTTTTGAGGCGAAAAGAAAGTGGGGGTACCCCCGCCCAGGTGAATTTCCCGGATAACAGGTTTTTCACTCATTAGTTTCCTGTAAAGCCCCCATTCTTTTTCTATGGCGTCTATATAAGTATCTTCAGATGAATGATTGCGTGTAATTTTTTTATTACATCCGCAATACGTGCATAAGGTTTCGCAAAAGGGAAGATGAATATACAGGCTGATGCCACTGTTCCTGTTTTGTACAGCAAATTGTTCCGTAAAAACTTTTGTCCATGCCGCTATGCTGATCTGATCTTCCCAGAAAGGAACGGTAGGGTAGCTGGTATAGCGTGGAACAGGTTGGTTATACCTTGTTATCAGTTCCGGGTCAATTGCTGAGTGCTCCATAAGCTGTAAATTTCCGCGAACCCCGTTGCAGGCGGTATGATATTGATTGACAGCGGAGATGATTTTTGTCAGTCTTCACAAATTCCCCAAAATGCCAGAGAATACCCGAAGGGTCGTGCACAAAACATTCGCTGCCCCAGTCAAGCTGCCGCACGGGCGTAAGCCGTACTGTATTGTACTTAGCCGGAAGGTTCAGCGTTTGCAGCTCATTCCAGAAGCGGTGTACATCTTCCACTTCCATGAACAGCATGGTATTGTCTACCCATTCTTTCACGTACGCGTCCTGCAAATAAAAGCCTAATCCCTGGCTGCGGAAGTAAGACATATCCGGGGTTATAATTTTTTCCTCGAAGCCCAGGTCGCGGTAAAAGCTGCGCGATACTTCAAAATCCTGCGCTCCTATAAACGGGCGAATGGAGATTCCTTTGTGTTGCATGCTGTATTGAATTTGAACGGCGTGGTATAATATCCTGTCCGCAAATGTAATCATACATTTTTTCACCCTGCAATTATGGAGTAGATGATAAAAAATCTGTTATCTCAAAACAATTCTCCGCTTATCTTGCAGCATGATGCAATGGCAACAGTTGTACAGTGCCCGCCGGAGCGGTGCGGAAAAAAGAACAGCCTCTTCTATCCCGCAGGTACGCACCTCATTTGTGCGTGATTATGACCGGCTGATTTTTTCGTCGGCTTTCAGGCGGTTACAAAATAAAACCCAGGTATTTCCTTTACCCGGCGCCGTGTTTGTGCACAACAGGCTAACGCACAGCCTGGAAGTAAGCAGTGTAGGGCGCAGTTTGGGTAAAGCCATCGGCGATGCCATTGCTGATAAATATGCTCACGAAGGCGGCGATTTTGCTGAGTTTTATAAATACGAGCTGCCTTCGGTAATTGCGGCGGGCTGCCTGGCGCATGATATTGGAAACCCGCCGTTCGGGCACAGCGGGGAAGACGCTATCCGCATTTTTTTCAGGGAACTGGAAGGAGAGGCCCGGAAAAGGTTTGAAGGGGAGCTAACCGAAGCGCAACAACGCGATCTTTGTTTTTTTGAAGGCAACGCGAATGCTTTCCGTACACTTACGCATCCTTTCAACGAAGATAGGCAGGGTGGCTTTCAGCTAACCTATGCTACTTTGGCAAGCATTATCAAATACCCCTGCGATTCCGCAGCAGGATTTAATAAGCAACGCCTTGTCACCAAAAAATCCGGTTTCTTTTCAACCGAAACCGCTATCTACCTGAGTATAGCGGAAGAGCTGCAGATACCCCGTTTGGATGAAGAGCGGCTGGTATTTTCCAGGCATCCTTTCGTGTTTTTGGTAGAGGCAGCCGATGATATTTGTTACCGTATCATTGATTTTGAAGACGCGCACCGGTTGGGTATTATTTCTATTGATACCGTAGCTGCCCAGTTCCTGGCTTTTTTTAATGAAGAAAAAGGATACGATGCCCGTGATAAGGTAGAAGGGATCTTAAAAAGTATAAAAGACGATAATAAAAAGATACAATTTCTGCGTGCCCGCGTGATCAACCTGCTGGTGCAAAAGTTATGTGATATCTTCATGCGGCACGAAGCCGCCTTGCTGAACGGCGGGCTTGATCATTCTTTGATAGACCTGTTGCCGGAGGAACAATCGGCTATCATAAAAGAAATAGACCGGTACTCTTACGCTCATATCTATAATCACCGGTCGGTGGTAGAGATTGAACTGGCGGGCTATACCGTTATAGGCTACCTGCTGAAAGAGTTTGTGTATGCTGTGCTGAATCCCCAAAGCTCCAAAGCCAAAAAGCTGTTGCAACTGATCCCGGTACAGTTCGGTGTTTCTGCCGGCGAAGAACGCTTGTTTGTGAATTTACTGGGTGTAACAGACTATATAGCCGGTATGACGGATTTGTACGCGCTGGAGCTTTATCATAAAATGACGGGGAATAGCTTTTCCGCGGCAGGCTTATAGAGGATTATTATACACCTGGATATTAACCAGGAGGTTTGCATTATGGTTTTATGAATTCATTCATATAAAATTACAAAATGAAGTATCATACAATGCTGTTGTTAATGGGATTAGCGCTCTTCGTTTCCGTGGAGCCGGTATTCTGTTATGATAATATCCGTAATAAAGATACCACCGTAATTGTTCCCCTGGGCGGCAATACATGGTGCAGGCCGTGTAATGACAGAAGCCAACTGGTTACAAAACAGGGCATACAAAATTGGTCGGAAAAAGAGGTGGAGTTCGATACCTGGGTAAGGATCAGCCGGCCGGGTGTGATAAAATTAGAAGTGGAAGCTAAAACAGATAAAGAAGGAACGATTCAGGTATCGGTTGCGGGCACCCTCAAAAAGGTTACGGTAAAAGGCGTTGAAATTAAAATGTACAATGCCGGTGAGTTTGTTGTAAAAGATACCGGTTACATCAACATTACTGTTACGGGATTACAAAAGAAGGGAAACTGTTTTGCTGATATAGCTGCTTATCATTTAAGCGGAAGCACCATCAATGCACAAACCGCGTTTGTAAAAAATAATGAAGGCAATTTTTTTTACTGGGGCAGGAGAGGACCTTCTGTTCACCTGAATTATCCATTTGCAGACAGCATACAGGCAGCGTGGTATTACAACGAAATTACGGTGCCTGAAAAACAGGATGTAACAGGATCTTATTTTATGGCCAATGGTTTTGCCGAAGGTTACTTTGGCATACAGGTAAATTCGCCCACGGAAAGACGAGTTCTTTTTTCTGTATGGAGCCCTTTTTCAACCGACGATCCAACATCAATACCGGAAGATATGCGCATCCGTTTATTAAAGAAGGGAGAGGGCGTTTACACCGGTGAGTTTGGAAATGAAGGGGCAGGCGGACAGAGTTATTTACGTTACAACTGGAAAGCGGGAGTAACCTATAAATTTTTATTACACGGCGTGCCCGATGGAAAGGGCAATACGGTATATACCGCTTACTTCTTTGCACCGGAAAAAGAAGAATGGATACTGATCGCTTCTTTTGAAAGGCCAAAAACCGGTACCTGGCTCAAGCGCTTTCATTCCTTTCTTGAAAACTTTATCCCCGCCCGGGGAAACATATCCAGGGAAGTATTATTCGGCAATCAATGGATCCGCACCAGCGCCGGGCAATGGATTGAACTAACACAGGCTGTGTTTACCTACGATAATACTGCCGCCAAAGGCTATAGGATGGATTATGCAGGCGGCTTACGGGGTAACAGGTTTTACCTGAAAAACTGTGGATTCTTTAATGAGTATACAGGCTACAGGTCCACTTTTCAGAGAAAGGCTGATGCAAAGATGCCTGAGATCAACTTTACTACTTTGCCCTGAAACAGGGTTGTATTCCAGGTTGGGCGCATCTAAAATTGTCGCGTTGAAAGTGGTTGGTGGAGACACCATACCAGCGACAAAAATGCATTCTCCAGGTTGTTTGCATATAAGCCGTATCTTGGTAAACATAAAAGCGTTACTATGCGACTGTTCTTTTTATTTGTTATGCTGGCTTTTACTAATGCAACAAAAGCACAGCAAAAAGATCTCGAACTCTGGTATAAGCAACCTGCCGCGGCGTGGACGGATGGTATGCCGGTCGGCAATGGCAGAATAGGGGCCATGGTATTCGGCAAATACGATAAAGAATGCATCCAGTTGAACGAGGAGAGTGTATGGGCCGGAAGCAAGATCAATAACAACAATAAAAATGCAGCGAAGCATTTACCTGAAATACAAAGCGCTATTTTTAAGGGAGAATATAAAAAGGCGCTGCAGCTCGCGTCTGAATACATGGTTGGCACTCCCCCCAGGGTCCGTTCTTACCAGCCCTTGGGTAACCTGTATATTCATTTTGGAGATACGGGTACACCTGACCGTTATAAAAGAGCTCTCAATTTAAATACCGGGGTAGCTACTACCACTTTTGAAGCTGCCGGCAATACAATTACACAGGAAGTATATGTTTCCGCACCAGGTGATGTGATGGTCGTTACCATCCGTGCTGTTAAGCCTTTGAACCTGTATGTTGAGCTGTTGCGCGAACGGGATGTGAATGAATATAAAGTTTCGGGTAAGGATCTTGCGTATTATACCGGGCAGATCATTGACCAGGAAGATTCATTGACAGGCCCCGGCGGTAAGCACATGCGTTTCGCCGGCGCTATGCAATTGCTTGCTGCAAATGGTAAGGCGGAGCCTGTTGCGGGCGATACATCGGCAGGCTACCGTTTTGAAGCGGTTACAAATGTCAGCCTTGCTGTTACGGGAGCTACCGACTATAACCTGGACTTACTGGATACCGATGCCCGTATAGATCCAATAGCTGTGTGCCTGAAAAAATTATCGAATGCCGCTGCTGTTCCGGTGACCGCTTTAAAGGAACAGCATATAAAAGAGCACCGAAGTTATTTTGAACGTGTGCAATTCAATTTAGGCAATCGTAGTAATGATAGCATTCCTACCGATGAACGGTTGAGCCGGGTAAAAGCCGGTGCGTTGGATCATGGATTGATTGTATTGTATTACCAGTTTGGCCGTTATTTATTGATGGGCTCTTCCCGCGGGCCTGCTACCTTGCCTGCCAACCTGCAGGGCATCTGGAACAATTTATACAATGCGCCGTGGAACGCGGATTTTCATACCAATATCAACCTGCAAATGAATTACTGGCCTGCTGAAACAGGCAATCTTCCCGAGACTGTTTTGCCTTTAGCGCGTTTCATGAAAAAGCTGACCGTACCCGGTACTGTTACTGCAAAAGAAATGTACAATGCAGATGGCTGGACGCTGCACCATCTTACCGATGTGTATGGCAGAACCGGTGTAGCCGATGGGGTATGGGGCGTTTCTCCGATGGCTGGTCCCTGGATGACATTTCCGCTTTACCGGCATTACGAGTTTACGGGTGATAAGAAGTATTTGAAAGATATTGCCTACCCTGTTATGAAAGGATCGGTTCAGTTTGTGCTGGACTTTCTCATTCAGTCTCCCGGGGGATACCTTGTAACCAACCCGTCCCACTCCCCGGAAAATGCCTTTTTTGTGCCGGGCAGCAATAAGCGGGAAACATCACAGTTGTCGTACGCCACTACGATTGATATAGAAATTATACAGGGCTTGTTTAACAATTTTATAGAGGCGGCTACTGTGCTGAATATGGATGCGGATTGGGTGCAGAAAGTAAAAGCCGCTGCCAGGCAATTGCCTCCCATAAAGATCGGCGCCAACGGAACCATACAGGAATGGATAGAGGATTTTGAAGAAGTGGAGCCCGGGCACAGGCATACGTCCCATTTACTGGGTTTATATCCTCTTAACCTGATATCATTGCATACTCCGGAGCTGTTTGCGGCAGCGGAAAAAACCATAGAAAGAAGGCTTGCTAACGGTGGCGGGCACACGGGCTGGAGCAAAGCGTGGATCATTAATTTTTACGCCCGTTTATTGAACGGGAATGAGGCCGGACAACAGGTACAATCGTTGCTGCAAAAAAGTACTTTGATCAGCCTGCTAAGTACGCATCCGCCTTTCCAGATTGATGGCAATTTTGGCGGCTCTGCCGGTATTGCCGAAATGTTATTACAATCGCACAACAAAGAGCTTCATATACTGCCTGCCCTGCCCGGTGCATGGCCATCAGGAAGTGTCAAAGGCTTGCGTGCCCGGGGAGGTTATGGCGTTGATATACAATGGGAGAACGGCGCCCTGCAAATGCTGGGCATACAGGCGGCAGCAGCCGGCACAGTTAAAATACGGTATAAGGATAAACTGGTGGAACGCAGGCTTGTAAAAGGTTTCAATAAAGTTGTATTATAAACCGCACATCCTTCAATCCTTTGTGAATAACTGTTTCGTATTTTCAGGAATAAGCCAGGCATATAAGGAAAGACCGATAGCTCCCGGACATTGTATCATACACTAAAGCGCTTCTACCTGAACCTCTCCCTGTATTCCTTCGGGCTTTCATGCACAAATTTTTTGAACGTGGTTGAAAAATACGAAGCGGTAGCAAATCCTGTGCGTGTGGCAATTTCCGCGATTGAAATATCTTCATTTTGCAGGTAATGCCTGGCACGCTGAATGCGCATAAGCAATATATGATCATTCACACTGGTGTCGAAAAGTATTTTCACTTTCCGGTAAAGCTGTACCCGGGATATATGCATTTCACGGCAGAGCTCATCCACTGAAAAATTTTCATTGGCAATGTTTTGTTCAATAACAGCATTTAAATGAGCGGCAAAAGAGCGGTCGGATCTTTTAGCGATTCCCCCGTTAATGCCGGAAGGTATTTCCGCCGAATAATGTTCTTTAAGCTTTGTCCTGTTCTCGAGCAGGCTGCTGATCGTTCCTTCCAGTATATCAACATTGAACGGCTTGGTAATATACGCATCAGCATTGGCGTGAATGCCCTGCAATTTGTTTTCTTCCGTTGACCTGGCAGTCAGCAGTATCACCGGTATATGCCGGGTTCTTATATCATCCTTCAGCGATTTTGTCATTGCTATGCCATCCGTTTTCGGCATCATCACATCACTTACCACTACATCCGGCATTTCATCAAATATCTTCTGAATGCCTTCCGCGCCATCATGGGCTGTAATTACATTGTATTCAGCAGAGAGCCGTTGTGATAAAAAATCCCTGAGATCATTGTGGTCTTCCACTATTAAAACGGTTCCCTTTTCTTCGTTGCTTTTTACCGGTGTTTCATGGTCGGGCAGGGATGATAGCGGCTTTGCTGCGGGCGCATAATAATTTTCTATCCAGGCGCTTACCTGGCTGTTATACGTTTCTTTCCGGGGATGAATTTGTTCTTCATCAAAATGTGCATTCCCTGATTTCAGGCAAATCGTAAATATAGAGCCTTTATCCTTTTCACTCTGCACGGCTATATTTCCTTTATGCAGCTCGATCAGTTCTTTTGAAAGCGCCAGTCCAAGCCCTGTACCCTTACTGCTGTCATAGCTTGCCTGGTAAAACATTTCAAATAAATGCCCCTGTTCTTCCGTGCCCATACCAATGCCTGAATCCTGCACTTTAATTACAGCGTCACCATTCACCGCATCTTTATGAATGGTTAAATGTATAAAGCCATTATCGCCGGTAAACTTGAACGCGTTGGAAAGGATATTAAAAAATACTTTTTCAATTTTTTCGCAATCAATCCATACCGGCAGCGTTGTTTCTTTGGTAAAGATCCTGCAGTCAATATGATGTTGTTTGGCAAATACTGCGAACGCGTTAACGATCTCCTGTAAAAACTGCACCAGGTCGGTTTCCTGCAGCTCCAGCTTCATCTTATTCAGCTCCAGTTTCCTGAAATCCATCAACTGGTTTACCAGCAACAGCAGGCGGGTGGCATTCTTTTTCACAAGTGAAAACTGGTTGCGTGTGGTAACAGAAAGTTTGCCGCGTAAAGCTTCTTCTGTTGGCGCTAATATTAAGGTGAGCGGTGTTTTTAATTCATGCGAGATATTGGTAAAGAAATTCAGCTTTTCTTCATTTGCTTCACGCGCTTTGTCAGCCATTAAAACGATCTGCCGGCTTTGCTCCGATATTTCTTCATTTTGCTCGTGCAGCTTTTTATTTACTTTAATATTTTTACTCCGCGAATAAACGAGCAGGCCCGCCAGCATCAGCGATAACACCAGCGAGCTGACCAAAATGAATATCAGGTTGCGCTGCGTTTTAAAGGTTTTGGTTTGCTGCGCCAGCAAGTGCTGCTGGCGAACGATATCTTTTTGTTGCGCCGTTATTTTATTGGCCTGCTGCAATAACATGATGGCATTGGTGCTGTCTACCACTATGGTTTCCAGTATATTTCTCCTGGGTACATTTTCGTTGCGCAGCAATTTATAGGCAACGCGTATGGCTTCGCTGCCGCCTGTAGGGTATAGTACGGATGCAAGCAAAGTACGGTTTTCCACCAGGCTCAAACCTGTAGCCGGCAAAGCGTCTACGCCCAATATTTTAATATGGCTGAGCCCGGCTTTTTTACATATAGCTGCCGCTGTTCTTGCCATCACATCATTGTGCGCAAAGATCAACTGCGTATTTTTTAATTCACCGGTAAATGCAGGGAGCTGGTTTTCCACGCTGCCTTCAAGCCAGTCGCCACTGATCACTTTTTGAATACTTACGCCCGGAAATTTTTTGATCGCCTCGGCAAACCCTTTTTCTCTTTCCCTTGCAGGGGTTGAAGTTTGTAAGCCCGTTATCTCTATTATATTCCCTTTATTATTTAAATACCTTGCAGCATACACGCCCGCAAATTGGCCAACCTGGAAATTGTCTGCACCTATATAGCTGTTATACAGGTCAGAATTAATATTCCTGTCTACTATAACCACTTTTATTCCTTTATGGTAGGCTTCTTCAACTACAGGGGTTAGCGGTGCAGCCTCGTAAGGGCAAACGATCAGCAGGTCAATACCCTGCTGCATCAGCTCCTTTATTTGCGCTACCTGTTTTTCACTATTATAGTCGGCCTGCCTGTAAATGGCTTCAATGTCAGGGTAAAATACAAGCTCGCGATAAAGCTCTTCCTTCATATCCTGCCTCCATTCATCTCCTTCACCCAATTGCGATATGCCGATCCTGTACTTGCGGGAAGCTTGCGTATTGCACGAAAGCTGGCATATTATGGCAATACCCATCAAGATATAAATGGCGGCACTCGTTATTTTTCGCATACACGAAGATGAAAATTTGTCGGGCACGTCTTCCGGTTGGGCTTGGCGATGTGGCGGTTCCGAAATTTCGGAACGTGATTCGTCAGCCCCGTAACCGATGCTAAATTTATAAATAAAAGTTCATTGTTTATTCGATTGCCCGGTGTTATTCGTCGGCTGGAACTAAAACCGAATAGCCAAAGGACGAGTATATATTCGTAGCCCCGCCGTATTGCCAAAACGCCTGTGTGTGCCCTGAATGGTGAATATAGTTCTTTTAAATAAGAAGCCAGAGAGTGTAAGCCTCTTATGTGCGGAAGTAACGCTCCAAAACATTAGCAAGTGGCAAGGGTGATAGCAGCGATGCTAAATCTGAAGTAAGCCAGCCTGCAAAAGATTGCCCTGCCGCATAGGAACTGCATAAGAGGCATGTAACCATGGATGAGCAGGCACATCAGTGCGAAGTCCGAACAGAACTTTAAAATGGTTATATGTAGATGCAGCAGGCGTAATCAGAAGGTTATTCATCTTACCCGGGGGAGGTCTCTTGATTTGTTTAAGTCAAAGACAAGTCAGCAGAGGTCATAGTAGTTACGGATACGAGCCATCATAAAAAGAGGGAAGCCTCACTAAGTAACGAAGGACTGAACATTAAGTTGCTTTCAATGCTGTGAAGAGTGCATAACAGCTTACAACAAAGGAGGGCAGGAAAAAAAAGTAATAAGAGATGATTGAACAGGTACTCAATCGGGGAAACATGCATCTCGCATTCAAACAGGTACTGCGTAACAAAGATTCAGCAGGAGTGGATGGTATGCAGGTAAGCAAGCTAAAGGGTTATATTGATAGCAATATAACATCAGTAGCAATGAACATCCTCCAGGGAAGCTACCATCCACAACCCATCTTAGGGGTAACCATCCCCCACGAGCAATGGAAAGCCTGTGGGTCTGTTATCCACCAATCTTCCAATCCAAATTGTATGATATGCTCTTTTCCTTCGGGATTGGTGTGCGAAGATTTCATCAGCCCTTTTACCACATAAAAATCGTAGGACACATAATCGCCTTCGTGAACAATGATTTGATGTTTCCTAAAATTCCTTTCTGTGAAGTGCGATAACACCAATTCAAATTCATCATTTGTCAGTGGCACAATTTTTTCTATTTGCTGTCTTAATGCTATGCCCATTATTGCATTGTTTTATTATTCCGTAGTTGTTTTCAACCTTACTCTCTATCTCTCAAAATATAAACCGTACCTTTACCTTTACCAATCATTGTAAGCACTTGTTCATCTCGTAAGTATTGCAAATCTTTCTTCAAAGTGCTTAGCTGTATTTCGGGAAATTGCTTTGCTAAATCGCTTACCTTAACAGGCTGATTGTTGGCAATGAAATCTTTGATTTGCTTTTGTCTGTCGTTGAGATAACCGCCTTTTGATTTAAACACGTCATATTTTTGTTCCAATTTTTCGGTCAATGTTTTCAGGCTTTCCAAGAAGAAAATCAACCATAAATCTATTCGTTCTTGCTCTGTTCCTCGATTTTTCTGTCCGTTCATCAAGACTTCGTAATAGGCTTTTTTATTTTGCTCGATATGATTTTCAAATGAAATATATTGAATGAAAGCATAATCATTTTGCAATAAACAAAGTGTTGTAAGTAATCGGGATAATCTTCCGTTTCCGTCTTGAAATGGGTGTATGCTCAAAAAATCATAAATGAAACTACCGATTACGATTAACTGATGTATGCTTTTTTCTTCTAATTGTGTGTTTGTCCATTCAACCAATTCTTGCATTTCGCCTGCAACCAATGCAGGTTCGGTAGTGGCAAAAATGGTGCGTTGCCCGCCTGTTGGGTAAGTTGCAACTACTTTATTTGAAAGGTGTTTGTAGCCGCCCCTGTGCCGTTCGTCTTTACTGCTGTATTTCAAAAGCATTTGATGCAGTTGTTTGATGTAACTTTCGGAAAGGCGTATGTCGGTGTAATGGTCGTAAATGAGTTCCAACACTTCGTAATACCCGATTACTTCCTGTTCATCACGAGTTTTGAGTTTGGTAATTTTGATGTCTTTCAACAATTCCTGTACTTCTTGGTCGGTAAGTGTAGCTCCTTCAATTCTTGTAGATGAACCGATACTTTCAATAGTGGCAATTTTCCGTAATTCCTTCAAATAGCGATTTTCTTTGTTTGCAACGATGTTCCACTTGCCCTTAAATCCGTCAATGTAGCCGATGAGTTGCAATACTTGTTGGTTGGTAGCAAAATCAAAATTGAGTTTCTGAATAAATATATCCATATTTTATCTGTATTTTATCCGAAAAAAGATTTGACAAATATACAAAATATCCGTTTTGTATCCATATTTTATCCAAAAAATGTTTTGGGTGGTGGGTGGGCTTGGCTCTTTTGAGTTTGCGAAGCGTTGGCTTTGTGTGTCGGGGCAAACCCAAATGTGCCAATGGCGTGGGTTAAAAATTTTTCCTGTGCGGTGGGCTGGAACTGAAGCCTGGATTTGCTGCTGCTAACAACGTCCAACCACATTTGCAGCAAGTAACCCCATGTTAGTGGCAGTTTTGACGTAATTATATCAATGTAATTGGGTTATTAGAGCCGTAATTGCCTCTTTTTTCCAAATAATTCCTTTTCCATCTTCTGTATTGGCGCCAACAATACCAACAAGTGTGGGTAATTTAGATTTATCCTTCCAAGTAAAAACTGGTGAACCAGATGTTCCTTTCATTGTTGGTTTGTCAATTAGAAAAACTGGAATTGAGCCTAAGCCTGGATAATTATACCCTGTGCTTGACAACATTGGCAACGCTCCCTGCCTACCGTCAGGCAGGCATTCATCTGCATATCGCTATTCAGCAGATCCGGCAACTGCCTTCACAAAACTCATCCTGCATGAAATATACGCTGTAAACATGGTATTATTTTAAAAGAAACCGGTACAAATTTTAAAATTATTTATGGTATACATCATGGTCGCGATCTGATAAGTTGTTG
Source organism: Chitinophagaceae bacterium (assembly GCA_019638595.1). Lineage (GTDB taxonomy): Bacteria > Bacteroidota > Bacteroidia > Chitinophagales > Chitinophagaceae > Agriterribacter. Next base: position 110,391 of record JAHBTJ010000016.1, read on the forward strand.
AGTATCAAAAAAATAATTCTGATATTACTAAAATCCGTATTTAAAATGAATTGATACAATATTGAATGGCTAAGGGGTTCTTCGCATAATACATTTGGTTCATCAATCACGATTGACCAAACGATTCCTGTCATGAAGAAACCTCTACTGTTCTGGAGCATTGTTGTCGCCCTGGGCGGCTTTCTCTTCGGCTTTGATACCGCGGTTATTTCCGGCGCGGAAAAATCCATTCAGTCTTACTGGCAGCTTTCTTCTTTTCAGCATGGGCTTACCATGTCTGTTGCGCTACTGGGCACGGTAATAGGCGCCGCGCTGGGCAGCTTACCTTCCGATAAGCTTGGAAGAAAGAAAACACTTGTTATTATAGCGATTCTTTTCCTGGTATCATCTGCGGCTACCGCCCTGGCTACCAACTGGGCGATGTTTTTATTGTTCCGCTTTATCGGTGGTTTGGGTGTAGGCGCATCTTCTGTTACAGCGCCCATTTATATATCAGAAATATCGTCTGCCAAAAACCGTGGACGACTGGTGGCGCTTTTCCAGTTTAATGTGGTAACGGGTATACTCATATCGTATTTATCCAACTATATTATTGGCGTTGCCGGCGGCGATCATTCCTGGCGGCTGATGCTCGGCATTATGGTGATCCCCTCATTGCTTTTCCTGGTATTGTTAAGATTTGTGCCCGAAAGCCCGCGCTGGCTGATACTGCACCATAAAAATATGGAAGATGCGAAAAACACCTTACGCATTATTGATCCTGAAAAGTATGAAGCTGAAATTGCCTCCATTATTAAAACCAATGAAGAAAATAAGCATAAGCAGCAGGAAAAATTGTTTTCGTCAAAATACAGGTTACCTATTTTTCTTGCAGTGGTATTTGCCATATTCAACCAGGTGTCGGGCATTAACGCCATTATATATTATGCCCCGCGCATTTTTGAATCTTCCGGCCTCGCTACAGACTCATCACTGCTGTCAAGCGTGGCTATAGGATCAGTAAATCTTTTGTTCACTTTACTGGCAATAAGCTTAATTGATAAGTTCGGCAGGCGTAAGCTGATGCTCACCGGAACTATCGGGCTGATCGTTACACTTGGTATTGTGGCTTACCTGTTCATGCATCCCTCATCAAACCCTTCTGCTATTGTTGTTTTACTGCTGGCGTATATAGCGTTCTTCGCTATGTCGCAGGGCGCATGTATATGGGTATTTATTTCTGAAATTTTTCCAAATACAGTAAGGGCCAAAGGACAAACACTCGGCAGCCTCACCCATTGGGTGATGGCCGCTGTTATCACGTTCGTTTTTCCCGTGATCAGCGAGAACCTCGGCGAAGGCATTATCTTCTTTTTCTTTTGCTGCATGATGATACTGCAGTTAGGTTTCGTAATAAAATATATGCCGGAAACCAAAGGTAAGTCGCTCGAAGAGCTGGAAGCCAATCTTGTTGTACACTAAAAAACTGCTTATGCATTTTACCTGTGTTTGTTTTGGAGAAGTATTATTTGACGTATTGCCGCATGAAATAAAAGCCGGCGGCGCGCCAATGAACGTAGCGTACCATCTCACTACGCTGGGACATGCCACCACGCTTATTTCCAGGGTAGGAAATGATGCACACGGCAGGGAGCTGACAGCGATCCTGGAAGAAAAAAAAGTAAACCTGGATTATGTGCAGGTGGATGAAACGCATCCCACCGGTATGGTAATGGCCATTCCTGATGCGGCAGGCGATATGAAGTATGATATAAAGCAGGGCGCTGCCTGGGATTTTATCAGCCTGGAACCACAACATGAAGTATTGATCCGCAACGCCTCTTATTTTATTTTCGGCAGTCTTATAACAAGGAATAGCGTTTCCCGTAATACATTGTTCAGCCTGATGGATATACCGGTAACGCGTGTGTTTGATATCAACCTTCGCCCTCCTTTTATTGATCAGAAAATCCTGGAATACCAGTTCAGCAAAGCGGATGTTTTAAAAATGAACGAGGAAGAGCTTGATGTAATTACCGGCTGGTATGTGCAATTTAAGGCCATTGAAGATAAGGTCAGGTTCTTACAAAACCGCTTCCAGATCCCTGAAATAATCATTACCCGTGGCGCGGAAGGCGCTGTCATCAACAGCCAGGATAGCTTTTATTATCACAGCGGCTACAAAGTTCGTGTAGCCGATACCGTTGGCAGCGGCGACAGCTTTGTGGCAGGTTACCTGTCGGGTGTTATCAATCATAAAACACCGGAAGAAAGACTGCATTTCGCCTGTGCGCTTGGCGCTTACGTGGCTACGCAAACCGGCGGCTGCCCGGCCTATACTCCCGGGGAAATAGCTGCCTTCATGCAATCCGGCAAAGCAATTATTAACTGAGCATAAACCAACTATTGTATCACATCAATCAAAACTAAAATGATAGAAGTATGAAACAAATCATGACTCTTGTTTGCCTTTTTATAACCGCCTTTTGTGTTGCACAGCAAAAGCAGGTGAAAGGCACGGTGACCAGCAAAACTGACGGGTCGCCACTCGCAGGTGTGACAGTTGCAGGAGAAAAAAATGCAACCTCAACCGATGTTTCCGGGAAATTTTCTATTATGGCTGCATTGGGTGAAACGCTCACTTTTTCTTACGTGGGCATGAAACCGGTATCCGTACAGGTTACGGAAGCTGCTGATTTATCTGTACAAATGGAATCAGCGGCCGTTGAAGGTGAGCAGATTGTTATAGTCGGTTACTCCACGCAACGCAAGCAGGATTTAACCGGCGCTGTAGCGGTAGTAGATCTTAACCCTGTAAAAAACAACAGTTCCGGCAATACCATGCAGGCCTTGCAGGGGCGTGTTGCAGGTTTATATATTGAAAAAGACGGTTCTCCCAACGGGGCGAACAGTAGGATATTGATACGGGGCGCCAATACACTTGGCAATAACGATCCCCTTTATATTATAGACGGTGTGCCTACTACCAGGCCGGAAGTATTTCAGAATATAAACCCTGCAAGCATTGCTTCTGTGCAGATACTGAAAGACGCGTCAGCAGAGTCTATTTACGGCTCACGTGCATCCAATGGCGTAATCATCGTTACAACAAAAAATGGCGGCAATACAGATGGGAAAGTGAATTTCCAATTCAATACAAGCATATCCGCGCAGTCTGAAAAATCTATGCGGTTTAAAATGCTTAATACTGTTGACAGGGGTAAGGCGTTGTGGCAGGCTTCTGTTAATGACCGCCAAAATCCCACGGACGCTTACGGGGAAATATATGATTTTAACTGGAACAATGATTTTGATAATCCTGTGCTTACCAGTGTAACGCCCAAACCTTATGTGGGTGGAGACCAGAATACGCCTGTGGGCAATACCGACTGGCAGTCTGTAATGTATAAAACGGGTATTGTTACCAACAATTCACTGATAGCATCTGTAGGCAATAAAAGCTCCTCACTTGAAATTACCCTGGGGCATGTAAAGAATACCGGCATGCTGCGGTATACCGGTTACCAGCGTATGAATGCAGGCATCAATGCTATTACCCGGGCTTTTAATGGCAAATTAACTTTCGGTTTGAATATGAATATAGCCAACTCCGATGAAACCCTTACGGCAAGGGACATTGGCGGTGCTTCTACAACTTCTCTCGCGGTAACCTTAACGCCTACTATCCCGGTGTTTCAGAAAGATGGTGTAACATATGCAGGCCCGTTAGGTGCAGGTTATTCAGACAGGAATAATCCCCTGCACATGCAATATATCTCCCGGTGGAACAATGCCAACAGGCTAAGCTCTTTCGGAAGTGTATTTGCCGAAATTCAACCTATAAAAAATGTATTCTTTAAAACTACTTTAGGAATAGATGATGCGAGGTATAAGAATAAGGTAATCGCACCCACCTTTACGGAAGGTGCGTTGAGCCGTACCACCAATAGCTTAACCTTTGATGAAAATCATTATTCAAGTGTCACCTGGTCAAATACCTTACGGTATAACCTGAACCTGCAGGATCACAAATTCAAATTCCTGCTGGGTACTGAATACATCAGGACTGATCTTGAAACCCGGTTTTCCAGGAAAGAAGGCTTTGCCATTCAGACAGAAGATTATTTTACATTAAGTTCAGGCACGGGTAATACAAGTGTTTCAGGAGATTTTACCGGCAACAGGCTGTTCTCTCAATTTGCACGCATAGATTATAGTTATACAGATAAATATTTATTAGCGCTTACGGTTCGCCGTGATGGCTCATCCCGGTTTGGCGCCGATAACCAGTATGGTATTTTCCCGGCAGCATCTGTTGGCTGGCGTATAGACAGGGAAAATTTTATGGCGGACAATAAGATTTTTTCTGAGCTGAAGCTAAGGTTAGGAGCCGGGCGTGTAGGTAACCAGCAAATTGGCGATCTGGCAAGGTATGCATTGTATTATGCGAGATATGGTACATCACAAAACCAGCTTACCCCGGGCTTTTGGGAGCAATACATGAATATCGGTACGGCTTATTCATTATCCGGCGCTAATTCAGGAACGCTCCCTTCAGGGTTTGTGCAAACACAGGCTGCCAATGCTGCATTAAAATGGGAAACAACTGATGAAATAAATGGAGGTATAGACTTTGCGATACTTGACAATAGAATATTCGGTTCATTCGACTATTTCTCAAGAAAAACAAGCGGTATTCTTATTATCCCGCCGGTTGCATCAGCGCTTGGAGAAGGACAGCAGAAAGCGGTAAACGGTGCATCCAAAAGTAATAGAGGCTGGGAGTTTGTAATTGGCTATAGGGGCGAGCGCACAGGAAATTTCTCTTACAATGTACAGCTCAACTTTGCGCACTTCAGGGATAAAATAACAGAGCTGCCGGAAGATGTAAGACCGGCCTATGCAGGCAATTTGCGGAACACCATTATAGGGCATTCTCAATTTGATATATTCGGATATAAAACCAACGGGTTATTTCAATCGCAGGCAGAAGTGGATGCGGCGCCTGAGCAAATTGGTGCAGGCCCGGGAAGGATACGTTATGTGGACGATAATAAGGATGGCGTGATCAGTGATCTTGACAGAACATGGATCGGCACCACATTACCCAAGCTGGAATACGGCGCAAGAATTGATCTCAGCTATAAAAAATTCGATCTCTCCATTTTTGGCTCAGGTGTGGCCGGTCGTAAGGGCTTTGATGTGTATACTTTGTTTAACAACCTGATGAAGAGCAGGGAAAACGTAGGGCCAGGCGTGTTTGATGCATGGACTGCGCAACATACAAATACCAATATCCCGGCGCTCACATTAAAAGATAATAACAGTGAAGGACGCACATCGGATTATTTCATTGTAAACACTTCTTATTTTAAAATGCGCAATATCCAGCTTGCTTATAATGTAACAACCGGTGGTTTCTTCTCACGGCTGAGGTTTTTTGCCATGGGAGAAAACCTGTTCTGGTTCAAAAGCAGGCAATACCAAAGCCCTGATCCGGAAAGGATAGACCTGGATCCTGTGCCCATTCCAAAAACATTCACATTCGGCATTAACGCTTCATTTTAAAGTAAACAACTAAATATATTGAGATGAAAAATATTTTGAGCATAGCTTTTGTATCTGCACTGCTGCTGAGCACTGCCTGCAAAAAAGCGCTTGATTATACTCCTAAGGGCGCGGTGTCATCCAGCGATCTTACTTCGCCCACTGCTGTTGAAGGCCTGGTTACCGCGGCTTATGCAGCCATTGGTAATGGTGATATGATCGGGCCGATATACAGTAAATGGGCCTTTGGTGCGGTTCGTTCTGACGATACTTATAAAGGCGGAGGAGGAACAGGTGATGTAGGTGAAATTGACGCCATGGAGCATTACAATCTTGTTACGCCCACAATGGATGCTTTTGTATCCCGCACATGGAAGAATCTTTTTAAATCTGTTTCAAGAGCCAATGTAGCATTGCGTGCCGTGAATGATCTTGATGAAAGCGCTTATCCCCAGAAAAAAATCCGCCAGGGAGAGCTACGCTTTTTGAGGGCGCATAGTTATTTCACTATGAAGCAGCTTTATAAAAACATTCCCATCTTTGATGAGAATGCGACAGCCGAGGATATCCTGGAAGTATCGAATGACCTGAGCAATGATGAATCGTGGAATAAAATAGCAGGTGATTTTCAATTTGCGGTGGATAATTTGCCTGAAACACAATCTGAGATAGGAAGAGCGAATAAATACGCGGCGCAGGCATACCTGGCAAAAGTAAAATTATACCAGGCTTACGAGCAGGATGAAACGCATCATGTAACCAATATTAATCAGTCAAGGCTGCAGGAAGTGGTAACATTAGCACAAGCGGTTATTTCTTCCGGTAAATATTACCTTAACGCTGATATAGCAGATAATTTTTTGCCTGAAACAGAAAACAGCGCTGAATCAATTTTTGCTATACAGTTCACTATTAATGATGGTACTACCGCAGGCAGGATGAATTTTGAAGACGGGCTGAATTATCCGCATGGCGCACCGCAATATGGATGTTGCGGGTTTAACGCCGCAAGCCAGAACCTGGTGAATGCACATACTACAGATGCAAATGGCTTACCCAATTTTGAAACATTTAATAACAGCATAGCGAATCTTGGTACGGCCACAGTTGATCCGAGGTTAGATCATACGGTTGGCATAGACGGACACCCATATAAATACGATAATACAAAACCCTTCAGCAATAGCTGGGTAAGAGACCCCGGTGTGTATGGAAACTTTCATACGATGCGCAACCAGCAACTGGCAACAAGCGGTTCTTATTTTAAGCTGGGACCATTTATGGGGAGTGCAAAAAATTATGACGTACTACGATATGATGATATTCTTTTAATTCAGGCAGAAGCATATATTGAATTAGGACAACAGGAAAAAGCATTGCCGCTTATTAACCAGGTAAGAGCCAGGGCTGCAGCCAGTACTGATCGTTTGAAAAAGCTGGATGGCACATTCCCTTCCAGCTATAAAATCCAGGAGTATACATCTGCCGGATGGACACAGGCGTATGCACGTAAGGCCCTGCAATGGGAACGTCGCCTGGAATTTGCGACTGAAGGCGAACGTTTTTTTGATCTTGTACGTTGGGGTATGGCTGAGCAAACATTGAATGCTTATCTTACTATTGAAAAAGTGCGCAGGCCATTTTTGGCTACCGCTCATTTTACCGCGGGCAGGGATGAATACTTACCGATCCCGCAATCGGAAATTACGTTTACCAAGGGATTGTACAAACAAAACCCGGGATATAATTAAGAACCGTTTATATTTAACAATAATACAGGTATGCTGCAATGCTGCCTGTATTATCACCATCAAAATAATAAAACATGATCAAAAGCCTGCTATACGTATTTCTCCCGTTTTTCCTTGTTTTGCCTGCAGTTGCACAGCAGGCGCCTGCAACTAAAAATATCAGCACCTGTTTTACGGCTGAAAAAAAATACCTGGTATTGCCTGTTAAGAACGGTGCACAGAAGCGTAATCTTGAATTATGGGTTGATGGCGTGAATACCCGCTTTTGGGATATGGAGCTGGCGGAAGACAAACCGGACTGGTATGCTTATATGCGCATTGATGAATGGAAGGGAAAACAAATTGAATTAAGAGTGGATAAAGTTGCTGCTACTTCAAAAGTATTTGAGCCGGTAATGCAAAGTGATGAGGATACCAATGCCAATGAGTATAAAGAAAAAATGAGGGCGCAGTTCCATTTTTCTCCCAAACGCGGTTGGACGAACGATCCTAACGGCATGGTATATTTTAACGGCGAGTATCATTTATTCTTTCAGCATAACCCATACGGGCACAACTGGGGTAATATGACCTGGGGACATACCGTAAGTAAAGACCTCATACACTGGACAGAGCTGGATGACGCCTTGCATCCCAACCAGGGCGGCCCGGTATTCAGTGGCGGCGCCGTTGTAGATAAAAATAATACAAGCGGTTTGGGAGAAAATGGAAAACCTGCGATGGTAATATTCCATACCGGTGCAAGAGGCTGGGGGCAGTATATGGCATGGAGCACAGACGGGCGCAATTTTCAACGGCAGATAGCGGCAGTAGTGCCTCGCATCAATAAAGATAACCGTGATCCTAAAGTGATATGGTATGAGCCAACTAAAAAATGGGTAATGGTTGTATGGGTGGAAAGAGGAAATAACGAACAGCACAGCATGCAGTTCCTTACTTCGCCTGATCTTAAAAACTGGACGCCGGCCAGCGTAACATACGGTGGTATTGGCAATGACCGCTATTTGTTTGAATGTCCTGAGTTTTATGAGCTGCCTGTAACAGGAATGGACGGTGTAAAAAAATGGGTGCTTACCGGCGCTAATACGGAATATGCTGTCGGCACTTTTGATGGCACGACTTTTACTGAAGAAGAAAAAAAATTACAGAACCAGCACGGCCGTGATTTCTATGCGCCGCAAACCTTCAGCGATGAGCCAACAGGCAGGCGGATAGAAATTGGCTGGTGGAGAACCAATACCGCTAAAGGTGAAAATAGTTTCAACCAGTCTATGAGCCTGCCATTAGAGCACAAGCTGGTAAAGACCCCGGAAGGCATCAGGCTCACACGTATGCCGGTAAAAGAAGTAGAGAATCTCCGTAGCGGCAAGGTGTACAGGTTGGGTAATAAAAGCATAAAAGAGAACGGCGCTAATCCATTAAAAGATATCAATATTGAACTGGCGGAATTGCGCATGGATATTATACCCGGCAAAGCAAAAGAAGTGAACCTTAATATACGCGGTGTGGATGTAACATACAATGTAATTGATCAGCAATTAGTAGTGGATGGCGTGAAAGCGCCTGCACCTTTACTGAATGGTAAGCTAAGCTTGCTGATATATGCAGACCGGACGGGACTTGAAATTTTTGCAAATAACGGCTTAATGTTCATGCCTGTTAATATTAATATAGATGACAGCAACCGTTCTTTATCATTATCCGCAAAAGGCGGTACAGCCAAAATTTCAGGACTTGAAGTATACGAATTGAAAAGCATCTGGTAATAATGTAGCTAACGTTAAGCTAAGCGTGAAACGACAAATGTGAAATGTGAAACGATAAATGTGAGCATCTCACGTCTATCGTTTCACCTCTCAAGGAAAAGACACAAAATCATTGTTAATTCTAACGTAAAAAAAATATATCATGATTGCAAAAGCTAAATGGTTATTGTTAACCGCCTTTGTTATTTTTTTTCAAACATCATGGAGCCAGAGCGATGCATACACAGATAAGCATCGCCCGCAAATACATTTCTCTCCTAAAAAGGGATGGATGAATGATCCCAACGGGATGGTGTACCTCAATGGCAAATATCATTTGTTCTACCAGCACAACCCCGATAAACCGGTTTGGGGGCCCATGCATTGGGGACATGCCGTAAGCACCGATCTTGTACATTGGGAAGAATTGCCTATTGCTTTATATCCTGATGCACTGGGAACTATTTTCTCAGGCAGCGCGGTGATTGACAAGGACAATACCGCCGGTTTCGGCGCTAACGCGATGGTGGCTATTTATACCAGTCATAGCCATGCCATGGAAAAAGACGGTTTTGATAAGATAGAAACACAGAGCATTGCCTACAGTTTGGATGAAGGGAAAACATGGACAAAGTATAAAGGCAATCCTGTTGTTCCTAATCCCGGTATAAGAGACTTCCGCGATCCTAAGGTGATGTGGTATGAACCTGCGCAAAAATGGATCATGACTTTAGCCGTTACGGATCATATTGATTTCTATTCATCACCGGATTTAAAGAACTGGACAAAAGAAAGCGAGTTTGGTAAAAACCTTGGTGCGCATGGTGGTGTATGGGAATGTCCTGACCTGTTTCCGTTATCACTTAATGGCGAAGAGGTATGGGTGTTGATCGTAAACATCAACCCGGGTGGCCCGAATGGCGGATCTGCGGCGCAATATTTTACCGGCAAATTTGATGGTCATGTTTTTACGCCAAACGAAACAGATACCAAATGGATAGATTATGGCCCTGATGATTATGCAGGCATTACCTGGTCAAACACCGGCGACAGGAAAATTTTCCTGGGCTGGATGAGCAACTGGATGTACGCTAATGTTGTGCCTACGGAAAAATGGAGAAGCGCCAATACGATTGCAAGAGACCTGTCAATAGAAAAAGCAGGTGGAAAGTATTTGGTGCGTTCTGTTCCTTCTCCCGAAATAAGCAGGTTGTATACAAAGAATTATACGGCTAAAAATGTAAAAGTCAAAAACCTGGATGTAACTGCGAAAGCCGGGCAGTTAACGGGTGGGGCAGAATTAAAATTTGATTCAGATGAACTGAAAGCATTCAATATTGTTTTGTCGAATAATAATGGAGAAAAAGTTGTTATAGGATATGATAAAGCTGCCAATAATTATTTCATTGACAGGTCTGCTTCGGGCAAATCAGATTTTCATAAAGATTTTACCAATACACTTACAGCGCCCAGGCTTTCGGCTAACAAAAACGCCGATATAATACTGGTGATTGATGACGCTTCTGTAGAGCTGTTTGCTGATGGCGGGTTATCAGTGATGACTGCTATCTTTTTCCCGCAATCAAATTATACAGATATTACTATTACATCAACGGAAAAGCTGACGATAAAGAACCTGGTGTTTAATCATCTCAATAGTGCCTGGAAGTGATGGTCAGCTCCCGCAAATATATATCGTCTCCGGTTGTAATCGCCGGAGGCGATAAGATAGTGATGCGAAGCGAGGACGCTTCGCATAGCGAGGTTTAGTGCTGACGCAAAAACAAAATAATCTTATACACTGCGATCCCGCTCGCACAAGCATTTGATTTAAATGAATATTGCAGCGGGAGAAGCAGTCCCCGCAACAGGAAACATGCAGACCTGCAAGGCTGGATTCTCCGCTGCAGCGATCACCAGGAAAGCGAACTAAACCTATGAGGTTTGCAGCGCAGCTATGCAACCCGGCAAACCTCATAGGTTTGAGTACTCATCCCACATGCTGATATACCGCGAACAGCTTCCAGAACATCATCGGCTTTTTAAAATCGAACCTGTGTTTCTGAAATTCATTTAATACCAGTTCAACCTGTGTTTGCTTCACCTCGTATTTTCCTATCATCATTTCTCTTTCCCCGGTATATAAGCCAATTTTATGCTGGCAAAGGTGAATGTTCTGCTGTGTTACTTCTTCAAAGATCAATACATCGTGCATTTGGTAATCGGGAAGTGATTCATGGTGAGGAATACTATTATTAAATGTTAACGCTACCAGGTTTTTATTACTGGTTTCGGGTAAGACCAGTTTTGGAAAAGCATTCCATTCGTTGAACTGCAGCTCCTGGTAGCAGCATTTCATGTATATATTATCATTAATAAAAGGCACTTCGCGCAACTGCAGCCTGATGATATGATTTTCCTCCCCGGCCAGCTTATCCCCGTTAAACTTCAGTATTTCATTGATGGTGATGCTCTGGGTAATAAAATGATCCAGCGGTATGCCAAAATAATTGGCAATACGGATAACGGTTTCGATGCGTGGTTCCGCCCTGTTTTCCTCGTAAGAAGATATGTTTCCCCGTGTAAGCTCAAACAAATCTGCAAAAGCCTGCTGACTTAAGCCTTTGGTTGTTCGTATCTTTTTGATATTGGCTCCGATCTTTGTCATGACATGCAAATATAGTTGTAAATTTTTTTATCACAAATGCAAATATTTTTTGCATTTGTCATTTTGGTTTTGTAGATTTGTTCAACTAAGACGAAAACAAGCCGATGGACTATATCAACACCATAGAACAGTTTGCTACAAAGCTCAATTGCCGGATCGTATATAAAAACGAACAGCATGGCATACTTAAAATTGACAACGAATCCGATGGCATCCATAACCTCATCATTGGCATTGCCCCGCCTATTTTAATAATGGAGCAATTCCTGTTTTCGTTCCGGGCGGATAATACGGAAATGTTCAAGCGGTTATTACAAAAAAACAGGGATACTATTCACGGTGCGTTTGTAATAAATGAAGAAGGCGATAAAGTGCTGTTCAGGTATACCATGCAGATTGAGCATATCAGTTTCAACGAATTTGAAGGAGCCATTAATTCGTTGGGTTTGCTGATGAGCGAGTATGCACAGGAGATCATTGATTTTTCAAAGAGATAAAGGGTATATATAAAATAATAATTGTAAATCATTAAAATAATTGAATATGAATATCTTTAAAAGACTTTTCAGGATCGGCCAGGCCGAAATACACGCAGCGGTAGAGAAAATGGAAGATCCTGTAAAAATGACGGAACAGGGCCTGCGTGAATTGCGTGAAGACCTGGTGGAAGCTACCGAGGCTTATGCTAAAGTAAAAGCCCTTGCCATACGTACCGAAAATGAGCAGGCGTTATGCCAGAAAGAATCCATGAACTATGCGGAAAAAGCCATCCTGATCATGCAGAAGGCGCAGACAGGGCAGGTGGAAATAGGAAAAGCAGAGGACCTGGCAAGAGAAGCGTTGTCATTACGCAGGAAGTTCTATGCTGAATCGGAGGAGTTGGGCAACCAGGTGGTATCCCTCCGGCAGTCTTCCAGGGAAATGCTGAGAAATACTGAAGTGCTGAAGGAGAATCTTGAGAAATGGGAAAAAGAGCTGAAGACATTAAAAGCGAGGGTAAAGGTAAGTAAAGCTACCGAACAGGTGAACAAACAGTTGGCGCAACTCGATAATAACGGCACTATTGCCATGCTGGAGCGGATGAAGGCAAAAGTGGAGGATCAGGAAGCATTGTCGAAAGCCTATGGTGAAATTGCCCACGCCAAGAATAATTTAAAGGACGAATTGAACAATATTTTAAAGGATGATTCTTTATCAATAGAAAAGGATCTGAAAGCGATAAAAGAAAAGCTCGGTATTTCGGAAAATCCACAATAAGCTATGTCAGAATTTGTTAAGCTACTGTTCCATCCTTTAAGTAATGCCATAATGACGGTTTTGTCCGGCATTACAGCGCTGTACTGGATATTCACTTTTATTGCCGGAGATTTCTTTGGCGGTGATACGGACGTGGATGTTGACCTGCATGTGCATGGGGCTGATATAGACACCGATGTGGACGGGGATACTGATCTGAACGATTCAGTGGGAGATAAGCCGTTTTTCCAGAAAGCTTTGGAATATGTGAATATAGGCAAAGTGCCTTTTATGGTAGTGTTCAGCACGTTTAAGTTCATTGCCTGGATCGTAACATTAACTTCATCCGTGGCGTTAGGCCTGGCGAGCTGGGGCTGGAAATCCGTATTTATTTTAATACCCGTGTTTTTTGTAGCGTTTATCATTACCCGTTATGCTACAAAGCCATTGGTTAAAGTATATCATGCTATGGGTTATAACGGAGAAGAAGGTCATGATTTAATGGGGCGTATTGCAAAAATGCGGTCTACCATTTCGGGCAATACCATCGGCGCGGCAGAGCTGGTAATAGGCAGCGATGTGATACGGGTGAATGTACAAAGTAAAACCGGTGAAGTGCTGGAGTATAACGCAGATGTGATGATATCGGATGAGTCGCCTGATAAAAAGTATTACATGGTGGTGAAGGAAGTGACATTGAGCAATTTGAAATTAGATATGTGAGATTTGACATGGAGAGGCGGTGGCAGGTATGAGGCTTAAATATCTAAAGCAACAAAAAACGGATCGTATTCCTGTACTATAATTTCAAATTTCAAATCAAAAATTTCAAATAACAAATCTCTAAACTAAAAAACTATGGGAGCATTCGGCGGCATAACCTTACTGCTTATAGGAGGAGTTGTTTTCCTCATATTTATTATTCTCTTCGCTTTTGCCACATTTTACAAAAAAATACCGCAGGGCAAAGCGATCGTACGTACCGGTGTTGGCGGTGGTAAAGTAGCCTTTAATAAAGGCATGTATGTTATTCCTATTCTCCACAAAATGGAGATCATGGATATATCGGTGAAAAAATTACAAATTGATCGCATGTCGAACGAAGGATTGATTTGTAAGGATAATATCCGCGCCGATATTAAAGTGGCTTTTTTTGTTCGCGTAAATAAGAACGTGGATGATGTGTTAAATGTGGCGCAGGCCATTGGCACCGAAAGAGCCAGCGATGTGGATACCTTACGCAATCTTTTTGAAGCAAAATTTTCCGAAGCGTTAAAAACAGTAGGTAAGAAATTTGATTTTATCGAGCTATACGAAGCCCGCCGCGAATTCAGGACCGAGATATTGAATATTATTGGTACGGATCTGAACGGTTATATATTAGATGACTGCGCTATAGATTATCTGGAACAAACCGATATCAGCTATCTCAGCCCGCAGAACATCCTTGATGCGCAGGGTATCAAAAAAATTACCGAGTTGACCGCCGAACAAAATATCAAGGCAAATTTCATTAAACGCGAAGAAGAAAAGGTGATCAAAAAGCAGAATGTGGAAGCGCGTGAAGCGATACTGGAATTAGAGCGCCAGATGGCGGAGAAAGAAGAGAAGCAAAAAAGGGAGATTGATAATATCCGCTCCCGTGAAAACGCAGAAATTATAAAAGTGCGGGAAGAAGAAAGACTGAGAGCGCAAACTGTGCGCATACAAACCGATGAATCGCTTGCCGTACAGGAAGAGAATAAGTTGCGCCAGATCATTATCGCTGAAAAAAACAAGCAAAGAACCGACGCAGTGGAAACGGAGAGGGTGGAAAAAGACCGCGCGCTGGAGCAAACGGAACGTGAGAAGATCGTTACGCTTGCACAGATAGAAAAAGAAAAGACGGTTGAAGTGGAGCGCAAGAATATACAGGATGTGATCAAAGAGCGTGTGCGCCTGGAGAAAGGAGTGGTGGAAGAGCAGCAGGGTGTAAAGGATATCGAAGCTTTCCGTGCAGTAGAGCGTGAAAAAACAGTAGGTATTACACAGGCGAGCCGCCAGGCGGAAGAAAAATTGATTTATACCGTGAAAGCAGCCGAAGCAGACAAAAAGGCCGCAGAAGAAAAGGCGAAGCAGTTGTTGATAGATGCAGAGGCGAAAAAAGAAGCAGCGGTGAAGCAGGCGGAGGCCCGTAAGATTTTAGCGGAGGCACAGGCGCGCGAAGAAGCTACGCTTGGTTTGTCTGAAGCAGAAGTAATGATGGCAAAAGCGGAGGCTGCCGAAAGACAGGGAACAGTGGATGCTACCGTAATTGAAAAAATAGCGGAAGCAAAACGCAAAGAAGGTTTAACGCAGGCGGAAGTAACCAAAGAAAAGGCATTAGCGGAAGCGGCAGGTATTGAAGAAAAAGCGGAAGCAATGAAAAAGCTGGATGCGGTAGGTAAAGATCACGAAGAATTTAAGCTGTTGCTGCAGAAAGAAAAAGATATCGCGTTGGCGCAGATCCACATTCAGAAAGATATTGCGGATGCACAGGCCGATGTGCTGGCCGAGGCATTGAAATCTGCCAATATTGATATAGTGGGTGGTGAAACAATGTTCTTCCAGAATATTATTAACCAGATTTCAAATGCCAAAGGATTTGACAGGCTGATCAATGAAAGTGAGAACGCTTCTCAGATAAAAACGGCTTTGATTGGCGATGGTTCCAACAGTGGCGATTTGCTGCAGCGCATCAGGGAGTTTGCAGATAAATATGGCGTTTCAACCAATGATATCAAGAACCTTACGATATCAAGCCTTATTTTGAAAATGCAGCAAAAAAGCTCGGAAGGGGACAGGTCTTCGTTATTAAACCTGGCTAACCTGGCAAGCAGCCTTGGACTATCCAACAAGAAGCTGGGGTAGGCTGATAAATTCTTTTTAACGTATGGCAGGTACTGAACACAACACGGCAGCGATACTGGATTCCGGCACGTATGAAATCATCCGCAACCGGTTACATGAGCAACGCCTGGATCTGTTGCAACGTTTAGCAAAACTGAATGCGGCGCGTAAGGAGATATTCAATTCATCCGGCTTTCAACTGATCGCTAACCAGCGTATAACTACAGAGAACAATGGCGTGGCAAGGGGTATTATGGCCTTTGGCGATCTTACCATTTTTGCCTACAATGTGCATTTTGGTTTGCGTGAAGATATTAAGCTGAGCGATGTGTTCAGCATCTACAAGTTTACCGATAACTATTTTGAGCCGCAGCCGTTGACGCTTATTGAAGACACCAATTTTATTACCGACTTTACCAACCTGTATAAATACTACCGTGATTCCATCTTCGCCAATTTCAGGAAGACCGAGCACTATTTATACATGATCTTCCAGACCAGTAAAAACCCTGACGACAGGAAGGCTTTTAAATGGCTGATAAAAAATGGCACGCTCACATACATGGATGACCGCAGCATTCATGAAGTAAGAAAAACGCCGCAGCATGATTTCCAGTGGATAAAAACCGATCTCAGCAATCGCCGCCTCGGCATCCATCCGCATATATCCATCCTTGATAAAGTATTTATTGAAGCGCTTAACGGGGACATTACTTTTAAGATCGAGAATAATACAGATACCGGCAAAGGTATCTATTCAGAGCCGGTGCTGAACAGGGATCAGCAACTGGACGACGCTGAATATCATTACGCTGATCTCGGTAACCTGATCGCTTTAAAAATAAAGCCTTACCAGGAAGATTTCCGTTCTTATATTTTTAATGTGCGTACAAAGCAGGTAATGTCAATCCCCATGCTGCTGAATGCCGGCATCCTGTTGCCGGATAACCAGGGAGTCATCTTTCCTAATGGTTACTACCTTCAGAATGGCGAGCACAAGATATTTGAGTCTGACATAACCGACCTTGAGTTTATACGCAGCATTGCTTCACCCAACGGCGAAGATTTTTTATATATATTTTACCAGCGAACTACCAATACGTATGTGCTGATGTCGTATAACATGATCGTGCAGCAGGTGGAAACGCCCATTATCTGTAACGGCTTTACCGTATTTGATGATGGCACGCTGGTGTATTTCCGTTCGGAAAATGAAGCGGTGCGTCATCACCAGGTGCAGATATGGCAAACGCCCTATACGGCAGTGCTGGAAGAAAATAAAGCGATGGCCGGCAATGTACTGTATAAAATAGGGAATAAAGATATTGTAAGCGCCATGAGCGAATGCCAGGAAGTGATACAACTGCTGCAAAAGGAAGATAGCTATGAAGATTTGTATGAAGACATTCATAAAAGGGCGAACGACATTATTGATTCCTATTTCTGGATAAAGGATGCCGCTACATTTGACCTGGCGGTTCCGTTAACGCAGATAAGAGATATAGCCAGTACTGCCATTGATGAATTTGCGAAAGTGCAGGCCCAGCGTCAGCATGCCCGTGATGTATTGACGGCTATGCATAAACGTGTGGACGGCCTGGTAATAGATATAAAGAACGCGTCTGTTACTTCTCTTGACCAACTGGTACACCTGCTTGCGGCTACCCGCAGCATGCAGGGCGCTGTAATTGACCTGCTGAATGTTAAGTATGTGGATGTGCAGGCAGTAAACAGCTTGAAGGAAACCCTGCAACAGTATAATACTTCATTGTCGCAGGATACCATACAGTTTTTATTGAAGGATGAGGCCCTTGCTCCTTACGAGGAAAAAGTGGTGCAGCAGAAACAGGTGGTAACCACGGTTACAAAGGTAATAGATGCGCAGGCGATTGAAGAAGCGGTAAAAGCCATTGCCGCCGAGCTGGAAATGCTGATTGATATACTCAACAGTCTTAAAATTGAGGATACTACTCAAACCACAAAGATCGTAGAAAAGATATCATTGATATTCGCTTCGCTGAATGAAGTGAAAGCAGACCTGGTACGGACGACTACGGCTTTGCGCACCAAAGAATCTACCGGTGAGTTCTATGCGCAGTTAACGCTGCTCGACCAAAGCATTGTTAACTTTCTCGATCTTTCCGATTCTCCTGAAAAATGCGAAGATTATTTTACAAAGATCAGCATACAGATTGAAGAGCTGGAAAGCAAGTTTGCAGACTTTGAAGCGTTTGTTACAAAAATTGCCGATAAGCGCGATGAGGTGATCAAAGCCTTTACCGGCAAAAAGGAATTGCTGATCGCTCAGATCAATAAGCGTACGGCTTCGCTGGAGCAGATAGGTATCCGGGTACTGAAAAATATTGAGAACAAAGCGCAATCGTTCAACGACAAGGAGAGCATTTACGCGTTTTTCTCTACCGACCTGATGATTGATAAGGTGCGTAGCCTTGTAAGCGACTTAAAAGCATTGGGCGATGTGGCCAAGGCGGAAAACCTGGAGAACCTGGTAAAAGTGACGCAGGAAAATGCATTGCGGAGCTTAAAAGATAAAACAGAGCTGTTTGTTGATGGCCAGAATATCATTGCGCTTGGCAGCTATAAGTTCGTAGTGAACAAGCAGGTGCTCAACTTAACTATAGTCCGCAGAAATGACCAGTTGTTTTATCACCTGATCGGCACCAGTTTTTACAAGCAGGTTACTGCTGAAGCATTGTATCAATATAAAGCCATATGGGAGCAGGAGCTGATCTCTGAGAATAATGCTGTATACCGTTCGGAATACCTGGCTTACCAGGCTTATATGGAAAGCAACTTGCAGAACGGGCATTGGGATGAGGAAGCTTTCATTAATGAAAAAACCGAGCGTGATTATGCGGCTGCTTACCTCAAGGGAGTGCATAATGCCGATGCGTTGTTAATATACCGGGGATTGAAAAAGCTGCAGGAGGAGTTAGGGATACTGCAATACGCACCACCTGTACGCGTGGCTGCCTGGTTGTTCTGGTTCCAACTGGAAGATGCGGCCAGGCAAAAATTGCAGCAGCTCATCACCGCCGCTCATGCCATACAGGAAAGCTTTCCGCAGAGCCGGCAGTTTGCTTTTGTAGAGAAAGGAATAGCGGAGCAATACCAGCATGCCGCCATAGCGTATCAAAAGGTACCGGCGCAGGAAGTAGCTGTATACCTGTATAACGAATTTGCTGCTTCTAAGAATTTTACTGTCAGCCGGCAGGCTTTGCAGCTTAAAAAAGAATTTAAAGCATTTCTGCAGTCAAAAAAACGAACAGATATTTTTCAGCAGGAAGTAAACAATACCGGTTTTAATATTGCCGAACGTTTTTACCTGGTGCAGGGCTGGCTGCTGGCGTTCATGCAAATACAGCCGGAGGGAACAGATCAGCAATACGTAGATGAAGCTGTTTGCTTATTGTTGTTTAAAGACCACCAGTACAGGGAAAGAGCCGCATCGGATACATTGAGCATTGAAGGGTTGAAAGGAACCCATGCTGTAATCCGGGAGGGAAAATACGAGCTGAACTTTCACGGGTTTATGAAGAAAATGCAGGAGTATTACGTGCAAATGGTGCCTGCCTATACAGCCTTCAACGGGTTAAAAGAGCAGTTGATCCGGAGCTACAGGCAGCAGTTAAAAATAGGCGAGTTTGAGCCCAAGGTGCTGACTTCGTTTGTACGTAACCGGTTGATCAACGAAATATATTTTCCGTTAATAGGCGCTAATCTTGCCAAACAGGTAGGCGCCGCGGGGGATGATAAACGAACTGCGAGAATGGGCATGCTGCTGCTGGTTTCTCCACCAGGATATGGTAAGACCACCCTGATGGAATACCTGTCTAAAACCATGGGCCTGCATTTTGTAAAGATCAATGCACCCACCATCGGTCATACTATCACTTCTATTGATCCCGTGGAAGCCACCACTTCAGGCGCCAGGGAAGAGCTGAAAAAAATAAACCTGGCCTTTGAGATGGCGGATAATGTGATGCTGTATATAGACGATATACAACATTGCAGCGCGGAATTTCTGCAGAAGTTTATTTCGCTGGCAGACGGTCAGCGTAAAATGGACGGCATATTTGAGGGAGAAAGCAAGACCTATGATTTGCGTGGTAAACGTTTTTGCGTGGTAATGGCAGGCAACCCGTATACGGAAAGCGGGGAACAGTTTAAAATCCCGGATATGCTGGCCAACCGTGCCGATGTGTATAACCTGGGTGATGTGATTGGTAACTCGGGTTATTTGTTCAATCTTAGCCTGGTTGAAAATTCGGTTGCCGAAAACCGTTACCTGCAGCGCATTGCCGGGCGAAGTATTGAAGATTTGTACAAACTGATCACCTATATAGAAAGCGAAAGCGATATGCTGCCTGAGCCGGAAGGCAATTATAACCAGCAGGAAATAGAAGACGCGATCGCGGTATTGAAAAATATATTACGCATACGCGGCATTGTTATAAAAGTTAACCAACAATATATAGCCAGCGCGGCAATGAAGGATGCTTATCGTACTGAACCGCCGTTTAAATTGCAGGGTTCTTACCGTAATATGAACAAGATGGCTGCTACAGTAGTGCCGCTGATGAACGGGGAAGAGATCAACACGCTTATCCGTTCTCACTACGAAGGGGAATCTCAAACCCTTACTTCCGATGCGGAAGCCAACCTGCTGAAGCTGAAAGAAATTGCGGGACTGCTTACTCCGGAAGAAACGGAACGCTGGAACAGTATTAAAGAAACATTCAGGAAGAACAACAAATTCGGAGGACTGGAAGCCGGTGATACTACCGGGCAGGTGTTGCAGCAGTTGAGCTCATTTAACGAGCACCTGGAAGCGATTGCAAAGGCGATGAGAGGGAAGGGGCTGTGAGCTGTCAGCATTGGCGGTTGAAGAACCTATGTGGTTTGCCGCCCGGCCTTCGGCGCTGCAAACCTAACGGTTTATATATCCTGAATAGTGTTTGTTTTTTTGCTGTATACATTCATTAACCTTTCAATTTCCTGTGGCGGCTTTTCGAGCCAGTTAAGGCTGATATTTTCCTTGTGCGTACCGGTTTCTATTGTTAAAGAATATCCACCATTATCTTCAGGCTTTTCAATTTTCCAGTTGGTTATCTCTCTCCAGCTAAAACTGAACGGTTTGCCTTTTTTGTAAATTATAAACTCATTATCAGTAAATACCAGTACGGGATCCTTATTTAATAGGGTTCGCCAGGATCCGAACAGAAAATAAGCAAATAAGGCAAATCCTGCTATATTCACCATTTTAGCGGTATTATTGTTTTTATATTCATCTGACAGGAATATATAAGCCGTTGTTCCAATTAAGATCATTATTCCCAAAAACAGGAATAGGAAAAGCATTTTTTTTACATATCTGATTGCTACAGGCTGCATATTAATTTCATTTGCATTTATTCTTCTATCCGGCTTTTAAATCTTTCGAAAACGATGTCTTCCATTTTTAAAATTTGGAAATGAAATTATATAAAGTTCTCTTAGTAACTGGCGTTTGCTGCATGAAGGGGGTATATATAATTATTTATACCTCTATAGTAAGTGTATCACCCGGGTAGGGTTGAGGCTGAAAAGCCGTTGACCCCTGCAGTTTTTATATTACTGCAACGCCCTCTATTTCCACCAGCATATCCGGTGTAAAAAGGCCGTTTACACTTATAAGGGTAAGCGCCGTATCCGGAAAATTGTATACTTCCTTTGCTGCAGTAGTGCCTTCTATTATGTGCTGCATCATAGTTACATTCCAGTTAACCACGTAAAAAGTTACTTTAACGATGTTTCTTACATCTGCCCCTGCGGCTGTGCAGGCATGCCCCATATTAACCAACGCGTTTTTAATCTGGTCTGATAAGCCGGGAGGCAACGTTCCTTTTTCATCGGCGCCTACCTGTCCTGAAAGAAATACAATTTTACCGGTTTCGGCTACAGTTGCATGACAGTAACCAGTAGGGGCGGGTGCGCCCGGGATGTTGTGATGAGTAATGTTCATACTGTTATTTTTATTTCAAAACTATAACAGCAGCTTTTGCGGAAATTGTAAATACGCGACATTCTGTTTTCTACAGGTAATCGGTCTGCGCGTTGCAGGATGGACTATATTCAATTTTACCGGGATTGATCCCTGTAAAATTGGCTACCTCTTTTATAAAGTGCGATTGATCGTAATACTCGTACTGATAGCACAGGTCAGTGAGATTGCCATACTTTCCTTTTTCAATATCCTGCAATACAAACTGCATTTTCTGTATCCTTGAAAAATAGCCCGGGCTTAGGCCGGTGCGTTCTATAAAATTTCTTTCCAGTTGCCTGGGGCTTAAGCATGTAAGGCCGGCAAGCTCCTTTACGGTTGTAATGCCTTTTTTTTGCAAAATATTTTCAATACAGTAATCTATCCTGCTTTCATTGCTGTTGCCCAGATGTGCGGATAAGAACTTTTCAATTATTGCAATACGGCCAGGCATGTCGTCAATCGAAAAGATTTCATTTTCCAACAGGTGTGTATGGGTCGTCCATATATCCCTTATATCAATTACCTGGTTGGCAAAGCCTTTTATATTTCCGTTTACAAAACGGTAAAAGCCGTCAGGTTTAAATTTTACGCCTATAAATTCCGTTCTTTTTCCCGGCTGTATTTCAATAAAGCTGGTAAGCGGCCCCTGAATAAAAGATCGGTGGCTGATCAACCCATTTTCCTGTTTCATAATATGGAAAGGATCGCCAAAATGTATATGAAGCTCAATGCTGCCATCCGGTATTTTTTTCTTTAACAGGGGCGATGAGGCTGCTTCATTAATGTAATAATAATGAGCAATAAATGCTGCAAGCTGCGGAGATGGTGAAAATATCTGTACAGACATTGTACTGCTGTTTGTTATAAATGTACTGAAATTTGCAGTATTGTAAATAAAAGAGCAGGCACCTGGAAAGGAGCTTGCTCTTTAAAATATTACATTGGTAAAAGACTGAATAAATGTTTTTATCTCATCGCCCGTTAATACGCCCAGCACGCCGGTAACTACAAACTGCACACCTACACAAAGAATAATAAAGCCCATGATCTTGGTCATGGCATGTAAACCATTTACACCCAATAGTTTTACCAAACGGGCGGAAGAACGTAAAATAAAATATACAATAAGCGCTACAACCAGTATGCCCAAAGCAATGTATATATAATCCATCCATGATCCCCTGGCAATTGAGCTCATGCCAATAACAACAGAAATAGCTCCGGGACCGCTAAGGCTTGGCATAGCCAGCGGCGTAAATGAAATATCTCTTTTGGTTGCCGCTTCCGCTCTTTCAGCGTCTGTATGTTCCGTGTCCTTTGGCTTCAACATGCCCAATCCCACGCCCGAAACCAGTATGCCGCCTGCTATGCGCATGCCGGGTAATGATAATCCGAAAAATTTCATAATGAATGTGCCGGCTACCAGGAAAACCAATAAAATGCCGCACATATATATTACACCTTTTTTTGCCTGGTTGTTTCTTTCCGCATTGCTATAACCTTCGGTAAGCGATATGAACAGAGGGGCGGTACTGAAGGGATTTACAATGGGCAGTAGTGCTGCTATAGTACCGAAAATCAATTCCATGCCTAACGCTTTGAATTATCTGAAATAAAGCGGCGAAGGTAAAATATCTGATCGTTTTGCACAACATTCCGGAAAGGGAAAGCGTGCAAAAAAGTTCCATTTAAAATAGAACGTTACTGATCAAATGACGCTTACTGTTTTTTCCAGGAATGGCTTTAGTTCTTCCAGGGAATTTACAACTTTTACAATTTTTCCTGTTTTGTCAATAAGTAAGTGCGTGGGGTACATGGAGATGTTTAAGCTGTCTTGCATATAAGCCTCTGCTTCAGGCACCACGGTATATGTAAGTGGTCTGGTTTTCAGAAATTCTATAAGCTCCTTTTTTTTATCAATGGCAAGACTTACAAAAACGATGTCATTCCTGCCGGAATATTCATCAACCAGCTTATTGCAATCCGGAAATTCTTTAACGCAGGCTACACAACTGATAAACCAGCATTTTAAAACCATTGTTTTTCCCCGGGTGGAAGTATTGGTATAGTTGATTCCATTCAGATCGGTAAAGCTGAATGAAGGGATTTCTTTTCCTTCCATTTTATAATGTCCCATTTCAATTTCCGCCAGGTGCGCTACCGTACTGGCAATATTCTTGTTTTCACTGTTAAGTACATGTAGTTTATAAACCGGTTGCCCCCTGAATAATTTAATTTTAAATGCTACCCTGTTTCCCTGCATCAAATTATTTAAGAAGGTTGCTTTGTCAAGCGTTGCGGAGTCAACATCCAATCCAATAAAATCGGCAGATAGCGGAACGTTATAATAAACATAATTATACCAGGTAGTATAATCTTTTAGTATACTGGCAGTATCAACTTTGAATGTTTGGCTTTGAGCATCGGGTTGTTCCTGATCGCCCGTGTTATTACACGATAATAAAAGCAATGCGAATGATACGGTTAAAGCAAATTTCATTCTATGGTTAATTATGGATTATTGATTGGGGGAAGAATAGGCATTTATGAAGGTAATCATTTTGGAGCATATATGTATGCCGTGGGCTTCCGCCAGCATACTTTTGTTGTGCATACTTTTAGTAAGTAACGCGGTAAGTCATTACAAGGTTAACATTTATTGTGTGATATGTAAAGTGAAACGGACTAAGCCCGTCTTGTTCATGCTTTTTATTTGCATATAGTTTTCCGTTTTCCACTACAAAAATTGAATAATGCCCTGCCGGGATATCTGCTTGAAAAAAGCCATTCTCATCTGTGTGCACTTGTGTTACAAGCTGTGTATTAAGAGAGTCGAAAAAATTACCATAGGGGTTACCCGGTACTGCATCATTAACGGTTGAATATTGATAAATTTTCACAGTCCGCTCTGCGGGGCAATGTTGTATACTGGGGGCATGATATGAAATTGTGGGCATGTAATCTCCTTCGGCAAACGAAACAGTACCCCATACGCCCTGGGGTATAGTTATTTTTTTTGCATTGCTAACATATACTTGTTGAATATCGCAATCAATAGGTGTAAAGCTGTTGCTGTCCTTCCGGCATCCAATAAAAAGCAGTGTGAAGGAGCAAACATTTAAGGTTTTTCTCATGCCATGAGTTTTTTGTCTGACATCCCTGACAGGAAGAACGTTGCTCATTGCCTGGGTATTATACCCTGCACCCTGCCTCAAACTGTAAACCATACACTTCAAACCTGTTTCGCTCTCGTATCCTGCTGGGCTTTCTGGAATTTCTGGCGCATGATCTCCTGTACCGGTACATTCTTTATTTTGCTTTCCAGCCAGGATATGATATCCAGGTACATGAACGATCGGCTTTCTAACGGGTTATCTTTGTATTTCTCGAGCTTATTCTTCAATGCGGTGAAAGCGGTTTTAACCTGCTTTTTATCGAGGTGGAACGATTTACGCAAAAAGCGGAATATCTCTTCTTCCACCACGCTCAGGTTTTGCATTTTGGCCATAAAGCGGTATACCGATTTAATGAGGTATTCCAGCAGGTCGTAGTTACCCAGCTCATAATGCGCTATCAGGTGCAGCAGGCGGGAGTAGCATTGCAGGTCGGTGCGCAGGTCAACCTTCCAGTTAATGATGCGGTTAAGATATTCAATGGCTTTTTCATTGTCGCCGCTGCCAAAATACAGGCAGGCTATCTTGTAATAAAATACCAGCACCCGGTGGCGGTCCATCTTCAAACGGTACTCCTGTATCTTGTTTTCAATTTCAGGCACCAGCTTCAGTCCTTCAGTAAAGCTGCCTTCCAAAAAATGTTTGTTCAGCTTGGCTACATACAAATAAATAAACGATTGAGTACGGTTATTGTCGTTGCTGTTGGCTTCTTTTGATTGGTAAAACGCTTCAAATTGCTTAAGCGTACAGTTGAACTTATCGTAATTCAGCAGTACAAAGTGCGCGTTCAGCAAATTGTGCATTCCTTTAATGTAAAGCTGTGTGTCTACGCCTTTCATATAGGGTTCTTTTTCAAAAGCGTCTACCCATTTTTGGCAATAGCGGTAATACATCAGCAGGTCCTGCAAAATAAAGCCATACCATGCATAGCATTCATACAGGTAATGCCTGGCATAAAATGTATAGTAATGCTCTGTGTTTTTGGGCAGGTTGCTTTCAAAAAAAGCTTTTACGGCAATGCGTTCCTTTTCATCGCGGGCATGCCCCATTTTAATATACCAGCTATACAATTGCAGCGACAGGTTGGAGAGCCGCCCGATCATGGTAATACGGTCGGTAATATCGGCTACTTCTTTCGATAATATTTCCGCCCGGTTCTCAATGCTCCTGGTAATATACAATGCCTCTATTTTCTTTTCAAACATCAGTGCCTGCAGCCAATAGGTAAGCTGGTGATAGGTTTTGGCATCCTGTTTAATACGGTCGAGCGTTTTAAGGCTTTGCAGGTATAAACCCTTGTTATACAGTATACGAGCGTAATCCATTAGCTCATGCAGTTGCAATTGTATATTATTGTCATCCTTTAAAATACGCAGGCTGGCCATGATCTGGCGGTACAGGGCGGCTTTAAGGTTCGATAGCTGCTGCTTTTTAATATCGGGGTTTTTCTTCAGTAAAGCCTCCTCATCGTAATCTTCCAGCTTGTCAAGCGCGTCGAACAACTGCACCGTTTTCATATCCGGCGTGGTTGCATTGCGCTGTACAAATAGCTTAAAATTGCGTTTTTCAGCCTTTTCAAGCGATTTTATTAGCTGGAATAATTCATCTGTCGATCGTTTGGGCATCGTAATAAGAATTCTTTAAAACCCGCTATGGTAAAGGGTTTTATGTTTAAAAGCTGCTTTTACACAGTGTAATATGCCGTTTAAAATGGTTTTTATTACCTGTGTTGAGCCGGTAAATTCGCTCAGGTTATGCAAATTTCCAATTTTATTGCAACTGAATGAACGATTTATCCACCAAATGCTGCTATGTAATCATCTAAAATCCGGCTATGTCACAAAACAAGAAGATATTTATATTTGATACTACCCTGCGGGATGGTGAACAGGTTCCGGGCTGTAAATTAAATGCCAGCGAAAAAATTGAGCTGGCGGTGGCTCTTGAAAACCTGGGGGTGGATATTATTGAAGCGGGTTTCCCTGTTTCGAGCCCCGGCGATTTTGAATCGGTGCAGAACATATCGAAGGTAATTAAAAACGCTACGGTATGCGGACTTACAAGGGCGGTAAAAAAAGACATTGAAGTAGCAGGCGAGGCGTTGAAAGGAGCCAAACGCCCGCGTATCCATACCGGGATAGGCGTGTCGGATCTGCACATTACTACCAAGTTTAATACCACCCGCGAAGAAATTTTAAACAGAGCGGTGGAGGCCGTAAAATACGCCAGGAGCTTTGTAGACGATGTGGAATTTTACGGTGAAGACGCCGGCCGCGCCGACCTGGAATTTTTGGCCAGGGTAGTGGAAGCGGTAATAAACGCGGGAGCAACCGTAGTAAATATTCCCGATACTACGGGATATTGCCTTCCGCATCAATATGGGGAAAAGATAGCGTATCTTATTAATAATGTACCGAATGTTGATAAAGCCATACTTTCGTGCCACTGTCATAACGATTTAGGACTGGCAACCGCCAACTCCATTGCAGGGGTAATTAACGGGGCAAGGCAAATTGAATGCACCATCAACGGTTTGGGCGAAAGAGCGGGCAATACTTCACTGGAAGAAGTGGTGATGATTATTAAGCAACATGAGTCGCTGGGGCTGTATACCGATATCAAAGCGGAACAATTGAACCCTATCAGCAGGCTGGTAGCCGATACCATGCGCATGCCGGTGCAGCCCAATAAGGCGATCGTAGGCAGCAATGCCTTCGCACATTCATCGGGTATTCACCAGGATGGATTTTTGAAGAATGCCGAAAACTATGAAATTATACGGCCTGAACAGGTTGGAGCCGACAGCTCAAAAATTGTATTAACGGCCAGAAGCGGGCGTTCGGCCCTGGCTCACCGGTTCCAGAAACTGGGATACAATTTCAACCGCAATGATATTGATACATTGTACCAGGCTTTTTTACAGGTAGCCGACATCAAGAAAGAAGTGGGAGATGGTGATCTGAAGGAATTGGCTGCTAAATTTTATCCGGAAGTAGCAATTGCATAATAAGCAGATGTTTTCTCATGATGCGTTAAGCACTCTGGTTGGCGTGGCGCTCTGGCGTCACGCTTCATTTTAAACTATCCTTTAGCCTGTGCTTTGCAAGGTTGGGTAACTGGTACTGTAAAAGTTTTAGAGAACTATACGCAACAGCGTTGCAGGCCGGTCTGCATCCTTTATCCGCTACCCGTAATGTTAATTATGAAAAAGAGTATCGCAGTTATTTTTGGTGATGGTATTGGTCCCGAGGTTACACAGCAATCAATGAATGTGTTGAATGCTGTAGCCAAAACCTTTGGTCACGAATTTGAATATACATATAACCTGATGGGTGCTGTAGCTATAGACCAAACAGGTAACCCCCTGCCCGATGAAACCATTGAAGCCTGCCTGGGCAGCGATGCTGTATTGTTCGGCGCTATCGGCCACCCCAAATACGATAACGATCCTGCTGCAAAGGTGCGGCCGGAACAGGGCTTGCTAAAGCTGCGCAAAGCGCTTGGGTTATATGCCAATATCCGCCCGGTAACAACCTACCCTTCGTTGCAGCATCTGTCGCCGTTAAAGGCAAAGAACCTGGCGGGAGTAAATTTTGTCATCTTCCGTGAGCTTACCGGGGGAATTTATTTTGGCAAAAAAGAACTGAACGAAGAAAAAAACCAGGCTTCGGACGATTGTGTGTACACGCGGGTAGAAATAGAACGCATTAGCCGCCTGGCTTTTACCTACGCGCAGCAAAGAAGTAAAAAGCTTACACTGGTGGATAAAGCCAATGTGCTGGAAACCTCCAGGCTGTGGCGAAGGGTAGTGCAGGATATTGCGCATGATTACAGCGATGTATCTGTGGATTATATGTTTGTTGACAATGCCGCCATGCAGCTTATCATCAACCCAAAACAGTTCGATGTAATATTAAC
Source organism: Chitinophagaceae bacterium (assembly GCA_019638595.1). Classification (GTDB taxonomy): domain Bacteria; phylum Bacteroidota; class Bacteroidia; order Chitinophagales; family Chitinophagaceae; genus Agriterribacter. Next base: position 139,322 of record JAHBTJ010000016.1, read on the forward strand.
GGAAAACATGTTCGGAGATATTATCAGCGATGAGGCCAGCGTAATAGCCGGTTCGCTGGGTCTGCTTCCTTCAGCTTCTGTTGGCAATGGCACCGCGTTGTTTGAGCCTATTCATGGCTCTTATCCGCAGGCTGCCGGTAAAGACATAGCTAACCCGTTGGGCTCTATCCTGTCGGCCGCTATGCTGCTTGATCATTTTGGACTGAATAGTGAAGCGGCTTTGGTACGCGAAGCGGTAGACTGGACACTGAAGCACAATTTTGTTACAAAAGATATTGACCCGGTAAATTTTTATTCTACCGGCACCATCGGGGAGCTGATCTGCGAGTATGTAGGCAATAAAGTGCCGGGTGAAATACACCAAACGAATGTAGAGTTGAGAAAATCAACGATAATCTAATTTGAAATTTAAAATTTAAAATCAAAATAGTTCTTTGTTTTTTTGTTAGTGAAATGTATATTCGCACATAATTACATTTCACGTATGTTGAAGAGCAGCATATCAAATATTGTCAGCAGCACAGTCCTTGTGGTGGTTGTCATTATTATTCCTGCAACTCAGGGAGGTGTAATTTGTATATAAAATAAATATTGAAAAATATATAAACCCGCCTCTCCGACAGGCGGGTTTTTTGTTTTATGGGAATAATAATTTCAACATTTTAAATCAAACACAATGGCTTCTTATTACAATGATGCGACGGTAATTTTTTTGAATGGTTCTTTCGTAAAAGCCGCAGAGGCAAAAATGGATTTCTATAGTCAGTCGCTGCACTACGGTTATTCGGTTTTTGAAGGCATTCGTTCTTATAAAACAGAAAAAGGCGATACGAAAATATTCAAACCCGCAGAGCATTATGAGCGCTTGAAAAATTCCGCCCGGGCAATGAATCTGCCTTATGCGTGGAATACAGATGAATTGATTGCTGCTACATACGAAGTATTGAAACGCAACAACATCCGGGACGCTTACATACGTCCCGTAGTATATGCTCCGGCAAATATGAGTTTTGTGGTGAATACAGAATCGTTCATTGTAATTGAAGCATGGGAAATGGCGCCTTTCCTGGGAGATAAATTGTTGCGGGTAATGACATCTTCTTTTCAGCGCCCTAACCCGAAAGGATTTAAGATAGAAGCAAAAGCTGCCGGGCACTATGTAAATTCCATATTGGCCAGCCAGGACGCAAAAGCAAAAGGGTTTGACGAAGCGCTCTTAACAGATATGAATGATAATATAGCGGAAGGTCCGGGTGCTAATATGTTTTTTGAAAAAGATGGCAAATTGGTTACGCCGCCTCCGGGAAATATTTTACCGGGCATCACCCGGGCAACTGTTTTTGAGATTTGTAAAAAGTTGGGAATAGCGGTGGAAGAAAGATTGTTTAAAGCAGATGAACTGAAAAACGCTGACGCCGCTTTTTATTGTGGCACGGCCGCTGAAGTAGTTGGTTGGGAAAGCCTGGATAACGTGAAGTTCAAGAAAAACTGGAATGAAACAGTGAGTAAAATAGTGCAGGCTGCTTATGCGAATTTGATTATTGAAAAGGAATTTGAGCCGCCAATACAAGCAGGTGCACGAAGAAAAGAGATCCATGCATAATAGAAGGTAGAAGGCTAAAGGTAAAGGGGATAGGGAATACTGTTTCGACCTCGTACGTTCTTCCCTATGCCTTACACCCTTCATCCTCAACCTTATTGAAAAAAAGTTTGTAAAGAAGAATAACAATAAACAAAATGGCAGAATTAAATAAGTTTTCAAAAGTATTAACGCAGGATGAAACACAGCCTGCGGCGCAGGCAATGCTATATGGTATTGGGTTAACGGAAAATGATATGAAGAAAGCGCAGGTAGGTATAGCCAGCATGGGCTACGATGGAAACACCTGTAATATGCATTTGAACGACCTGGCGCAGGTTGTTAAACAGGGTGTATGGGATAATGACCTGGTGGGTTTGATCTTTAATACCATTGGCATCAGCGATGGAATAAGCAATGGTACAGATGGTATGCGTTACTCTTTGGTAAGCCGCGATCTGATTGCCGACAGCATTGAATCGGTATGTGGTGGCTTTTATTATGACGGGTTGATCGCGATACCCGGTTGTGATAAAAATATGCCAGGTTGTATAATGGCAATGGGCCGTTTAAACCGCCCCTCGATAATGGTATACGGCGGCACTATTGCGCCGGGGCATTACAAAGGTCAGGAGTTGAATATTATTTCAGCGTTTGAAGCATTAGGGCAAAAAATTGCAGGTAAGCTTGAAGACGGAGATTTTAAAGAGATCGTAAAGCATTCCTGTCCGGGCGCGGGCGCATGTGGTGGTATGTATACAGCCAATACTATGGCAAGCGCCATCGAAGCATTGGGCATGAGCCTGCCTTATTCTTCAAGCAACCCTGCCATAAGCGATGATAAGAAAAAGGAATGCTTTGATGCCGGTAAAGCCATAAAAGTTTTACTTGAAAAAGATATTAAGCCCAGGGATATCATGACGAAAAAAGCATTTGAAAATGCGATAACCGTCATCATGATATTAGGCGGAAGTACAAACGCGGTATTGCATCTTATTGCAATGGCAAGAAGTGTGGGCATTGCATTAACGCAGGATGACTTTCAGGCGATAAGCGATAAAACGCCGGTACTGGCTGATTTTAAACCCAGCGGAAAATACCTGATGCAGGAGCTGCACTCACACGGAGGTATACCCGCGGTAATGAAATATTTGTTGAACAAAGGTTTATTGCACGGCGATTGTTTAACCGTTACCGGCAAAACATTGGCTGAAAACCTTAAGGACATTACAGAGATCAGTTTTGAAACACAGGATATTTTGTATCCTTTAGAGAAACCTTTAAAAGCAACAGGTCATCTTCAGATATTATATGGCAATCTTGCCGAAAAAGGAAGCGTTGCAAAAATTTCCGGTAAAGAAGGTGAGCGCTTTGAAGGCCCGGCAAGGGTGTTTGACGGTGAAAAGAAATTGATCGAAGGCATATCATCAGGCAAAGTAAAACCAGGTGATGTGGTGGTAATTATAAATGAGGGCCCCAAAGGTGCGCCCGGTATGCCTGAAATGCTGAAGCCGACATCTGCTATCATTGGCGCAGGCTTAGGTAAATCCGTGGCATTGATCACCGACGGCAGGTTCAGCGGCGGAACGCATGGTTTTGTGGTGGGGCACATAACGCCTGAATCATACGAAGGCGGCCTGATTGGTTTGGTTGAAGATGATGATATTATTGAACTGGATGCCGTTAAAAATACCATCACCCTCAAAGTGCCGGACGAAGTAATTGCCGAAAGAAGAAAACGCTGGACAAAACCCGAATTAAAAGTGAAAAGCGGCGTATTATATAAATATGCAAAATTGGTTAAAGACGCCAGCGAAGGTTGTGTAACCGATGAATAGGGTGGGATTTTTGATTTTATGATTTCTGATTTGTATGTATAAATGAACCTATAAGGTTTGCCGGGCGGCTATCCAGCGCTGCAAACCTTATAGGTTTATCAACCATGAAAAATAACACCCATGCAATTACAGGTCATTCAGAATAAAATCTATGAAATACGCGGGCAGAGGGTAATGCTGGATTTTGATTTGGCGGAATTGTATAATGTGGAGACGAGGATTTTTAACCAGGCCGTAAAAAGAAATATAGAAAGCTTTCCTGCAGAATTTATGTTTCAGTTGACAAGAACAGAATGGAGGCTGATGAGGTCACAATTTGTGACCTCATATTCACAAGATGCTGATAATCAGATTGATGGATCATCACAAAATGTGATGATGGCTCAAAGAAAGAGAAGAAAAGACTTGCTTCCCTACGCCTTCACCGAACACGGCGTAACCATGCTGGCCAGCGTACTGAAAAGCCCGGTAGCGAGGAAGATGAATATAGCGATAGTGAAAGCTTTTATCGCCATGCGGAAAATGATGATACAATATGCGGAAGTGATAAAAGTAATAGATGATTTGAAGGAACGAATAGAGGGGCATGACGCCCAGTTGAACCAGATCTACGATGCTTTGGAAACCATGCTCGATAAAAAAGTGGAAGAAGAAAACAAGCAGAGAGAATGGAAAGACCGCGAACGAATAGGATTTAAGAAATAACAATAATTATGTAAATCAAAATTGAAAGTACCATGAGTAGCGCAACTGAATTAATGAAAAAGAAAAAATCAGCGAGTACAGAAACTTCAACACAACCAAAAGGTAAGGTCAACGCTCAAACTTCGATAAGCGGGAGCGTGGCAGTGTTGGAAGCATTGGTAGCAGAAGGGGTCACTGATTTTTTTGGTTATCCCGGCGGCGCTATTATGCCCATATATGATGCGTTATATGATTATACAGATACGCTCAATCACATACTCGTTCGTCACGAGCAGGGGGGAATACATGCTGCGCAGGGCTATGCGCGTACCTCCGGCAAGGTAGGTGTGGTGTTTGCAACCAGCGGACCCGGTGCTACCAACCTGGTAACCGGTTTGGCTGATGCGCAAATTGATAGTACGCCGTTGGTTTGTATAACGGGGCAGGTATTTGCACATCTGCTCGGTACAGATGCATTCCAGGAAACAGATGTGATCAATATTACCACGCCTGTTACCAAATGGAATTACCAGGTAACAGATGCCAGCGAAATCCCGGCGGCGCTTGCTAAAGCATTTTATATAGCAAAAACAGGCCGACCGGGCCCGGTATTGATTGATATTACCAAGAACGCGCAGGTGCAGAAATTCGATTACCAGGGTTATGAACCTTGTACACATATCCGCAGCTATCGCCCAAAGCCAATTGTTCGGAAAGAATATATACAGGCAGCGGCTGAATTGATCAATAAAGCGGAAAAACCATTTGTGTTGTTGGGACAGGGTGTTATTTTAGGAGAAGCCGAAAAAGAGTTTAAAGCTTTTATTGAAAAAGGAGGAATACCAACTGCGGCTACGGTGTTGGGGCTTAGTGCATTGCCAACAGATCACCCGTTGCATACAGGTATGCTTGGTATGCATGGAAACTACGGCCCGAACGTGCTTACCAATGAATGTGATGTATTGATTGCCATAGGTATGCGTTTTGATGATCGTGTAACAGGCCGTCTTGATAAATATGCCAAGCAGGCTAAAGTCATTCATTTGGATATTGATCCTGCTGAAATTGATAAGAACGTGCAGGCAACCGTACCGGTTTGGGGTGATTGCAAAGAAACCCTGCCCATGTTAACAGCATTAATTGAGAAAAAAGAGCATACGGAATGGTTAAATAAATTCAGGAAGATGCGGGCTGAAGAAGAGGATGTGGTGATTAACCCGGAATTGCATCCCAAAGGTGAAGTGATGACAATGGGAGAGGTGCTGGATGTGCTGAATGAGCTTACAAAAGGTGATGCCGTTATAGTAACGGATGTTGGTCAGCACCAGATGGTAGCCTGCCGTTATGCAAAATTCAATAAAACAAGAAGCAATGTAACATCCGGCGGATTGGGCACAATGGGCTTTGCATTACCGGCAGCTATCGGCGCTAAGTTTGGTGCAAAAAACCGCCAGGTAGTAGCCATCATTGGCGATGGCGGTTTCCAGATGACATTACAGGAACTCGGTACGATCATGCAGTTTGACGTTGATGTAAAAATCATCATCCTCAATAACAATTTTCTTGGCATGGTACGCCAGTGGCAACAGCTATTTCATGATAAGCGGTATTCTTTTGTGAATATTACCAGCCCCGATTTTGTAATGGTAGCCCGGGGCTATGACATTGAAGGGAAAAGCATTTCAAAAAGGGAAGAGCTGAAATCAGCCTTACAGGAAATGCTGGAGCATAAAGGGTCGTACCTGCTGGAAATAATGGTAGGTAAAGAAAATAACGTGTTCCCGATGGTGCCACAGGGTTGCGGTGTAGCGGAGATCAGGTTGAAATAGTTGACACGAATGACACAGAAATCAACCATAGAAGAAATAAGAACGCGTTTTGATAACGATGTGGAGCGGTTTTCCAATCTTGATACCGGCCAGGTATCTACTATTGACGCTACTATCTCTCTGGAGCTGATAACAGAAGCGGCGAAAAGGATTGAGCCTGCGGCTACGCATCTTTTAGATGTAGGCTGTGGCGCGGGTAACTATACGCTGAAGATGCTACAAAAATTACCAGGGCTTAACTGTACATTGGTAGATCTGAGCAGGCCCATGCTGGATAAAGCGTTTGAAAGGGTTTCGCAACAAACCAATGGAATTGTAAAAACAGTGCAGGGCGATATCAGGGAAGTTTTTTTACCGGAAAATCATTTTGATATTATACTCGCTGGTGCGGTGCTCCATCATTTGCGTGACGATGAGGATTGGGAAATTACTTTCAGGAAGTTATACAGCTTATTGAAACCCGGTGGCTGTTTGATGATATCTGACCTGGTGATACAGGAAACAACAGCAATCAGCGAATATACCTGGGAGCGCTATGGTGATTATCTTGAAAGCATAAGCGGAAAGGATTATCGCCGGAAAGTATTGGAATATGTTGATAAAGAAGATTCGCCGCGTTCTGTAACTTACCAGATGGAGCTCATGAAAAAAGTAGGATTCCGCTCTACCGATATACTACACAAGAACATGTGTTTTGCGGCTTTTGGTGGAATAAAATAATCAAACAAAAAAGAATTAAGACAATGAAACAGGAATTTACCATAACAGTGTATACCGAAAATCATATTGGCCTGCTCAACCGCATTGCTATTATGTTTTCACGCAGGAAAATAAATATTGAAAGCCTGAATACTTCTCCCTCTGAGGTGGAAGGCATACACCGCTTTACTATTGTGATTCACGAAGTGGAAGACGTGGTGAAAAAGCTGGTTCGCCAGATCGAAAAGCAGGTGGAAGTGCTGAAAGCATATTATAATAATAATGATGAAATAGTATGGCAGGAGCTGGCATTATATAAGGTTTCTACTGATAAAGTTATTGAAGATGTTAAAGTGGAAAGGTTATTACGCCAGTATGGTGCAAGAGCTGTAGTGATCCGTAAAGACTATACGGTATTTGAAACCTCGGGGCACAGGGAAGAAATAGACAAGCTTACCGAAGTGCTGGGTCCGCTTGGATTGATTGAATTTGTGCGCAGCGCAAGAGTGGCTATTATTAACGCCAGCAGCGGATTTTATGAAAAGCTCCGGGAGTTTGAAGAAGAAAAGCCGGGGTCCGAAATAGTAGAGAACGAATTTTTGGATAAGCAGGATGAGGTGTTTTCGATGTAGGGGAGGAGCGGCCAGGTATCAGGAGTCAGCTATCAGGTAGTTACGGGTTACAGGTTTCAGGTACTCAAACTACACGCCTGTTGTCTGAAAATCCAGAGGCTTGAAACTCCAACCTGCAACCTGAATTTGATCAAGGATAAGTTTACAGGATATATTACTTTTGCGACCTAAAACAATTTTCCAATTTTCAACATATCAAACTTTCAAACTAATAACATGGCAAAATTAAATTTCGGCGGCGTTGAGGAAAACGTAGTAACGCGTGAAGAATTTCCGTTAAGCAAAGCCCAGGAAGTATTAAAAAATGAAACGATTGCAGTGATCGGGTATGGTGTTCAGGGCCCCGGACAGGCGTTGAACCAGAGAGATAACGGTATCAATGTAATTGTTGGTCAGCGTAAAAACTCTAAAACATGGGATAAAGCTGTGAAAGATGGTTTTGTTCCCGGGGAAAGTTTGTTTGAAATAGAAGAAGCATTGCAAAAAGGTACTATTATCTGCTACCTGCTAAGCGATGCGGCTCAAATTGAATTATGGCCTACCGTAAAAAAACATCTTACTGCCGGTAAAGCATTGTATTTCTCTCACGGCTTCGGTATAACTTTTAACGAGCAAACCGGTATCGTTCCTCCTAAAGATGTAGACGTATTTTTGGTAGCACCAAAAGGTTCAGGTACATCATTACGCCGTATGTTTTTACAGGGTCGCGGATTGAACAGCAGCTATGCTATCTTCCAGGATGCAACCGGAAAAGCAAAAGACAGGGTAATTGCCCTGGGTATTGCTGTAGGCAGCGGTTACCTGTTTGAAACAGACTTCAAAAAAGAGGTATACAGCGATCTTACCGGTGAGCGTGGTACTTTAATGGGCGCTATACAAGGTATTTTTGCCGCTCAATACCAGGTATTGCGCGATAAAGGACATACCCCTTCTGAAGCATTCAACGAAACTGTGGAAGAGCTTACACAATCATTAATGCCGCTGGTGGCGGAAAATGGTATGGACTGGATGTATGCCAACTGTTCAACCACTGCACAGCGCGGTGCATTGGATTGGTGGAAAAAGTTCCGCGATGCTACAGCCCCGGTATTCAAAGAATTATACGAAAGTGTAGCTACCGGTAAAGAATCTCAGCGCTCTATTGACAGCAACAGCAAAGCCGACTACCGCGAAAAGCTCGAAGAAGAATTAAAAGAGCTGCGCGAAAGCGAAATGTGGCAGGCAGGCAAAACCGTAAGGAGCCTGCGGCCAGAAAACCAGAAATAAGGTGTAAGCAGTGAGTTACAGGTTTCAGGTTACAAGTTTCAGGTACTCAAACTACAAACCTGTAACCTGCCACTTGAAACCATAAAGATGAAAGACGAAAATAAAAACGAAACGATAAAGCAAAGCCTTCCTGTTTGGTCAGGAAGGCTTCTTTTTGCCCGGGCAGCCCAAAAGCTTAAAAATGTAGTTGCCAGAACTCCCCTGGCTTATAACCTGAATTTTTCTAAAAAATATGGCTGCGATGTATATTTTAAACGGGAAGATCTACAGGTAGTGCGTTCTTATAAATTACGCGGTGCATACAATATGATATCTTCCTTAACCCCCGAACAGCAGCAAAGAGGAGTGGTTTGCGCCAGCGCAGGCAACCATGCGCAGGGCTTTGCTTATAGCTGCAAAAAGCTCAATATAAAGGGTGTCATCTTCATGCCCGTTATCACCCCCAAACAAAAAATAACCCAAACGAAAATGTTTGGCGAAGACAATATTGAAATAAAGCTGGTGGGCGATACTTTTGATGATTGCGCGGTAGCCGCTAAATCGTATACGGAAGAGCATGCGATGATATTTATTCCCCCCTTTGATGATTACAGCATTATTGAAGGGCAGGGTACCGTAGCAGTGGAAATACTGGAAGATGAAAAGGATATTGATTATGTATTTGTGCCTGTGGGCGGCGGCGGATTGGTAGCAGGAGTAGGAGCATATTTCAAACTGTTTAGTCCGCGAACAAAAATTATTGGGGTAGAGCCGGAAGGGGCGCCTTCTATGAAAGAGGCGTTGAAAGCCGGTGAGCCGGTAACCCTGCCTGCTATTGACAGGTTTGTAGACGGTGCCGCTGTTAAACGCATAGGCGATATTAGTTTTGAGATTGCCAAAGACGTGCTGGATGATGTATTGCTGGTGCCGGAGGGAAAGATTTGCACTACTATTTTGAAGTTATATAATGAAGACGCCATTGTGGTGGAGCCTGCCGGAGCCTTATCCATTGCGGCGCTGGATGCCTATGCCGATAAGATCAGGGGCAAAAAAGTGGTTTGTATTATCAGTGGCAGCAATAATGATATAGACCGGATGCCCGAAATAAAGGAGCGTTCGTTGCAGTACGAAGGATTGAAGCATTACTTCCTGGTAAGCTTTGCCCAGCGCCCCGGCGCGTTAAAGGAGTTTGTAAACAATGTGCTGGGAGAACGGGATGATATTACCCGTTTTGAATACATGCAGAAAACCAACAAGGAAGCGGGACCGGCACTGGTGGGCATTGAATTACAGAACAAAAACGATTATATAAGATTGATCGAAAATATGAAGCGATACCAGGTAAACTTTTCTGAGATCAATAAAGATGACCGGCTGCTTTCTTACCTGGTGTGATATGAAAGAAACCATTTAAATGCGCAATTGTTGTTAGTAAAGCCGGACTTGTTGCTCAAGCTCAACCCAAACAACAGCGTTATTAGCAGCAGTCAATTCGTTTTTATTTTTATGTTTGTTACCCAAAGAGCTTTTCTGTCAAATGTTGAAGTAAAGTTTTTTAAGAGAAATGTTTTGTCAGCCGTGATCTTTTTATTAAATACTTCTTTTCCATTAACCTTTACAATTACAGGATTTTGAAGATTAACCATTACCGGACTAATAAATAATTCAATCTCTTTTATTTGCGATGAATTTATTTCAAAAATATTATTGTTATAGTAAGCTTTGACAGCAATGCTTTTATTCAAGTCATAATAAAGGTCATTCATATAAATCTTATCTCTTTTATTATATAATTTCGTATTAAGCTCTGCTTGCCATTGATTTTTTTCTAAAGCCATGTCAAATTGTGTAACACGAAGCCAGTCGCAAGTGCTATAATTAGGATCACTCATTTCCCATGTAATGCTCTTTTGAAAAGGGTTTCTACTAATCCCCTTCATCCATTCATAACCGTAAGGCAAATCAATTTGTAAATGTTTATCGTAATGTTGATAGCCGATATATTCTTTATATAAAACAGGACTGTTTAAAGAATCCAAAATTTTCATTATTAAACGTGTTTGTTGAATGGGTCTTAAATCGTCTAAATCAGAATGAACTAAATATAAAGGACGATTTAGTGTATTTCTTAAATATGTGTCATGGCTGGAAATTGTAGTAAGCATAGAATTGTAAATAACAAAACCTGCAAATGTAGATGGATTATAAATTTCAAGCGCAAAAGCGCCATCAGAACCATCTGAATGTCCGAACGCAAAAACTTTATCATCGTTAATATTTAAAACTTGCTTTAATTGATTAATGATAGCAACAAGAGTTTGATAAGTGGGATTGGTTTTATTTCTGTCGCCTCTTCCATTAAATCTGTTAACTACCCAATCAAAGTTTATCTTGCCATCGGAATTAGGCCCATAGCTGTCAGCGTAAGGTCGGATAATAATAAAATTTTGCTTCGAAAAATAATTATAGAATAAATCCTCATCTGTGGCTGTATCTTTATAAGCATCTTTGAAACTACTTAATACAACTGCACCATGTAAGATTAATACTGCTGGTGATGGAACATTATTTTGATAGTTTTCAGGGATATAAATTTTTAATGGAATAGTTCCAAAAACAGAATCTTTATAAAGAAATAAATACCATTTTTTAGTGTCTTTGATTATAGGATATTGATTCCAGTTAGATAAAATATTATAAGCCGAATCATCATTGATATCTGGGTTGTTGCTTATACTTTGAATTTGTTTTTTGAAAGCCTCATTTTCACCTGGCAGGTTATTAAGTGTTTGCCCATAAGATATGAAAGAAATGAGCACAAAGAATTGAAAGGAAATCAATTTAGTCATGATTGAAATTTAAACGCAGGTTATTAATTACGGTCAACCCATCAATAGCGGTTACAAGGCAGGTATATCAAAAGATGTAAATATATTATATATAAATGTAATAAATAATTTTTCAGTTTACAAAACGCCTTGGGAACTTTTACCGCTCCTTTTCATCGCCTCATCCGGTATGCAGCCTTTTGCTCACAGGCTAATAGTTAAATGTTTTAATAAACAGTAGCGATTCCAATTGTTGTTGGTGAAGCCTGACACGTTGCACACACTCAACACCAACAGCAATGTTTAGGCTTCTAATATTTTTTAAGGCTGTGATTTACTTTTTGTATCTTTATTTGGCTATAAGTAAATGAATTATTGATATGGCAGAGATTACACTAAAATTTGATGCAAAAAATACACTTGCTAAAAAAACATTAGATTATATTCTTTCTCTTGGAGTTTTCACAAAAGTTTCGGGAATAGAACAGGCTCTTAATGACGAAAAAAACGGAAAAATAAACCACTACGAGAACAGTAAGGATTTGTTTCAAAAGGTGCTTGGCAAATAATGTATCAATTAAAAACTACCCATAGATTTGATAAAAGCCTGAAACTTTGCAGGAAAAGAGGTTACGATTTGAGTTTGTTGCAGGAAGTGATAGACTTGCTCCAGAAAACAGGGAACCTTCCCGGAAAATACAAACCGCATAAATTGACTGGAAATTTTAAAGATTGTTGGAGTGCCATATAAAACCCGATTGGCTCTTGATTTGGAAACAAAAGACAATAAGCTTATCTTATTGCTTTTAGATACAGGTACACACAGCGACTTGTTTTAAATATATAACGAAATAATCATATAAAATTTTCCGAGATCAATCAGATATCCGGTTACACTCATATCCTGTATAATTTGATATTCACATCTTCCCGTTTTTTTTGAACATGGTATATTTTTTCCTGTTTTTTTTTGTATTTTTACTCTCTTGCCTGCCACATGATTAGAAAAATTTTACTTTTTTCTATCTTTTTTGATTTTTATTTAAATATTCCTTTTTATGGTTAGTAATGGCTTGTACAAACCTGAGTTTGAGCACGATTCCTGTGGTGTAGGTTTTGTAGCCAGCATCAAGGGCAATAAGTCGCACCAGATCATTTCAGACGCGCTCACAATTCTTGAGAATATGGAGCATAGGGGAGCCTGCGGTTGCGAAAGCAATACAGGCGATGGGGCGGGTATCATGATCCAGATCCCCCATGAGTTCTTTTTTGCCGAGTGTGTGAAGCTGGGTGTGCACCTGCCTGCTTTCGGACGATACGGGGTAGGGGTCATCTTTTTCCCGAAAGAGATCAGGCTTCGTGAAGAATGCAGGGAGATTTTTGCCCGTGCCGCCGAAAAGCTGGGGCTGGAGATACTTACTTATCGCAAGATTCCTGTAAATACAGCAGGTATTGGCGCCACTGCTTTATCGGTAGAGCCCGAAATGGAACATGTGTTCATTGCATGCCCCGACCATATTCAGGATCCGGAGGATTTTGAAAGAAAACTATTTGTTCTCAGGAACTACGCTGCTCACACTATCAATAATACGGTAAAGAAAGACGCTATAGGATTTTATATTCCTTCGCTTTCGTATAAAACCGTTACCTATAAAGGACAGCTTACCAGCGGCCAGGTACGCCATTATTTTACCGATCTTACCAATAAAAGGGTGGTAAGCGCTTTTGGTTTGGTACATTCCCGGTTTGCTACCAATACCTTTCCTTCGTGGAAGCTGGCGCAACCGTTCCGTTTTATAGCGCATAACGGGGAGATCAATACATTGCAGGGCAACCTGAACTGGCTGAAAACGAGTGAAAAAGGATTTTCTTCTCCCTATTTTACCAAAGAAGAAATGGATATGCTGCTGCCGATCGTTTCGAACGGGCTTTCGGATTCCGCATGTCTTGATAATATGGTTGAGCTGCTTACATTATCCGGGCGTTCTTTACCCCATGTAATGATGATGCTCATTCCCGAAGCATGGGATGGTAACGATAAAATGGATCCTGCCAAAAGAGCGTTTTATGAATATCATGCCGCTATCATGGAACCCTGGGATGGCCCGGCTTCCATATCGTTTACCGATGGAAGGATCATTGGCGCCACACTCGACAGGAACGGGCTCCGTCCTTCGCGTTTTTGCGTAACTCACGATGAGCGGGTGATCATGGCTTCCGAAACGGGTGCTTTGCCTGTAGATCCGCGTATTGTAAAAAGCTATGGCAGGCTGCAGCCGGGTAAAATGTTCGTGGTGGATATGGAGCAGGGAAGGATTATCAGCGATGAAGAGCTGAAGCAGGATATCTGCAACCGCAAGCCTTACAGCGACTGGCTGAATCAATATAAAATACGCCTTGAAGAACTGGATTCTCCGCGCGTAACCTTTACGCATCTTTCGGAAGAATCTGTTTTCAAATACCAGAAAGCTTTTGGTTACAGCACCGAAGACGTAGAGAACCTGATCAGGCCCATGGCGATTGATGCTAAAGAGCCTGTAGGCTCAATGGGAACAGATGTGCCTTTAGCTGTGCTCTCCGACCAGCCGCAGCACCTTAGCAGCTATTTTAAGCAACTGTTTGCGCAGGTTACCAATCCTCCCATTGATCCCATCAGGGAAAGGCTGGTGATGAGCCTTGCTTCCTATGTGGGCAATAATGGCAACCTGCTGGCGGAAGATCCCAGGCATTGTCACGCCGTGTCGTTAAAGCAGCCTATCCTTACCAGTACGGAGCTTGAAAAGTTAAGAAGTATTGATACCGGCATCTTCCAGGCGAAAACATTACAGTGTTATTTCAGGGCAGATGGTAAGCCCGGTTCTCTCAAAGCCGGTATTGACCGCCTTTGCCGCTACGCGGTAGACGCGGTAGAGGATGGCTTTGAAGTGATCATACTTTCTGACCGTGCTATAGATTCCGACCATGCGGCTATTCCTTCGCTGCTGGCGGTATCTTCTGTGCACCATCATCTCATCCGTAAAGGCTACCGCGGCCAGGTAGGCATTGTGGTAGAGGCCGGCGATGTTTGGGAAGTACATCATTTTGCCTGCCTGATAGGCTTTGGCGCAACGGCTATTAATCCTTACCTGGCGCTGGCAACCATCCGTACCATGAAAGCCATCAAGAGGTGGGAAACAGAGCAGGAGTGGGAGACTTTACGCAAGAATTATGTAAAAGCGGTTTGTGACGGCTTGCTGAAGGTGTTCTCTAAAATGGGGATATCTACATTGCAGAGCTACCAGGGCGCCCAAATATTTGAAATACTTGGCTTGAACCGGGATGTAGTAAACAAATGCTTTACAGGCGCCGTAAGCCGTATTGAAGGTATGGGGCTTGATGAAATAGCCAAAGAAGCATTGGCGAAGCACACACTCGCTTTCAACCAGAAAAAAATACCTGTTGACCGCCTGGCGGTAGGCGGAATATACCAATGGAAAAGAAAAGGGGAATTCCATCTTTTCAATCCCCAAACCATTCACCTGCTGCAGTATTCAACAAGGATGAATGATTACGGTACTTTTAAAAAGTACAGCAAAACCGTGAACGACCAGGGCGAAAAGGCCTGTACGCTCAGGAGCTTATTCAGGTTTAAAAGTAACCGGCCTTCTGTTCCTGTTGACGAAGTAGAGCCGGCTGAAAATATATACAGGCGTTTTGCCACTGGAGCCATGTCTTTCGGCTCTATTTCGTGGGAGGCGCATACCACGCTTGCTATTGCCATGAACCGCCTGGGCGGTAAAAGCAATACCGGCGAAGGCGGTGAAGACGAAAGGCGCTATGATCCGCTGCCCAACGGCGATTCAATGCGCTCTGCCATTAAGCAGGTGGCTTCTGCACGCTTTGGGGTAACCAGCCAGTACCTTACAGAGGCTAACGAGCTGCAGATCAAAATGGCGCAGGGTGCAAAACCCGGTGAAGGCGGGCAGTTGCCGGGAGATAAGGTGGATGACTGGATTGGAAGGGTACGCCATTCCACACCGGGTGTAGGTCTGATCTCTCCACCACCTCATCACGATATTTATTCCATTGAAGATCTTGCACAATTAATATATGATCTTAAAAACGCTAACCGCGCGGCACGCATCAACGTTAAGCTGGTGTCGAAAGCCGGTGTTGGCACTATTGCCGCCGGTGTTGCCAAAGCAAAAGCCGATGTGATCCTGATAGCGGGCTTTGACGGAGGTACAGGCGCTTCACCCATCAGCTCTATCAAACATGCGGGTTTACCCTGGGAATTAGGTTTGGCGGAAAGTCACCAGACGCTTGTAAAAAACCGCTTAAGAAGCCGTGTAGTATTGCAGGCCGACGGGCAAATGAAAACAGGGCGCGATATTGCTATAGCAACCTTACTGGGTGCAGAAGAATGGGGAGTGGCTACTGCGGCGCTGGTAGTGGAAGGGTGCATTATGATGCGTAAATGTCATCTTAATACCTGTCCTGTAGGTGTTGCCACCCAGGATCCTGAATTAAGAAAAAGGTTTACGGGCGATGCGGATCACGTAGTGAATTTCTTCAGATTCATTACCCAGGAGCTGCGTGAGATCATGGCTGAGCTGGGCTTCAGAACGATCAATGAAATGGTAGGGCAGGTAGATTGCCTGGAAAGAAGGGAAGGTGTAACCCACTGGAAGTACGGGAAATTAGATCTCTCACCTGTTCTTTACAAGGAGCCTGCCTCCGACTCTACAGGCTTGTATTGCCAGGAGGAGCAGGATCATGGATTGTCTGAGGTGCTTGACTGGCAGTTGCTTAAAAAGGCAAAACCCGCTATTGATAATAAGGAGCGTGTATACGGAGAGTGTAAGATCAGGAATACGGATCGTACCGCGGGAACCATTCTTTCTAACGAGATCACTAAAAAATACAAAGCGGCAGGATTGCCTGAAGATACCATACACTTTAAGTTCAATGGAACTGCGGGACAGAGCTTTGGGGCATTTAATGCCAAAGGTGTTACGTTGGAGCTGGAGGGAGATGCGAACGACTATTTTGGTAAGGGACTGAGCGGCGCACGGCTGATCATCTATCCTTCTAAAGAAGCGGGCTTTGTACCTGAAGAGAATATCATTATAGGTAACGTTGCTTTTTATGGCGCTACATCGGGCGAAGCTTTTATAAGAGGTAAGGCCGGCGAACGTTTCTGTGTGAGGAACTCAGGCGCCAATGCTGTAGTGGAAGGTGTAGGGGATCATGGTTGTGAATATATGACCGGAGGAAGGGTAGTAATACTGGGTGATACCGGAAGGAATTTTGCGGCCGGGATGAGTGGTGGTATCGCGTATGTGTATGATGTGAAAGGAGAATTTGCCAATAACTGTAACCCCGAAATGATTGATCTGGATCCGGTGGTGAACGGAGAATCGGAAGAGTTGCACGATATGATATCCAGGCATTACGCGTATACAGGCAGCACGGTTGCCAAGTTCATACTGGGTGATTTTGAAAACCAGCTCAGGAACTTCGTAAAAGTATATCCCAAAGATTATAAGAAGGCGCTGCAAAAAGCGAAACTGAAAGTGGAGGGACAGTAAATAATATTCAATCTAATACTTTAATTCCGGAAGAAATATACAATGGGAAAGCCAACAGGATTTTTAGAGTTTACACGTGAGTTACCTGGTAAAAAACCAGTTGCCGAAAGGTTACAGAATTACAATGAGTTTACTGAGCGTTTTGCGGAGCAGGAATTAACCAAACAGGCGGCGCGTTGCATGAACTGCGGCGTTCCATTTTGCCATAGCCATACCGGTTGTCCGCTGGGAAATGTGATTCCGGAATTCAATGACGCGGTATATCGTAAAAGCTGGCGTGAGGCGTACGATATTCTTACTTCTACCAATAATTTTCCGGAGTTTACCGGGCGTATTTGTCCTGCACCTTGCGAAAGTGCCTGTGTGCTGGGTATTAACCAGCCCCCGGTTGCGATCGAAGAAATAGAAAAGCATATCATAGAGATCGCTTTTGAAAAAGGGTTTGTGCAGCCACGCACACCCAATGTACGCACGGGCAAAAAGGTAGCGGTTGTTGGTTCCGGTCCTGCCGGGCTGGCTGCTGCGGCCCAGTTAAATTATGCCGGTCATTTGGTTACCGTGTTCGAAAGAGACGACGCTCCGGGTGGATTATTACGGTATGGCATACCCGATTTTAAGCTTGAAAAATGGACGATAGACCGCAGGGTGGAAATAATGAAGCAGGAAGGCGTAGAGTTTAAATGTAATGCCAATGTAGGAGTAAATGTAAGCATCAACAGCCTGTTGCGTGAATACAATGCGATCGTATTGTCCGGAGGGTCCACAAAGCCCAGGGATCTTCCTGTTCCGGGCCGCGATTTAAAGGGCGTTTATTTTGCCATGCAGTTCCTGAAGCAGCAAAATAAGCGTAACGCTAAAAAAGATCCGTTGGCGAACGCGCATATAGAAAGCAATATATTGCCTGAAGAGGTAAAAGCTACAGGTAAAAATGTAGTGGTAATTGGTGGAGGCGATACCGGCAGCGACTGTGTTGGTACATCTAACAGGCACGGAGCCAAAACGGTTACACAGTTTGAATTAATGCCTAAGCCGCCAGGCGCACGTACTACTTTTATGCCCTGGCCCACTTATCCCATGCTGCTAAAAACATCTACTTCGCACGACGAGGGTTGCGAAAGATTTTGGGCCATAGCTACCAAAGAATTTGTAGGCGATGGAAAGGGTAATTTAAAAGCGCTCAAAATTGTTGACCTGGAATGGAAGTTCTCGCAGGACGAAAGACCTTCGGGCTTTGTGGAAGTGCCGGGCAGCGAAAGGGAACTGCCTTGCGAGCTCGCGTTGCTGGCAATGGGTTTTGTACATCCGCAGCACGAAGGTATGCTGGATGAACTGGAGACTGAATATGATGAACGAGGCAATGTAAAAGCTACGGAACGTAATTATCAAACCAATATACCCAAAATTTTCGCGGCAGGCGATATGCGCCGTGGTCAGTCGCTGGTAGTATGGGCTATCAGCGAAGGACGCGAATGCGCGAGAAAAGTGGATGAATTCCTCATGGGCTCTTCGGTGCTCGAAACCAAAGATTCGTCTTTGCTGGCATTGTCGGTGTGAGAAGGTTGCAAGTTTCGGGTTTGAAGTTGGGGATTTGAGATTTGATGGCTGTTGCAGGTTACAAGTTTCAGGTTTGCTTACTCAACTATAAACCATAAACAACAAACCATAAACTGGCTGCTGATGGCTGAAAGCTCACCGCCCATAACCCACCGCTCCCTAAAATCCGGTAACTTCGCAGGTATGAAGCAGGTTTATTTTGAAGATCTTGGTCTCACTTCTTATAAAAAAGCCTGGGATTACCAGGAGCAGTTATTACAGCAAAATGTGCAGGCGAAGATAAAGGCCAGTACCGCAACTACTATTTCACCCATTCCTGTAAACAATACGATATCCAACATTGCGGAAGGAGATAATGTGAGTGTTACACGGCACCATTTTTTGCTGTGTGAACATCCGCCGGTGTATACATTGGGTAAGAGCGGCCATGTAGAAAATGTATTGATCTCAGAAGATGAAAGGCAGGCCAAAGGCATCGAATATTATCAAACCAACAGGGGAGGGGATATTACTTTCCACGGCCCCGGGCAAATTGTTGGATACCCCATTCTTGACCTGGAAAAATATTATACAGACATTGGAAAATATCTCCGTAACCTGGAAGAGGTAATTATACAAACACTTGCTCATTATAACATACAAGGAGAACGTTCACCTGGAGAAACAGGTGTGTGGATTGAGCCCGGCATTAAGGGAAAGGAACGGAAGATCTGCGCAATGGGTGTGCGTTGCAGCAGGTGGATCACGATGCACGGATTTGCGCTGAATGTAAATACCAACCTCGGTTATTTTACGCAAATCATCCCTTGCGGCATTGTTGATAAGCAGGTTACATCTATAGAAAAGGAGCTGGGCTATAACCCCGGGATAGAAAATGTGAAAGCAATATTGAAAAGCTGCTTTGAAAATGTATTTGATTGCAGCCTGGTCAGCGCACACCAGGATCTTTAGGAATGAGGATTTTATTTTTTTCCTTCAGCACATCATTTTCGTACAGCTCAAACTTAAACCAACCCGATCGCATAAAATTCGATTTGTCAACGATCACAATTTGCTCCCGTATGCTGTTCAGTTGAAACAGGTTGCTGCCATCTTCTTCTAAAAACTTTATCTTAAAATGGCTCTGTTTGCCTGCAGGAAGAACAATTGTAACATTGCCTTCGCTGTTGGTAAAAATAAAGCTGGAAGGCTTGTATACCTGTACATTGGTTACCTGCGTAGTATTATCGTTTAAGCTCAGCCCGTCGCTTCTTTTTTTATTGGACGTTTTTATTGACTCCCGATCGTATTTTTTGGCAACTGTTTCTTCCTCTACAGGAGCAGTTTCAACAGGCTTTGGCACAGCAGCTACCGGTGTTTCTTTCTTTTCAGGTTGTTCTGTTACCGTAGTGCCAGCAGTAACACCCGCCGTTGTAGTGCCAGGTTCTTTTACCGGTATATTATTACTGTTTAGCGCTGCTGTTTCTTTTACAGGAGCTTTACTAACAGGGGCTGTTTTATCGGGTGTTGCAGCTTTTACAACCGGTGGCGGCGGATGCTGCGATTTCTGCGATTTACTGAAAACATATTTACCGCTGTCGAGCAGGATATACAATTTATAGAAGGAGGTGGTATCTGGCGCGTTGTTGTCGAGAAATCCATTGGTTACAGAAGTAGGATCGGGGAGGGTAAGTATGGTTTTAAAACCTTTTAAGCTGTCGGAGGAGCGCTGGATGCTCAATTGTTTTATCACTGGAAAATTATTCACCCAGCTCAGGATCACTTTTCCATTCCTGTTCACCACCGTAAACGCGGGCAATGTATCTTGAGCCTTCGCCGGATACTCCATCAGCATACATGCAGCAAAAAAAACAAATCCTGCGAAAAGTTTCATAGTGATAGTCTGCGACTTTATTTTCAGAGAATATGCATTACAAAGATAATACTACACTTTATTCAAAATATTTTAATACTCCCGGCGCTAATGAACCATTTCCCTGTAAACCGCCTGAATGAACAGCCAGTATACCGGAGCCTGCAGGGAAAAGATCCTTGCTGATCATATCAAAAATACCATACATCATTTTTCCGGTGTACACAAAGTCAAGGGGAATACGGTGCTCCCTGTAAAAATTATTCATCCATTCAATCAGCGTATCCGTATACCTGGCATATCCCCCAAAATGATATTCGTTTACAAGATAAAAACGCCCGGGTAAAGAACGATTTAAGAGGAGTTCTATTTCAGTGGAGAGCGAATTATTATTTTTCATAGAGCTGATACCCAGTATTTGCTGGCTATCAGTTGTTTTATGGATCAATCCTGCAATGGTGGTACCGGTTCCTACCGCCGCAATAATATGAGAGTATTTACTTATATCTGTAGTTTCTAATATTTCGGAAGCTCCCTTAACTCCCGGTTGCCCAAATCCTCCTTCTGGAACAACATAGGCTTTCCCAACATTTCCGGGGTTTGTATATGCTGATATGTTTCTTTTATACCGGTTATAATCTGTCCTGGAAAGAAATTGTAACAACATACCGCTTGAGCGGGCGGCTTGTAATGTGTGCGACCATACCTGCGGTTCCTCTCCCCTTATTAACCCGGTAGATTGAAATCCGTGCAATTTTGCAGCGTAAGCCGTAGCTGCTATATGATTGGAGTATGCGCCGCCAAAAGTAACGATCCTGTCACAGCCTTTTAATCGGGCGTTCTGCAGGTAGTATTTTAGCTTAAACCACTTGTTACCGGAAATAACAGGGTGGATTTTGTCGAGGCGAAGAACGTCAACCGTAACCTGTTTTGAAAGAGTCGTGAGGCTTTTCAATCTTTCTGTGGTTATATTTTGAATATCAATGGTATTCAAAATAGTTTATTTTGATTTGCTAAAGCAGGTATCGGAACTGGATAGTATGCGGGTGTTGCTGATAATATACCGTTATTTGTCTATGACGGCCGCGGCATTTAAATATTCTTTGTTAAGGCGTGCAATATTATCCAGCGATATTTCTTTAGGACAAACCGCTTCGCATGCTCCCGTATTGGTGCAGGAACCAAATCCTTCTTTGTCCATTTGGGCAATCATATTTAATACACGGGTTTTCTTTTCAGGTACGCCCTGGGGCAATAAGGCCAGGTGCGAAACTTTGGCAGATACGAACAGCATGGCAGAACTGTTTTTACAGGCTGCCACACAGGCTCCGCAACCTATACACGCAGCAGCAGCGAATGCCTGATCGGCTTTTTCTTTTTCAATGGGAATATTATTTCCATCCTGCGCGTTGCCGGTATTCACGGAAATAAAACCTCCTGCCTGTATAATACGGTCGAAGGCATTTCGGTCAACCGTCAGGTCTTTCAATACCGGGAATGCGTTGGCGCGCCAGGGTTCTACCACAATCGTGTCTCCGTCTTTAAAGGCACGCATGTGCAACTGGCAGGTAGTGGTGCCGTGCCAGGGACCATGCGGGCGTCCGTTGATATACATAGAACACATACCACAAATACCTTCACGGCAGTCGTGGTCAAAAGCGATCGGCTCTTTTCCTTCTTCAATCAGTTGTTCATTCAGCACATCAAACATTTCCAGGAAAGACATTTCCGAAGAAATATTCTTTACATGATAGGTTTCAAAACGTCCTCTTTCGCTTTTGTTTTTCTGCTTCCACACTTTAAGTGTGAGATTCATATTATAGTGTTCCATGCAATTAAGCAGTATTTTTATTTCTCAAATAATTTAAATAATCTTTATATGGTATCCTTCGTTTCCCCAAAGGCTTCTGATTGTACCAATATATCCACGCATTCACAGACTTCCCGGATCTTAGTTTTACTCTTTTTTTCTTCCTTGAAAACTCTTCACCCTCATATTTGTCTAAAACCTTTAATACTTTTTCAGGATCATTTAAAACGAATACATCTCCAATTACTTCGTCGTCTGTATTTTCTTTAATTGCTCCCGGGTATTTTCCTATATCATATAACGATGCTGTAACCTTTGCCTGTCCTAAGTAGGTAATATCATTCGCAACCTTTTCCTTTAGTTTAAGGTTATAATTCTTTCTTAAAGTGCCATATGTAAATAAATAATCTCTCTGCATTTTAAGGCTAAATTTTATCTAGCAAATTTCGCAATTTTTCAAATCCATAATCATAGTTATGTACCCAGGTCATACATTTCTCTGAATTCTTAATTTTGTTTAAATAGTATTCAAAAAGGTTTTTAACATCTGTTAACTTTAGTTGCCTGTCAACCTCCAGGGTTGCAATGAATTCAAAGAAATTCAAATAGTCCGCAACTTTTTCTTCATCTTCAGATACTGTAGCATCCAGGTTGATTTTATTATCAATTTCTCCCGACTCAATCCATCTTCGCACCTCTTTAAACTCTTTTTTCTCGTAAAATTTTTCAAATAACGCTTTCAACCACTCTGCCCTTTTTGTTCTTGTTTGTTGCCTGTAGTTTAATGCTGCAATAAAAACACCTGTTGCCGCAACAACTTTTGCAAGAATATCAATCCAATCTTTTAAAGATTGATTCATACTATTATTTATAATTTCTTTGCGTTGGCTTGATCACCTCGTAATCCAAAGGTTCCTTATTCAGGCTCCAGTCGCTATCACCTTTGTACTCCCATGCAGATACATACATAAACTTATCATCATGGCGAAGCGCTTCTCCATCAGGTGTCTGGCTTTCTTCACGAAAATGCCCTCCACAACTTTCGGCCCTTTCCAGTGCATCTTTACACATTAATTCGCCCAGTTCAATAAAATCAGCCACCCTGTTGGCTTTATCCAGCTCAGGATTCATTTCATTGATCTCCCCGGGAATGCGTACATCGCTCCAGAATTCTTTTTTCAGCGCCCGTATTTCTTCAATAGCTTCTTTTAAACCCTGTTCGTTGCGCGCCATGCCGCATTTGTTCCACATGATCCTGCCTAAACGTTTATGAAAACTTTCAACAGATTGTTTCCCTTTAATGTTCATCAGGGTATTGATCCTTTCCCTTACAGCATTTTCGGCGGCTTCAAAAGCTTTGTGGCTAGTGGGTATCGGCTTGGTAGCAATTTCGTCTGCCAGGTAATTGCCAATGGTATAGGGAATAACAAAATAACCGTCTGCTAATCCCTGCATTAAGGCAGACGCGCCCAACCGGTTGGCTCCGTGGTCACTGAAATTGCATTCGCCCAAAGCATATAAGCCTTTCACCGATGTCATCAATTCATAATCCACCCATAAGCCACCCATGGTATAGTGCACAGCGGGGTAAATACGCATGGGCACTTCATACGGATTTTCACCGGTTATCTTTTCATACATATCGAACAGGTTGCCATACTCTTCTTTCACCACTTCCTTGCCCAAACGTACCAGGGTATCCATATCGGGGTTTTCTATTCCCTGTTTGCCAGCTTCTGTTTTGCCGTATTTGTTGATGAGATTGTATTTAAAGTCGAGGTATACCGCCTGTTTGGTAGTGCCCACACCATAACCGGCATCGCATCTTTCTTTAGCAGCCCTTGATGCCACATCGCGGGGAACCAGGTTTCCAAATGCAGGATATCTTCTTTCCAGGTAATAATCCCTTTCCTCTTCCGGTATATCGTTCGCCTTCCGGTTATCATCTTTCTTTTTCGGTACCCATATACGCCCGTCGTTACGCAGCGATTCCGACATCAGCGTTAGCTTCGACTGGTGGTCACCGGTTACGGGTATACAAGTAGGATGGATTTGTGTAAAGCAGGGATTGCCAAAATAGGCGCCTTTTTTATGTGCCTTCCACGCGGCTGTTGCATTACTACCCATGGCATTGGTGGAAAGATAAAATACGTTTCCGTATCCTCCGGTACACAATAATACCGTATGGCCGAAATGTCTTTCCAGTTCTCCTGTTACCAGGTTGCGGCATATAATGCCTCTCGTTTTCCCGTCAATAATTACCAGGTCCAGCATTTCATGGCGGGTGTACATGGTTACATTGCCCAGGGCTACCTGTCTTTCCAGCGCCTGGTAAGCACCTATCAGCAATTGCTGCCCTGTTTGCCCGGCAGCATAAAAAGTTCTTTTAACCTGCGTGCCGCCGAAAGAGCGGTTGTTCAGCAGCCCTCCATATTCCCTTGCAAATGGAACTCCCTGGGCCACACATTGGTCAATGATGTTCACGCTTACTTCTGCCAGGCGATGCACATTCGCTTCACGTGCGCGGTAATCGCCTCCTTTAACGGTATCATAAAAAAGCCGGAAAACAGAGTCGCCGTCGTTCTGGTAATTTTTAGCAGCGTTGATTCCGCCCTGTGCGGCAATGGAGTGCGCCCTGCGGGGTGAATCCTGGAAACAATATGCTTTTACCCGGTAGCCCAGCTCACCCAGGGATGCTGCCGCGGAAGCACCCGCCAGCCCGGTACCCACTACAATAATTTCCAGCTTACGTTTGTTCGCAGGGTTTACCAGCTTCACATGTCCTTTATAGTCATTCCATTTTTGCTCCAGTGGTCCCGCAGGTATTTTTGAATCCAACATAGTATAACTATACTTTGTTTAAATGAACTTTTTTGTTTTACAAACCGGTCAATATCCACTCATCTCTTACCACTTATCACGTGCTGTTGTTATTGTATCCATCCAAAATGCATGGATATGGGCATCATAGCAAAAGTGAAAGGAACGATTATGGAAAAGGCAACTCCGGTTGCTTTTACAATTCTTACATAACGCTGGTTGTGCAGGCCCAACGTACGGAAAGCACTATTAAAGCCATGCAACAAATGGTATGCAAGCGAAATGCATCCCAGCACATACAATATCACCACAAACAGCGACTGAAATACAGTAATCATTTCCGCATATAAATTATGGTATTCCTTACCGTCATAATTTACGGGGGGTAATGGCTGAATATCAGCAATACCGCCCAGCCGGCTGGGTGTCCAGAAATGATAGATGTGCATTATAAGAAATAAAAGGATAAGTGTGCCCAGCAGGCCCATACTGCGACTGTACCATTTGCTGCCCCTGTTTCCCAATGGAACCTGGTACCCGATGCTTCTTTTGCTCCTGTTATCCAGCTCCAGTACAATACCCTGTATAATGTGCAGGATGATACCAACGAAAAGGCCTACTTCCGCTATGCGTATTACCACCGTAGAGCCCATAAAATGAGCGGCTTTATTGAACATTTCGCCGTTGTCGTTAGCCCATATGCAGGCGTTCAGTCCAACATGTACTATCAAAAAAGCGATCAGAGACACGCCTGTAAGCGCCATTATAAATTTTTTGCCTACAGACGACGTGAAGAGTTGTTTCCAGGTCATATCACAAGAAGTGGTTAATTAGAATCCCTGCAAAAGTAACACAGAAACGCTCATAAAAATCACATTATTGCTTTTTTTAAACATCTAACCGCTTTAAAAGCGTGTCGTTGATGATCTGAAAAAGGTGCTGAGGCTGCAGGGTACGCCAGTTGGGGAAATCCATCAGCTCTACATACCGGTGCAGTTTTGCCTTTTTAAAATCATATTGCGACTGCTCCGGCATATTGAGTATTACCGCCCATCCGTCCTCCTCGCTCAACTCCTGGAACCAGTCTTCGTAGTAGCTGTCGTCGCTGCTGTGGAAATTGAGTACATTATCGGCAATAAGGATAAATTTTTTGATGCCTTCGTAAAAAAGCACATCCGTTACTTCGCGCCGCAGGGTTTGTATATCGTTTTCAATAGCGTCATTCCACTCCCCGATCAATTCTATTATGGCGTACCCCTGCTCATAGTCTGCATACAGAATTTTCATATACAGGGTTCGTGAGCCAAATTCATCCCACTGGGGGTGTATATAATAGTTATATATGGTTTGGGAGTATACAAATTCACTATACTCGCGCCCGTAAAACGGCGAACGCGGATCTGTATTGGATGTATACAAATGCTGCCAGTTATAAAATGGTTCTATATCGTGCATACAGGCTTCTCCTGCTGCAAATATCGAAGATTTAGTGTTTATAGTTTGAAGTTTATTGTTAGGGGAACTACAAAGACTCCGAGGCACAAGAAAAGTGGTAAGTGATAGTTTGTTTGTTGCAGGTTACAGGTTTCAGGTTAGTGTTCGGGATATTTGCAAGTGCTAAATTGAAAACCGGAAAAAGGAGAAATACTTTATACTCACTCTTTGAAAAGCAAGGGTTGTGCTCAGATATCCTCCCCCTGTCCGAATGATTCGTTCAGGCGGGCTTCGGGGAGGCCGGGAGGGGCTGCCATTAAATACTCGCTCAGCAATTCATATGCTGCATCCATTTCAATGCTATGTTTTTTAAGTGGTAATATTTGCCGGATAGCCTCCGGTACAGGAACCGCTTCATTAATAACAGGCTCTACCACATCATAAAATTTTACAGGATGCGCTGTTTCAAGAAAAACCCCTTTATCGCCTGCATGTTCACCAAGATAGCGCTGCAAGGCAAGATAGCCTACCGCGCCATGCGGATCGGTCAAATAGCCGGTTTCCTTTTTTACCTGTTGCAGCGTGGCTTTGGTTTCTTCATCAGTAATGGTATAGCCTGAGAGTATTTTTTTAAGATCAATAAAATTATTATTGAAAAGCTCCAGCACCCTTACAAAATTGCTGGGGTTGCCTACATCCATTGCGTTGGATAAGGTGGCTACGGCAGGACGAACTTCATAGTTGCCGTTATCCAAAAACCTTGGCACTACATTATTGGCATTGCAGGCAGCTATGAAATGCTTTACGGGCAAACCGGAAATAAACGCCAGCATACCCGCACAGATATTACCAAAGTTCCCGCTTGGTACGCATATTACAGGTGGAGCATCTTTTTGCTGCCATTGCTTGTACGCGAAAAAATAATAAAACTGTTGCGGCAACCAACGGGCTACGTTTATGGAGTTGGCAGAAGTGAGGAATATTTTCTTTGTGAGCTCAGCGTCGGCAAAAGCCTGTTTCACCATTTGCTGACAGTCATCAAATGTTCCTTTTACTTCAATAGCTGTTATATTTTTCCCCAGCGTGGTCAACTGTTTTTCCTGTACCGAGCTCACCTTTCCCGAAGGATATAAGATCACCACCTCTACTCCTTCCACACCATAGAATCCATTGGCTACGGCGCCGCCGGTATCGCCCGAAGTGGCTACCAGCACCGTTACTTTTTCTCTCTCCTTTTTAGCAAAATAACCCAGGCAACGGCTCATGAACCGGGCACCTACATCTTTAAACGCAAGGGTAGGTCCATGAAAAAGCTCAAGGGAATATATATCGTTTGTTAGCTTTACAAGCGGAATGGGAAAATCAATCGTTTCTTTCACAATGCCTCGTAAATCGGCTTCCGCAATATCTTCACCCACGTAAGGCCGTATCACGTCAAAAGCTATTTGCTCATTCGATTTTTCTTCAATGCTATCTATCCAGCTTTTATCGAGCTTTGGTAAAGATTTGGGGAAATACAAACCCTTATCAGGCGCCTGTCCTTTGATGGTGGCTTCTTTAAAGCTAACTTCAGGCGATTGGTTATTTAAGCTGTAGTATTTCATTCTAACGCTGACTGAGATTTTTAAAATTTGAATTGGGATAGCCTTTTATTTAACTATCTTAACCCCTTGCGTATTTACTGTTGTTACATAGGTATGATAAGCAATTCCCGTAGCCGCATATACATCCTTCATGGCGTTTTCCACTGCCAGTGCCGTTGCTTCATCTTTGCTCAGCATAAATATGGAAGGTCCCGAACCGGATATACCGCCACCCAGGGCGCCCGCTTCCAGGCTTTTTGCCTTTACTTCAGCAAACGCGGGAATGAGTATACTTCTTACCGGCTCTATCAATACATCTTCCAGCGATCTGCCGATAAGCTCATAATCACTTTTTATTAAACCGGCTACCAGTCCCGCTATATTGCCCCATTGCCTGATGGCATCTTTCAGCAATATCTGCTTTTTTAGTATCTGCCTGGCATCTTCGGTACGCACTTCAATTTGCGGATGTACCACGGTTACATATAGCGGCGGGGAGGGTACACTGATGATATCAAGCGGCATAATACTTCTTATTAATGTAACGCCGCCCATAATACAGGGTGTAATATTATCCGCATGTTTTACGCCCGATGCCAGCTTTTCACCAAACATCGCCATCTGCACAAGCTCATTATTATTGAATATATTACCCAGCAAATGATTGGCTGCTACCACAGCACCCGCTGAGCTTGCAGCGCTTGAACCAACACCGCTTCCGGGCTTAATGCGTTTTTCAATGGTAATATCAAAGCCTGTTTTCCTGTGTAACCGTTCTATCATTTCCAGCAGGGCTACACCTGCAACATTTTTTTGCGGCTCCACCGGTAATCCATAGCTGTCTACATTATGTATAACAACCGTAGGCTCTTCAATCAACTGTATGGTCATTATATCGTAAGGATCGTTCAATGCCAGCCCCAGTACATCAAATCCACATACCATGTTGGCCACTGTACCCGGTGCATGTACGGTTACCGATTTCCCCCGGGCCTTATTTATTGCGTCGTCTAACATTTGATATTTAATATTTGAGATGTTCCTCCCGGGATTTATTGTTTGTTGTTTATTATTTATAGTTCAGCAAAATAGCTGTCAGCAATCAGCTATCAAATTTATAGTTTGTGGTTTGTAGTTGGCTATCGGTTGTCAGCTTTTAGCTATGAGCTATGAGTAATTTCAAATCTCAAATTTCAAATCAAAAATCCCCAAACCCGAAATCAGCAATCTCCTGTAACCTGTAACTCGCAATCAACTTCCCCACGCCTTCCACCTTCACTGCGCTGTGGCTCTTATTATATCCGCGAACACACCCGATGCGGTTACTTCCGCCCCGGCTCCGGCGCCTTTCACTACCAATGGCTGCAGCGGGTAACGTTCTGTATAAAACAATACTACATTATCTTTTCCATATAAATGATACAGGTCATGCTCCGGCGCTATATGCTGCAAACCTACAGACGCTTTGCCATTTTCATATTTTGCTACAAATTTCAGCTTACAGTTTTTCGCTACAGCTTCATCGTATAATTTTTTAAAATGCGCTTCCTGCTTTTTCATTTCTGCATAAAAAGCAGCTACATCGCCTTCCATACAACTGCCGGGTAAAAAACCGTTGCAGCTAATATCTTCCATTTCCAGTTGAGCACCCGATTCACGCGCCAGGATCATGATCTTACGCATTACGTCCTTACCGCTCAGGTCGAGTCTTGGATCGGGTTCTGTATATCCTTCTTCCTGTGCCTGCTTTACCACTTCCGCAAAAGTTTTTTCGCCGTTGTAATTGTTAAATACAAAGTTCAGGGTGCCGCTTAAAACCGCTTCAATACGATTGATCTTATCGCCGCTGCGCATAAGATCGTTTAAAGTGCCGATTACAGGAAGCGCAGCGCCTACATTGGTTTCAAACAGGAACAGGCAATTATAGGAACGGGCCGTATCCTTCAACTTTTTATAATAAACATAATTTGAAGATGCTGCTATTTTGTTGCAGGCTACCACCGATACGCTTTTTTGCAGCAACCGGTCGTAAACCGATGCTACGGAATCGCTGGCTGTGATGTCTACAAAAATAGAATTGCGTGAATTTTTGCTGAGGATGATGTTGACAAACTCATCTATGTTTGCAGACTCGCCTCCCTGCAGTTTTTCCTGCCAGTGGTTAAAATCAATTCCATTGTCATCAATGATCATTTTCCGGCTGTTGGCAAGTCCCACTACTTTCACGTTCAGGCGCAGGTGCTGACTTAACCAGCTCTGTTGCTGCTTTAATTGCTGCAGCAGCTTACTGCCTACGTTGCCGGTACCGGCAATAAAGAGGTTGATTTGCCGGTAAGTGGTTTCAAAAAATTCTTCGTGCAGGATATTGATGGCTTTTCTTACATCTTTGGTGGCTACTACCGCGGAAATATTTCTTTCCGACGATCCCTGGGCAATCGCACGCACATTTACACCATTACGCCCTAATGCTCCAAACATTTTTCCGCTGATACCCGGGTGACTTTTCATGTTTTCGCCCACCAGCGCCACAATGGAAAGATCTTTTTCGATGGCGAGGGGTTGTACTCTTTCCATGGTGATCTCATCGGCGAAGGTATGGTCTACAACTTCTTTGGCTTTTTGCGCGAAAGGAGTTTCTACGCCTACACATATAGAGTGTTCCGACGATCCCTGTGTAATGAGGATAACATTGATCTGCGCCTGTGAAAGGGCTTCGAACAAACGTCTTGAAAAACCAGGCACACCTACCATGCCGCTTCCTTCCAGGCTCAGCAGCGTTATATTGCTGATACTGGAAATACCCCTGATAGCGTTACCGTTAGGGGCAGCCGTTTTTCCTATAACGGTTCCGTGGTCGTTGGGAGCAAAAGTGTTTTTGATCACTACCGGGATGCCTTTGCCTAATACCGGTTGTATGGTGGGCGGGTACAATACTTTGGCGCCAAAGTGAGAAAGCTCCATGGCTTCCTGGTACGATATGGAAGAAATAACTTTAGCTCCGCTTACCCAGCGCGGGTCTGCAGTCATCATACCCGATACGTCTGTCCATATTTCTAGTTGCTTCGCATTCACAGCCGCGGCCAGTATAGCGGCGGTATAATCCGATCCGCCCCTGCCCAACGTAGTTGTTTCGTTATTGTCGCTTGCGGCTATAAAGCCCGGAATAATAACGAGCTGCTCTTTCCATGTAGGTATAAAATCATGAATAAGCGCTTTTGTTGCTGCGGCATTTACAACAGCATTCCCAAAGTTGGTATTGGTCTGGATGAGCTTCCGGGTGTCTTTCCAAAGCGTTTCAATACCCGCGTTGTTAAAAGCGGCGGCAATCATTTGCGATGACAACAGTTCTCCAAAGCTTACAATGCGGTCTTTAGTGCGCGAAGAAAGCTCACCCAGCAGGAAAACCCCGTTACAAACATCTTCAATTTCATTGCACATTTTTTTTACCAGGCTCAGTACGCTGCTTTGATGTTGTACCGGGATCAGTTGCTTTACCGTATCCAGGTGCCTTTGTTCAATGCGTAACAGCTCTTCCTTAAACAGCTCGTTTGACTGTGCCGCCAGTTGGCCTGCATTTAACAAAGCGTCTGTGGTGCCTCCCATTGCCGATACTACCACAATGGTTTTCTCCTTTTCCAGCCGCTCTTTTACGATCCCGATCACCTTTTTTATATTATCAGCGCTTCCAACTGAAGTACCGCCGAATTTCAACACCTGCATATTTTGTTTTTTTGAACTAGAAGTTATTAGATAATGATCCAATTCATCCTGCCTGATGAATGTAGCTGATTGCCCATGGGATGATATGCATAACGATTACCCTCACACGAGGGTTGTAATGGTTGTTGTGGTAATGATGGTACTTATTACAGCGGTATTTGCGGTAATAAAGGCCGATGATGTATTTGAATATAGCAGTACCATTTCACTTATGATGGCGCCGAAGGTAAAACAGAATTAATCAATTACAAATAAAATATTAAAAAACCTTCGGTACATCCTTTTTTTTTAACTAATTTCATGCGCTCATTTATCGCTTGCTTGTCCAAATTAAATACACTGCTTTAGGGCGGTAGGCTAATAGTTCATCAAATCAATACTTAGTAATATCAACTCATGGCAAGCTTATCAACGGCATCGCTAACGCAATTCCAAAACCTGGTAGGGCGTAAATTTCAATTATACAACAGTCTTTTTACTTCCCTGCCTTTTCATCGTATTGAGAAAACGGGCATTCTTTTATCGCTGCTGCTAAGCTATTGCGAAGAAGGATATGCCAATGAGCAAAGCCCGTCTCAAATCATTGATGGCTTTTTCAGTAAACATACCTCTTTTACCGAGAAGGAAGAAAAGCTGGATTTATTGTTCCGGTTCGTGCAGTATGCGGAGCGCCAGGTGGTACTTTTCGATGCCCTGGAAGATGCGGCTTTTACTACTGTAAATGATATGAATGGCCCGGGTACCTTAAAAAGCCTGCAGTCGGAAGTAATACAGTTCGGAAAAGAAAAGGAGCTGCAGCAAAAGGCCGAAACCTTTAATATACGCCTTGTGCTTACGGCGCATCCCACGCAGTTTTACCCGGGAGCGGTGCTGGGCATTATACATGATTTAACAAGGGCCATTGCTGAAAATAATATTAACCAGATCAACATGTACCTGCAGCAATTGGGGAAAACGCCCTTTTTCAAGCAACAAAAGCCCACGCCTTTTGATGAGGCGGTAAGCCTGATCTGGTACCTGGAAAATGTATTTTATCCCGCGGCGGGCCGGATCATAGCCAATATTAAAACCAATATGCCCGAAGTGGTGTCGCCGTCTAACCCTATTATACGCATGGGCTTTTGGCCGGGAGGCGACAGGGATGGGAACCCGTTCGTAAAATCCGCCACTACGCAAAAAGTAGCGGGCGCCTTGCGCGAAAGTATCCTGAAATCGTACTACCTGGATGTAAGGCGATTAAAACGCCGGCTTACATTCAAAGGCGTTGATACTCCCTTGCAGGAACTGGAGACCAAGCTGTACAATAATGTTTTTATACCTGGTCATATCAGCGATCTTACCAAGGAAGAAATACTCGATACCCTCAATGGCATCCGGGAAACATTGCTCGTTCAGCATAATGGCTTATTTGTTGAACTGGTGGAGAACCTGATCAATAAAGTAGAGGTATTCGGGTTGTTTTTCGCATCGCTTGATCTGCGCCAGGATAGCAGCGTACATACTAAAATACTGGATGAAATTGCCGCTAAAGCCAGTGTATTGCCTGCAAACTATACATCGCTGTCTCCGTCCGAAAAGATCGGGGCGCTGATAAATGTATCAGGAACCGCCGATCCGGAAATACTTACCGATGAAGTGCATAAGGATACGCTTTGCGTAATGCAGGCTTTAAAGCAAATACAGGCAGCCAATGGAGTGGAGGGCAGCGACCGTTATATTATCAGCCAGTGTAACAGCGCGCTGAGCGCTATTGAAGTGTATGGTCTTTTTTTAATGAGCGGATGGAAAGCTGAAGAGCTTACCGTGGATATTGTTCCTTTGTTT
This sequence comes from Chitinophagaceae bacterium, assembly GCA_019638595.1. Taxonomy (GTDB): domain Bacteria; phylum Bacteroidota; class Bacteroidia; order Chitinophagales; family Chitinophagaceae; genus Agriterribacter. Next base: position 172,823 of record JAHBTJ010000016.1, read on the forward strand.
GAAACAATAGATGACCTGGAGCACGCCGCTTCTATTATGGAAGAGCTGTATACCCTGCCCCAATACAGGCAACACCTGGAGCGCAGAAAGAACAAACAGACGATTATGCTTGGTTTTTCGGATGGTACCAAAGATGGCGGCTACCTGATGGCAAACTGGAGCATTTATAAGGCGAAGGAAGCGCTTACTGCCATATCAAGACAGTATGGTATAAATGTAGTGTTTTTTGATGGCAGGGGAGGTCCCCCGGCACGGGGTGGCGGTAAAACGCATAAGTTTTACGCGTCGCTGGGCAAGAATATCGCTAACGAAGAAATTCAGCTCACCATACAGGGACAAACCGTGAGCTCTAATTTCGGCACTATAGATTCTGCCCAGTTCAATATTGAGCAACTGATTAACGCGGGCATTTCCAACGATCTTTTTGCATCGCAGAAGCTGGCGCTTAAGGACGCAGAAAAGGAATTGATACAGCAATTGTCTGAAATAAGTCTTGACTCCTATATAGATCTGAAAAATCATCCTTATTTCCTGGAATACCTGGGGCATGCAAGTCCGTTACGGTTTTATGCGGAAACCAATATAGGCAGCCGCCCTGCCAAAAGAGGCGCGTCGGGTAAGCTTTCCCTGAAGGATCTTCGTGCTATTCCTTTTGTAGGCGCCTGGAGCCAGTTGAAGCAGAATGTAACGGGTTATTATGGCGTGGGCACTGCGTTTAAAGCGATGGAGGAGCAGGGAAGATGGGAAGAGGTTAAACATTTATACGATCACTCCACCTTTTTTAAAACATTGGTAGGCAACTGCGAGATGTCTATGAAGAAGTGTTTCTTCCCGATGACAACATTTCTCTCCAGGCATCCGCTGTATGGCGAGCTGTGGAATAAAATTTATAATGAATACGAGCTTACCAAAAAGTATATTTTTAAATTAACCGGTAAAAATGAATTAATGGCCGATTACCCTGTTGAACAATTATCGGTACAAATGCGGGAACGTATTGTATTACCGCTTGTTACTATACAGCAGTATGCCATTACAAAAGTGCGTGAAATGGAAGAAGCGAAGCTTCAGTCTCCCCATAAAAAAACGTATGAAAAGCTGGTGATGCGCTGTTCATTCGGTATTATTAATGCGGGAAGAAATTCGGCGTAGAGGAAGCGTAGCCGCCGGGAGTGATAATTGTATTATAGTCGTTAATTTACAAAAGCCATCCATAGAAATGGACGGCTTTAGCGATTAATTGCTCCCGTGTAAAACGCTTGCTCCTGTTTTTATATGCCTGTTAAATATGAGTCGTTTTATGATCCTTTCTTTCCTGTAATCGGCATCTTCTCTGCGATCAGTGATCGTCCTTATTTTCTAAAAGTTAAAAACAGCTGCCACAAGGAAAGATCCCGTGCTTTTTGCCTGCACCCCGTTATGTTTTGTGAATAGAGGGTCTTTGGCGCTGTCTAAGCGGAATTCGGGAATGATTATTAAATTCTGAACAGGTTTAATATTAAAAGAGAGGGTAGTCTGGAAAATACCTGCGCCGAAAAGCGGGTAAACATCGTCATCTTCATCCGTGTAAGTAATTACCCCTTTCCTGTCGTCAAAATATTCCCCGCGAAGCGTTAATCCGAATTTTTTTGTGGGATCAACGTTCAGGTAAATTGCCGAGCCCCACCATGAACCGGAGCTGCCACCCTGCGGTTTATAAAATTTTACCGTTCCGTCATATCCTACGCTGAACTGATCAGAAAACGTAGCGGTAGCGGTTAATCCTACCTGGTTATTGGCGGCGTTATCCAAATCCTTCCCGCCCACATAATTCAGGAAAGCGCTGAATTGATCAAAACTGGCGCTGAATTGCCCGAGGATAAATTTTTTGGAAAATCCTGCACTGATATAATCGTTGGGATCGGCTATTCCTAACATCAGCCCAAAATGTTCACCCAGTCCGAAATCTGCCTTAACACCCGTATGCGAGAACGGCCCGTAGGAAAACATATAGCTCATGCTGTAGTTGC
>JAHBTJ010000017.1 GCA_019638595.1 Chitinophagaceae bacterium
TAAAATATGAATAAAAAGCTATCTGTTGTATTATTCGCATGCAGTCTTTTGTTCTGGGCAAACTTAAATGCCCAGAACGCTAAAGAGAAGCTCCTGGGAATGTATATTCACCAGCATTGGTCTTACAACCATCCTTATGCCGCACGCACATGGACATACGAAGACTGGCGGGATTATGTAGGAGGACTAAAGCAATTGGGTTACAATTTCATTTTGATATGGCTTGTGCTGGAAACCATGCCCGATCCCCTTACACCGAGCGATGAAGCTAACCTTACAAAGATTGCAAGCGTAATTGATATGGCGCACGAGGAGTTCAAAATGAAAGTATCTATTGTGCTATGTCCTAATGTATCACCCAAAAGCGAAGAGGGCAGAAAATACACTTTTGAACAACGGCCTTTTTTTCATACGGATGACAGGGTGGATCCCGGGGATGCAGTTGCTTTTGGCAAACTAATGGCCTGGCGGGAAAAATTATTTACACCGCTTGCAAAAGCCGATGGTTTGTTTATTATCGACAGCGACCCGGGCGGATACCCCAATTCCACCAACCTGGAGTTTGTATATATACTGGATGCACATAGGAGAATGCTGAACCGGCTAAGACCCGGAATACAGATTGACTATTGGGCGCTGCATGGATGGGAGTCCTATAGTCGTTTTTATGCAACAGGAGAATTCAGGTCGGCCCCTACTTCCGAATTAAGAAATGCAATATCCCTGTTATCCAAACAACCTGTTGAACCGTGGGGAATAGCCAGCGGTCGGGGCGCAGACCTTGCCGATTCGCTGAATATGAGTAACCGGGTACTGGCATTTCCCTACAGTGCTGTAGAGGCTGAGCCCTCATTCCCTTTCACGTTATTTAAAATACCGGAAGAGCACATGAATACCGGTACCGAAAAGCCGGCACATCCTACAAGTTACCACAACAGGGCTTATGAAGCAGGAAGAAACGGAGGACAGCGCGGAGTGCTGGGCAATGCGCAAACACATATTGCCCAGCTTCCAAACGCATTCGCGCTTGCAAGAGGAGCGCAGGGATTAAGCCTGACCAAAGAGGATTATATAACGTTCGCCAATGATCTTATTCCCGGTCATGGAGCTGCTATTGTGGAAGGGTGGGACGCTTTGCAGGGAAAGGACACCAAACGCATGCGGGCTGTGGTAAAACAATTGTCCGCTATACTTAAAAAACCTGTTACAGGCGGGCCTCTTAAAGGTTTATACTTTGGTAACGCGGAAAGTTATCTCGACGATTTGATCAAACAATTACAAATGTCGGCAAGCCTGTATACGCTCAGTGAAACATTCAACACATCCAATCCCGGCAAAGCCGCAATAAAAAAGAACCTTACTGCTTTTGTAAGTGCCGCGGAAACCTGGCAACAAAAACACCAATATGCCAATTCCTGGCGTTGGCCCGCTATGGACGAAACGCTTAGAAAATTGAATGCGGCTCCTGTAAACAAGGTATTAGACACACACAAATTTACCAGTGATGAAGGCGCTACGCCTTTTGAAAAAGTTAAAAAAGGATTGGCTTTGATGGAGTCTTACACGCCAAGACTGATCGCTTCGTTAAAAGAAGCGCTCGCTGAAATGTAAAGTTGAAATGTTATTCCTTTTCTTACTGGTCGGTGTCCTCATCGGCCAGTAAAAGTATTTTAAATTGCTTCTCTTCATTTTCCGTGATGCCCCTACTCGTGAGCGTCTTTACCGATAGTAAAAATATAACGCTTGCCATTACCTAATGCATCATCCAGCCGCCGTCTACATTGAGTGTTTGACCTGTGGTAAAATCACTGTCTGCTGAAGCCAGGAAAACAAAAGCCCCTACCAGGTCATCCGTGAGCTGCCGCCGGGGTATAGATTGCAACCGCTTCAAAGTTTCTGTTGCTTCATCCTGGGCTTCGATGGAGCCTACCTTCTGCAGCTCCGTTTCGGTTAATACTGCACCCGGTGTAATGCAATTTACCGTAATATTATCCCCACCCAGCTCCCTCGCCAGGGCCCGTGTAAAACCAATGATCGCTCCTTTTGAAGCTACATAGTGTACATATCCTGTCTTCCCAAACCAAAAAGTTACGGAAGAAACATTTATGATCTTACCATAGCCTTGTTGCTTCATATATGGAAAAACAGCTTTGCAGCACACAAATTGGGAACGAACATTGTTGGCCATCACATGGTCCCATTCCGCTACACTGATCTCATCCCATTTTTTCCTTGGGTCAATAGCGGCATTGTTCACCAGGATATCAACTTTTCCATATTCTTTTATGCAACGATCTACCATTACTGCTACTTCCCGTTCGTCGGCAACATTTGCTTTGCATGCAAAAGCGCTTCCACCCGCTTTCCTGATCTCAGCAACAACGCTCTCGGCCAAAACTTTGTTGGAAAAATAGTTTACTACAACAGACGCTCCTTCCGCAGCAAACTTCAGGGCAACGGCTTTACCTATTGACTGCGACGCCCCGGTGACTATGGCTATCCTGCCTTTTAATCTCATCTTGTTTTTGATTAAAATGTAACGTGCAATACATAATGACACAACTGGTCATTGATCCGTAACAGCTTTCCGGATGCAAATTTAGCACCAATCGTTCTTGGAGCAGCATCTGATCCATCGCTGATCAATACTGCACTGATAGTACGGCCAAAGCGGATTTCTGTCGGCACTGTCACCATTACCTTCAGGAAATTCGATTCAATCAATGAACGATGATCTTCCGATGCAATAATAGCTCTTCCCCGTTCAACCACACAAAGTACCTTTCCGTCAATGATAATCTTTTTTTCACCTTCCACAAGCAATATTCCCGGGTGAGAGAAATGAACCAGTCCAAAATCGTTTATATCCATCGATACCCTGGCGCCCTGGTATTGCAATTCGGTCTGTGCAGCCGGCTCCGGCATTACCATTGTAAAAAGTACTCCCACTGCTGTACGCCGTACCAGTGTCTTACATTTTTTATTGATCTGCAGTTTATCAAAACGCCGTTCCCCGGCCCAGTCCGATTTTTTTTGATATACGCTGATATTACGACTTTTTAAAAATGCCAGGGATTCCCGGAAGGACAATGGTGCGGGACAAACTGCCATTTGAGCGGATGAGGGCAGGGTTTCCAGATCAGCCTCCTGCCAGATACCAAAAACAATTCCTTCGGCCCACATCTCCAGTAAGGTTTGCTGTACCTGTTCTAATGCGCTGTTATTGGTTGCAGGGATAATTACATAAGTCTTTTCCGGAAATTTTACCCGCTGTAAATTGTTTCCCATTAATCCCATCCTGCCCAGGGCTCGTGCAGCGGCTGCGGGAAAAGGTGTGCCATGATAGATAGAACCATAGCCTGTACCGCTGGGCGTTGCACAGATCCCCACACCGTATTCCGACCATATTTTTTTAAATTCCAGATACGGTGCAAACCACCTGGGATCAGGATCATCCACCCCGGCTTCACGTAGCGGCAGCGGCCAATAGCACGCTTCACGTGCCAACCAGCTTACCCCCCATTCATACGACATGGCGGCTGCCGCTCCTGCAGCAAGCGCATAATGAGTATTACTATCATAGTTCCTTTCCTGGTTCCATCCCAGTACACCAAATTCCTCCAGCAAAACCGGACGATCAGAAGATATAACATCAAAATATTGTAACGTGAGCGCCGTTTGCTCAACCGGAAGGTAACTATGCCAGGGTAAAAAAGGCGCATGCCGGTTACCGGTAAATACATCTCCACCTCCCAATGTAGAAAAAAGATATCCCGGGATCACCATTTGTTTTCCTCCGGCATTGCGAATAGTCAATTCCATTTGCTGCGCCCATCGCTGAAATAATACAGAATCCCTCAGCTCTCCTTTTGCAGAAGGGATATCATTCCAGCCAAGTACTTCTGCATCCATTTGAGACGCATCAGGATCCTTCACATAGGCCTCGTTGGCGAGATTGTAAAAAATGCTTCCGCAATCCTTCCAGCGTTTAGAAATTACAGTTAGATATGCCCGCTGCATTGCAAGATTACGGAGCGAAAAGCTAACTATATTAAAATCCCGGGGGTGCCTGAATTCAAATAATACGTGGCGGCCATCATCCGCCTCAAATCCCATATACCGAACCCATTGCGTAAAGACGCAGATATCCAACACAATACCCTGCTGCGCTGCCAGCCAAATCGCAGCATCCATAGCGCGTAATACTACTTCGTCAATTACCGGATCAATCCATATTCTTACAATACGATAGCCGTTTTTTCTGATTGTAGCAAAATCAGATGCTGCTTTGATGGGCCGGAAATCACGCCATACCCACTCCCACCATGAGGTAGATGGATAGTAATGTGTGCCTGCCCAAAAACCTTCTTTCCCTTCAATTAAAAAACCGGGACCACGACATTCGATGATAGAAGGAGTTTCTACTGTATGGATCACAACAAAACCAATATCCTGCCGGTGTACCACCACCGGGTTACCCTGCACGGCCAGTTTATCTGTTGTTGAGGTGTCCTGTAATACCTCCACCCTTAATGTCCATAGCCCTTCCGCAGCACCTGCCTTGAAGTCCATCACGGCAACAGTATCGCTGCCTCCTTCTGCTACCCGCCGCATTTCGCCGAGTGCTGTAAAAGTCTGGGCGCCCGCTGGTTGAAGGGAGTATTGAATGATAGCAGCAGCCGCTTTTTCCCGGTGATTCAGTAGTCTCAATTTTGCCTGCACTCTTTCTCCCGGACGATACGAAGCATAATTTGTAGTAAAGGATGCTACCTGCAATCCCCCTTTTTTACGATTTTCAATGATAGCCAGCAGTCTTTTCCAATCCTCTATCGAAAGCATTGTAAAGGGATCTTCCACAAAAAAGCAAAAACACTCCGTACCATAAAAGCGCCTGCCAACCAATGAGGGTGCAAAATAGCTCATTAAAATGCCGGGATATCCTACCACATCTCCAAACTCATTTACAGCTTCCAGTAACGGAAAAAAATCTGCCCGTACTTCTTCATCGATGTTATGATAAGGCATTTCTCTGGGAGGAGCAATATACCCTGAATAACAAATAACCGGCTTCAGCAATGCTTCGTCTAAAATAACAGGACTGTCTGCGACAGTACGGATCATTAATGCCCTGGCTGAACAAAGAAAAGCTCCGATGGATAACTCTTTGGGTAATTTTTTAGGATTTCCGATCCATACCATCCATTCTCCCTCCGCAACCCTTTCAAGTAATTGTTTTTCATCAACAGCATCAATATCCCAGCATTCAAAGGAATCTCCCCAAACAGCTTCGAGTTCTTTTTTGAATTTTCCATTGACCACCAGATTAATTCGCGAAGACGCCTGCTTCGATTGAGGAACCGGTGATAATGGAGGCGATTTTTGTTCAATAAGCGATGAGGGATTAAGCTGTTGATTGTTATCAACAAATGGTTGCTGCCAGGACTTCAATGGATTAGCTGCTCCTATTGTACCCAGTACAAGCGTTTGAATCGTTCGCCTTCTGTTCATACAAAAAACTTTATATATTATAAATACCCGGCTCCTTCCAAAAGCCCTTTCAGGTATCCAATGGCAAACAGTCTCCCGACTTCTCCATAACCTGGTTCACCATTGTTTTCCCCCGCCATAGTAGGTACATGATCTATCCGGACAGGCCCCTCAAATCCCACCTCCTTATAAGCCCTGACAGCCTCAAACATATTTGTTTGCCCGTCATCATGAAAAGTCTCAGAGAAATTAGTAGCAACCCCTTTTACATCCCTGAAGTGAACAAAAAATATTTTTTTTCCCAGCTTGCGGATAGCAGCAGGAATATCTTCCCCTGCGGCAGCCAAAGTACCCTGGCAAAGTGTAACTCCGCTGTAATCACTCGGTACCAGGTTTAATACACTTTGCATTGCCGAAGCACTGGTGACAATGCGGGAGATTCCCTGTATAGGCGATACAGGAGGATCATCCGGATGTAATGCTATTTTAACACCGGCCTTTTCTGCTACCGGCAGCACCTCTTCTAAAAAGCGGGTAATATTCCGCCACATTTTCTCTTCACTTACGATCCCGGCTTCGGTAAGGGGGGCGTTTTTCATTAAAGAATGGTCATAGCTTGTTACAAAGGCGCCTCCCCTTGTAACGGTTGAGACAGAAGTCCGCAACCAATTAAACTGTGCCATAAAATTGTAACAGAGCACCGGTATGCCCAACGCGCCCATGTTCTTTATCAGCATTTTACAGTCTTCCAGATCTTTTTCCATTCCTTCAATTCCCAATTTCATTTTATGCATCTGGGCATCAACCCCGGGCTCTATCACCTCAAGCTGCAAACCAAAATCATCAAACCGCTGCTTCATGTGCAACAGGTCTATAAAATCATATGATATGTTTCCTTGCTGATTGTAAGGTAGTCTTGCTACGGCATGTGTAACACCCGACTGTTTTGCCCATGACCATAAACGATCAGGGTATTGAGGCAGGATTTCTGCTATTTTCATCCGAAATTATTTATTAATGGTTATGTCCCTCCCAACAAACGGCGTTTAGGTGTAAACGCTCAACCGCCCTGAGCACGGGATGTTTGTTTATTTCTATCCCGCCAGAATTCACTTATTTTTTCAAGACTCAGCCCCTTGGTTTCCGGCACCATCTTCCAGCTAAACAAGGCGGCAGTCGCACAAATACCGGCAAACATCCAGTATACTCCTGAAGCGTTGCTGAACCGGTTCAGAAACCAATTTGTTAGCATGGGAAAAAACTGCGCGGTTATAAACGAGGCTGTATACAAAAAGAAACACACTACCGCCAACGCCTTTCCCCTTACTTTATTAGGAAATATTTCAGACACAATTACCCAGCTCAGTGGCGCCAGACCTAACGTAAATGAACCAGCGCCGATCAACATGGGAATTAATGTAAACAAAGGCGGCCAATGTTGCTGAAGATTAACAGCCATTATGATATGCCCGACTGACATACAGATCACACTTGCAATAAGCAAGCCCCGCCTGCTAAAGCGTTTAATGAGCGGGAAGGCTATTATAGTAGTTATTAAAATCAGCAGGTATACAGGAATAGAGCTAAGAATTGCGCTGGATCCCATCGTAATCCCTGCTTCAGCCAGGATCGTGGGTGCATATAAAAGCATCATGTTTACCCCGTTGATCTGCGAAAAAATCATCAGCACAACTCCAACAAACAATGCCAACCGTATACCCGGCTGAAACAACTCCCTGAACGATCCGCTTTCCTGTCTTAATTCCATCTCTATTTCCTTTAACTCCCGTTCCGCTACAGTTGCGCCGTTTACTTTTGTAAGCACTTTCAAAGCTTCTGCCAACCTGCCTTTTGCCGCGAGCCACCGGGGGCTTTCGGGGATCACCAGCAATCCAATAATAAGAAGTATTACCGGTACAGCCTGGGCTGCAAACATCCATCGCCACCCCCAGCCTTCAAAAGAAAAGAGATATCCTACCACTACGGCAAGATTGATACCTATTACATTAGACAACTGGTTTACATTTACCAGAACGCCGCGCATATGCGGCGGCGATAGCTCTGCGATATAGATAGGAGAAGACATCATTGCCAGGCCTATTCCCACACCGCCCATAAAGCGCCATAGTGCAAAATCCCATATCCCAAAAGCAAAAGCTGAACCTACCGTTGATATCATAAAAAAAACAGCGGCAAGCATCATCGTTTTTTTACGCCCGATCTGTTCAGTAAACCATAACCCGATCAGCGGCCCGGTTAAAGAGCCCAAAATGGCGCTGCTTACGGCAAAGCCTTTAAGTGCCGGGGTAAGGTTAAAATCAATTTCCAGGAATGGAAGAGCACCCGCTATTACCACTAAATCAAATCCAAACAGAAAGCCACCGATAGATGCTACTAATACAATGCTATATACATACTTTCTGCGCGTTTTGTCTGTTGTTTCTGTCTGCATACTGACACTTTATTTTTTTCCAACTCCGGCAATCCAAATACGCTATTGTCTATTTTTTATCCATATCCAGCGATGCTTTTTTCATAGCCTGGATCAGCCGTGGTGTGAATGTTTCAAGGCGTGCCATACCATTTTTTACCTTTTCGAATTGCGTGTTTCCTTCTCCCAGCCAGGCAAGCGTTGCTATCGTTTCTGTCAACTGCGGGTGGTTCAGTTTTTTTAATGCATTCAGCATCCCATCCCAATTCCAGTGATTGGAATAACCATGCGTTTGTTGCCATGTTTCCGAAGTCGCCACAAAAGCCGTAAGTGCTTTTTTTATGGCTGTCTGTGATGCTCCGTTATTTACAGCATTGATGAAATCGGTCATTGATGCAACCATCTGCAATTGCATTATAAGATCTGTAATAAACCGTTCCGGACTTCCGAAAAGCAGTCCGCTATAAATACCTGTTGCTAATGGCTTCTTCTTCAAAGCTTCAAGCTTCTTAACAGCAAGCTTCATCTTTCCGGAGTTTTCACTTTTTAAAGCCTCCCAACCCTCAACAATTCCCATACCCCCTCCTTTAATTAATTCATTGGCAAAATTGATATAGTCTGATTTTTCAACCGGAAGTCCCTGAGCGGACCTTGCAAATGCAAAGGTAGCAGGCAGTTGAACCGCATGAGTTTGCGCATTTCCGAAAATTCCGCGCTTACCCTGCTTCCTTGCGCCTTGCACTGCTCTTTCATCATAATTCGTCAGAGGAAACGAAGGTTCGCCCTCTATTGCACCATAGGGAAATGTAATGACCCTGTTTGACATACCAACAGAATCGGCAAAGTATGCACCGAATCCGCTACTAATTACTCCCCATGGTTCATTTATTGAATTCCGGGATAATAATTGCATTACTTCAACAGGTTCTTTTGCTGTTCCAACAATCAAATCGCCGGTAGCATAAAACATGCTATATGCTTCCCAACCAAAGTGAGCCCAGTAAATTACCTCAATGCCGGGCCGAATCCTGTTCAACATCCTCCTGTGCGCTCCCAGAAGATAAGCAAATTCATAATTGGTAGAATAAGGATACCCACCGGGATCGCTATCAATAATAAAAACACCATCTGTCTTTGCCAATGGCTTAAGCAACTTCTCCCGCCATTCAATTAACTTTCCGAACGCCACGGCATCACCGGGATCTACTCTGTCGTCTGTATAGAAAAAAGGTCTTTTCGTAAAAGTGTATTTGCTGGCTACCTCATTTTTTGCAGAAACATTCGGACACAACGTTATATATGCCCGCATTCCAAATTCTTCATGAATCATATCAATCACCTTAGCAATTTTTGCGAGATTCTCCTCGTCACTTGCCGTAAGTGGATCCGGCATCGTTTCGAGCATCGGCCAAATGAGCACTGCATTAAACCCCAGTTTCTTTAATCCATCAATATAGCCACGCCAATCCTCTAAAGTCCATGTACGGGCTGCATAGGGGTGATTATAAGACCAATGCTGGTGTACATACATTCCCAATAAATGCGATTCAGCAAGAGAAGGCTTCCTGTCTGCTTCCTGCGCCTGCACCGGTGCGAATGCAACAAATAAACAAACTGAAATAAAAATCCGGATCTTCATTTTCTTAAATAATTTTTTATAGATCGATTATTATTTATTAACAGAAATAAACAATAATAAAGAACAGGTCTGCGAATCTATATACTATGTTACATTTCACTTAGCACATCGTCTACTGCTTTGATCGCCTCTTCAATGTCCTGTTCCGTGTGAATGGCACTGATATACCATAGCCCTCTTCCTATCACCCTGATATTGCGTTGTTGCAGTCCTAAAATAAACCGGTTCAGTTTCTGCTTATCACATGTAAGCGTATCCCTGTAATCTTTTATTTTATTGAGGCGGGTAAATGAAGTATTGATCATTGGCCCGGGTCCCTGCACCAGCAAATCCTGGTTCCATTTTTTAGCAGACAATTGAATGCCTTCTTTAAGCCTGTTACCCAACGCAAACATTCTTTCATAGGGTGATTCTTTTTCCAGTACTTCTATCGTTGCAATAGCGGCAGCAACAGTTGCGTTACCGGCGTTCATCGTGCCGGCCTGAATTACTTCACCTGTTTCCATCAGTCCTGTCCACGCACGTTTACCGGCAATAACACTGATAGGATAACCGCTGCCGATCGCTTTGGCCAGTATTGACAGATCGGGGCTTACCATATAATGCTCCTGTGCTCCTCCAAGCGCTAACCTGAAGCCAGTGATCACTTCATCCAGGATGAAAGTGATATTATAGCTGTTACATACTTGCCTGATGGCTTGCAGAAATCCTGGTTCCGGTTCAATGCAGCCGTTATTACACATGACCGGCTCCGTGATGATAGCGGCGATATCCCGGTGATGTTCGGACACCACTTGCTGCAGCAGTTCCGCATCATTCCAGGGAAGTACCATGAACTCATCCCTCGCGCTGTCGGGCACCCCACTGGTCCAGGGGTAAACATTGGGGTTTTCCCTGTTGCCCAGCGCCTCTGCTGAAGGTGCAGACAATCCCCAGGCTACATTATCCAGCCAGCCATGATAATGCCCTTCAAAGCGAAGGAATTTCTTCTTCCCGGTTTTTGCCCTGGCTAACCTGAATGCAGCTTGAACTGCTTCGGAGCCATCAAGACAAAAACGCATTAATTCCGCCCCGGGAATGATGGATTGTATTTTCTCTGCCAGCTCAAGCTCTTTGATATGTTGGCCGGCGAATAATTGTCCGCTGGAGGAATATTCTAAGATACTTTGTAATACATGTGGATGAGAATGCCCCAATATCAGCGGCCCCTGGCTAAGTGTGAAATCAAGATACTCGTTTCCGTCCACATCATAAATCCTGGCACCCTTGCCATGCGTGTAGAACAGTGCGTGCGGGTGGTTATACCTTCTGAATTCGGAAGAAACGCCGCCTGCTAAAACCTTTTTTGCTCTTTCCAGCAGTAATGCCGATTGTTGATATCCTTTGTTTTGCATTCGTAAAAATGTTCATTAACTAGTAACCGGGATTGTTTTCTCCCAGGTTGGGATTATTCAACAATTCCTGCGATGGAATTGGAAACAACAAATGTTTTGATTGCAGTGCCTGATTGGAACTTTTATTGATGTGCCCGACAAAATCGTCGAAGCCGTCGGTACTTTCGTTATACACCTTTCTTAATCTGGTCATATCGTACCAACTGATTCCCTCGAAACAGAGTTCATGCCACCTTTCGCGCCAAACAGCTTCTCTAAAAGATTCCTGTGTGAAACTACCAATGGCAGGTGTACTAAGCGCTGCCCTGTCGCGTACTTTTTTGTAAGCATTATAGGCAGCCTGCGTAAGTTCCGATTCATTTTTAGCTTCTGCATACAACAATAATACTTCTGCGTACCGAAGTTGCATCACGTTTAAATCATTCCGCCCTGTACCCGGCTGTCCCTGCGTGCCAAAAGCTGCCCGGTTAAAATACTTAAATACATAAGGCCCATTCAGGTCGAAAAGCTCGCCGCTGCCATTTGTAAAATAACTTGTATAAAAAAAGCCGACCTGGTTCGCAACCCGTTTATCTCCGGATTCAAACGATTCATAAAAACTACGGGTAGGTACAGAAGTTCCTGTCCATCCGCCAAATACAGTTACAGGCTTTCCGTTAGGCAGATAGTTATTTAACGGGTTTCCACCTGTAATGTCCTTGAATTGAATGCTGAATAACAACTCCAGCCTGTTCTCTTCATCAACATTGCGCAAGCTTTCGTAGTCGGGGAAAAGATTGATCTGCGTGGGATTGGCTTCGGCATACGTAATCACCTCATAAGCTTTGTCGGCTGCCTGTTGATAATAGGCAGTTCCTTTGTGTAAAGGATATCCTGCCATTGTGAGATAAACCCTGGCAAGCTGAGCCTTGACCGCAGCCATATTCACTCTGCCCGATACGTCAGTCCATGGCAAACCCGATACTTCTGCCTGCAATAGATCAGCGACAATTGCCGTATAAATATCTTCCTGAGATGTCCGCACAGGCATAAAATCTTCAGAAGAGGCGGTTTGAGGGTTTAAAATTAACGGGGCATCTCCCCATAGTCTAACCACCGCGAAATAAGCCCAGGCCCGTAAGAAATGTGCTTCGCCCAATATCTTCTTTTTTTGACCTTCGTCCATCGGGTTAATTCCAGGTACTCTGTCCAACACTAAATTCGCCTGGGCAATTATTTTATAATAGCTATCCCATGTTTGAATAACATGCAAATTATAGCCATCATATACAAGGGAATATAAATTATTCAGGTTGGTATTTTCAGCGCTCTCGGTTGTTGTTGTGCCAGAAACCGCTTCGAGCATTTGCCAGTTATTTGAGAAAATACCCGTAGCATCATACAATGAGCGTAGTTGTGCATACACGGCTGCTATACCGGCTTCAGCATGCTCCGGAATTGTATAAAAGTTGTCGGGAGTAAGGTTGGAGAGATCCTTTTCTTCCAGGAATTTTTTACACCCTAAAGCAGTAAGCAGCAAGCTGACTAAAACGAACAGCCTGGTATAAGTTGTAATTCTCTGCATCATAATACAAGTATTTTAAAAGTAATACGGAATTAAAGTCCGAGCTGCAGGCCTATCATAAATGTTGTAGACTTCGGGTAGGCGTGATAGGTAAGTCCCTGAGAAAACGCACCGTAACCGAAGGTTGTTCCCACCGTCTCGGGGTCACCATTTACCTCCTTCGCAGTCATGAGGAAAAAGTTCTGAACCGACCCGTATATCCTGAACCGGTTCATTCCCCATTTCTGTAAAGTAGTAAGCGGAAAGGTATACCCTAACAAGATATTCCTTCCCCTGATAAACGAACCGTCCTTTAACCAATGTGTATCCTCGTTGATCACATATCCGGCTCTTGTATCCCTGATCTCAGGAATCATGGTATTCTGGTTATCAGGGCGCCAGGCATTCAATACGGTTTTGTAGCTATTGGCTATAGCTACACGATCTTCACTGGAACCTGTACTCAACTCATAAGTATTATTGCCGTAGCTATATTGAATATCCAGCATGAAATCAAAATTCTTGTACCTTATATTATTAATGAACGTTCCCCAGCCTTTAGGGCTACCATTACCAATAATCATCCTATCGGCATCAGTGATGGCATAATCTCCGTTTACATCCAGGTATTTGATATCTCCGGGCAGGATGGGCAACCCATTTCTGTAACTGGCAAACTTCGCTGCTTCCTCTCTCTCGCCTTCGCCCCAAACACCCAGCCGGACCAACCCTTTAAAAGATCCAACGGCTTCACCTACGCGGATAATATTAGTGGGGCTGATAAATACCGCTCCGCCCACACCTACAATATCAGAAGGTGTAGCCAACGATAATACCTTATTTCTATTCATGGAAATATTAAACATCGAGGTCCACGTAAAATTTTGACTGCTGATATTTACGGTGTTTAGTGTAATTTCCAGTCCTTTATTTTCCATGGAGCCGATATTGCGCCGGATAGTGGCATAACCGCTTGTTTTAGGAACCGGCGCGTCCAGTAACATATCAGTCGTTTTCCTGTAGTAAACATCTGCTTCAAGCGAAATCCTGTTTTCAAGTATCCCTAATTCCAACCCGATATCTGATTGCGTTGTCTTTTCCCACCTGAGGTCCGGATTAGCAAGTGTACCCAAACCTGTACCACCTACTCTCAGGTTGCCGTAAGTAGTAGCATAGCCCGAGCTTAGGCGTGATAAGGAAGAATAAGGAGGAATTTCAGAATTACCTGTCACTCCTGTGCTTACCCGGAGTTTTAGGTTTGAGATCACATTATTATCACGCAAAAACTCCTCTTCACTTATCCTCCAGGCTACTGCAGCTGAAGGAAAGAAAGCATATTTATTGTTTTCACCGAATTTGGAAGATCCGTCAGAGCGACCTGTTACCGTTAAAAGATATTTATCTTTTAAAGAATAATTAATCCTGCCAAAATAAGAGTTGAAGGCATAAGCAGATCGCCCGGATCCATATTGCGGACTACTGCTGCCCGCTCCTAAATTGTTAAACCCAAAAAAATCACTTGAAAAATTCTGCACACTGGCCGAGAATCCAAAATCATTTGATTTTTGCCAGGAAACGCCCGCCATCGCATTTAAAGAATGGTCAGCCCCTATTTTTTTGTTATAAGTGAGATAGTTTTCTACTGACCAAAAACTTTGCCTGTTGTTACTGGCCCCTGCGAAGCCACGTTGGGTAATATAAATATCTCTGCTCACGGACTGATTGATCCCCTGATTAAAAATATTGGCGCCTACAACGGTCCGCATTTCCAATCCCTTTGCCAGGGTGAGATTTAGATAAGCGCTTCCCAGAAAAGTTTGTGTATTCAGTATATATTTTCGTCCATACAAGTATGTCAAAGGGCTGAACTGCATTTCCACGTTTGGATAATCACGATTATTAGCAAAAGAACCATCCGGATAACGAGGCGGCAAGAAAGGCAGTGCTTCTGCAATAGTTCTCATCACGCCATAGTCGAAATCCACAAGATTTTCCTCCTGTGCGTTATAGCTAAGAGTAGCTCCTACCTTCAGGTATTTTTTGATTTGGTCATCGAATGTCAGGCGCCCTGCATATCGTTTCATATAAGAAGTCTGAATGAGTCCCTGATCATCCCGGTAACTAAAGGAAGCCGAATAAGAACGGTCCTTATTACCACCTGTAAACCCTAACTGATGGTTTTGAGAAATTTTATGTTGTGTTACTTCATCAATCCATTTCGTATCATACAATGGTTCTCCATTACTGCTAAATAACCTGGGATCTGTCCTTGCATTAGCAGGGTTCCGAAACTCGTATTTACCCGCATCCCATCCGGCTTTGTCATATTTCTCCATATTGGCATACGCCAGGTCTTCTACGGCGAGATATTCTTTGGCGTTTAAAAATTCGGGAAAATTGGGGCCGAGAGCGGGCACGCTATAGTCGCCATTATATGTGACTCTGCCAACACCATCTTTTCCTCGTTTCGTTGTAATTAGTATAACTCCGTTTGCTCCTCTGGCTCCATAAATAGCAGTAGCGGAAGCATCTTTCAACACTTCAACCGATACAATATCATTAGGGTTAATAAAATCAATAGCCTGGGTATTTTGTACCTGCTCGCTCACAGGTAACATTACGCCGTCTACTACATATAAGGGGTTATTAGAAGAGTTGATGGAACTGAATCCCCTTACCCTTACATTATTTCTTCCGCCGGGGCGGCCCGAATTAACATTCACCTGTACCCCTGAAACACGACCGGCTATCATTTGATTTAATGACGGAGCCGGTCGCTCTCTCAATTCACTCTCTTTAACCGACCCAACTGTGCCGGTAAGATCCCTTTTTCGAGATGTTCCATACCCGATCACCACCACATCATCCAGGTCGCTCACAGGTTGAAGCACCACTTCTACAACGGCAAGACCGCCCACCGGCACCTCTTTTGTTTTATAACCGGTATAACTTACTATCAGCACAACATTTGCCGAAGATACGGTCAGGCTGAACTCCCCTTTGTCGTCTGCCAGTGTTGAGATATTTGCCCCCTTTACACTAATAGTAGCCCCCACCAACGGCTCGCCATCATGATTTTTAACATTCCCCTTTATTTCTATATTCATCATATTATCCATCAAAGAATCAACAGGAATTCCTCCGGCCTTAAGTGATACAGAACAAATTAAAAAACACAACAGAAAAGCGATATAAAAAAAAGCATGCGCTTTTAAACAATACTCCGTTTTTTTAGGTTTAATTAATTTACTCATTAATGAACGTTTAGTTTGTGGTTAATAATAAAAGGGCTACAGCCATACTTTTAACAAGCATAACTCAGATAAGTACAATTAAAATTGTTTGGGTTAAAGCGCTCCTGAACAATAAATACAACTATTAACTCCTTTTATCAAGACTTACAAAAATAAATAGCTAACTGTACAGAATATATCTTCTATTTATCAGGAACTTTATTCCATTTATCTTCCCTGCATTCCATTTTGCATCTATAGTATCTCTTATTATTCCATTATATTTTTATGATTTTATTATTTCCCGATTAAGAAATTAAGATGTATTTTCAGACAGGTTTGTCTTACTTAAACTACATACATGAAACCTGTTCAAACAGAAATTACACCTATCATAAAGAAGCCGCTTTATATTGAAATGCACGATGAACCTTATCTGTCGTCTCCATTTCATCCTATATCAGCCAGCTTCCATTCTCATCCTGAGCTGCAACTCACCTTCATTGTAGAAGGATACGGCAAAAGGATAATTGGTAATACGATTAGCGAATTTGAACCTGGCGACATGGTTTTTGTCGGTTCCAATGTGCCACATATCTGGATCAGCGATCCTGCATTTTATAAGGAAAATTCAGTACTACGCTCCCGCGCCATCACTGTGTATATTGATGCTAAAATATTCCAGCAGATGTTTGATGCTTTACCGGAAATGCATAGCATCAGGGAAATGATACAACAGGCCTCCAAAGGAATAAACATCTATGGAGATACCAGGGATATTATTGCCAACAAACTGACAGAACTATATGCTAAGGAAGGGTTTGCTAAAGTGGACGGACTTCTGCAAATCATGCATCTTATTTCTGTTTCATCTGAGAAGAACGCTATTAATACAGAAGATATAACGGAAAGAATACATCAGCCGCAGGACAGGCTTATACGTGTAATTAAATACATCAAAGACAATATACATGAACCTATTACCTTAGTGCAGGTTGCCAGTGTGGCTAACATGACGATTCAATCATTCTCTCGCTTTTTTAAGCAACGGACTAACGAAACATTTTCAAAGTACCTGCTTGACCTGCGCATATCTCACTCCTGTAAGCTGTTAATAGAAATGGATCGCTCCATATCAGACATTGCCAATCTCTGCGGCTTCGTTTCTCATTCGCACTTTTGCAAGGTGTTTAAAGAGAAAATGGGAAAAAGCCCTTACCAATATAAGTTCGGCCTGAACAAAAAAGCATCATGAGAGATGTCGTAAAGTATTAACAACGATTCAACCCTTAATTATATTCATTCTTCACTACCATTCTTACTCTGGCTTTTCAGGATCATGTAGCCCAGGATGCCACCTATAACGGATGCGGCAAAGATGCCGATCTTAGCCTGTACTTTATATGCTTCGTGCAAAAATGCCAGTTGTGTAACAAATAACGACATGGTAAATCCTATAGAGCCTAATAATCCAAGCCCCAAAAGGTTTTTCAGGTTCATTCCTTTGGGAAAGGGCGCAATGTTGAGCTTAACACACAGCCAGGTAAAGGAGAATATCCCTGTTGTTTTACCAATCAAAAGACCCAGCGCAACACCCGGTGCAATATTTGTACTGAATAGCTGCTTTACATCAATATCCAATACGGAAACGCCGGCATTAGCTAACGCAAAAACCGGGATGATAATAAAAGTTACCAGCGGGTGCATGGAATGTTCCAGTATTTGCAATGGCGGAATAGCCTTATCGGTATTGTTCTTCACTTCGTCCAGGATGTGTAACTGCTTGTTGGTGAGGGTTGGTATTTTATTGTTAGCATCCGCTTCTTTAAACAGGGTAAGATAGTTCCTGATCTTCAGGATATAGTCATTCTCACTTAGCTTAACATTGGCAGGAATGGTAAAAGCAGCCAGGACTGCTGCAATAGTGGCATGAACACCCGATAACAGGAACGCCGTCCAAACACCGCCGATCCCAAAAATGGCGTAAAAAAGAATACTCCTTATGCCTGCTTTATTGCCTAAATACATGATCAGCAGAAACCCAAATCCAAGCAGCAGGTTCCATACTGAAATGTGTGACGTGTAAAAAAAGGCAATCACCAACACAGCCCCCAGATCATCTACGATCGCCAAAGCGGTAAGAAATACTTTTAAAGCCAGGGGAACTCTTTTGCCCAGCAAATACAATACTCCCAGTGCAAAAGCAATATCAGTAGCCATGGGAATACCCCATCCGCGCTGCACTTCCCCGGCAGGGTTAAAAACAAAGTAGATAGCGGCAGGCACAAGCATACCGCCTATGGCAGCCGCAATGGGCAGCAATGCTTTTCCCGGACTGGACAATTCCCCGGCTACTATTTCCCTTTTTAATTCAAGTCCTACTACAAAAAAGAAAATGGCCATCAATCCATCGTTGATCCAATGGTGCAGGTTGTATTCCAGGTAGGTCTTCCCATCAAATTGAAACCCGAACCTGTGTTCCAAAAAATGATGATAATCTTGTGACCACGGGGAGTTTGCCAAAATTAAAGCAACAATAACACTTATACCCAGCACAAGACCACCTGCTCTTTCATTCTGAATGAATTTCTGAATGGGATAAACAACTTTGTCAATCTGGTACTTTTTTGAAGAGCTCATTCTTATAATGGGATATAAATACAAAATATCAAAGGTAGCCTTTAACGGTTATATAAGATTTAGTGGCTGTTGTTGCAGCAGGCATGGTTTTGCTTTGCAGGAAACAGAGATTTTTTTGTTGTAAAAATATTTACATTTGCAGTCTTACCGGATCAGGAAATGGTGTCTTCCTAATTGAACCGTCCCGCTAAAGCCGGGGCTAATGGCGCCTACAAATTATTGGAATTATCTAGTAATGAACGCATAATTTGTAGGAATGAAACGGCTAAAGACCTCTTTTGAACATTTTTTTATTGTTTCGTATCTTTTTAAATGGACCTGTTTAGCAATACCTGTTGCTTTAACAGTAGGATCGCTCGTAGCCCTGTTTTTATGGCTGCTGGAAAAAGCCATTGATACCAGGTTTTCCAATCCCTGGCTGTTGTTTCTATTGCCGCTTGCCGGTATATTGATCTACTTCCTCTACAAGTTGTCAGGCAAAAATGCGGAAGGTGGTAATAATCTTATTATGGATGAGATCCATAGTCCGGGTGGCGGTGTGCCGTTCAGGATGGCGCCGCTGGTATTGCTCACCACCGTTATCACACACCTGTTTGGCGGTTCTGCCGGCAGGGAAGGTACGGCGGTTCAGATCGGTGGTAGTCTTGCCCAGTTTTTTGCCAAAAAATTAAAATTGTCGAAGGAAGATATAAAAACCCTGCTGATGACCGGTATCGCGGCGGGCTTTGGCGCCGTGTTTGGCACACCCATTACAGGCGCTATTTTTGCATTAGAGGTGCTGGCCCTGGGCAGGATAAAACACGATGCCCTTATGCCTTGCTTTATCGCCAGCGTGCTGGCTGATATTGTTTGTTCCGCCTGGGGCATTCATCATACCCGGTATCATATCAATTTCAGAGAAAGCGGAGCTGTATTTCTTAGCTATTTTCATTTCGATTTCCTGTTATTGTTCAAAGCTATCATAGCCGGTGTTGCATTCGGTCTGGCAGGTTATATGTTTGCCGAGCTCTCCCATACCATCAAAAATTACAGCAACAGGTGGATCAAAATAAAATGGCTTATTCCTGCAACCGGCGGGCTTGTTATTATAGCATTTACTTACGTGTTAGGTACACAGGATTATCTCAGCCTTGGCGTAAGCAACCCCGACCCGAAAGCGGTTTCCATCCTGTCATGCTTTAATGAAGGCGGCGCTACTTACTTTAGCTGGCTGTGGAAACTCCTGTTTACAGCCATCACACTGGGAACAGGCTTTAAGGGCGGGGAAGTAACACCGTTATTTTTTATCGGCGCTGCATTGGGTAATGCCATTGCCACACTCACCGGCGCCCCGGTTGACCTGATGGCCGGGCTTGGATTTATAGCGGTATTTGCCGGCGCTACCAACACGCCTATTGCCTGCACTATTATGGGTGTGGAGCTATTTGGCGCAGATAATGCGCTATACTATGCGGTTGCCTGTTTTACCGCTTACTATTTCAGCGGGCATTCAGGTATTTACCATGCCCAGCGCATCGGCGTTTCCAAAGTAAATAAATTAGATCACCATACTAATGAAACATTACATGAGGTAAGACAAAAACGCATCAAAAACCGGAAATTATGGTAAAGAAAGTCAAACATCATTCATTAGGCAAGCTGGAGATATACATAGCGCCGGCGCATAAGGTGCAGCATGGCACGCGAAGCCTGTTTCGTAAATTATTTCCAAAATCTACCTATATGCACCTCATTGAAGAGGCAAAAAAAGATGGCATCATTAACGCTGCCGCGCACAGTACGCACACCAGTTTCACCACCGACGGAAAAGTGATTACTTTTAGTGCGGAAGGCGATAACTCGAAATTGGCCATGTGCGTGGAGCTGGTAGACAAAAGGGAAAAGCTGGAAGCATTTTTCCTGAAGCACCAGGACTCGCTGCGCGAAAAGGTAGTGATCTTTAAAGAAGTTGAATTTTGGGACGCTGAATAAATGAACGTGAAAGCAATATTAATTATATGGATTGGCGGTGGACTGGGCAGTGTATTCCGTTACCTGGTACAGCTTGGCATGAGTAAGCTCGTAACGGTTACTTTTCCTGCCGGTACTTTCCTGGTAAATATTACCGGGTGCTTTGTTATCGGGCTGCTGTACGGGCTTGCTGATAAATACGCGGCGCTTACAACAGAATGGAGATTATTTCTTGTAACAGGCTTGTGTG
This sequence comes from Chitinophagaceae bacterium, assembly GCA_019638595.1. Lineage (GTDB taxonomy): Bacteria > Bacteroidota > Bacteroidia > Chitinophagales > Chitinophagaceae > Agriterribacter. The sequence continues at coordinate 20,568 of JAHBTJ010000017.1, forward strand.
GCGGCTATACCACTTTCTCCAGCTTTTCTTATGAAGGCGTCAGCCTGTTCAGGCAGGGCAATTATACCTACTTCATTTTATATGTAGCGCTCAGTGTGATAATAGGATTGTTTTCAACATTAGGCGGAATAAATATTGTTAAGTAGATAATATAAATTTTAAAGCTATGCCGTATAAAAAAATTTTAGTGGCTATTGATAACAGCTCCTATTCCATGAAAGCGGCAAAAGTCGGTTTCGCGCTTGCCCACAGCCTGAAAGCTGCGGTGGGATTGCTGTATGTGGTAGACAGATCAAAGGAAGTGGTGAATGCAGACCTGGGCATTACGCCACAGCAAAGCGGGACCGTTTTACTGAATGAAGCGGAAAAAACCATTGAGCAATATACCCGTTTATATGATGGCGTTGACAAAGTGGAAAGGTTTACACCGGAAGGTATACCTGAAAAGGAGATCATCAACATTTCGCATGAATGGCCTGCAGATATCATTGTAATGGGCACGCATGGAAGGTCTGCCATCAGCAAAGTGCTTACCGGCTCTGTCGCGGAATATGTTATACGTCATTCAACCATACCGGTTTTAATAACACCGCCAGGAATGGAATAGTATTGTACCAGGCCTTTAATCATAAAAGCATGTTGCCGGTTTGCACATCTCCGGAGATTGCCCGGTCGCCATCAGTCGTATTTCATTTTTAAAAACCGTTTAGCCAGGTATCTCCGTACAGGTTCATCGTATAATTTTAAACTGAGATATGCCAGTAAAATACTTCCGGCAACTAAAGTCGCAGCCCCAGGTAATGACTCCGTGAATGTGAGGTTTTCATTTTTAACCCAGGCATAATACAAATAAATAAAAGGATAATGCACCATGTACAGAGGATAAGAAATATCCCCTAAAAACTTGCATACCCGGATAGTTACTTTGTTTGTTGTTTTTTCTGAAGCTCCAAGATAAACAAGTAAAGGGAAGATAATAACAGCACAGATGCTGTCGTATAAACCGTTCATCCATAAGTTTTCACTGCCACCGATCCGTGGTATTGCCGATAATATAACAATAGACAGGCTACCTATCCAAAATGCTCCCTTTACGTTGGCAGGTTTGAATACGCGGGATAGCAGCAATCCTGCTGAAAATGAAAACAGCAGCCGCAAAGAACCACCAACAACATTCTCCCCGGTCAGCGAATACCCTGCACATATATCGCCATAGGGTCCCCAAATAGCAAATGCGGTCAATCCGCATCCTGCCATTAAAACAAGCGCTGCGAGCCCGCTCGTGGGGAGTTTACGAATGAACACAGCATATAAAATATTCCCGATATACTCAAAAAACAAAGACCAGCTCGGCCCGTTTAAAGGATACATTTCGCCTACACCCCGAATTTCAGAACCGGGTGTAGCGGGTATCAGAAGTGCGTTCAGCAAGGTAGCCGCTAACAGCATCGTTACAGATATCTTCGAAACATCCCAAGCAGAGCAGCCTTGAGTATAGAACATAATAGCACCGATAACGGCGCCGATAACGACCATGGGATGCAGGCGAATAAACCTGCGTTTGATGAATTCTTTTATTGTCATCGTTTTCCATCGGTCATTGTAAGCATAGCCTACAACAAAGCCGGACAGGATAAAAAAGAAATCAACAGCCAGATATCCGTGATTGATTTTTTGGTCTATATGGCTGGTTGCGTAAGCTTCAAATACATGAAAACATACAACTGTTAATGCCGCTACGCCACGTAACCCGTCAAGTATACTATAATGAGGCTTAGTATCTGCAAATGCCGATGAAGGCGTTTTTGTTTTGCCCATTCTGTTATTTTATCAGATCAAAACAACCAGGCGTTTTCCGCCTTCAATGTTCATATCCCATGCTTTTTCGATGTCTTTGAGCGCTACATTTACTGTTTCAATTTTCAGCTTTCCGTCTGCCGCAAGTTGAAACATGCCGGGAAGGATTTCGGTAATGAGTAACTTTACTTCTTCACCCGTCCATGTTCCCAAACCCGAGCCGGATATTTGAATATCTGTACTGCGCAAAATGGAAGATGATAAGGTAATAGCATCGCCGGTCATTCCACCAATAGTAATGAAGCGTGTGCGATGCGAAATCCTGCCGTCTCCTTTCAGTGAAGATAAGATCAGTTCCGCGCTATGCCCCCACAAATAATCAATCACTATATCAACCGGGCTTTGTTTGTGTATATTTTCAATTTGAGAAATGATACTTTCATCATCCTGCCTGAGCGAAACCACTTCATCTGCGCCTAATAGCAACAGTTCTTCCAGCGACTGTTTATTTCTGCCGGTGGCAATTACTTTTTTCGCACCATAATATTTAGCGATCTGCACCGATATTTTTCCTGTAACGCCTGTAGCGCCATTTACCAGAACCGTTTCTCCTTTTTGCAAGCCTGCTCTAAAACGCAATGCCAATGCGGACCCCATAACAGCATTTGGCAGCGCTGCAGCCACTGCATCGTCAATCCCCGCAGGAAGTTTTACTATCGCGTCTTTTTGAATGATTGCTTTTTCGGCAATCATTCCGCTCATGCCAAAGCCATACACCCGCGTTCCGTCTGCAAGCATGCCCACTCCGTCGCTGCCTGCTACTTTTGCTGTCCATTCTTCATTTTGAGAGGAATAATGCTTTCCGCTTGCCCGCATTTTGTCGAGATTTTTTACGGCAGATGCTTTTACTGAAATCAGTACTTCATTGCTGTTTTGCACTGCGGGTTCCGTAAAATCTTCTACATACTTAGGCAATTCGCCTTTTTTAAATATAACTGCTGCTTTCATGTTGATCCATTTTTTGCAAAGCTACGCGTATGTGGTAAAAGTTTGCTTTACACCCCCCATGTCTTCATATCTTACCGGTAAAAAATTATTTTCTCTCAAGCTTCTTTACTACCCAGGGAAGCGAAAGTCCCTGACCAAGCAGGGAAAATAATACTACCGCAATGGAAAGAAATATGATCTCATTCCGCATCGGGAAAGGTGTTCCATCAAACAATTTTACAGGAAGCCCGATGGCAATAGCCAACGAAACAATGCCACGCATACCGGACCAGGTGATAATAAAGCTCGTTTTGGAATCAAACAGCGCATCCTCGCTGATACGACGTTTCCCCTGAAGCGCTCTTTGAAGGTTGAATTGCTGCATATAAACCCGGATCAACCGGATGCCTAAAGCAGCCAATGCAATTACCGCAGCATACCCGGCATAAGACCAAACCTCCGCGCTGTCAATCTTTTTTAACACAACAGGAAACTGAAGCCCGATCAGCAAAAAGATGAATCCATTCAGCAGGAAAATAATTACATCCCAAAAATGCTTCGATTGCATTTTTACTTTTTCAGGGAATTTTTCCCGGCTTAACCTCGACATTCCCAACCCCAGCATAACAACTGCAATTACTCCCGATACATGGAAATGTTCGGCAAGAAGATAGGTTACAAACGGCATCAACAGCATAAGGCCGATGATCACCATATCGTTGGTTCGAAAAAAACGCAGTAAAAATGCCAGCAACCGGGCTACAATAAAGCCGGTTAAAAAACCACCGCCCAAAACCATTACAAATTGCAGCGATGCCTTCCACCAAACAAAAGCAATACCAGAAACCGCGGCTACTGCAAAACGGTAGGCAATCAACGCCGATGCGTCATTAACAAGACTTTCTCCCTCCAGGATAGTAACCGTTTTATGTGGCAATCCCAGCCCTTTGGTAATACCGATGGCAGCCACTGCATCCGTAGCAGAAAGAATGGCTCCCAGTACAAAAGCAAGCGGCCAGCTCATTCCCGGTATCAGGTAATAGGCAACGGCTGCAATACCGGCAGTAGTAATGAATACAAGACCAACGGCTAATGTGCTGATCGTATTGATATTGGTTTTAAAATCGCTGAATGAAATATTGAATGCCGCATCATACAATAATGGTGGCAAAAAAAGAAGCATCACAATTTCAGGGTTTAGTTCAACAGCAGGCATTTCGGGCAGGAAGCCAATACCTATACCCACCAGCAATAACAATACAGGAGCAGGCAACTTTATCTTATCTGCAACTCCTGAAGCCCCAATCATCAGCGACATAATGAGCAATATAACGGTGTAGTTTTCCATTGACCGGCAAAATAACTTTAAAATTATTATATTAAAAAGGGAAGAGATAAACCGGTTTTTACTGCGGTTGCTACGATGTAATACCTGTAGCAATTAACTGGCAGGTTATGTGGTTCGCAAAAGAACCTTTATTATTTACCTAACAAGAAAAGCGAATGATCTTGTTATAGGACATTAAGCCGGGTTACAGCGATGCATTTAGATAGTATTCCAGGTTTTCTGCCAGTTCTTGAACTGGGATGGCGTTACGAAATAACGCGCGAAGTTGCCTTCATGTAAACTGACGAGTTCATGCTCTACTGTTTGTACAAACTTTTCCTGGTCTCCTCCCGGCAGCGTGAGGGCCCTCGCCCGGATCATAGGGATCGCTTCCGCTTTTGAATGCGGTGTGGTAATGATCTGTGCGATGAGGGAGCGGATCAGATCGCGGTATTGCATCCGGAAAGGATCGGGTTCTCCCAAGGAGCGGATGGAAAACGTGTTTTTGAGAACATAATTTGTTATTTTGCAAATGTGAAACCAACGAAACAACATATACAAGACCATGCGCTGAAACTATATAATCAGAGCGGCTACGTGAACGTACGGCTGCAGCATATTGCAGACGCTGCTTTTGTGAGTGTCGGGCATCTTGCCTATCATTTCAAAACGAAGGACAATATAACTTCAGCCATTTATGATAACCTTGTTGTACAGCAGGAAAAACTGCTGAAGGAATTTTGGGTGGTTCCATTGTTTGAGGATGTTCAACGATATATAACAGCAGTATATGAAGTGCAGCAGCAGTATATTTTTTTTTATCTTGATATGCTTGAAGTATTCAGGGCATATCCCGGCATAGAAGAAAAGCACAGGCATCATGTGGAGTGGAGACAAAAGCAGTTATTATATATGATGGATTTTAATATCTCGCGGGGCTCTTTTCAACCGGTTGAGGAGGAACAAAAAAAACTGTTGCTGAATCAATTAAGCGCACACCTGGATGCCTGGAGGTATATAGTAAAGATTCAGTTTTATACAGACGATTCGCTGGGTATGTTTTCTGCAGCTTTCTGGAACCTGCTGAAGCCCTGTTTCTCTGATATGGGTGAAAAGGAGTTTGAACAATTAAGCGCTTCGTTACAGCCGGTTTGCCCTCATGAAAAATTTGAAATGCCCACGCTTGCTTTTTCCTGGAAGAATTTATTACTTTTAGAAAAAAATTTCTAAGCTGTTATGAGGGTTGAAATAGATGAGAATGCATACAGCAATATGCTCGAAGCGATGAATACATTGGTGTCAACGGATATTTCCGGTACCTCGTCAGATATATGTTTCATAAACGATGATTTCTGGCTTCAGGATACAGCGGTGATTGAAAATATTGAATACAGGAAAGGGCAGTATATGATATTTCTGGTATTTGCCCATCACCTTAAACCGCTGAAATTTCTAAAACGGAAAATCGTTCAATATGCCTGCCCAAAAAAGGCCGCAATTGTAGCGCATTACATGCGAAGGCAGGCAGCTAAGGATCAGCGGGGAACATTAACAGTTAATTTAAAAATGATAAACATTGCATATAGCTGATGTTATCCACCAAGGCAAAAATAATTGAAGAATCAGAGCGATTGTTTTTTGAACAGGGAATTGCCGGTATACGACTGCAGAATATTGCGGATGCGGCGGGAATCAGTGTTGGCAACCTGGCATACCATTTCAAAAACAAAGAGGCGATTGTAGAAACTGTTTATGAAAATCTATTTTCAGAGCTGACCAATATTCTCTCGCAATATATGGTGTTTCCCGATCTATCGGGGTTTGATAAACAATTTTCGGCACTGTATAAGTTTTATGATGCCAAAGGTTTCACCTTCAACAACTGGTGGCATATAGAAAGGAGCTTTCCGGATATTCAGAAAGAGTGGCTTTCGCTGAACAACAAAGTATTACTTCAGTTAAAAAAGAGGATTGATTATAATCTTAATAACGGCATCTTTAAACCAGAACCATATAAGGGCGCCTATGAAGCGCTTTGTCAAAATCTGTTGCTTTCTATCAACACGTGGATTCCCCATCAGTTACTGCGGCGTAAACCCTCCACAGAATATTTGTATAAAAAAGCGCTCTGGGCTGTATTGTACCCCGCCTTTACCCAAAAAGGCGAAGAGCTGTTTGCGGTAAATATTGCTCCTGCACTGCACCTGGATCTATAAAAATTAATTTGAAAAGTTTTTCTAAATTTAGAAAAATTTTTCTAAATTCGTTTTGTTGATGCGGAATCAACAATAAACCACTTCTATTTACTCAACCGATTGCACATGGCTAATGTACTTTGGCTCCAAGGTGGCGCCTGTAGCGGAAACACTATGTCTTTCCTCAATGCCACTGAACCTACGGTGGTTGAATTAGTTACAGATTTTGGCGTAAATATTTTATGGCACCCTTCTATAGGACTGGAAATTGGTGAACAGGTAACACACCTGCTGAAAGATATTATTGCCGGAAAAGTTCAGTTGGATATCCTCGTATATGAGGGATCAATTATTGAAGGCCCTCATGGAACGGGCACCATGAACTATTTCTGCGAAAGACCTATGAAAGACTGGGTAAAGGAACTTTCAAAAACTGCCGGATACGTAGTAGCAATAGGTGATTGTGCCACATGGGGCGGTATTCCGGCAGTTCCACCCAATCCCAGTGAATCAACCGGCATGCAGTTTCATAAAAAAGCAAAAGGAGGGTTCTTAGGTGCAGGGTATGTATCTAAAGGCGGCCTGCCTGTTATTAACATTCCCGGTTGTCCTGCGCATCCTGACTGGGTTACCCAAATTTTGGTAGCTATTTCTACCGGCCGCATTGGCGACGTATTGATTGATGAATTTCATCGCCCGAAAACATTCTTCACCGATTTTGTACAAACAGGTTGTACCAATGTGGTAAACTTTGCTCAAAAGGTGAACGGAGGATTTGGGAAGCGAGGAAATGGTTGTTTATTTTATGAGGTGGGCTGCCGTGGACCAATGACCCGCGCCAGTTGTAACAGAATTTTATGGAACAGAACCTCCAGTAAAACCCGTGCGAACCATCCATGCCTGGGTTGTACAGAGCCGGGCTTCCCTCATAATGATCTCGCAAAGGGTTCTGTATTTAAAACCATGACGTACCTCGGCTTTGTACCAAGAGAAGCTCCGACTGGCGAATCCCAGCTTGGATACTTTTTTAAAGCCGGTATCGAAAAAATATGGCCGAAGAACAGCGCCATTACAGAAGGAAGCAAATAAAATTTCATTCAACCATTTATCACATAAATTATGGCAGTTGTAAAAGAATTAAATATATCCCCGGTAGGTCGCGTAGAAGGCGATCTTGATGTTAAAGTATATATGGAAAACGGCGTTGTAACCCGTGCGCATACACAGGCCGCTATGTTTAGGGGCTTTGAAAGAATTATGCAGGGAAAAGATCCCCAAAGCGGTTTAATTGTTACACCCCGTATATGCGGAATTTGCGGTGGCTCGCATTTATATTCCGCCTCTTCAGCGCTTGATACCGCATGGGGTACAACCTTAACACCCAATGCGTTGCTGTTAAGAGCCATCGGGCAGTCCTGCGAAACCATTCAGAGTATTCCCCGCTGGTTTTATGCTATTTTTGCTACGGATATGGCGAATAAAAAATTCGCCAATAAAAAATTATACGATGAGGTTGTAAAGAGATTTGCCGCTTACGTGGGCACTTCATTCCAGATTGGTGTTACAAACAGCGCCCTGCCTGTAGAAGTGTATGCATTGTTTGGAGGACAATGGCCGCACAGCAGTTATATGGTGCCTGGCGGTGTAATGTGCGCACCTACTTTAAAGGATATTACCCGTGCGCACGCCATCATGAATAATTTTAAAAACCAATGGCTTGAAACGGTTTGGCTGGGTTGTTCGATTGACCGCTACCGTAAGGTTCAAAGCTGGGACGACCTGATGGAATGGGTTGACGAAAATGAAAGCCAGCGCAATAGTGACCTTGGATTGTTTATCAGGGCATCAATGGAATTTGGACTGGATAAGTTTGGACAGGGATGCGGAAACTATGTTGCATATGGCACATATCTGCATAAAGACAAATACAACAAGCCTACCATTGAAGGAAGAAACGATGCGCTGATAAGTCCTTCGGGGTTTTATAACAGCCATACAAAACAGTATCACGATTTTAACCACATGAATATTAAAGAGCACGTATTGCATAGCTGGTACCAGGATCATGCTGCCGCTCACCCCTGGGATGAACCTATTCCAACGCCGGTTACTTCTCAAAACCTGGAACACACAGACTTTAATAATAAATATAGCTGGAGTAAAGCTCCGCGTTACCTGGACAATTCATCTGAAGCTGGTCCTTTGTCAAGGTGTTTGATGTATACAAAGCCCAATAACCTGCCGCATCAAACCAAAGACCATTTGATAAAAAATGCATTTGATAAAATCGGCCCAAGCGTTTTTTTAAGAACACTGGCACGTGTACACGAAGCTCCTATTTTATATGATAATATAGAGACCTGGTTGCGCCAGGTAGATCTGAATGGCGAGTTTTATATTAAACCCGAAGAAAAGGATGGGAAAGGCTTTGGCGCTACAGAAGCCGCACGCGGAGCATTAGCACACTGGATTGAAATAGAAAATGGTGTAATTAAGAACTACCAGGTAATGGCGCCAACCACATGGAATGTTGGACCTAATGATGATGAGGGTAAATCTGGCCCGATTGAATCTGCCCTGGAAGGCATTGAAATAGAAGATGCTAATGATCCGGTAGAAGTAGGGCTGGTGGCACGCTCGTTCGATAGTTGTTTGGTTTGTACTGTACATGCGCATGATGCAAAAACAGGTAAGGAAATCACTACATTCAAATTATAGGTATCCATTGGCGTTCAACAAGATGTAATTGCAAGGCTATCCCGTGAAGGGTAGCCTTTATCATTATGCTGCATTTAAAATTTTATGTAGAAAAATTATTGACAAACATCCGGAAGAATGAAAAATAAAATTGCCATAATGGGTTTTGGAAATCCCTGCAGAAGCGACGATGCTGTTGGCATTTATGTGATCGAAGAGCTAAAAAAGTCATTTGGTGCTCAGGAGGATATCAGCTTTTTTGATATGGGTACCGGCGCATTTGAAGTGTTATATAAACTAAAGGGGCATCATAAAATTATTCTTGCCGACGCTGTAATCAATACAGGCGAGCCGCCAGGTACAATATTCAGGCTACCGGCAGAAGAAGTAATGAAAGCGCCACAGGATGATCCGATGGTTTTCCTGCACAGCCTTAAATGGGACCAGGCATTGAGTTATGCAAAAAAAATATTAAGAGAGGAGTATCCGGATGATATAACGGTTTACCTGGTTGCTGTGGATGATACCAGCCTGGAAATACAATTAGGCGAAGCTGTAAAAAATGCCGGTAATAAAGTGGTAAACCATATAAAAAAAGATATTGCTGTATACTATGGTCAGCCTGTCTAATGCACATATTATTATCAGTAGCGGGATAATAGCCCGGCTTTTTTCACAAACTGAGAGGGTATGTTGGGTATACTATCCTCAAAGAAAAAATTTAATGCTTGCACCATTTAATGATGAAGATTTTAAAGCATTACACAAAACAACCAACAGTGTTTTAAAATATAGAAACAACAAAGGCGACCGGAGCATGGATATACTGAGCATCATTTTAGATCACGATCTGGATGACAGCAGCAGGGAATTAGCATATGAGGTGAATGCAGTGATGAAGGTTTTAAACATACAATTATCCTGAAACAAAACATGATTACGATAAACATACCGGAACATATGCTGCCTCAAATCCGGGAAATCATCAGCAGCGAATTTCGCTTACATGAATTAGTACATATTACCACACAACATGAGGAGCCGGATATAATCGTCACCGGTGAAGTAATTCATGTTACTCCTGACTGGAAGAACATGCAGCCACCGGTTTTGTTTTCAAGCAGCAGGTTTACAGCTCAAAATTTGTTAGGGCTCATATATGTTAAACTCAATAATTACGAAAAAGCATATCCCCTGCTGCAGGCAGAACCTGTTTTACTGAACCAGGCAGATATGATGAACCGCCTGCAAAACGGGCTTGATATATTGTTCCGGGATAATGATAAAGCTTATATACCGCTGCACAATAAAGCGGTTATTCATCACTATACCTTATTCGAAATACCGAAACATATTGAGGAGCTCAAAGCTGAATATATTGCCGCAATTCAAAAAGCCCGTACACCGGAATTGGCCGCTTTTACAACCAAACATTACGCACTGCTGCTAACAGATGCAGGACAACTGGAAGAGGCTGAAGAACTGCTTGAAAAACAGTTAAGGAAAACACTGCCCTTATGCGCAGCTATTGAAGTAAAACATACACTTTGTGTAATATGGCTGAAACAATTAGCCGTTCCTTATAATGAAACAAAACTTGAAAAACATAAACAGTATTTATGGGAATGCCTCGAATATTATGAATCACGCAACCGGGATGCAGAAGCAGCAATGGTATTGTCTGACGCGGCATATATAGCCAATATCAGCAATAGTTTCAGTGAAGCATTAGGCTATATTAACAGGGCTATAGCTTATTTTGAAAAAGAAGCGATTACAGAACTTTTGGGAGATGCCTTTATGAAAAAAGGAAATATTTTGCGGCGGTGGGCACAGCAAAATAATTCCCAGTTTTTTCAGCAGGCTGCAAAAACCTATCAGCAGGCATTAAAAATCTTTACAAGAGAAACAGCGCCCTGGCTGTTCGCAGATATACATCATCAATTAGGCATTATCTATTCAGAAATACCGGATGAAGTAAAGAAAAAAAGTGTATGGGCTTCTGTATCGGTATCCTCGTTTAAAGAGGCGCTTGACTTTTATAACAAAGTAGATTTCCCATATGAATTTGCAGTGATCTGTAACAGCCAGGCCAATGCATTTACAAAATATCCCGGGGGACTGCACAGCGATAATTTTGAAAAAGCGCTTAACTGGTACCTTGAGGCACTGGATGTGCAAACCGCTGATAAATATCCATTGGAAAGAGCGCTGACCCTGTTAAACTACTTAGAAGCCAGTTGGTATGCAGGCAATACGTCTAGCTTTGATGAAGAACGTTTTACAGATATGTATGCTAAAGCCAATGAAGCCCTGGCGCTTGGCTGTAATGAGTTTATTATACAATCCGCCAAAGAACATCTGGAAAAGTTAAAAGATATTCAACAGCAAAAAGCTGCTACGCTTCAAAATTAGAAAATTTTTTCTAAGTATATTTTTATCTCCTCATTTAACGGTTTTATAATGTTACATTTACCATAACAAATATGGATTGCTATTCATGCACGAAATTTCACTGGTAAGAAATATTTTCAGCACGCTTGAACATGAATTTCCCGAACGGATGGACAAAGTACGCGGCATTTATCTTACAGTGGGTTTGCTAACCAATCTGCACCCCTTGTTAATGCAAAGCGCTTTTGATGCAGTACTACTTGATGAGCCCCGCTATAATAAAACCAGCTTACATGTAAAAGTATTGCCGATCAAAATAAAATGTGCTGCCTGTGGCGCTGAAACAGAAGTGCAGCAGTACAAATTTATTTGTGCGGAATGCAAAACACCCGGCAACCAGGTTATTCAGGGAGAAGAAATGCTGATCACACAGGTTGAATTTGAAGATACAGAATAATAATCACAATTAAATTGTTCACCATAGCTTAACACATCATGAGTCAACCTAAAAGCAACAGGGCGCCGGTGGGATCTGTACAATGTGAAAACACAACACTTAATCTTTTAAAAGCAAATGATTTTGTTGCAAAAGCCATTCGCGACCGGCTCGCGCCACACGATATTCTCGTGTTGAATATTTGTTCTTCGCCCGGTAGTGGCAAAACCACGCTGCTGCAGGAAACAGGCAGGCGTTTAAAAGATACATTAAAAATGGGCGTGCTGGTAGGCGATCCTGAAACAGAACGGGATGCCATACGCATACGCGAAGCCGGCATTGATTGTTTGCAGATTGTTACCGGTGGTATGTGTCATATAGAAGCACAGATGGTGTTGCAGGGGCTCGACCATTTCAATTACGAAGGGCTTGATGTTTTGTTTATTGAGAATGTTGGAAATCTTGTTTGTCCTGCCGCTTTTGATCTTGGAGAAGATTACCGTGTTACTTTAATTTCAAGCACCGAGGGCGATGACAAGCCGAAAAAATATCCCCGGATGTTTTTAACAAGTGAGCTGATGCTGGTGAGTAAAGCGGATCTGTTGCCTTATGTTCCTTTTTCAGTTGAAGCCGTTACACAGGATGCAAAAGACATCAACCCGGATCTTGAAGTGATTGCGATAAGCAGTTTAAACGGAGCAGGTATGAATGAATGGTGTAAGTGGCTGGAACAAAAGGTAGCTGAAAAGAAAAAGGCCGGAATAGAAGCATAGGTTTATATGTTCCCGGCTGCACTGCTGCGCTCAACTTTTGTGGCGCCTGCCTGTCCGGCAGGCAGATCGCAACAGCGCATCGTTCTTATCGCTGCTGGGCAAAACCCCAATGCGTTCTTCATCAATAATCATAATGACCATTCATATCCACATACAAGGACTTGTGCAGGGTGTTGGCTTTCGTCCGTTGGTATATCGTTTAGCCAATGCCCACCAACTGAAAGGATATGTATGCAATGGAAATGATGGTGTGCATATTTATATCAATACAGGTTTTGAATCTGCAATCGCCTTTGTTGAAGAAATAAAGCGTGCAGCCCCGCCGCTGTCTGTTATTGAAAAAACCGGTATAGGAATTGCTGAAAATATTGTATTCACCAGCTTTGATATCAGGGAAAGTACAACAGCAGCCGATCCCGGTATTCCGCTTACGCCCGATTATGCATTATGCGAAGATTGCCGGAATGAAATGAATGATAAAAATGACCGGCGTTATCAATATCCTTTTATTACCTGCACTACCTGCGGCCCGCGGTATTCTATCACTGAATCTTTGCCGTTTGACAGGGCACACACTTCAATGAAAGCTTTTGAAATGTGTGAACAATGCCTGGAGGAATATAACCTGCCTGCTGACCGGCGATATTATGCTCAAACCAATTCCTGCTCATTGTGCGGTGTTCAAACTACACTATATGATAGCCATAAAACATTGCTGGCAAAAGGAAATACATCTGTTATATCCCGGGCTGTTACCTTATTGCACGATGGGAAAATTATTTCGGTTAAAGGCATTGGCGGCTACCTGTTGATGACCGATGCTACCAATGCGGCTTCAGTGGATCAATTGAGAAAACGAAAATCCAGGCCGCATAAACCATTCGCTGTATTATTTCCCTCCGTTGACTATGCAAAGCAATATGTGCACCTTAGTGAATCTGCAGAACGTTTACTGCATTCTCAGGAATCGCCGGTTGTAATTGCTCCAATATTACAGAGATCATCTCACCGTGTTCTTGCGATACATGAAATAGCTCCTTCACTGGATGCGCTTGGCGTTATGATTCCTTACGCACCACTGCTGCAAATAGTCAGTAATACATTTGGAAAACCGTTGATAGCTACCAGCGCTAATTTCAGTGGTTCGCCGGTTATCTATACTGATAATGAAGCCTTAAACAGGCTGTCGGATATTGCAGACGCAATCCTTATACACAATCGCAGGATACTTGTTCCGCAAGATGATTCAGTGGTCAGCTTCAACCATTCCCCGCATCCTGTTGTATTAAGGCGTTCAAGAGGTATGGCGCCCTCCTATTTTCAATACAAAACCAAAACACACCATACAGTATTGGCTACAGGCGCTTTAATGAAAAGCAGTTTTACTGTTTCCAATAAGCAATCTGTGTATATCAGTCAGTACCTGGGCTCTACGGATAATTATGAAGCGCAGCTTTCTTATACGCATACCCTTGATCATGTGCTTAAAGTTTTAAAAACCATTCCCGAATATTTAATAACAGATAAGCACCCATCTTACTTTTCCAAGCAGCTTGCGCATGATTTGAGCTTACAGTATAATGCATCACTTTTTCAGGTACAGCATCATAAAGCTCATTTTGCCGCTGTGCTTGCCGAAAATAAACTACTAAACAGTAACCATTTATTAGGTGTAATATGGGATGGAACCGGGCTGGGAGATGACGGGCAAATTTGGGGCAGCGAGTTTTTTATCTATGCAAATAAAGGCATGCAACGATGTGCTCATTTCGGCTATTTCAAAAATATATTGCACGATAAAACAGCCCGTGAACCAAAACTGGCGGCATTGTGCATTGCCGGAAATAGCGGTTTAGTGCTTGAGCTGCTCAAGCAAAAGTTTAGTGACAGGGAATGGAAACTGTACAACAGCATGTTGCAGCAGGGGCAATACATGTTATCATCCTCAATGGGTAGATTATTTGATGCCGTTGCATGCCTGCTGCAATTATGCGATGAACAAACTTATGAAGGGCAGGCAGCTATGCTGCTTGAAAATGCCGCAGCCGCATACATCCAAAAGCATGGATACGAAAATATAAGCACCTGGCAATATGCAAATAATAGTGAAGAACTGTCGCCCTCATTGCTATTGCAGGCCGTTGCCGGAGATATTATTAATGGGAGAGATACAGGTTATATAGCCGCAACATTTCATTACACACTTGTAAGCTGCATTGAATATATCGCTAAAAAGCAAAATGCAAAAAAGATCGCTTTTAGCGGCGGCGTATTTCAAAATGGTTTATTGTGCAGGATGATCGCTCTGGGTTTGGAGGGCAACTATCAGTTATACTTCCATAAACAACTTTCACCCAATGATGAAAACATTTCATTCGGGCAGTTGGTATACTGGGATCATAAAATAGATGAGCAGGAACATGCCGGGCAGCAGAAAATTGAAAAATCATTAAACATCTAAAAAATTTAAACCATGTGTTTAGCAATTCCGGGAAAAATTCAAAGTATTGAAACAATACATGACGGCTTGGTGAAAATGGCAAAAGTTTCATTTGGCGGTATCATAAAAGAAGCATCGCTGGAAATGTTGCCCGCAGCGCAGGTAGGCGATTACGTATTGGTGCATGTAGGTGTTGCCATTAGTAAAGTAGATGAAGAAGAAGCAGCGAAAACCTTTGAGTACCTCAGGGAAATAGGGGAAATAGACGAATTACTTGACCATACACAGGTTGACAGGCAGGTTGAATAAAAATAAACAGCTATTGTAAATCAATAAAAATACAACAATGAAATACATGTCGGAATACAGGGATGCGACACGGGTAAAAAGCTACCTGGCGGAACTTCAGCAAGTTGTTACAAAGCCATGGACCATTATGGAAGTTTGCGGCGGACAAACACATAGCCTGGTTAAGAATGGCATATTGTCCATGCTGCCGGATAAAATAAATATGGTGCATGGTCCCGGATGCCCTGTTTGTGTTACGCCCCTGCACCTTATAGATAAGGCTGTTTTTCTTGCGGAAAAGCCGGATGTAATTATGTGCAGCTATGGCGATATGCTTCGCGTGCCGGGCAGCAAAAAGAGCTTGCTCGAAGCCAAAGCGGCAGGAGCTGATGTACGTATCCTGTATTCACCGCTGGAAGCAGTAAAGCTGGCAAAAGAAAATCCTGGTAAAGAAGTTATATTTTTTGCGGTAGGATTTGAAACCACCGCACCGGCAAATGCTTTAAGTGTTTTACATGCAGAGCGGGCAGGTTTAAAAAATTATTCAATTCTCACCTCGCATGTATTGGTGCCGCCTGCAATTGAAGCATTAATCCGGGATGAAACCAATACGGTGCAGGGATTTCTTGCCGCAGGGCATGTATGCACAATTATGGGCATGAGTGAATATTTTCCTCTTGCAGAAAAATATAAAATACCTATTGTAGTAACGGGCTTTGAGCCGGTTGATTTACTGCAGGGCATACTGATGTTGGTAAAACAACTGGAAGCAGGAACATACAACGTAGAAAATCAGTACACAAGAGTTGTTAGACCGGAAGGTAATCCGCAGGCAAGGGCAGTAATTGAAAAAGTATTTGAGGTAAGTAACCGGGAGTGGAGAGGAATAGGAAGTATTCCTGTTAGCGGTTACGAAGTAAATAAACAATACACGGCTTTTGATGCCAATAAAAAAATGAATATTTCTATTGCAAAAGCTGAGGAGAGTAAAGAGTGTATTGCCGGTGAAATATTAAAAGGATTAAAAAAACCATCCCAATGTCCGCAATTCGGTAAAAAATGTACGCCGATTAATCCATTAGGCGCGCCAATGGTAAGCAGTGAAGGAGCATGCGCAGTATATTATCATTTTAATTGCACAGAAGAACCGGTATAAAACAACAGGTTATTTTTTATAGGATCTTTATGAAAACTACCGCTTTCATTTTTTGCTTTTTCATTTTATTACAACTGAATGCACAGCAACAACCAAAACTGATTTATTTACTTAATAAAGAAACAAAGTTGCCGGTTGCCGGTGCTTCTATCAGAAGTACCACAGGTAATTATACCCGTTTGTCCGGTGAATCGGGGATGGTGCTACTGAATAATTTCAATGGCGGTGAACTGGGAATAACCTGCATTGGCTATGCCAAAAAAGAAATAATGATGAACAACATAGCGGAAGACGGGAAAATTTTTCTTGATCCGGTTATAACTTCATTGCAGGAGGTAAAAATATCCGGAGGTGCACGCAGCGGCATATTTCATACCATCAGTGATCTTGATATTGATGTACGCCCTGTTGTAAATTCACAGGAAGTATTACGCATGGTACCGGGCTTGTTTATTGGTCAGCATGCCGGGGGAGGAAAAGCAGAACAGATTTTTTTAAGAGGTTTTGATATTGATCACGGAACGGACATTGCTATTTCAGTAGATGGCATACCGGTAAATATGGTAAGTCACGCTCACGGTCAGGGCTATGCGGATCTTCATTTCCTTATTCCCGAAATGATAGAGAAAGTAGATTTCAATAAAGGGCCATACTTTTCCGATAAGGGAAACTTTGCCACTGCCGGTTACGTTGGCTTCAGAACAAAAGATCACCTGCAAAGTAACTTTGTTAAACTTGAAGCAGGACAGTTTAACACTTTCAGAGCCGTTACAGGTATTAATCTTTTAAACAAAACCTCCGGGCTGAATAAAAACCAAAGCCTGATTTTTGCAGGTGAAGCTTCTTATACAAAAGGGTATTTTGAAAGTCCGCAGAATTTTAAACGCTTTAACGGAATACTTAAATACCATACGCAAATTGGTAAACGTTCCTCCCTCACTTCTTATATTTCTGGATTTACCAGTGGCTGGAATGCCAGCGGGCAGATACCCGGTCGCGCTATTGCCTCCGGGTTAATTGGCTGGTATGGTGCGATAGATAATACAGAGGGCGGTAAAACCAGCAGGTATAATGTTAACAATACATTTACTACAAATTTTAATAACGGTATCAGGTGGAAGAACCAGTTGTATTATACAAAGTACAGGTTTGAACTGTATTCCAACTTTACTTTCTTTTTAGAAAGCCCTGAAAAAGGAGACCAGATAAAGCAAAAAGAAAACCGTGATATACTTGGCTTTACTTCGAATATTGAGAAAGACCACCAGTTAGGCTCATTCTCATCTTTATCCAGGGCGGGTATACAAACACGTTATGATAACGTAAAAGGAATTGAATTAAGCAATACCGAAAACAGGAAAACATTATTGAAATCTATAATGAAGGGAGATGTAAATGAATTTAACGGGGGCATCTTCGTGGAAGAAAGAGTTTCCCTGACAAATAAACTGGACGTTACGGCAGGCATCCGGGGCGATTATTTTTCCAACCGCTACGCAGATCATCTCATGACTAAAACACTTTCAGGCAACTCGTTTATAGTAAGCCCCAAACTTAATATTGATTACAGTATCAACGATGCGATAAAACTATACTGGTATAACGGTCAGGGTATACACAGCAACGATACCCGTGTTGCGATACAAAAAAACGGGCAGAACGGGGTTACCCCGGCATGGGGCACGGATATAGGCGGTGTGTTTAAATTAGGCAAAAAGGCTATGCTGCAGAGCGCCTTATGGTATTTATGGCTGAAACAGGAGTTTGTGTATGTAGGCGATGCCGGAATTATTGAACCCAGTGGAAAAACGGGGAGAATAGGTATGGATGCATCACTCAGGTACGAGATAGTCCGGTGGTTATATACCGATATTGATCTCAACTATACTTATGCACGCGCTATGGATGAGCCTAAAGGAGAGAACTATATTCCGCTTGCGCCGGTATTTACAAGCAGCGGTGGTTTTACCTACCGTAAATCAACAGGATGGAATGGCAGTATACGTTACCGCTATATGGACAGCCGGCCTGCCAATGAAGACAACAGCGTAATAGCCAAAGGTTATTTTATCTGCGATGCCGCGATAAATTATACCCAAAAAAAATGGGAATCAGGTATTGCCATTCAGAATATTTTCAATACCAAATGGAAAGAAACACAATTTGATACGGAAAGCCGCCTGTATAATGAACCTGCCCCTGTAAGCGAAATTCATTTTACGCCGGGCACACCTTTCTTTTTGCGGGCAGGTATTACACTGTTTTTTTAAAGAAAGCATTTAATCTGATGACATGAGTATAACAAAAAAAATAAAGATGCAGCTATCCTGCCCGATGCCCAAATTTGATTTTGACAGTATTAATCTTGGACACGGCAGCGGGGGAATACTGACACAGCGCTTATTGAACAGCGGGGTTTTTGAAATGCTGAAAAATGATAAGCTGGATGAAAAGCATGACGGTGCTTTTTTTTCCCTGGATGGAGAGCTGGCATTCAGCACAGACAGCTATGTTGTTCATCCCATTTTTTTCCCGGGTGGCGATATTGGAGAGCTGGCAGTGAACGGAACCGTAAATGACCTGGCGATGTGCGGGGCCATGGCAAGGTATCTTTCTCTTTCTTTCATAATAGAAGAAGGGCTGCCGGTTGAACAGTTTTGGCAGATATTGCAGAGCATCAAATATGCCTGTGATAATGCCGGGGTACAAGTAGTAACCGGAGATACCAAGGTGGTTGAAAAGGGTAAGGGCGATAAAATATTCATCAATACATCAGGTATAGGAACGGTACATGCTGCTGCTGATATCAGGCTGGGAAATATTAAGGATAGAGATGCTGTAATTGTAAGTGGCAAAATAGCAGCACATGGCATTGCCATTATGAGCAAACGGCAGGGATTGGAATTTGAAACGGATATTACAAGCGATACTATCAACCTCAACTTCACCGTAAAAAAATTGCTTGATATATATGGCGATAAAATACATTTTTTAAGAGATGCCACACGTGGCGGTTTGGCCGGCGTGCTTAATGAAATAGCTGTTGATGCAAAAAAAGGAATAGATATACGGGAAAAAGATATTGCTATAGAAGAGCAGGTTGCAGGCGCATGTGAAATGCTGGGGCTGGATCCACTATATGTTGCCAATGAAGGTGTATTTGTTGCTGTAGTTGATGCCGCTGTTGCAGCTGAAGTGTTGAACAATTTACGACAGGATGCAAATGGGTTGAACAGCGCTGTTATTGGCAGCATTACAGGTGAGCACCCTGCAAAAGTAATTTTGCAAAGCGCCATCGGAGGCAGAAGGGTGGTAAATATGTTGCCGGGTGAGCAATTACCAAGAATATGTTAGTTTGACAAATGAATGCTATAATACCCCATACAAACAATTTTAAGCCCACAGCCTTTATTGAAAATATTGCCGGTGGACTACTGGCGCCGAGAGGTGCGTGTTTACACAACAATATACTGGCTGTAAGTGATACCGGTAAAAACAGGGTATTGTTATGGAAGCATTGGCAAAGCAATATAACTACCGAACCGGATATTATATTAGGACAGCAAACCAATTGCGATAACAGCAGGGCGAGAGCGGATGATACCACCCTTCAGTATCCTTCAGGAATATGGGCAAATGAAGAGAAGTTAATAGTGGCCGATGCATGGAACCACCGTGTATTGATATGGAATGAATTACCCCGGTATAATCATCAGCCTGCAGATATAGTTGTTGGTCAACCTGGTTTTGAAGGGAATGAGCCTAATGTTGAAGGAATCGGCAAAAAGCCAGGTGCGCAAAGTTTATATTGGCCCTACGGCTTATTCAGCGATGGGAAAAGTTTATGGATTGCAGATACGGGGAACCGCCGGGTATTATTCTATGAAAATATTCCAACCCAAAATTTTGTTGCGGCATCAGCAGTAATAGGCCAGGAAGATTTTGAAAGCAGGGATTATGACCCCGATAACGCTGTATGGCCTTATTCTGTAAAAATAAATAAAGACGGCAGGCTGCTTATTACAGACACACAATACTATCGTGTATTGTATTGGAAAAACTGGAAAGATGCGTTAAACAAAAAAGCAGCAATTATTTTGGGGCAGCCCGATCTAAAAAATAATGGTCAAAACCAGTTCCGGCTTACACCTGCAGCACATACACTCAACTGGTGTTATGATGCATGCTTTATAAAAAACGGTATAGCTATAGCGGATACCGGCAACAGCAGGATATTGTTGTGGAATGATATACCTGCAGCAAACGGAACATCTGCAGATGCCCTGATAGGACAAAAACATTTTGAAATAATCGGGGAGAGCTCATTGAACATGAAAACAACTGTAGCCAATGAGATGTACTGGCCTTTTGCCGTTAATGCAACCGGTGATACGCTGGTAGTGGCCGATACAGGAAATCACAGAATATTATTTTCTACAATTTAAAGTTTGTTAATGGAAAGCTTATCAGTATTGGTGGTGTTATACGCAGGGCTCACTCACGCTTTAGAAGCGGATCATGTTCTGGCTGTATCAAATATTGTATCGCAAAGGCGTTCTGTTGTAACTGCTGCAAAAGATGGTATATTCTGGGGCTTGGGGCATATCTCAACCATAGCGGTTATCGGCTTGCTGATGCTTGTATTTAAAGCGGGTATCCCTGAGCAAGCCTTTTCTTATTTTGAGGCGGTTGTTGGTTTGATGCTGATTATTGTTGCTGTATATCGCCTGTACAAATTTTTCAGGAATAAAGAGGGCATTGTGCATCGCCACACGCATGTGCATGGGGGAGTTAATGAACAAACGCATATACATGCACCTATAGATGCGGTTGAAAAAAACCTTCATAAAACATCTTACGGTATAGGGCTTGTACACGGACTGGCAGGCAGCGGCGCTTTGGTAGCGCTGGCTATATCACAATTTTCATCACCGGGTACGGGTATGCTGTACCTTTTATTATATGGTTTGGGTGCTGTTGCAGGCATGTTACTGGTATCAGGTTTATTGAGTGTTCCCTTTTCAAAAAAAATAATTAACCGGCCCGGATTACGTACCGCCTTAATCTTAATTTCTTCAGGATTGTGCCTGGTATACGGCGGCTATGTTATTTATCATAATATCGCATAAACATTTATGACCGCAATCAATATACAGCAACAGGCAAAAGATATATTGCTGGAAGCATTGGCATTTTATAAAATACCTTTGATAAGCGATGCAGGCTATATTATAGCAGCGCCGCACAACTATACTATAGAAATCGAACAGAACGGACTATACAAACTGAAGAGTGATGGTTATGTAATTGCTCCTTTTGATGATGTAAACAAATTGTGCCGGTTTATTCTAACATAAACAAATGAAAAAAACAGAGGTGCAGATAATAGCGTTAAGCAACAGTGAAAGCTCGCCCGGCAACTTTTCTCTTGTGTTGGAGGAGGTTCATGGCAAGAGAAGAGTAGTGCTTATTATTGGTCCCTTCGAAGCACAATCCATTGCCATACATCTTGAGCGTATGCAGTTATTACGTCCCATAACGCATGATCTGTTTAAAAATACTATTGTAGCTCTTGGCGGCCAGTTAAAAGAAGTATTCATTCATACAGTAGAAGAAGGTATTTTTCACGCTTCAATGATAATACTTCAGAATGGAGAAGAAAGAATAATTGATGCAAGAGTAAGTGATGCCTTGTCACTGGCAATCAGGTTTAACAGTCCTGTTTTTATTACAGAAGGGCTGTTGAATCAATTGAATATTCAGCCTCCGGCAGATAAGTTTCAGATGCTGAGAGGTTCACTGGCCGAATACTCTCTTGACGAACTGGAAGCATTATTACAGGATGTTCTTTCCAAAGAAGATTATGAGAGCGCCCGAAGAATAAGGGATATGATAGCAAGGAGAAAAGAAAAATAAACTGTTACTCTCATGTAAGTTTGTCGCCAGTAGGCGACAGAAAAGTGGTGCGCGGCTTGTATGCCGTAAGCGAACAATACGTATTTCATTTCTCATAACACGATAAGATATTCTGTACCGGTGCAGCTCAAATGCACGCCAGCCACCATCATTATCTTTTTTATACTTGTAGAGTATGTTTTTCGGGATTAGAAGGTAAGCCAAGCACCGCATCTATTATACGCGGGCGTACTTTAATTGCATTTGGTAAGAATCCTGCAGAATATATTCATAAGCTTTTCGTAATTCCCGTTTAGCGTCATTTTCCCATACTATCACCATTTTTCCATTTCTTTTAAGAGATCATCCATTGTAGTGAAATTTCCTTTCTCAATTTCAGCATTCCCTCTTTCAAGATCTTCGTTATACTCCTCCAATGTTTGAGGTACTTCCCTGGTATGAAATCCGATACCCATTAGCTTAAGCGTACGGATTAACCATTCCTTTTTGGAAGAGTCTTTGATGTTATCAAAATCTATGATCAGTTCCATAGTAATAACTTTAACGGAGTAGCTTGCTTATCTATCTTTAAACTGCAAACAGTTTCCACATTAAGTAACATATAAAGTTACAAAAATAATGGTGCGCATACCAGCTAAAATGAAATGATTAAGTATTCGGAAATACAAACTAATCCCTTGTTTGCAACTACCCATAGTTACTGTAAACCAATATATTCGGACGAGCATCCTTTATATATTGATCTTTTACGACTCAAAAAATCGTGAATATCTAACCAGAAAAACAAATGGCCTTGTTCTTGTAACTTAGCAGAGAAGAACCCGGGGAGAACTAAATTACTTGTTCCAAACCTTTTTCCATTGTTCAAATTGCCCGGGCGTTACCCGGTAACGCGCGAAGTTTCCATCGTGCAGATTCAGAAGCTCAGTTTCGACCAGCTCGATAAACCGGTCGCTATCCGCTGCAGGTAAATGTAGCGCCTGCCCTTTGATCACGATTTCTGCCATGCTCCGGTCAAGCCCCTGCGACACAATTTCAGTCATCATCGACTGCAGCAGTGGCCGGTATTTTATCCGGAATGGATCGGGTTCCCCGATAGTTTGCCTGATACTTGCATACCGGTCAGCAGAGCGGCGACAGGCCCACAGGAAAACATCTTTTAGCAGCTCCATCCGGTTGAGTTCATAAACGCCCAGCAATCCCTGAGTATACAGGTCATCCGGAACACCGATAAAAGACAGGGGTACCAGGTTATGTTTGTTCAGTGAAATGTTTGCCGCCAACCGCGATACCCTTTTATTTACATCCTCGAATGGTTGCAAATATGGAAGATGTACCATAATAAAGAACGCCTGCTCATGGGGGTCGGGTATTTGGATCACCTTGTCCAGCATCACTCCAAACATTTCTTCGATCAGTTGCGGAATCGCAGTTGGCGTATAGGCTGATTTTTTTATGCCTACGGGAAAACTTCTTAACCTGCCCGGCGCTGCAGGATCCGGCAACAGATCGGTGGCAAGCATGGCATGCAGATTTGTAATGGTGTACCGGTTAAAGTCAATTTCGCCGGCGCCAGCTACCATGAACTCTATAGCCTGTTTGTGGTTCAGTATCATCTGTGTTTCCATAGCCGACTTATTCGCTGCCGGCTCTCCCTGCGACAACAGGCGTTCAGTATCCAGTAATGAATAGGTATTTCCTTCCAGGCGGCTTGAGTTCCAGGAAAGGTCAATCAGCAGCCGCTGTAAAATATTCTTTGCATAAGTCCCTGCCGGCTGATCAGTTCCTAATAGCGTGGCTGATTCCTTTGCTAACTCAATTCGTTCTTCAGCGCTCAGGTAAAAGTCCACGCCCGGGCGGTAAGCATCAAGAAACTGCCTGTTATAGGAAGTTTTATTTCTCTTTTCAAATGGTACCGATAATATATTCAGGATCTCGTGGGAAGTTGCGGAGAGGGGGATGACCGTCTCCTTTTCGGGCGCCTTATTCGTTTCCGGTTTGGTTTTCAGAATATATTTTGCCGTATGCGTGGCACCTGTTAATTCCACGATACCGTCTGCCATCAGTTTCTCCAGTCTTCTTTGAAAGCTTCGCAGACTGATGGTCAGAGAGCTAGTCCTCCTGATATCGTCAATAGCAGCCCCATCCGGAAATTGCTTCAAGGCTTCCGTAATGGTCCTTAGGTCGTCTAATATCGTCTGCTGTTTACCCAAATTCCTATTTTACGTCAAAAATAATACTCTTTTGTCGTAAATATAATTTTTGCGTCAAAAATGGAGATTGTTTTGTCGTGAAGTGGCTATTCATGTCAATTTAGAAGCACTTTTTGCTGTTTGCGCCAAAAGTTCGTTATATCACCACCCACTAAACCCCGAAAAGGGTCATTCAACTCTTTAAATTTTAAAGCGCTGCCAGCTAATTTTAACCATTATAGTTCTTGTTATTTTGCGGTAAAACTCGCCGTTTATCAGAGCGCTTCGACTAATTGTAGTGTTTAATACTTTGTGTAAATCTATATCAAGCGTCTCGCGAAACAGGCTATAAAAAACGGCAACTCCTTTTAAAAAATCGCCGCTTCATTTTTGTGGGATTTTCCCAACTGGGAGAAAAGTATAGCGAGGATGGGAGAATTATCTAAACAGATTGCGGGTGAGGGTGTGAAAAACTCCCATTATTTAAGCGGGATATCAACTGAATCCGCTTTAGATGAATTCAGCTTAAACCAGATGGTTCAGGATTTATTGGTTATTACCGCTCTGCCGTAATGGTGGTTTTTAACCGATTGGTTTAAAATCTCATCATACATTTCAACTCGTTGGTTTAGTAGCGATAATAGTTTAAAATATGTTGAATTGGGGTAGTTTTACTACCTTTAAATGAATAATTATAAACTATTCCATTGAACTAGTTTAAATAAAGTGATATAAGGGTAGTATGACTACTGTAAATAAAACAAAAATAAACCAACTCCTGCAGGAACAGCCTTCGGGTATCGTTCTTCTATCTTCCTGGCTTGCCGAACGGGGATATAGCATCGACTTACAAAAGCATTACCGAAAGGCAAAGTGGTTAGCATCTATCGGTAAAGGCGCGCTCATACGCACCGATGATAAAGTCGGCTACGAAGGAGCTATGTATGCGTTGCAAAGCCAAGCCGGATTAACCATACACCCCGGAGGACGCACGGCTCTTTCATTGTTGGGTAAAGCCCATTATCTGGAATTGGCTGCCTATAAAGTTGTTTTGTTCGGCGGTAGGGGTGAGAAACTCCCCACCTGGTTTAAAAAATATGATTGGGGTGTACATTTGGATTACTATGAAACGTCATTTCTCCCAGCAGATTTAGGACTTACGGAAGTTGAAGTAAAAAGTTTTTCGATAAAGGTTTCAGGAGCAACCCGCGCGCTCATGGAATGTTTATACCTGGCTCCTCAAAAACAGGAACTCATGGAATGTTTTGAGCTTATGGAAGGACTGAATAATCTTCCGCCAAAGCAAGTACAGATATTGCTTGAAAACTGTCAGTCGGTAAAAGTAAAACGGTTGTTTCTGTACATGGCTGAGAAAGCCGACCACAGTTGGGTCAAGCATCTTGATCTTAAAAATGTGAATTTAGGAAAGGGTAAACGCAGCATCGTTACAAACGGAGTGTTTATAGAGAAATACGGCATAACCGTTCCGAGAGAATTGGAAGAACATGGAAAAAGTATATAGGCAGCAGGTAGGACTATTATTGACGGTATTGCCGGAGGTCGCCAAAGAAAAATGCTTTGCGCTTCACGGGGGTACGGCGATCAATCTTTTTGTTCGTGATATGCCGCGATTGTCGGTAGATATTGATCTTACTTATCTTCCGATTGAAGACAGAGATACATCTATAAAACATATTGCAGAGGCACTGGAAAGAATAAAGTCAAATATCCAAAAAGTTGTTCCCGATGTACGCATCACGTCGCGTTTGGATGCAGGTAAATTACAGGTTTCAGCAAAAAAGGGGGATATAAAAATCGAAGTCAACTTGGTCAACAGGGGAGCTTTGACAGAGCCGAAAGAAATGCCGTTGTGCGAAAAAGCGCAAAATGAGTTTGAAGTATTTTGCACGATACCAGTTGTCTCATTAGGGCAGTTATTCGGCGGGAAAATAGTTGCCGCCCTTGACCGCCAACACCCACGCGATCTATTCGATGTGAAGTATCTGCTGGAAAAAGAAGGATTTACCCAAGAAGTAAAAGAAGGCTTCTTACTTTGTTTGCTTTGTAGTGACAGACCGATCCATGAAGTTATTACACCGAACTTGCAGGATCAGCAATCTGCCCTTGCCAACCAATTCTCGGGCATGACGGATGAAGAATTCAGCTATGAGGAATACGAAAACGTCAGAAAAAAACTCGTTACAACAATTCATAAGCATTTGACTGATAGAGATAAAGCGTTTCTTTTAAGTGTCAAAAATGTGACCCCCCGATTGGAGCATTTATGATTTTCAGCGCTTCCTATCTATCAAGTGGAAACTGCAAAATCTTCAAAAACTGAAAGAAAAAAATCCTGAAAAACACAAGGAGCAATACAAAGCATTAAATGAAAAATTGGGCAAAAAATAGAAGCGTCTAAGTATATTAACAAGGATTATCGAGCAAAGAATATGATAATAAAAAAGGGCTCCGTGTTACTGGAACCCTGGTAGCGAGGATGGGAATTGAACCCATCTCCGCCTGTGGCGGATATGAATCCTGCATTAGTGTTGAAGGGCTTGAATAAATTTTCTTCCCACTCCCGATTTTAACCATTTCTCGTAAGACAGGGCTTCGGGTTTTTCTTTGAACTGTTTTGTAAAAATCAATTTCCATGGTCTGTATCTGGCAGTCCAGTCTTTTCCATATTCATTGTGCGATCGTAATCGTTCTGTGAGATTGGAGGTAAAGCCGGTATAATGTTTTTTGTGTATCTCTGACCAGAGAATGTATACTGTGTAATTCATAGTGATGCAAAAATAAAAAAGCTCCATGTCACTGGAGCTTAGTAGCGAGGATGGGAATTGAACCCATCACCTCAGGGTTATGAATCCTGCGCTCTAACCAACTGAGCTACCTCGCCAATTTTTTTGAACCCTTCTCCGCCACGGCGGATATGAATCCTGTACGCTGCTTCCCATCCCCAAACATTCGGGATTCGGGAGGCCACGTCGCCATGCCATTGTTATTTATACGTAAATCGAATTGACATATAAAAACGGGGTGCAAAAATAGGGGTTTTTAAGATTCCCTTTAAGAAAAAAAGCGTATTTCTCTTCCGGTAGAAACGAACCGGCTTACCAGTTACAAGTAACAGAAAACAAGCAGGTTATAAATACCCGGAATGATGTTACTCTTCAAAATATACACGCTGCACTCTTTGCGATATGCCCGTCATGATCTCATAAGGAATGGTTTGCGCCCATTCCGCCAGTTTTGTAACAAGCAATGCTTCCCCAAAAACAATCACTTCGTCGCCTTCCTGTACACCCCTGATACCGGTAATATCAATCATGGTCATATCCATGGCTATGTTGCCGGTAACCGGCGCCAGTTGCCCACGCACCAGCACTTTGCCCACTCCGTTGCTGAACGCCCTGCGGTAGCCGTCGGCATATCCTATACGGATGGTTGCGATCACACTCTCTTTCGCTATTGCCCCTTTGCGGCTATACCCCACAGTATCTCCCGGAGGAACTTTTTTGATCTGCGCGATGGTAGTTTTTAAAGTAGCCGCTTCGCGCAAATCCAGCTTTAACGACCCCGGGGTATTTACTCCATATAAGCCAATGCCCAGGCGAACCATGTCGAAATGAAGCCAGGGATGACGGGCAATAGCCGCCGAATTGGCAATATGCCGCAAAAAATCATATTGCAATGCCATTCGCAATGTTGTACAGGCATCTGTATATATTTCTACCTGCTGCTGTGTAAAATAATCCAGCCCCGGATCTTCACTGCCGGCCAAATGACTGAACACAGACTGCACCCTGAACAACGTACTGCCGGCAAGCGCCTCCGCCAGGGCAGGCACATCGGTTTTTTCAAAGCCCAGCCTGTGCATGCCTGTATCAACTTTAATATGTACGGGATAATGCTGCATACCCTGTGCCTTTAAAAAATCGCGGAAGGAAAACAGTATCGGAAATGAAAAAAGCTCGGGTTCAAGATGATACTCCGTAAGCAGCGCGAAACTTTCCGGCTCAGGGTTCATTACCATGACCGGCAGGCCAATACCCGATTTGCGCAGTTCCACCCCTTCATCTGTATACGCTACCGCCAGGTAATCAATTTTATGAAATTGTAATATATTGGCTATTTCAAAGCTTCCGCTGCCATACGAAAACGCCTTTACCATTGCCATAATGCGTGTTGCCGGTTGCAACAATTGCTGGTGCTGCTTAAGATTGTGCACGATAGCGCCCAGGTTCACCTCCAATACGGTTTGATGAGACTTTTGCTCCAGCAACGAGCTAATGCGCTCAAAACCAAAAGTCCTGGCGCCTTTTATCAGTATCGTTTCGTTATGAAACCGGCTGCTGTGAAAACGCCGGATAAAATCTTCGGTTGAAGCAAAGAAGGATGCATCATCGCATACCGTGCTGAGCAGAGGCTGGTATTTTTGCAACTTCGTGCCTATGCCAATAAACCTGCTTATCTTTTTTTGACGGAGTATATTCGCTATATCCGCATACAATGGCGCTTCGGGTATACCGGTTTCAAAAAAATCAGAAAGAATAACTGTATGACTGTTATGCTGCCGCTGTTGTTGTAAAAAATCAAGCGCTATTTTCAACGAACTGATATCAGCTATATAGCTATCGTTGATCACCGAGCAGTTATTGATCCCTCTCTTCATTTCCAGCCTCATTTCCACGGGTTTCAGCAAGCGCATTCTTTCCGCTATCATTTCATTGCTGTATCCCAGCTTCCACAAAACACAATAGCATGTAATCGCATTTTCAATGGAAGCATCGTCGGTAAATGGCAACTCCATACCAAAGCTGCCTTTAGGTACAATAGCCTCTCCTGCTCTCGCGTTTCCTTCTTCTGCCTCCAGTTCAATCCAGGTATGGGATGCCTGCTTTTGAACAGTGATTACCCGGACCTGATTACCGGTACTCCTGCCCCAGAATATGCAGGGCAGGCCTTTTTTTTCAATAAGTGCTCTTACCGGCGCATTGTCTCCACCGGCTACCATCCATCGCACAGAAGTAAATAGCATAAGCTTCTCTTCTGTTTTTTGTTCCAGGCTGTTGAAGTTTTCGTTATGCGCATCGCCGATATGTGTAAGCACTCCAATACCGGGTTGTACGATCCGGGTCAATCGCTGCATTTCTCCCGGCTGAGATATTCCCGCTTCAAAGATCCCCAAAGTATGTGTAGGGTTCATTTGCCATATGCTCAGGGGAACCCCGATTTGCGAGTTATAGCTTTTGGGACTTCTTACAATAGTATACCTGTTTTCCAGCAACTGGTTCAACCATTCTTTTACGATGGTTTTGCCATTACTGCCCGTAATGCCTATCACCGGTATATCAAATGCTGCGCGGTGGTAAGCAGTCAACGCCTGTAACGCGTCCAGCACATATGGTACTTCAATGAAATTGGCATCACTGTATTTGCTGCAATCAAAATCAGTATTTACTACAAAATTCCTTACCCCCCTGCTATATAATTCGGCTATAAAAGTATCTCCGCTCCTGCGTGGTCCTGCAAGCGCAAAAAAAAGAGAATTACCTGCCTGAACCAGCTTCCTGCTGTCGGTAACCAGGTATTGAATGCTGCTGTTGCCGGCGCCCTCCTTCAGCTTTCCATGCACAATTTCCGCGATATGGCTGATGGTATACAGAACTGGCATACACTCAAAACTAGGGGGTGTGATGGGATTGTTGTGGCATTTTACGCTTGTGATAAATAGAGTAGATGATGGAGGATACCAGGCAAACTACAATTACCCCAAGCGATATATAAATGGATATATGAATATTAAAATATTCGATCAACATTTTAATGCCGATAAATATTAACACTACCGCTATACCCTGCTGTAAAAAATCGAACTGGTTTACCGCACCTTTCAGTAAAAAAAACAGTGAGCGAAGTCCCAGTACGGCAAATACATTCGACGAATAAATCACAAGTATATCATCTTCCGAAAAAGGCACATTAGCCTTTTCACGTACCAGCGATACAACTGTAGGGATAGAATCGAGCGCAAAAACAACATCAATAGCCGCCAGCATAAGCACTACTACCGCCAGGTTGGTAAAATATACTTTTCCGTGCAGGGTTAAGGTAAATCTTCCTTTAGGCTCCACATTGGTAAAACGCAGGTATTTTTGTATAAACCGGTACAGTTTTGTTTCGCCGGGGTTAAACTCTTCTTCATCCTTTTTAAAAAACAGCTTATACCCGGTATACAGTAAAAAGAACCCAAATACATATAAAATCCAGTGAAACCTTTCTATCAGCTCAATACCAAGCGCAATAAAAGCGATCCTGAAAATAATGGCCAGTAAAATACCTATCAGCAATGCCCTGGCCGTATCGGACTCCTCTACCTTAAAATAACTGAAAATTAAAATGAATACGAATATATTGTCAATGCTGAGCGACCATTCCATTAAATAGGCTGTAAAATATTTGGTGGCAACCCTCGACCCGTCTTCGAACCATAAAAAAATACAGAAAGCTACCGAAAGCCCCACCCAGAAGACGGTTTGATACAAAGCCTTTTTTATGGTGATAGTAGTATTTTTCTTACTCAGCAAACCCAAATCAAAAATCAAAGCCAATACCAGCACAATGCCAAACGTGAGGTAAGAAATTTGTGTAGGACTCATTAACCGTTCTTTATTTACGGTCAAAGATAAGGGTGGATGAACGATGCAGGAAATTTGTTCGCGGATAACAATAGCCCGGGAACTTAATAAATTCCGCATACTGTGCGCCCCGGCTATATCCAAAAATGAATTACAGCTTTTTATTTTCCTTATTGCCGCCATTCGCATATTTTTGCCGCTCTTGCAAACTTGCTTTAAATGGTTGATGTACTATTAGGCCTCCAGTGGGGCGATGAAGGTAAAGGTAAAATTGTTGACTATTTTGCTCCTTCTTACGATGTGATTGCCCGTTTCCAGGGCGGTCCCAATGCAGGTCATACCTTGTATGTAAAAGACAAGAAGATAGTTCTGCACCAGATACCTTCAGGTATTTTTCATAGCAATACGGTAAATCTTATTGGTAATGGAGTGGTATTGGATGCCGTAACCTTAAAAAAGGAATGTGAAACGGTAGCTTCCTTTGGTGTGGATTATACGCAAAACCTGTATATCTCTCAAAGAACCAATCTCATACTGCCAACACACAGGGCTTTAGATAAGGCTTCTGAAACCTTAAAAGGAAACGATAAGATCGGTTCTACATTAAAAGGTATAGGGCCGGCTTACATGGATAAAACCGGGCGCAATGCTTTGCGTGTGGGTGATATTCTCGACAAAAATTTTACCACGCAATACATCCGGCTAAGGCTTAAGCACCAGAAGCTGCTGGACAGCATGCATTTTAACGAGGATATTTCTGCCTGGGAAGATGAGTTTTTTGAAGGAATTGAGTTTATGAGAAAGTTCAAGATCGTGAACGGCGAATACTTCATCAACGAAAAGATAAGCCAGGGCAAAAAAGTGCTGGCGGAAGGTGCACAGGGAAGCATGCTGGACGTTGATTTTGGAACTTTTCCGTTCGTAACTTCTTCCAATACTATTTCTGCAGGTGTGTGTACCGGGTTGGGAGTAGCTCCTCAAAAAATAAAAGAAGTAATTGGTGTAACCAAAGCCTATTGTACAAGGGTAGGCAGCGGCCCCTTCCCTACCGAATTGCACGACGCTACAGGTGAGGAATTGCGTAAAACAGGGAACGAATTCGGTGCCACCACCGGCAGGCCAAGGCGATGCGGCTGGATTGACCTTGTAGCGCTTAAGTTTGCCTGTATGGTAAATGGCGTAACACAACTGGTTATGACCAAAGCCGATGTGCTGGACGCTTTTGCCGAATTAAAAGTTTGCGGCGCCTATAAAATAAATGGTAAGGAACAAACACAGGTACCTTACCAGATGACCAAGGTTGATATTGAACCCGTTTACCGGTCTTTTAACGGCTGGAAACAGGATATATCCAAACTGTGTGACCCGGCGGGCCTGCCCGAAGCAATGAAATATTATGTAGATCACATTAATAATTACCTGGGGGTAAAAGTGAGCTATATTTCTAACGGGCCTGGCAGAGACCAGATAATTCCCACCTTATAATTGTTGTATTGTATAACAATAAAAATTATTTTTGAAATTATTTGGCTATTTAAAAATCTCGTAGAAATTTTACGTTGTTAATTATTCAGACTATGGCAAAATCTGAAAAATCAAAAAAATCAAACAGTAAGGGTGCTGCTGCTGGCGATGATCAGGAAAAACCCAAAAAGGCATCTTCCAAATCAAAAAAACAGGAGGAGGATGACGATGAGGAGGAGGATATTGAAATGGATGAAAAACCCGCAAAGAAAGGGGCAAAGTCTTCATCGGACGATGATGACGATGATGAAGATGTGGATATAGAAGATGACTGGGAAAAAGTAGATGAAGAGGACAACTGGGATCCCGACTTTGACGAGTTTGATATTCCCAAATCAAAATCCAAAAAAAGCCCCGGCAAAAAGGGTAAGGAGGATGACGATGACCTGGGTATTGATGATGAGTTCAAAGACATGGGGCTGTTTGATGACGGCGGTGGCGGCTTTGACGACGATGACGACGACTACTAATCATTTATTGTGAAACGAACTTTTCGTTCTTTTCCTGTTGATAATGCTTTAAACACAAAATGGCGGATGTTGAATTGGGCAAACCAGTTCAACATCTGTTGTTTTTTAGATAACCATCAGTACCGTCTGCCTCACCAGGAAATAGAATGCCTGGCAGGAGCCGGTGCTGTCAGTAAAATTGCCGCACCTGCCGGCAGGGCTTTTTTACAGCTTCAGCATTTTCTTGATAACAACAACGACTGGCTTTTCGGGCACCTGGCTTACGATCTTAAAAACGAAACAGAGCAACTCACTTCCGGCAACCCGGATCATATACACTTTCCCGATCTTTTGTTTTTCGTTCCCGAAGTAGTGATCATACTCAGGCAGAACGAACTCTCTGTCGGCGCTTTTCACCAGCATGAGCAGATAGCCCAAAACATTTTAAACGCCGATATTCCATTAACGGGCGCTGCCGCAAAAACCGGAGATATCCAATCAAGATTCACCCGGCAGGAATATATAGCTACCGTGCAACAGTTACAAAAGCATATTTTGAGGGGCGATTGCTATGAAATCAATTTTTGCCAGGAATTTTATATGGAAGCGGCTGAAATTGATCCTTTACGGGTATACCAGGCTCTCGGGCAGGAATCTCCCAACCCGTTTTCTTCGTACTACCGCGTTAATAATCAATACCTGCTGTGCGCCAGCCCTGAACGGTATCTTAAAAAAAATGGCAGCACATTGATATCACAACCCATAAAAGGAACTTCCCAACGACACCGGCACAGCAAGGCGCATGATGAGCTTAGCAAACAAGGCTTATTGAACAGCGCCAAGGACAGGGCAGAGAATATCATGACAGTAGATCTGGTGCGCAACGACCTTTCGAGAGTATGTATAGAAGGCTCTGTAAAAGTGGAAGAGCTTTTTGGCATTTACGCTTTCCCCCAGGTATACCAAATGATCTCTACCATTAGTGGCAAGCTGCCGGAAAACATACCGGTAACGGATGTATTTAAAGCTACCTTTCCCATGGGAAGCATGACCGGCGCGCCCAAGCGAAGGGTAATGGAACTGATTGAGCAATACGAAAGAACAAAACGCGGCTTGTTTTCAGGAGCCGTGGGCTATATTACCCCGGAAAAAAACATGGATTTTAACGTGGTAATACGGAGCATACTTTACAACGCGCTTACACATTACCTGTCGTTTCAAACAGGCTCCGCCATTACTTATTACAGCAATCCCGTTCAGGAGCACGAAGAATGCCTGCTGAAAGCTGCGGCCATAAAAAAAGTGCTGAATGGTTAATTCAGCACTGTACGGTTATGATCGTGAAAAATACGTTTATATTATTTTCTTCCTGGCCCTGCCATCTTCACCAATAGTAGCCGCTTTAGGCTTGCTCAACTGAATAGCATCGGGATACTGCTCCTTATTTTCGGCGCTGATGATGCTTATGTTTTCATTTAATAAAGCCTGGATGGATTCGGCCAGTATGTCCTGCCTTTGGGCATTGAACTGTTCCATTTTGTCTTTCGGCAATCTTAAATCATACCCGTTCACCGCTACTTCCTTATCAAAACCCGGGTTATAACTATCAAAAGTAAGCTGTTCCATTCCCAGCATTTTAGCCATTACAGCGCTCCGGTATTTACCTGTAATACGCAGCTCAGCCGCGTTATTGATCTCATCCTGCGAAAGCTTGTCTACATTCAGCAGCCCCATTGCAGATTCAGCAGCCTTACAATCAAAGAAATAGCGGGCCGCAATGAATTTTTTAACATGCGCTCTTGATTCGGCAGGCAAATGATACTGGAGCTTCCAGAAATCACGGCTATTGCTTTTTTTGATGGCATATTCTACTCTTGAAGCGCCACAATTATATGCAGCTATAACCAGCAACCAGTCATCGAACTGCCTGTACAATACCTTAAGATATTTGGCGGCCGCTACCGTACTTTTAGCCAGGTCGCGCCTTTCATCCCTATGTTTGTTAATGGTAAGCCCCATCAACCGCCCGGTGGGAGCCATAAACTGCCAGGGACCAACTGCTCCTTTATTGGATACAGCCCCGTTATGCATTTCAGACTCAATAATAGCAAGATATTTAAGATGCAGGGGCAATTCATATTTCATCATCACATTGTCTATCAATGTGAACTGACGGGTAAATTTGGTGTGGATGCGTTCGAGCTTTTGCTCATTTTTTTTCTGGTATGCCTGAACAAATGATATGGATAAAGGATGTAATTGCTTAAACAGCTCCTGTTTTGCTGCCAGCACCGGATTTGCTGCCAGTGCATCTCCTGCCCGGGCGGCAGTATTTTCCATTGCCAGGTCCCTGTTGTCTGCCTGTTCAGCGGTAATAGCCGGTGAACTAACGGCAGCTGCTATCACTATTTCCGGTGTAGCAATGCTGGTATCAGCGTCTTTCTTTTGGGCATCGAAGTTATCCTGCGCTTTAGCCTCTCCAACAAATGAAAAGCACACAAGAACAATGAAACAACCAAAACCTTTTAAAATCATCTTTTGCATAAACTCAATTTTTTGGTTTGCTCCCGTTTTGCAATAATGGTTCCAAAAAGGGAGGCTACAAAATAATTGGTTGATTCACAGGGGGTACGGAAATACTAAATGTTTGTGAAGGTTATTTGCAAAGGATTGGAGGGTGAGGACAAAAGTAGGTTGCGAAAACCGGACGGCATAGTAATGTGCGAAAATTATGCCATGATCTTTGGTAAAATCAAGTTTTTTCGCACAAAAACAAGACAAGATGACATAAAAAGGAAAGATAACACGCCAGGTTGGCTTAAAGATACTTAACAGAAGATACAGAACGGTGGATATCGAACCCAATAGCGGATCCTATTTTCTTTAAAGCAAGCGTCATTTGGTTTTCTACTGTTTTAACAGACAGGTTAAGCAATTCGGCCACCTCCCTGTACTTTAGCCCTTCTTCCTTTACCAGTTTAAAAATAAGCCTGCAGCGCGATGGCAAGCTTTGTACAGCCTCATGCACCCGGGCTATCATTTCGGCTGTGATCATCATTTGTTCAGGATCGAAATAAATACTGTTCAGCTCTACCCAATAATCCTCTGCCGGCAGGTTATTCAATCCCTTTTGCTTTTTAATATAATTGAGCGCCACATTCCTGGTGCTGGTAAAAAGGTACAACTTAAGGTTGCCGATCGTATGCAATGAGCTTCTTTTTTGCCATATTTTAATGAATACGTCCGATACCACTTCCTCAGCAAGCTGCTTCGATTTGAGGAAAGAGAATGCGAATTGCCTCAGCGATTGATAAAACAAAACAAACAGGTCGTTATACGCCTGCTGATCGTTATCAACCGCTATTTTTTCCTGGAGTATAAGTATATATCGTTTATCATGGTTATTCATAAGGTGCAATCCTCTATAACAACTGCAAACTACATTTTTTAACACAAAATATAATATTATGGAAAGAGTAGTTTGTAATGAAATAAGCTGCCTGAAGAAAAATTATTCGGAATGATGTTTTTTTCTACCTTTGCACTCCGCAAAAGAAACCTGGCAGGTTTCCGTTGCCGAAAACAACCAAGTTCTTTCACTTTATTTATACTATTTCCCCCGTATGGGGAACGGACCCTTAGCTCAGCCGGTTAGAGCATCTGACTCATAATCAGAGGGTCGCTGGTTCGAGCCCAGCAGGGTCCACTTAAAGGGTCGCCCCGATTCGGTCGGAGGCAGGATCCGCAGAAGAGCGTGTTTTCCCAACAGAAAGCAACTCGTTTTCGGCTGCATGCCGGTGTTTATATACCCTCTTTAACCTTTTATTAACCTGGTGCAGGATACATTTGTCACTCAATTAAAATTATGAAGCGTTTATTACTGATCATTTCATTGATAGTATGTGGTAATTTTTTATTCGCTCAAACCGAAACTGACAGCGTGGTAACCGTTCCTACCGCCAAAAAGTGGAGTAAGGATCAGTTGTCGCGCCGGGCTGCTGATCATTTTATGCTTCAATTGGGCTATCATGGCTGGTCAGGCGCTCCGGATACCCTCAGAACCGGGGGGCTGAGCCGCACTTTCAATGTTCATTTTATGTTCGACTTCCCTTTTAAGTCCGATGCACGTTTTAGCGCCGCCCTGGGGTTGGGACTGGGAACAGACAATATCTTTTTCAAACAAACCACGCTCGATTTAAGAAAATACCCTTTAAGTTTCGCCCACGATACAGTTACTCAATACAAGCGGTACAAACTGGCTACAAGCTATCTTGAAGTTCCCCTGGAGCTCCGGTTCGCTTCAAATCCGGCCAACTATAATAAAACCTTTAAAGCCGCACTGGGCATAAAAGTAGGTACGATGATAGACGCACACACCAAAGCAAAGTTTACCAGAGACCGCGAGGGATATGGAGGGTACAGCGCCCGCCAGAAAGACCGCAGGAACTTTAACAGCACCCGCCTGGCAGGTACTTTAAGGGTGGGATATGGTCCGTTTTCAGTGTTCGGTACCTACCAGTTCAATGAATTTATACGCGAAGGCGCCGGCCCCGAAGTGCGGCCCTATACAATCGGCATAGCGTTAAGCGGCTTATAAGTTAATTGTATGATCATTTATACAACAAAACGGATGCATGGATGCATCCGTTTTTATTTACGCAAAGTTTACCTTTGCCTTTTTTAAAATGCATACGTTTTGATTGATAAGAAAAGTAAATTTTCAAAAGAGGAAAAAGCGATCCTGGTGGGCCTGGTACACAAGCAGCAAACAGAACAGCAGCTAAAAGAATACCTTCATGAGCTTGCTTTTTTGGCTGAAACCGCCGGCGCAAAAACGGTGAAAACCTTTTTTCAGAAGCTTCCGCACCCCGACAGTAAAACCTTTATAGGAAAAGGAAAGCTGGAAGAGATCGCGGCTTATATTGCCGGTAAGGAAGATATTGAAGTAGCCATTTTCGACGACGAATTAACCGGTGCGCAGATCAGCAATATTGAAAAGGCGCTGAATGTAAAGGTAATTGACCGCAGCGATCTGATACTGGACATTTTTGCCAACAGGGCGAAAACTGCGCAGGCCAAGGCGCAGGTGGAACTTGCTCAATACCAATATATTTTACCCCGCCTCCGGGGCATGTGGAAGCACCTTGAAAGGCTGGGGGGCGGCATTGGTACCAGGGGACCCGGTGAAACTGAAATTGAAACCGACAGACGTATTGTGCGCGATAAGATAGCATTGCTGCGCAAACGGCTGGTTGAAATAGACAAACAGGCTTATACCCAACGGAAAGACCGCGGCGAATTTATTCGCGTAGCACTGGTTGGTTATACCAATGTGGGTAAATCCACCTTAATGAATGTATTGAGCAAAAGTGAAGTGTTTGCCGAAAACAAGCTGTTTGCAACGCTGGATACCACCACACGCAAAGTGGTTTTTAATAATACGCCTTTTCTACTGAGCGATACGGTTGGTTTCATCCGCAAACTGCCGCACCACCTGGTTGAAAGCTTTAAAAGCACACTGGATGAAGTAAAGGAAAGCGATATTTTGTTGCATGTAATTGATATATCACATCCCCAATATGAAGACCAGATGGCGGTTGTAAATAAAACGCTGCAGGAGCTGAGTTGTCATAACAAGCCCGTTATATACATTTTCAACAAAATGGATCTGTATGTAAAAAACACCTTCGACGAATGGCTGGAAGGGGATACGAAGCAACAGTTGTTACAAGAGCTGAAAGAACGCTGGACCAACGAAACACAGGGAAACTGCATTTTTATTTCCGCTACCGAAAAACAGAATATTGATGAGCTGAGAAATACACTTATCAGCAAAATAAGGGAACTCTACAGAATACGGTACCCTTATAAAACAGAGTTCCTGTATTAAAGATTTTTTTATTTAAAAGTACATAAGCAGGAAGGAGCTCTGTTGGTATAATGCATTATAATCTTACATATTCCTATGGCTAAGGAGCAATACAACTGGATCAAAATAGCGGAACATATCAATGAAATAGCTTTTGCCGGCAATCACCTGGCCGTTGCGGAAGCAAAGGGTAAAAAAATTTGCCTGGGCAGGCACGAAGGTGCGTATTTTGCTTTCGCGTATAAATGCCCGCATGCGGGAGGAATACTGGCAGACGGGTATATAGATGCGTTGGGAAATGTTGTATGCCCCGTGCACCGTTATAAATTCAACATGCAGAACGGGCGTAATATAAGCGGCGAAGGCTATTATCTTAAAACATGGCCGGTAGAAGTAAGAGAGGAAGGCGTTTTTGTAGGAATGGAAGCCTCGCACGGATTATTTAGCTGGTAACGATCGCCTGCTTTTATTTCCTCAGCCTGTTCTTTTTCTTAAAATCTTCAAAACAGTCCAGGATGTACATACCCAGCTCGGCGTCGTTTAACGATGATACCCAATCGTATTCGGGGCGGTAATATTTCATAAAGGCATCCATTTCTTCCTCATCATATAAAAAAGTAAGCTTGCGCACAAACGTTTTATTGAACCGGTAATCAATATACTTTTCCTGCTCCTCTTTTATCAGCCACCTCTGTAAGAACTTCATATTCTGGTTTTGCCTGAACCGGAAAACGTTGATCAGCTCATTAAGATCAAGCCCTACCCCCGGGCCCACACTGCCGCCTCCCGGTGAAAGACTGGATATACGCAAGCCGGGAGAACGGTAGTTGAACGCTTTTTCATATTCTTTGCGGTTTTGCAGAGAGTCGAACCTGTAATTGGGTTTACGCACCGAAATGCCGGGTAGCTCAACCGCAGCGATCATAATGGAAATATCAAAAGCCGCAGGATTTTGCATAGTTGCAACCGCGTATTTTGGAGTAGCTTTTCCCAGGTAAGAAAACCAAATAGAATCACCCGTTTGTACACGCACCCTGTATGCGCCCAGCGAATCGGTCATAGTGCCATAACCGGATGTAGTAAGCACGCTTACTGCAGGTAACGCGTATTTTTGGGTAATATCATATACCGTGCCCTGTACTTCCTGCCCCCGGCAAACAGTACCGGTAATACAGATCAGCAAAGCCACTGCAAAT
This sequence comes from Chitinophagaceae bacterium, assembly GCA_019638595.1. Lineage (GTDB taxonomy): Bacteria > Bacteroidota > Bacteroidia > Chitinophagales > Chitinophagaceae > Agriterribacter. Next base: position 60,848 of record JAHBTJ010000017.1, read on the forward strand.
GATATGAGGGTATTCTTCAACATTCCTTTTTACAGCGATTTATGGAGCAGCGATTTCCAGCGGTTATAAATTTCTTCGTAAGCTGCATTGCATTTTTGAGGCGCTGCAAACCCCACCGGCTTGTAAGCGCTGAAAGCTTCCTGCGCGTTTTTATAAATACCGGCACCTATGCCGGCGCCTATTGCTGCCCCTACCGATCCATCGTTCTCATACAATTCAACAGGAACCCCGGTAAAGTTCACAAACAGCTCTGTAAACAAGGGACTTAAAAACATATTGGCTTTGCCCGCCCTTATAACAGATGGCTTCATATTGTTTTCGCGCAAAATATCAAGCCCGTAACGGAACGAACAGGCTATGCCTTCCTGCACCGCCCGAAAAAGATGTTTATCCGTATGTGTAGAGAGCTGAAGATTACTGATCAGGGCGCCGGGCATTTTGTTCTCCAGCATCCGTTCGGCTCCATTGCCAAAGGGCAGTATCAACAACCCTTCGCTGCCTAAAGGAACCTGTGCCGCCCGGGTGTTTATATCGGCATACGACAGGTTATTACCCGCAGTATCTTTTACCCAGCGGTTCATAATACCCGTACCATTGATGCAAAGCAGCACACCAATGCTTTTTTGTGCAGCGGTATGATTAACATGGGCAAAGCTGTTAACCCGCGAAAGCGGATCGTACACAAGCTGGTCGCTAACAGCGTATATAACGCCTGAAGTGCCTGCCGTTGCGGCTACTTCACCCGGCTTCATTACATTAAGCGACAAAGCATTGTTCGGCTGGTCGCCCGCTTTATAGGATACAGGTATACCTTCCTTTAACCCCAGCTCCAACGCAACAGCTTTTGTAACGGTGCCATGCACAGAAAATACCGGCTTTACAGCAGGAATAACATCTTCACTAAAGCCATAGTACTCCATGATGCGGGTTGCCAGCCCATCGGTTTTAAAATCCCAGAAAATACCTTCAGACAAAGCGGAAGGAGAAGTAGTGATCTCGCCGGTCAATTGCATAGCGATATAGTCGCCGGGCAGCATAAGCTTGCTGGTTGCCTCAAATACAGCAGTCTCGTTTTGCTTTACCCACGCAAATTTGGATGCGGTAAAATTACCGGGAGAATTTAAAAAATGCTCCAGCGCATACTCACCGCCTATGTCTTCCAACGCTTTATTGCCTGTTTCCACAGCGCGGCTGTCGCACCAAATAATCGAAGGGCGGAGCACTGTTTTATTTTTATCTACTATTACCAGCCCGTGCATCTGATAGGCTATACCAATAGCGCCAATATCTGCCGGGTTGTATTTTCCTGACTGATTGAGCTTTTGCAAGGCCTGCCGGGTATAATCCCACCAGCTTTCAGGCTTTTGCTCCGCCCACCCGGGCTGCAAAGAAATAATGGGAGCTTCCGTTCCCGGAAACTGAGCCGATGCAACCGCTTTGGCTGAAGCGGCATCTACAACTGATACCTTTACAGAAGAAGTGCCTATGTCTATCCCCAATAATAACATATACCGCTATCGTTGATTTTTTAAGTAAATTGGAACAAGATACTAAAAACATTTGCTGTATGCGGAAATCCACCGAGCGTTTTCGTTTTACGGCAACATTAATATATAAAATGTGTTTGAGCCCTATTCAGAAATGCGCTATACACCGCTTTTAACGCAACTTTAACCGGTTTTACACTTTGGGCCGTAAGGGGCAAGTGTTACATTTGTTTGCGTGATATAATGCAGGTATGATTGGGGGAGGTAATTAATAATGAAGCATATAGAAAAATATTTACTTCTAACTGTCTTATTTTTTTCAGTCTCATGTCTTGCCACACAACCCTGTGTTGGGCAGGCCAAAGTTGTTGCGTCTGCCAGTAAACGCGTTATCAGTAACGATGAATTTGTAACTCTTCAGTTCAATGTAGAAAACACAAAAGACATTGAGCAGTTTATTCCCCCTTCATTCAGCGGCTGTAAAATAATGGAAGGTCCTATGCATGTTGCCGGGTCTTCTACCATCAATGGCGTTCAAAGCAATTATATTTCATTCGTCTATATTATCCAGCCGCGCTTACCGGGCAGATACTCTTTTTCCGGCGCTTCGGCTAAGGTAAATGGCAAACGCCTTGTTTTCAATACGGTGAATATAGATGTTACCGAAGGACAGGGATCGTCCGGCTTATACAACTTTCAAAAAAACAGCAGGGAGCGTTACAGCCCGCCTGAAGAAGAACTGTACAGCGACTATATTCTCCGCAAAGGCGAAAACCTCCGGGATAAGATCAGGAAAAACCTTTTCATTAAGGTAGATGTAAATAAAACAAGCTGCTACGAGGGCGAACCGGTGGTGGCTTCCTACAAGTTATATACCCGCCTACGCTCCGAGTCGAAAGTATCAAGGCGTCCTTCCTTCAATGGCTTTAGCGTGTATGATATGGTTGACCCTTCCGTTCAGCCATCGGCTATTGAAAAGCTGAACGGGAAAGATTTCAATGTATACCTTATCCGGAAAGCTCAATTGTTCCCGCTGCAATCGGGCACCCTGGAACTGGATCCCGCGGAAGTGGAAAACGATATTACTTTTTTAAAGGCCGAATACGCGATGAAAGATAAGGGGGAACATTTGCCGGACTTATTGCGCTCGTTCGAAGCAGACGATATTTATCACGAAGGAATCAAGGCTGAGAAAGTAAACATCAGAAGCAATCCTGTAGCGGTAACGGTAAAAGCATTACCGGACCTGAGCAAACCCGCTTCCTTTGATGGAGCAGTAGGTAAATTCAGCATAGAAGCCGCGGTAGACAAAAAGGAATTACAGCTAAACGACGCTGCCGTACTGAAGGTAATTATTAAGGGAGAAGGCAACTTTGGCATCATCAACGCGCCGGTTATAAAATGGCCTAAAGATGTGGAAGTATATGAACCCTCTGCCAAAGAAGATTTTTTAAAGAGCATGGTCCCGTTAAGAGGGTATAAAACTTTTCAGTACACCTTCATGCCCAAAAAAGCAGGCGCTACAACTATCCCGGGAATAGAGTTTTCGTATTTCAACCCCAAGGAACATAAATATGAAACGGTGGTAACCGATTCCGTCAGAATACATACAACAGGTTCTGCCAATAACATGGATAAAGCAGGCTTTGCCGCCGAAGGGATATACACTGCCGCGAACAACGGGATCAACCGTTCATGGATTTTAGGAACAGCCGCCGTATTGCTTGCCATATTCGGTTTTATTTTATTCCGTTATATACGTGGCGGAAGCAACCATGTAAAATTTGCCATTCAACAAGCTCCTTCTTCCCTGCAGGCGCCCGCAATGCCGGCCGAAAAATCCGTGCAGGATGAGCTTGTTTCTGCACATACTCCCGATCCGCTTTTCAATGCAAGACTGATGCTGATCCAGCAAAACAGCAGCGGATTTTATTCGGAGCTTAGCAAAACGATCAAAGATTTCAGCGCGGAAAAACTGGGCATTAAAACCACCAATCCCGGCAAACAGGCAATAGAGCAGGCACTAAAGGCGCAGGGCTTTGATGACATTATGATCTCGCAGTTCCAGTTACTGTTACAGCAATGCGAAGTAGCGCTATACACCCCTTCGCTGAATGACCTTGATATGCAATCTGCCTACGACCTGGCAGATGATTTTATTCAGCAAATGAATACGAAAGAGACATAACACGTTGCGGCCGGCAGCACCGGGAATGCCTGCCTGAAGCTTTCATTGATTATCATGGCTGTACAAAAGTTCGGAACACGTTCACTCATTACACTTACCACAGCTATTAATATGGCGACGGGCTTACCGATGTCCATCCGCCATCTATCACAAGGCTTTGCCCGGTAATATGCCGTGAAGCGGGAGATACAAAAAACAGTGCTGCATTGGCTATATCCTGTACGGTGGCGGGTTTGCCCATAGGAGTAATACGGCTCCAGGTATGTATGTATTCAGGGTCGTTCGTGGTACGTTCGGTAAGGGTAGCGCCCGGCGCGATGGCATTTACGGAAATATTATATTCCGATAATTCAACTACCAGGTTCTTGGCCAGCATTTCCAGCGCGGCTTTTGTCATACCGTATGCCGCTAAATTTTTATGCGCCTGGTGTCCTGTAACCGATGACATCAGCAAAATGCTGCCACCTGATCTTTGCGCGATGATCTGGCGCGCCGTTGCCTGCGCTAACAAAAAGCTGCCGCCCAGGTTCAGTTGCATTACTTTATATAACGACGCTGCCGGGTAAGTAAGAAAATCGCCAAACAAGGTAATGCCCGCATTGGCTATAGCAATGGTAAGCTTGCCAAAATGTTTTACAGCAGTACCGACCATATTATCTATGCACCCCGCTGCAGATACATCTCCCGGCACGGAAACGCAAGCATACCCTTTGGCTGCAAGCGAAGCGGCTGCCGCTTCGGAAAGCTTTTCGTCCAGGTCGTTCAGTACCACAGCGGCTCCTTCGGTGCACAACTGGTTTGCAATTTCAAAGCCTATCCCCTGCCCTGCCCCTGTTACGACCGCTACCTCTCCTTTTAATTTCCCGCTGGATTGTTGTTCCATTCTAAAACAATTATAAAATTTCCGTACCGGCTCTGATCATTTTTTTAATGATGAAAGATATTCAAGCAGGTCTGCCAGTTCCTGCACCAACATTGCCTGATGTAATGCAGGCATAACAGACGTTGCTGATTTCTTTTGAGATTTTATATCTGCCAGCTTCAGCTTTTCGGATTTACCACCGGGATATTTCAATTCCAGCTCCGACTCCGACCTGCTGGAAACGATACCCATTAATACGTTCCCGTCTTTCATGGTAATTTCCCAGTTCTCAAATCCAAAGCTAATACCTGCCGAAGGATTAACAATGGCTTCCAGCAAAGCCTCTTTAGGAAGCTTGTCGCCAATTTCCGACAGCTTAGGCCCAAAATCAATGCCTTCTCCTTTCACCTGGTGACATATGGCGCAATGAGTAGAAAAAATAGCTTTGCCTTTTTCGGTATTGCCCTTTAACGCCAGCACTTCATTTTTATCAAAAGCTTTTTTAGCCGTGCTGTCTTTGGAGGCGCCGGGCAAAAAAGCAGCAGCTTCTTCCAGGATATTCTGGGGCGTTCTGTCGGGCAACAGTCCGTTCACGAACGCGGGCACCAGTTCTTCCTGGATTTGTTTTTTACGAAGCATCTCCATGCCGTGCATCATACCTACCCAGTTTTTACCCAGTTGATCGGCGGCTATGAGCCGTTGCGATAAACCATAAGCAGGTGTTGTAACCACGGTTTTCAGGATTTCCATAGCAGTATTCCCGGCTCTGCCCATGGAGAGAAGCAACTTGTTACTTCGGGCAGTGTCTTTGCCGGCAAGAATGCCCTTCACCGTTTTTTCACCACCATAGCTTAAATAAAGCTTCATCGCATTAGCAGCCATGTCTTCACCAGCCTTATCTGTTACCAGCTTCAGCAGCCTGGGCTTTTCGCCGGTAAGATTATATTGGGCCACCAGCTCTAAAAAGCTCTTACTACCGTACACAGAATCGAGCACAAGCTGTAAGGCCTTACGTGCCACGGAAGATTTTTGTACATCTGCGGGCGTAAGATGATGCAGCAACAATACATCCAGCCGGAGATCTTTTGACTGGTTCTCTTCCAGCATTTTCAGCAACAGGCTTGTTTTCAACGGATCTGTATTAAAATCAAACGCCCGGAAATAACGCTGTCTTGATTTCCAGTCTGTGCTCTCATCCATAGCCAGCGCTGCCAGCAAAGGAAGGGTTGTTTTAGAGCGTGCGCGCCATATAATATCTTTTCCTTTGGAGGTTTGGGCAGCATCCTGCTTTTTTTGCGCATACGCTTCAAAAAAACGATCCCATTGCTTATCGGCTCCTATACCCAATGCTTCGAGGTACCACCTGTCTTTACCATCGTATTGCAGTGCAAGCTGCGTCCATAAAGCGGCCACTTCGGGTGCTTTATTATGGCGAAGTGCCAGCGCACATTCACGACGTACCTGCGGATCATTATCGTTTACCAGTTTCGTTACCATACCCAATACATCGGCATTCAACTGCCTGGCCGCCCTTAGCCCCATTATTCTAAAATCTGCGTTATCGCTTTTAATTGCCTGTTCAATATATTTTTCACCGCTCTTCATCTTCACCAATACCCAAAATGCTCTTGCCCTCATACGGGGATTAGCCGCGGCATTATTCCATAGCTTTTCAAGCTCCGGCACCGCTTTATCACCCATCTCCTGCAACGTAAGCCATGCACGTCTTCTAACAGCCAGGTTGGGATTTTGCAAAGCGGCGATAGCGCCTGACGAAGACACGTAATCGAAAGAAGGAACTTTATAAGGGGTGTTAGAAGGAGCAATGCGGTATATACGACCGCGGTCTTTGTCTCCCATCGCATGCCCGCCCACACCGGGATCATACCAGTCTGAAACGATCAATGAACCATCGGGCGCCACACATACGTCAGACGGGCGGAACCATTTGTCTTTGGCGTTTTCAGCAATGTTTATAATGCGCGCTGTATACCCCGCGCCATCTTTGGTTACGGGGTAAGACCGCACAACATTATGCCCCGGCTCGCAATGTATCATCTGGTTCTGAAAGCTGTCGGGCAACAGCGTTCCTTCATAAATTACCATCCCGGTAGGAGAACCGGAACCTGTTTGCAAAAGATTGGGAACCACGCCGGGGTCGTTCAGGTGCCAATGCCTGAAAGGGATGGAGTCTTCCATATTGGTACGGCTGGCAGACCAGCCCGCTCCGGTCATTTCATCGGTAAAGCCGTAATTACCATAATCCATTACATAGTTAATACGTACCCCTTTATTACCGTCGTCGTCGTTATCACTTTGCCACATGGTTCCATAGCTGTCTACCGCCACTTCATAGTTATTCCTGAAATTATGACCCAGGCATTCCACCTGCGATCCATCGGGGTTGCAACGGAATACCATTCCCTGCCTGTATTTCTTTGGCCCGATCTCATCGCCATCCTGGTCGAGCACGGTTTTCCCGTTTTTATCTTTTAAGGTTTTCCCTTCATTCCCAAAATTAAAATAGAGCTTTCCATCGGGGCCGAATGTAAACGTATGCATACCATGATCGTGCTGCACACCGCTGATGCCTTCAAAAAGTATTTCTTTTCTATCCGCTTTGTCATCACCATCATCATCATAAAAAGCCCATACATACGGGCTTTGAGAAACAAGCACCCGGTTGCCTAACACGCAAACACCCAATGGGGCATTCATTTCCGGGCCCTGGTAAAATACTTTTGTGGTATCCGCTTTGCCATCACCATTGGTATCTTCCAGTATAATAATACGGTCGCCTTCGGGGTTAATGATACTCTCCTTTCCGGGACGGTAATTGTATGCTTCCGCTACCCATATCCTCCCTCTTTCATCCACATCAATATTGGTAGGATTTTTTAGCATAGGCTCCGTGGCAACCACTTCAACTGTAAGGCCTTTGGTTACCCGCAGTCCTCTCAGCGCATTTTCAGGAAGCCGCTTTTGTTCTTCGGTAAGCGTAACCGTATCCTCAGCATTTATTCCGTACTGCGTATCTGCATTATTGGAATTACAGGAAATAAGGGCGACCAAAAAGGGCACAAAAAGCATAGCCCATAGCTGATTCCCCAATCTGGGTAAGGGATTGTATTTCACGTGAACTTTTTTTATTGTACAGGCAGGAATGATGCCATCGGGCAGGGAAACCACATCTATTCCCAATCGCCCATCTTACTACTTGCCACTTATCTCTAGCCCAGCGCAGATCTTAAAAATTTTACGCCCTTTTCTGCGATATCTTCCTGGGAAGGCTCAAAGTCGCGCCAGATAGAAGCCGCTTTTGCAATTACTTTCACTGCGGGAGTAAACGACTCTATTACAATGCTCTTGTTATACCCTACCTCTTTTAACGCGGCCGCTATTTTTGCCCAGTTGATCTGGTCGCCGCCCGGCGTACCACGGTCGGAGCCGCATGCGTGAAAATGCCCCAGCTTTTTACCTGCAAGCAAAATAGCTTTAGCCGGGTCTTTTTCCTCTATGTTCATATGATAAGAGTCAAGATGCACATAAATAGCATCATGATCTACATCTTTTACCATTTGTACCGCCTGCGCCGCGGTATTGATAAAATCCGTTTCATAGCGGTTCAATGGTTCTATTGCCAGCTTACGGCCTTTGGACGCCGCATATTCCGAAAGCGACTTCAGGTGCTTAACTACTGTTGCCCATTGTTTTTTGTATTCTTCTTTATCCACCGGCTCGGCCCTGCCAACCGATGAGTACAGGGGACCTATCAGCACAGGGCAATCAAGCACTACCATTGCATCAAGCACGCTTTTAATATAATTGATAGCGTTCTGTTGCTGTATTTCATCGCCACGCAGATCACGGTCGGGGCCCATAGCCGCGCAAATAGAGCCGCAAACCAATCCATTATCATCGAGCGCTTTTTTCACTGCTTTGGCATCAATATGACCCGCATCTTCCAATGCTATTTCAACAGAGTCGAAACCCCATTGCTTAAACTTAGGAAATAAGGAAACGCTTTCGGTAGTAAACGGCGATGTAAACAAAAATGTATTAACTCCAAAATTCATTGCTTCAAATTTTTAAGTATGTAAGTAGTTGATTGAATTACCTGATCTGCTCAAAAATGAATACCCCTTTTTTATTACCAATGATGATGTCAGCAAGTTTGTCTTTGGTAATATCCTGTACCACCAGGTTCAGCCCTGCGCCGGAATTATTATCAACAAGATGTGGTATCCATTGTGGCGTTTTGCCGGGCTTCAGTTCAAACCAATACAAAACAGCAGGCTCTTCTGCCCCGGGATCGTGTCCGTTGTGGGCGTAATATCGTTTACCGGTAATCAAATCAGGATAGCCGTCTTTGTTTATATCGGTAAAGAAAGAGCCATGCGATTGTGAAAATTCAGTAAAGATCTCGTGTTTTTTCCAGGTGATGTCATTGCCATTCTTCACCTGCTCATACCACCATATACCATAATTGTGGGCGGATGCGGCTATTACATCGTTGTCTCCGTCCTGGTCTACATCCATTACATGCATTTGAGAACACTCAGCGCCAAGGTCCGCTTTATGAAATGTCCAGTCGGGCTGAGTCCTGTCAACCGGCGCTTCCCACCAGCCTTCACGAACGACCACATCTTTGCGTCCGTCTCCGTTAATATCACCATATCCCAAACCATGTGTAAACATGTGCGTGCTTTGCAGGGTGTCGGAACTGATAGTATATGCCGTCCAGGTGGTATCTCCTTTCTTTACAGGCGACTTTACCCAGATATTCTTTTTGAGCACGGGATCATTACACAAAAGATCCAGCCTGCCATCGCCATCTATATCTACCATGGAAGGCGATTCGTTTCCAACATTGGGGTATATCAAATGTTCTTTCCAGTAACCGCCTTTGTTTTTAGGATTTTCATACCAGTGTGTCGCCTTTCCGGGAAAACCAACGCGGATATAATCTATCCAGCCATCCTGGTTTACATCCATTGAAAAATTCAGGAAAGAATTACCATAGGTTTTGGTATCATATTGCTCGCCCGGGATAATTTCATGCTTTTTCCAATCCGGTGCTTCAAACCAATAGGTACCCGCCAGTATATCCATTTTGCCATCCTTATTTACATCGCCCACAGCAACGCCTTCTGATATATATTCATTGGACAAAACATGCTTCCTGAACTTTATATCGCGGCTTTTGTTTTGCGCACATGCAACAGACAAAAAACAGGCAAATGCAGGAAGCAAAAAAGTGAACGGCGTAGAACTAACGGAGAAGAATAAACGATTTTTTATACTTTTCATACCCAAGCTTTTAAATAACCTTCCGGAATACGGGGTTTAAATATATTCCATTTCAGCCTAATAACACCTGAATCAACATTAAAATTTGTTGGCAAAAGCCGGCGCCGGCACATAACAGTACAGGATGGCAGCAGGCTTATCGCAAAATCACAGTATTCAGCTATTAAGGTGGCTCCAGATTATATCATATACATCCGTTGCTTTTATCTCCTCTTTTTTTACAGGAGCATCTGTTATCAGTACCGGATGAAATGCAGGATCGGTATCTACCGCGCCATGCGATCCTTTTACAAGGGTAGCATCCAGCGGAATAACATCCATCACATACCGGAATCCGGCTTTTTTCCGTAATAATTTATAGGCCGCTCTTGCTTTAGAGGTCATGAATAATTCTACCGGGTCGTATCCCGGCTTCTTATGAATATCCACTACCCGCGCGTAATCGGGTGCAACGGCGTCATCTAACCAAAAATAATAGGTGAACCAGCTATTGTTATCCGCCACCAGTACAATATCCCCCGAACGGCTGTGATCTATATGATAATCCTTCTGTGCTGAGCGATCCAGCACCAGGGCTACCCCCGGCAGGTTCGTTACTAATTGTTTTACCGTATTGTATACCGCCGCATCATTACAATAAATATGCGCTACCTGGTGGTCGGCAACGGCAAAAGCCCTGGAAGCGCCCGCATCCAGCAGCTCCAGCCCGCGTTCCACACGTATACCCAACAGGTCATGCTGCCTCAGTACCCTGTTAATATGAATGGGGTTTGATACGGGCGTTATGCCATACTCAGACAATAATATAACAGACGCTTTCCGTGAAGCATAATACTGAACCAGGTCTTCAACCACTTTGTCAATTTCCCGCAGGTGGCCGCTGATCTTTGAAAGATCCGGGCCGTATTTCTGCAGGCAGTAATCAAGATGCGGAAGGTATACCAGCGTTAAGGTAGGATCGTACTTTTTATCGGTATATACCGATGCGTCTGCGATCCATTTTGTAGAAGCAATGTCAGCGCCGGGGCCCCAGAACTTAAATAAAGGGAACTGCCCTAGTTCTTTCTGCAATTCATCTCTCAGCGAAGCAGGATGGGAATAGCAATCCGGCATTTTGCGCCCGTCTGCAAGATAATTGGGACGGGGCGTTACCGAATAATCGGCGGTTGAATACATATTATACCACCAGCACATTTTGGAAACAGTGAAGGAAGGATCTTCCCTTTTTGCGCGTTCCCATATTTTTTCTGCCTGCACCAGCATGTTCGATTGCTTCCAGAATTTTATCTCTGCATCTGTTCTGTCGTACCAGCCATTTCCTACTATGCCATGCTCACCCGGCCATTTACCTGTTATATAAGTTGACTGCACCGAAGTAGTTACAGCCGGCAGCATGGGTGCAATAGTTTGCAGATGCCGGGAACGTACATATGCTTCCAGGAAAGGAGTATATTCTCCTATTAAAGAAGGCGATAATCCAACGATATCTATTACAACTGTCTTTTGCATAATCTGGTTACAGGTTGCAAGTTACAAGCACAGGTTTTGGTTCTCAAATCCCTAATTGCTCCAGCACCCATTTCATTTCCCTTATTATAGATTTGGTCTGAGGCAGGCGTATTGCTTCGGGCAACACTTCCCAGGTATATGTTTCTACTTCAAGATGCCGGGTGAAAGGGGTGGCTTTCTGTATCTGTAATACCTTTTCAATATCTTTTTGGGTGGATTGCAGCACGCCGAATTCATATATAAAAACCGGCACGTGAAAATGCGCCCGCCATTCTGTTACCGATGGCACATACGCGTCCTGCAAGGCTTCGGGCATATCTTTATAACGGATAAGATCACCTGTGTTTGTTTGGGCAACTACCTGGTGGAGATAGGTTGATTCATTGAATTGCGAAAAGGCTTCCACTACAGGTGATCTTTTTGCAGGATCAGTAGCCATATCCGCTTTCAAGGCGGCGCTGATCTGTATCTTTCCCGTTTGTATGCCTGACTCTTTTAACCGGTTTATCATCCATGCATGATCCTCGTAGCTCACCGCAAAATGACAAACATCATAACACAAACGGATATGCTCTTTAATGTGATCTTCCGCCATTTGCCCGGATATGCTGTATAGTTTACTTAAATAAGCGATCCCTTTTGGTAATAGCCAGCTCATATACCAGTCCAGGAATTCTTTTCCATCCCCCAGCAAACCATCCGGCTCCGGCTCAATATCAATATGAATAACCTTACCGGTTGCCTGCTTTATTTGTATCAACTGGTCCGTAACCTGTAACAGGTTGCGGGTTGCGGTTTCAAAAATCCCGGGCAGTTCCCCGGTGGTATGCCAGTAGCGATAGGTAAGCGGCGAAGTGGATATGCCTCCATCCATATGCTGTGGCAATAATTCAGAAAGTAGCTGTGCCAGCCTTATGGTATACTGTGTTCTTTCAGTTGTAGTCCAGTCGGGCGCATGTACCTTATCTTTTACAATGGTACGATGAAATCCACCGTAAGGAAAACCGTTCATGGTGAACACATAACAATCATTTTCGGTTAGCCATTGCCGGAATATATCCAGGTTTGCAGGCTTCACCAGCTCACGACTGGCTGTATCCGAAAGCCTGAGCCCAATACCAAATGGTTTTGTTGGAGACAGCTCTTTTTTAATAGCAGGTACATGTTCCTGTAGCATCAGGAAATGTTCCTCCCAGGTTTCTCCTGCATGTATATTGCTGCAATACGTAAGATGTCCCTGCGATGTAATCATGATTGTATAGTTATACGAATCTGCTTGTTTTTTTTAAGTATATAGTACCAACTGTGTTTTCAGCCATGCAGAAGCCTGTATCAATAAAGCGGCATCCAGCTCATGTACTTCTTCGCCTTTTCCTATGGCCGCCAGCAGCATAATGGTAAGCCTGCCGCCCAGGTGTTCCCTGAATTCATTCAATCCCGCCAGTACAACACTTTCCTCGTTTTCTATTTCCATTAAAGGATGTGTAACCGAAAAGCCAAGCTGCTGCAACAACTGAACGACAGCAACGGCATCCGCCTCGCTCAGCCTGCCCGACACAAAAGAATACGCGCTGTCTAACGCAATACCCATTGCCACCGCTTCGCCATGACGAATAGTAAAATGCGAAAGCTGCTCCACTTTATGCGCGCTCCAATGCCCAAAATCCAACGGACGGGATGAACCCATTTCAAAAGGATCGCCTCCGGCAATATGCTCCAGGTGCAATTGAGCGCAACGATGGACCAGGTATCGCATCGCTGCAATATCCCTGGCCGACAGTACCGCGGCATTCAACTGCAGCCATTCAAAAAAAACGCGGTCTTTGATCAATGCCACTTTCACCGCTTCCGACATACCGGAGCGCCATTCTTCGTTGCTTAAAGTAGTAAGAAAAAAGGAGTCGTTGAATACAGCGACCGGTGGCGTAAAAGTGCCCAGGAAATTTTTTTTACCTGCATGATTGATACCGTTCTTTACACCTACACCTGAATCGTTTTGCGAAAGCACCGTAGTGGGCACGCGTATATGCCGTATACCCCTGTGCGATACAGCCGCTGCATAACCTACCAGGTCGAGTATTGCCCCGCCACCGATAGCAACGATATAAGAATGCCGGTCAATGCCGTAATGATCTACAGATTTCACCAGGCTGTTAAACAATTTTTCTGAATTTTTGGCGCTTTCGCCACCGGGAATCACCAGCACGTCTTCAATAAGCTCAAACATGCTTTCGTTTGCAAAATAATTCCGGATCTGCTCTTTGAGATACGTGTGATTTTCGAATACGCCTCCATCAATCACAAAAAAAATTTTACGGATCGTTTCAGTTTTACCGCTCTTCAAAAAATCAAGAAATACAGTATTGCCGGGTGCAAAAAGATGTTCTGTAAAAAAAACCTTGTATTCAAATCTTACATTAAATGACTGCTGGAGGTAATTCATTTCGTATGTATCTAAAATAGTTTAGTACCGCGGATTAAAAGGGTATAAAAATAAGCTATTGCGGGCAATTATGCACATTCAGGTAACGGCAAACAAGTTTGCCAGGAATAACGACAATGGCAATAAAAGCAAGATCACTATTGCCGTGTATGGCATACCGAAAGCTGCCGCCCAGGCGGCATTCATTACTATAAGAGCGATCACCCCCGATTTAACCGCCTTCCCTATATGCGCGGCTTCCGGTTCCCGGATGGCTTTGCGCAGCGGCGGAAAAATCAGCGCTGCCAGTAATCCGGCAAATACAAGTACATATAATCCCGGGCTTTGGTTAACGAACGAAACGATTAAAATACCCGTTAATACCAGTCCGTATAAAAAGCCGGCGGCGTACAACGTGTTTTTTTTACCGCCGTGTACTTCTCCCCTGCTGATCATTGTGATGGCGGCAATATATACTATGGGAACAATACAGATATACCAGTACCGCTGTATAGCTGCCGGTATAATACTGATGCCCAATAATAAATTCAATCCCCTGCAAATACCCATATTCAACGGGCCCAGCCAGGCGTGGTGCTTTCCCCATTTATCGTACAACAGCGCCCCGGCCGCAATGCCTGTCGCAATCAGGAATGATCCTGATAAAATATAATCGTGCACAAACGCAGCCGAAACAATGCCAACAGCCAACAATACCGCCCCAAACAAAGCTGCCCTGGTTTTGGTTATCAACCCGCCCGGAATAGGACGTTCGGGGCGTTCCTTTGCATCCAGCTCCGCGTCGAATACATCATTCCATACAACACCACCTCCATACAGTCCAACAGTAGAGAGGATCAATAAAATTACAGGCGCCCATGAAAACGAAGGCTGATCCACAGAAAGAAAATAACCGGAAATAGCAATACCGGCCAGGATGTCGGAAACAGCCGTAATAATATTTGCCAGCCGCATCAGCCGGAGAAATCCCATCAGCTTTTTCACATCCTTATCTTATTATAATTGAGTCTTTATCCATACGGGGTTGTTGGCCGCCCCGCAAAATAGTGTTACCACTGAATTTCTGACTTTGGTCTATTTCTTTTACCGCTATAAAATCCGCTTCGCTGATCTGCCCGCTTTGCCCAAAAGCGGTAATGGCATTTTGGTAAGTTACCATACGGATCGCATCATCGGAGATGCCCTGCTCTTTCATAAGCGCTGCCGTTTTAGGTACAGCCAGCGGATCGCTGATACCCCAGTCGGCTGCCGAGTTCACCATAATGCGTTCTGTGCCATACTGCTTTACAATATCAACCATACGCTCATTACCCATTTTTGTAAACGGATAAATGGTAAACGCCGCCCAAAAACCACGGTCCAGCACTTCTTTCACCGTTTCTTCATTGTTGTGATCCACTATTACCATAGCGGGATCAAGCTTATGCTCTAAAGCAATATCCATACTGCGGGTGGTACCGCGTTTTTTGTCGCGGTGAGGAGTATGTATCTGTACCGGCAGCCCGGCTTCTTTAGCCAACTCCAACTGAAGACGATAATATTTTTCTTCCGCGGCGGTCTGATCGTCAAAGCCAATTTCACCAACTCCCACCACTCCTTCTTTATAAATGAATAAAGGCAGTATCTCCATTACCTGTTCCGCCAGCGGTTCGTTATTGGCTTCGCGTGAGTTCAGCCCTATTGTACAATAATGTTTAATGCCGAATTGAGACGACCGGAACCGCTCCCACCCTATCAGGCTGCTGTAATAATCCCGGAAGGTATCAATACCCGTACGCGGTTGTCCCAGCCAGAAAGCAGGTTCTATCAGCGCTACCACACCGGCATCGGCCATCGCTTCGTAATCATCCGTTGTACGGGAGGTCATATGCACATGCGGATCAAAAAACTGCATACCCTTTATACGGCCCAGGTATGAGGTATCCTGCGCACCAGGCTGAAGATCTTTTTCGGTAATGTTATGACTGCAACACATGTTCTTTCATTTTTATTGCCAGCGAATCCCATGTTAACATTCCGGATCGTATGGCAGATGTAAGTTCGGGGTTTGTATCCAATAATTCCTTCGCGGGCATATAACTGCTATCGTTACAGGCTAACGCGGCGGCTTCTCTTTCTAATGCATTTCCTGATGCCGCCAGCTTTTGAATATCGGGGAAAAATTCTTCATCTGTAAATTTCCCTACACATCTCCATATTTGAGGGTTAATAGTACGATAAGCCGCCCACCGCTCATGTGCGTAATCGCGAAGTATGCACGCTAATTCTTTATTTGCTCTTTTATCTAATCCAATAATTTTTTCAACCGGCTTTTCCGTAAAAAAAGCTTTCATTACCAACTGGTTCCAGGCCGGTTCGCTTAAATAGGCCGCAGGGTAAGGATTGTTGCACATGATCGCCTGCAATGCATCACCAATATTGCTCCGGATGCCTTCGGCACAGCGGGCTGCCCACGCTTCAGGATAAGCGAGCAACGGTAATGCGGAATATAAAGCTACCAGCTCATTTACTTCCGCCGTCAAAAACAGGTTCTCCACTTGCCGGATGTATCTCTCTTTATCGCTGCTATCCAATTGTAGCAGAAGCCAAACCCTTGCCAAACGATCTGTTAACCAGTCGTTAACATACAGTCCCGGCGCGTATTCCGCTAAATCCCGCTGCTGCTGTTGAGTAACAGAAATATTCCGTTTACCGGTTTTACGGGGTATCATTACAAAGGCGGTATTAAAAGAAGTACTGTCTGCACGGGATTTTTCAAGCAACCACTCCATAGCATCGCCCGTTATATTTTGTCGAAGTATTTCCGATAGTACCCGGTTTGGTTGAAAATGAGGCATAAAAAATACTTTAACTTTGTATACCTAGGCTAAGTAAGTATAAATAAATTTATATTTAAACCTCAAATTTAGCGATTACATCTTTCAAACGTACATTGAATTTATTTGCTATGCTCCTTACTATTCTCAACATCGTTTTTTGCATTGCTTTTGTTTGGTTTGCCTGGTTCAACCTTAACGATAACGATGCCTGGCTTTGGGTAAGCATTTATATGATAGCTGCTGTTTTGTGCGGTTTGGCCGCTTTTAAGTATTACTTTCCGATGATATATATCCCCGTTCTCATTTTTTATTTTCTATATGCGCTACGGTTGTTTTTTGTAAAAGACGGTGTGCTGGACTGGCTCACCAAATACAAACGGGCTCATATCGCGCAAACAATGCAGGCTACCAAGCCTTATATTGAACAAACACGTGAATTTTTCGGGCTGCTTATCATCAGCGGAGCGCTGATCATGAACTATTTTGTAGCAAAATTACCGGAAAGTATGTAAAATGCTTTCCGGTTTAATTTATAGCATACGTTTCTTCTTTTCCTTTTTTCTTTGATCTTATCAAAACGATCAACACCATACAGCCCAGCAGTACTGCTATTCCGCCAAGCAGGAAAGCCCATTTGGAAGTGAAAGGAGATTCATACAAAGGTTGTGTTTGCCCGATCAATACCAGGTGAGCCCAGTAGGAAGGATGCATTTGTTTGGGATGCTGCTTTATAAAATCCAGCTTAGACAGCCGTAAGGCATTGGTAAGATCATATCCCTTATCCATATACCTGTAAAAACGGTTAATGATATATGCCGTAGACTTATCGTTGGCGGGCCAAAGTGTTGTTACCACGCTTGGGCACCCGGCATACAATACACCACGGCTCAGGCTCATTACACCTTCCCCTTCCACAAACTGCCCTACACCTGTTTCACAGGCGCTCAGCAGCATCAACCGCGTAGAATCCAGGTTGAGCCCGTAAAGCTCATTCAGGTATAATTTATAGCTATCCGGGCGTGTAGAATCTTCGGGATAGAACGCTATAAAAGATTGAGACGGCTTACGTACATCCATAACCGCATGCGTGGCAAGATGCAGTATATCGTAATGGTTGGAAGATTTTAAAAAGCTCGCCTTCGTGGCCGACTGGTCAAGCAAAATCTTTCCTTTTAGTCCTTCTACCTCCATCCTGGTAGCCGGTAAGCGGTCGAGAATAATAGAATCGGCATACGAATGCATTCCCTTATTCATAAAAGGAACCAGCGCAATAAGTGAGGGCTTTTTGTAATGAACCTTCACTTCGTGCTCGGTTATGAACTGGGTAGTAATGTTGTAGCTGATGGCATAATCCTCGATCAGCATTCTTCCGTTAGCCGGGTTCACCAGGATTTCGAAAGGGAAATAGTAAAATACCCCGTCCGGTAAAATGATCCATTCTTTTTTGTCTTTAATAAGAAGGAAAAAAGGCGCGATGCATCTTGCAAAAAGGTTCTTTACTACACTGTCGGCCAGCGAGCCACTCAGCTTTTCGGTTTGTTGTAATCCCTTCTGCAGGGATTCGATGGATCTAAAATCAATTTCATCCAGGGAAACCCGTTCGTATTGTATATCGCTTTTTGTAACAGCGAAAATATACAGGGCTGTTCCGCTAAAATAAAAGTCAAGCAATGCCTGGTTTTTACCAATACTGTTTTGCAAAACTTTGGCGTGAAACCGGGCATCTGCTTCATCATGCCTCTTGTTCAGCCAGGTATACTGCCGTATTTTTTGTTGCAGCAGGGCAAGCTCAAGCTCAAAATTCCGCTTTTCCGTAAGCAAGTCTCCTTCTGTTTCGTTTTGTTGTTTGTCAAGCCTGATCTGTAAACGGGCAATATTGTATTTTATCTCCCGCTCTCTTTGCAATAAGCTGTCCGGAACCTGCATTTTACTCTTCACCGAAAACTCCTTTAAATTAGCAACCAACACCGAGGATTTATTCCGCTCTACCGTATAATATCCTTTCCATAACAGCTCCTTATTACCGGTAATATCATATAGCTCGGCGGCAAGATCAATAGATTTATTATACGCTATATTATTATTGCTTTTCAAAAATATCCTGGCCTCATCGGTGTCCACGGTCCGTTCGAGATAGGCGGCCAGTTGAATAGCCGACTGGTACGCGTCGAGAGAAGCCTCAAGGTAACGTACTGCCTTATCACGGCGGTATAACTTTTCAAAGCAATCTCCTTTTTTAATTAAAGCGTTAAACAGGTTGAAAGAAGAAGTGGCTCCTGAAAAATCAGCAGGATTACTATATATGCTCGTATCGGCATAATCGTACATCATGCTGACAACAGACTGCTGGTAATGCTGCAGCGCTTTAACCGGATCACCCATGGCGGCGTAGTAATCGCCGCTATAACGTTCATGTATACCCTGCGTAATTTTATTTACGCCGATGGCATGACCGTTGGTTTTAACATTGAACAAATGAAGGTAGTATGCGGCTGAATCGTACTGCTTCAGCAGGAGATGCGCATTGGCCATGTAATTCAATAGTTCGGCGGAAGGCCTGATCCTGTTGCTGCTATGAAAATAATGCAACGCTTCTTTATACCGGTCCATCATCATATAAATGTTCCCGATGTTCAATGATATATCATCGGTAAACCTTTTGTACTGCAACAGCTTTTTATATTTCTCCAATGCTTCTTCGTACCTGCCCAACCGGTTAAGTATAGTAGCAATGTTATTTTCAAACCCTATTTTTAGCGGCTGGCTGTTTTTGTCCCGGGCAATTAATTGCAACGCCTTTTCAAAGCAGTTCTTACTTTGTAAATAATTTCCTCCTTCAAAATACAAAGCCCCCAGTGTATTATACAGCCGCTCTACTTCGTGGGGCATATTATATTTCTCGCTTAGCTCCTGCGCCTTTTCCAGTAAAATACGGGTAGAATCAAATTTGTTTTCCCTGTAGTATATGCCGCCGGCATACAGCAACGGCTTAAATTGAAGCGAATCACGGATGCGGTTATTTTGACCCGCTATTGTAAGCGCATCCAGGTATAGCTTCTTGGCTTCTTCGTAATTGCCCAGCACTTCCGCCAGCACCCCCCTTTTCCAGCAGGCATTAAACAATAAGCTATCTGGAAAGCCTACCTGCTTTTTACAAGTGGCTATTATGGCATCAAATTCTTTCCGGGCAACGGCATCTGTTTCGTCAGTAGGTTCTGACAGGTTAAACAGGCTGTCGGCATTAAGATACTTTTGCTGTATAAGGGCAACAGGCACAGGCTCACCCGACCGGGACAACACGTAACAGATCACAAATAGGATAATGATGAACACCCTGCGCATAAAAAAAGGTAATCACGGATTACCTTTTAAAACGCTGTTTTATTTTGATTATTATCAACGATTGGCAACAATTACTATATGAGGCGGCCTGGGATTGGGCGCTTTTTCCTTTTTACTCGGAAGAAGCCAGTTTAAGATGTTATCAACCGCATCCGTAATATCATTTATCAACGCTCCGGGAACGTCAGACAAATTACTATAATATGTAAATTTCAGATCTATCTTACGCAGCGCTTTATTGCTGCAGTCGCTCAAACGATAGTAGAGAGTTCCCTCTACTGTTTTCCCGTTTGCAGGAGTGAGGGTACCAAAAATTCCATCCAGCACCGAACGTTTTAAACTTATTACGCCCGTTTGTTTATCAATCCGTATATTTTTTGAATTTAATGTCTGACCGGGCGGCGGTTCATCAGCAATACCGTTGCCATTGTCATCGTCCTCATCATCGTCAAACTCACAATCAGAAAACAAGCCGCCCGTACCACAAACAGGAGTAGCGTTAATATTGCCATTGTATACGGGAACAGCCAGCGTATCGTCATCCGACAATACATAAATGCCATCCATATAGGTAATTCCCGAGGTTATTACCTTTGTAAAACAGGTATCCTGCGACCCATCAGCAATAAAACCAATCCTGAAGGCCAAACCGCTCTCACTTTTGGTTACATTGATCTCACCCGTACTGTTGTCAATGATCAACCCTTCCGGCTGGGAAATGTATTGTCCTTGCCCGGGATTGTTTAGCGGAGATACTTTATAATCTTTACCAGAGCTAAGGTATTGATAACAAATAATGGAATCTCCGTAATCGGGCACACAGGAATTATTTAAAAGTTTGCTGACTTCCTGCGAATCCTTTTCAAGATCGGGATTTGCTTTTTTAGTACAGGCCAAAAGCAGAACAAATGCTATTACCGTCCAATAGCTTTTTTTCTCTTTCATAAGGTGGGATTAAACTTTTTAATGAAGCGCTTACGGCGCTGCCACATTGAAATACTAAAATAATTTCAGTAAAAATACTATGCAAACTTTTGAAGCCTTATTTGAATAACATATGCTAACAGCCGGCAGCTGTGCTGTAAAATCCTATAAATCAATCACCTGCAAAAAATGCCTGTGCTTTTTTTGATCCCGGATAATACCGTTAAATATCAAACCCTGAGAAAGGCCTTTTTCCTGTACATGAAATAAAGGAAAGCCCATTTAACAGCAAGAAAACAGAACACGAATACTACCGCGTTGTAAGGTTCACCTGCCAGTTGAAGCAGCCATTCAAAAAATGAATGGGTAGTACTCTTCCAGTCAATGAATGAGCCCGACATGTATATCAGGATGGAGTTCATACCGATCACCGTAAAAAAGAATGCCCATTTGCGATAACCTTTTATATCAATAATATAATAAAACAATGTAAGCAGCAGGAGGCTCAGTCCGCCCACATGCAATACAAATGAGCTGCTCCACAGGTTTTTATTAATAGGGAATACGAGGTTCCATAACTGTCCTAATGCTACCATCAGCCCTCCCGCTATTGCCATGTATCTTACTTTTTTCAAAGCATCAGCGAAATGATTTTTCAGGTAAGTGCCGGTTAATATTCCAAGCAGTCCTGTTGCAATGGCAGGAAGGGTGGATACCAATCCTTCCGGGTCGTGCACTCCGGGCGCCAGGAGCTTGCCGGGTACCAGCAGCGTGTCAATATACGACGCAATATTTCCCTCACGGGTAAGCGTACCTGCCGGATAGCCGGGCGCCGCAAAAAATAAAAATAAAAGCCAGTACCCCAGCAACAGTCCGCCAAACCATATTGTTTGCGCTTTCCTTCCCGAATAGATATAAATGATATTGGCAAACATATACGCCAGCCCGATACGCCCCAGTACGCTCGGAAAACGCATTTCTGAAATGGGTTGAATGATGAGATCATTATTCTTTACCCAGCCCAATAGCACCAGTATTAATCCCCGCTTTACCACCTTCCATACCAGCTTTCTTTTGTCAACATTATTGTCCAGTTGCCGTCCTATAGAATAAGGCGTAGCTACACCGGCTATAAACAAAAACAAAGGGAATATAAGATCATACACCCTGAACCCATCCCAGTCAGGGTGGGTGAACTGGTGCGATAAAGCCTGCCAGAAAGGAGCATTGGTAACTTTTGCCAACGAATGAAAAATACGTTCACCACCAATGATCCAGAACATATCAAATCCTCTTAACGCGTCCAGCGAATGAAGGCGTTGCAGGTTGGAAGAATGCATCATATAATAATACAGCTTTGCCCGGGTTGAATAATCAATAATGATTCGAATATAGGAAATTAGTCAGGTTGTTAATACGCTTGTTTTATGAATGATGCAGATCGTTCATTGATATTAATGGATGAACCCTACATTTGTTGTTTATTCATGTTCCGGATGCCGAAGCAATTTTTACGTTATTTTGTTTTTTTCCTGTTTGCCTGTTGTGGTTGCTATAACCGTCACAAAGACACCTATGTTCCTCCTGCTGATCCGCTGTTTACACAATTAGACAAATCATACACGGGTATTGACTTTCGCAACGATTTAAAAGAAGAAGCCGGCTTTAATGTTTTTAATTACAGGAATTTCTATAACGGCGGAGGTGTAGGCATTGGTGATATTAACAACGACGGATTAGCCGATATTTACTTTACCAGCAACATGGGCAAAAACCGCCTGTATCTCAACAAAGGTAATATGCAGTTTGAAGACATTACCGCTTCGGCCGGCGTTGGCGGAACAAAGGGCTGGAGCACGGGAGTGTCGCTGGTAGATATTAATGGTGACGGGCTACTTGACATATATGTATGTAATTCCGGGAACATAGAAGGAGACGACCGGGCAAATGAGCTTTTTATCAACCAGGGTAATGTAACTTTTAAAGAAGAGGCGGCTCAGTATGGATTAGAGGAAAAGCAGGCGCTTACCACACATGCCGCTTTTTTTGATTACGACCTGGATGGCGACCTGGATTGTTATATACTCAACAACAGCGTAAGACGGATCGGGAGCTTTGGATATGATAAAAATATCCGTACCACACGCCACCTGCAGGGAGGACATAAGCTGTTCCGCAACGATCATGGAAAATTTACAGATGTAAGCGAGCAGGCAAATATTTACGGAAGCGAGATCAGTTTTGGGCTGGGCGTAAACATTGCTGATCTGAATGGCGATCACTGGCCGGACATCTACATCAATAATGATTTTTTTGAAAAAGACTATCTATATATCAACCAACGGAACGGAACATTTAAAGAAGCCATAGAAGATTACCTCGGGCACATTAGCCTTGCTTCGATGGGAGCAGATATTGCAGATATTAACAACGACGGATTGCCTGAAATTTTTACAACAGAAATGCTGCCGGAGGATGATTACCGCCTGAAAACGCTCACCAAGTTTGAAGACTACGATTTTTTTAATGCCAAGGTAAAAGGTGATTTTTATTACCAGTATATGCAGAATGCCCTGCACCTTAACAATGGAGATCTCACCTTTTCTGAAATCGCTTTTCTTTCCCACACGGCGGCTACCGACTGGAGCTGGGGTGCATTGATCTTTGATTTAGACAACGATGGATGGAAAGACATATTTGTATGCAACGGCATTTACAAGGATATAACCAACCAGGACTTTATTGACTTTCTTGCCAACGACAGGAATAATATCCAGGTACTCGCCGAAGGAAAATTCGATTTCAGGGAATTTCTCGACTCATTAGGAAGCAGGCCGATCCCGAACTATGTATTGATCAACCAACGCGACCTTACATTCAGCAACCGATCGTACGAACTTGGGCTGGGAATGCCCGGTTACAGCAACGGGGCCGCATATGGCGACCTGGATAATGATGGCGACCTGGACATTATAGTTAACAATGTAAATATGGATTGTTTTGTATACCGGAACAATACCAGCTTAAAAAACAACAATCACTATCTTAAGATCAGGCTGCAGGGCGAAGGAATGAACACTTACGGCGTTGGCGCCAGGGTAAGTGTACATATTAACCACGAAAAAAGAGAGCTTTACCAGGTGCTCTCGCGTGGTTTTCAGTCAAGCTCCGATCCTGTACTGAATTTTGGATTGGGTGAGCAAAAGCATATTGATTCGGTTGTGATTTCATGGCCCGATCTTTTGCAGCAAACACTCTACCATGTGCCTGTTGATACTGTTATTACTGTAAGGCAGCGTGAAGCCAAAGTAAAATTCGTACAACCACCCGCTGCCATTCCTTTGTACCAGGAAGTAAGTACGGCAAAAATTACCGGCGCTTCCGCGCATAGAGAGAACAGCTTTATTGACTTTGATAAGGAACGGCTTATTCCCCGGATGATATCAACAGAGGGACCAAAATGCGCGGTAGCGGATGTGAACGGAGACGGGCTGGATGATTTTTTTGTGGGAGGCGCCAGGAACGATTCAGGAAAGCTGTTCATACAACAGCGCGACGGAAGCTTTACCCGTTCTATGCAAAAAGTATTTGCCATTGCCAACGACTACGACCAAACGGGCGTGGTTTTCCTGGATGCGGATAATGATGGAGATAATGATCTGTTGGTTGTATATGGCGGCAATGAAGACAAAGATGCTAATGCCGGGATGCAGCCTACCCTGTATCTGAACGATGGCAAAGGCAAT
This sequence comes from Chitinophagaceae bacterium, assembly GCA_019638595.1. GTDB lineage: Bacteria > Bacteroidota > Bacteroidia > Chitinophagales > Chitinophagaceae > Agriterribacter. The sequence goes on from JAHBTJ010000017.1 coordinate 85,478, forward strand.
TTCAGTATGGCGCCTGATCGTTTTAAAGATATCAGTCTTACCGCGTCGTGTGCAGTGGTTGCAGATGTGAATGCCGACGGCTACGCCGATGTATTTATAGGAGGGAGGGTGGTGCCGGGCAAATACGGCGTCAATCCCCGGTCGTACCTGCTCATCAATAACGGCGCGGGAACTTTTACCGATCAAACATCTTCCCTCGCCCCGGATTTACAACATATCGGCATGGTAACCGATGCCGCATGGGTAGATACAGATGGAGATAATATAAAAGAATTGATAGTAGTGGGCGACTGGATGCCTGTAACTATATTTAAAAGCACCGGCGGAACTTTTGTAAAAAAAGAGTTGCCTGTATCGAACGGCTGGTGGAACTGCATACGCGTGGCGGATTTGAATAACGACGGGGCACCTGACCTGGTGTTAGGAAACCTTGGGCTGAATTCAAAGATCAGGGGTGATGTATCGCATCCCGTAGAACTATACGTAAAAGATTTTGATGGCAACGGGCAAAGTGAATCCATATTATGTTACTACAAGTCCGACAGTGTTTCATATCCATTACCGCTAAGAGGTGATCTGATCATGCAGGTGCCGGAGCTAAAAAATAAATTTATAAGATACGCTGATTATGCCGGCAAAACCATCCACAGCATCTTTACCGGCAAAGAACTCCGGGATGCGCTGATGCAAAAAGCCAACCAGTTGCAAACCTGCATTGCACTAAATGACGGCAAAGGGAACTTCACGCTTACAGCATTGCCCGTACATGCCCAGTTTTCGCCCGTATATAGTGCCCTGGTCGGCGACCTGGATGGCGATGGCCAAAAAGATATACTGCTGGGCGGGAACTTTTATGGCGTAAAGCCTGAAATAGGCCGGTACGATGCCAGCTACAGTTGTTTTTTAAAAGGCGATGGTAAAGGCAACTTCAACTTTTTGCCTAACAATGTAACCGGTATGATCGTTAAGGGCGAAGTACGCGATATTATTCAGTTGCCCCGGGGCATTCTTTTTGTAAAGAACAACGACCGGCTGCAATTGTTTGAAAAGAAACGTAAATAGAACGCCTTATTTTATCAGCGTACCTTCCCTGATCTCATCCGAAGCATGAAGTATAATTTCATCACCACCTTTTAGATCACCAAATACCTCGGTATAATCGTTAGAGGTCAGTCCAACCTTAATATCCCTGAACAGGGCTTTCCCTTCCGCCACCTGTATAATGTATTGCCTTTCTGTTGAACGCACAATAGCGTGATTGGGCACCAGCAACGAAGCCGCGCTTGACAATAAAGGAATTTTAACTTCGGCATACATTCCTGCTTTCAGCGTTTGATCCTTATTATTAATATCAATTTCTATTGCTTCGGAACGAAGGCTGCTGAGCGCATTAGCGGAGCGGCTGATCATTGCCGTATTTTCCTTGCCGGGAATGGCATTGTATGTAAACCGCACCGGGCTTTTCAAATCAACCTTATCCACATAGGCTTCCGGAATAAATACTTCCAGCCTTAGTTTCTGTAAATGCTGTAATACCAGCAGGGGCAGATCATTCGCTTTACTGCCTGGTCCCACAAGCGTACCGGCGGAAATATTCCGCTGGATAATAACCCCGTCGAAAGGCGCTGTTACGGTAAGGTATTCCTTAATATTATTCATAGCCTCCACATTTGATCTTTCCGACATCACTACCGCTTCATCCGCTTTCATTTTCGACAAAGCATTGTCCAGGTCAAGCGGAGCCACTGCTCCTGCCTCCTTGGATGCTTCATAAAGCCTCCTGTATTTGTCCTTGCTTGCTGCCGCGTTTTCCTGCGCGTGCGTAAATTTAGACATGGCTGCCTGCACCTGCGATTCAATTTCCGGGGCTTCCAGCGTAAGCAATACCTGGTTTTTCCTTACAATGCTGCCCCTGTCAACTTTTACAGATTCCACGAACCCGTTTACCCTGGCATAAATATTCACTTCTTCAAAAGGCTTTAACTGGCCGGGTAATTTTACATAACTCGATAAGGGCTGCTCCTTTACCAGCCCTATCTCGTATTTACTTTCCGAATGGGCGGCATCTTTTTTCCCCGTCATATCTACCGGCTGCTGACGATTGGAACACGCAACAAGAAACAGCATTATAAAAATCAGGGGCTGATAACATTTATAGTTCATGTTGATAGATTTTAGTTTGATTCATTTTTTGTTTCAGGCATCAGTGAGGGCGATTTGTACCCGGCTTTTTGCTGAAGCCATGCAAAAGCCTGCGGCAGCACAAAAAGCGCGGCGATGGTAGAAGCGAAGAGCCCGCCAACTACAGCTCTTCCTAACGGAGCTGCCTGTTCGCCTGCCTCACCCATACCCAGCGACATGGGCATCATACCTGCTATCATAGCAAGGCTTGTCATAAGAATAGGGCGCATACGGATGGAGGCGCTCATGATCGCGGCTTTATCCGCGTTTTTATATTCCGGCCGCAGGTTTTCCGCGTTGGTCACTATAAGAATAGCATTGGCTACAGAAACGCCTGTAGACATGATCATGCCCATATACGACTGCAGGTTAAGCGTAGAGCCTGTAAGCAACAATGCCGCCAGTGATCCCGCTATTACCGCCGGCACTGTTGACAATACTGCCAGCGATAATTTAAATGACTGGTAATTGGCAGCCAGTAAAAGAAAGATAACAATAATAGCAAAGAGCAACCCGCTCTGCAAACTGCTGAATGTTTCTTTCAGCAAGGCCGACATGCCTTTAACTTCCGTTATCAATCCTTTAGGGGGCGCGTCCATAGAAGCCAGCAGCTTTTCCACTTCAGCAGTAGCAGCGCCCAGATCCTTTTGATGGATATTAGCGCTCACCGTTAAAAAGCGCCTCGGGCCGGAACGGTCATACTCACCCGGAACATACGCGGTTTTGAAGCTGGCAATATCACCCAGCACGGGACTGCTTTGTCCTTTAACCAGCGGTATCTCCCTTAATTCATCCATTGTATTCATCACGTATTCCGGTATCTGCACCTGTATCTGGTACGTGTAGGCCTTCTCCTCATCCAGCCATTGATTTTTTTCTGTAAACCGGCTGGAAGAAGTGCTGGCGGTTACAGACCGGGCAATATCCTGGATATTCAAGCCCAGTTGAGCCGCTTTCAACCTGTCGAGCGAAATAGTAACCACCGGGAATTTTAAAGGCTGCGCTATCTGCACATCCCGCAAAAAAGACACCTGCTTTAATTTCTCTACTACTGCATTGGCGTATTGCTCTATTTCCGCCATACTCTTTCCTGCCACCCGTACCTCAATAGGCGTAGCGGCGCCCTGGCTCATTATTTTTTCAGTCATATCTATAGGCTCAAAACTCAGGCGCAGGTGCGGCATGGCATACAAAATATTGCGCCGTAACGCGTCTTTCAGCTCATCTATATTCACTTTAAAATGTTTATCCAGCGAAACCTGCATAATAGCTTCATGGGTGCCTGTATTAAAAATGTAAAGATTACTGGTACCATAGCTGCTGGGTATTAATCCCACGTAAGCCGAACTGATAGCTACATGATGATTAACGGTCGTATCAATAATTTGCAATACTCTTCTTACGGTTTCTTCCGTGCGTTCAAGCCTGGTGCCGTCGCGTTCTTTGATCCTTAGCTGAAATTGCCCGTTGTTCAATTTGGGCATCATGTCCTTTCCAATCAGCATAAACCCGGCGGCAACCATAGCTATTACTACCACCATATACCCTGCTACCATCGGCTTTTTGAACCGCATGTATTTTTGGATCAGCTTGATATAACGAAGCTTTACACGTTCAAAAAGATCATTCTTCTCGGGAGTGTTGTGTTCGCTTGTAAGATGATCGGTTACCTGCTTCCGTTCTGCCGTGTCCAGTGCCATTCCCGCATGCGCATGTATACGACCGTGATGATACTGCTGGTACTTTTCTGCTTTTATCATCCAGTTCGATAATATGGGAACAAGTGTTTGTGCAATTACATACGAAATGATCATCGTAAAGCCAATGGAAAGCGACAATGGCAAAAACATCGCTTTAGGCACACCGTTCATCATGAGCGAAGGAGCAAAAACCGCCAGTATACAAAGCAGGATGAGCAGCAACGGAAAAGCGATTTCCTGGCAGGCATCAAGGATCGCCTGCTTTTTATCTTTCCCCATCTCAAGATGCTGATGAATATTTTCAATGGTAACGGTTGCCTGGTCTACCAATATGCCTATAGCCAAAGCAAGACCGCTCAGGGTCATAATATTGATCGTTTGCCCGTTTAAGGAAAGTAGCAATACACCTATCATAATTGAAACAGGAATAGTGATGACAACGATCAGGCTGCTGCGTAAGTCTCTCAGGAACAATAATACCATCAACCCTGTAAGCAAGGCTCCCAGGGCTCCCTCGGTAACAAGGCTTTCCACCGCGTTTACAACAAATACCGATTGATCAAATTCGTAGGAAATATTAATATCATCGGGAAGCAGGGATTTAATGTCAGGTATCTTAGCCTTTAGCCCCTGCACTACCTGCCAGGTAGAAGCATCGGCCGTTTTAACCACAGGTATATACACCGATCGTTTACCATTGATCAGCGCATAGTCAACCGTTATATCCGTGGCATCGGCTACCCTGGCTATATCTTTTACAAGCACCGGAACGCCGCTCTTTGTTACAACAGGAATATCGCCAAACTCCTCGATTTGCTGTACCAGTGTATTGATAGTGGTAAGATACATGGTATTATCAAGTCGTATATTTCCCGAGGGAGCCATTACATTAAACTTTGCAAGAGCGGCCACTACTTCATCGGCCGTAAGATTATAGCTGCGGAGCTTGTTCGGATCAACATTTACAGTGATAGCCCTTGAGTTGGCGCCAAACGGCGGTGGCGCTGATAGGCCCGGAACCGACGCGAACATAGGCCGTACACGGGTGGATGCGAGATCATAAATTTCTTTGAGCGTTCGTTTTTCGCCCGACAACACCAACTGCCCCACCGGCAACGATGAAGCATCAAAACGCACCACCTGCGGAGGCAATGCGCCCGGCGGAAAAAATTTCATAGCCCTGTTAACCTGCAACGCCACCTGCGCGCTGGCTTCGGCCATATTGGTATTTTCGTAAAAATTTATTTTCAGCATGGTAAGCCCCTGTATGTTTTTGGCTGTAATGCTCTTTACACCGTTCACATACAGGAACTGGTCCTGCAGGCGTGTAGAAAAAAAGCCTTCCATCTGCTGCGCCGACATCCCGCCATACGATTCAATAACGTAAATAGTAGGTAAGTTCAGCCTGGGGAAAATATCAATGGGCATTTTTACCACTGCAATTATCGAAAACAAAACGAGGCTCAATACAATCACCAGGGTGCTGACAGGCTTTTTAAGCGCTGTTGTAACTAAAGACATAAGGGCATTAATTTAGGGTTTGTAATAAAAGCGGCAATTGGTTTTCGACCATCGCTTTTTGAAAAAGCGCTTTACAAAACATATACCGCGCAAGGGTATAATCCGTTTCCGCACGATAGAGTATACTGAGGGCCGTATTGAGCTCCACTATATTTGTTAACCCGTTCCTGTAAAGCGAAAGCTTTTGCCTGTAAGCGGCATTGGCAGCTTCAAGCTGCCGGGGTATTTCAAGCAGCCTGCTGTAAGCCGTGGTAAGCTCTACCTGCGCCTGCTGCAGGGCAACCGCCATTTCAGCTTCCTGTTCGCCCAGTTTCTTCAGGGCATACTCCGTTCCGGCCTGCTGCGTTTTTAACTGCAGCTTTTTCCGCTTGTTATCGAAAATATTATAGGTAACTCCCACCCCAAGCAAATAATTGCCGCGTTCAAAGCCCATGCCTTTTGATAAGGCGCGAAATTCATCGCTGGCGCTTACACTGGATCCCCTGCCCCATATGGCTGCCTGCAGGGCAACTTTAGGCATATACATTTTTTGTACCCATGCTTCCTTATCCAGGCTGTTTTGATGAAGCGCCTTGTAGTATAGCAACAATGGGTGCGATGCAGTATCAGGATCCATCATCAAAAACGACGCATACCGGCTGATCAGTCTGTCTTCCAGCAAAGTATCAGGCACTATCTTTTCGGTATTTATTCCGCTGATATAGGAAAGCCGCAGCTGGTTCTTTTTCATTTGGTTCGATAATTCAAGCTCTATTAGTCTTGCCCGCGACAATTCAGCTTCCGCAATGCTGGTATCCACCCCCGCCTTTATACCGGCAACGGCCAATGCATGTATAATCCGTTTTATTTCCTGGTTACGGATAATGTTCCGGGATTGTATCTGCATCATATCGCCCAGTTGTATTAATTGCAGGTAATGATCAATAGCAGCTACCTGCATGCTGTACCTGGAACGCTCAAACCCCGACTGCTCCACCTTAAGATCGGATTCCGCTACCTGCTGCCGGGCTTCATACGCGCCAAAATTGTATATCTCCCAGTCAAAAGACGCAATGCCTATATTAGTTAAAATTGTAGATGCGTTTCCCTCCTGTCTTACACGCGAGTTGGAAGGCACAATGCCATACGAAAAATAGCCGCCGGGTAAATTATTGTTGGTGCCTACATCAATTTGATAATTCAGCCTGAGAGAAGGCCACCAATTGTACCTGCTGGCCTCAAACTGCGCCTTCTTTATACCAATAGCAGCAGAATCCGCCATTAAAGAAGGAGCATTTAACTGCACACGCTCCAGCATCTGTGTAAGCGTTATTACCGGGGATGATTGCTGCCCATACGCTAATATGCCTGACACAAATAAAGGCAGCGCCAAAATAAAACTTCTGGTATTCAACATGAATCGCGATTAAGAGTTTAAATTGAAACAAAGCCGGTTACACCCGGCCTCAAACCGGTATATTCCGGTTAGCTTTTTACGAATAATGTATGCTACTGCTTCAGGAGAAATGATTCCGCCAAAAAACGGAGATGATGTAATTAAAGCACAGGAGGTCCGCGCAAAACAGCCAGCGGATGATCGCAGGAGGAAACAAAATGAGCATTATAGCTATATAGCTTTTTTTTAACGGGAGGAACCACAGAAAGCAATGACGAGGGCTCCGGTATATGCAAAATAAATTTCGGTACCTGGAATCGCTTATTGATCCTTATTCCGGCTTCATCGTCATCAGTAAATTTATTATCACCGTCTTTATCTACAATTAAGATGGGAGATTTGGAAAACTGCTTTACACTAAACACCAGTACCGTATTCTGCCTGCCGGGTAAATCAGGATTTACCGAAAGCAACTGGGCAGCAAAAAATATCAAATATAAAACAGCATGCATGATGGTTGAAAATGCCTTTCTCATGGTATATCCTTTATGCATCCGAACGAAGTTAATAAAAAGTAAGTTAGTTAACCGCTAACAACCCTGCTCTGTTGTATGTTCAGCCCTGTGTGTTTGTTATACATATGTTAAATGAACACCCGCATAACAGGCAATCTGCGTGATAAATATCACAGCCTTCATAAATATTACAATTAAATTGCAGCCACTAAATGCGTTTCATGGAAAATAGCATACAACAATTACCTGTTCTTTTTCCGGGTTTTCAACTCGATCTTATTGAAGAGCTTTCAGATACAGGCGAGATCCGTTCGTTCAGATCGGGGGATATTATTATGAGAACAGGACAAAACATACGCTTTACCATGCTGGTGGTAAGCGGGCTCATTAAAGTGTACAGGGAAGATGATGAAGGAAATGAATACTTCATATATCACCTGCATCCCGGCGAAGCCTGCGCGGTTTCCATGATATGCGCTACCAGGCAGGAAACCAGTCATGTAATGGCAAAAGCGGTTGCCGATACGGAAGTAATTACCATTCCTTTGGCGCGCATGGATGAATGGATGACAAAATATAAAACCTGGTATTATTTTGTACTGGAAACTTACAGAGGCCGCTTTGAAGAGCTGTTGTATACCATTGATCATATCGCCTTCCGCAATATGGATGAACGGCTGTTGTTCTACCTGCGCAAACATCAAAAAAGCTTACACACAAACCGCATTGATATTCCGTTTACCGAAATAGCACAGGAGCTGAATTCCTCGCGGGAAGTTATTTCAAGATTAATGAAAAAGCTTTCTGATCGCGGATTGGTAAAGCTTCACCGTTCATACGTAGAAATTACAGACCTCTCCCTGCAATAGGCAGCCCGGGAATTATCAATGCTGCTGGTGATAATAGTCACGAAATAATATACGCAGTCCCGCAAAATTTGCATGAAAGATCTGTTCATGGAAATTGCAGGATATATAGCAGCGGCATTCATTGGTATTTTACTCGGCATGATGGGTGGCGGAGGATCCATACTAACCGTTCCCATGCTGGTATACCTGTTCAGGATGCAACCTTTATATGCTACGTCCTATTCTCTTTTTATAGTGGGCTTTACAAGCCTTACAGGAGCTTTCGGTAATTACCTGAAAGGTTTAGTGCATATACGTACAGCCATTTTATTTGGTATTTCATCCTTTGTAACCGTATTTGCCGTACGAAAGTGGATAGTACCTGCCATACCCGATATTATTATATCCACTCCGTATGTGGAGTTAACAAGCTCCGCGCTCACCATGATCTTATTTGCAGTGCTGATGGTGATTGCCGCTATAAGCATGCTGCAAAACAAAGAAGGAAAAAACAGCCGCTACATTACTAATGCCAGCTTACCCGTTGTTAAACTGCTACTTTACGGAGCGGGCATCGGGATAGTAACGGGGCTGCTGGGTGCGGGAGGTGGGTTCCTGCTGATACCGGTGTTGGTAGTATTATTACAACTGCCTATGAAAGAAGCTATAGGCACATCGCTCCTCATCATTTCTATTAATTCGCTTATTGGATTTGCAGGCGATTTAGGGCACTACCACATGGACTGGAAAAAATTATTGCTTATTACCAGCATAGCGGTTGCAGGAATATTTGCAGGTGTGGCCTTATCTCAAAAGATCCCGGCACAAAAGCTCAAAAAAGCATTTGGATGGTTCGTATTGCTGATGGGTATTATCATCCTGGCTAAAGAAATCGTAAATAAGTCATGAATGTGATGAGAGTCACGTTTACAACAAAAATGTTTAACCAATTTTACAACAATTAAAAACGAGTTATGAAAATAGAGCAAATTTATACCGGGTGTCTTGCACAGGGTGCATACTATATCCAAAGTGGAAAAGATGCCGTTGTAATAGATCCTTTGCGCGAAGTAGAGCCTTATATCCGCAAGGCGGAACTCAACAACGCGAAAATCAAATACGTTCTTGAAACACATTTCCACGCCGACTTTGTTTCGGGACATCTTGATCTGGCTAAAAAAACCGGCGCCACAATAGTATACGGGCCGGGAGCTGAGCCTGCATTTGAAGCCTATATAGCTAAAGATGGAGAGGAATTAAAAGTGGGTGATGTTACTATACAGGTAATTCATACCCCCGGGCATACCATGGAAAGCACCTGCTATTTACTGAAAGATACAAAGGGCAGGCCCATAGGGCTGTTCAGCGGCGATACGTTGTTCATTGGAGACGTGGGCAGGCCCGACCTGGCCCAAAAAGTAAAAGCAGAGCTTACACAGGATAAGCTTGCCGCCCACCTGTACGATTCCCTGCGTAATAAAATAATGACCCTGCCCGACGATGTAATAGTATACCCCGCGCACGGAGCGGGAAGCGCCTGCGGTAAAAACATGAGCAGGGAAACTACCGACACGCTGGGGCGCCAAAAGCAAACCAATTACGCGTTGCGTGCAGATATGACGAAAGAAGAATTCATCAGCGAAGTAACCAAAGGACTTACCACACCTCCTTCCTATTTTCCGCTGAATGTGATGATGAATATACAAGGTTATGAAAGCATTGATAAAGTGCTGGAACGCGGACAGCACGCGTTGAGCGCCGAAGCGTTTGAAGCTGCCGCCAACGAAACAGGAGCTCTTATACTGGATACCCGCGATACGGAGACTTTTGCAAAGGGTTTTATTCCCAATTCTATCAATATAGGTATTGACGGCAACTTCGCTCCCTGGGTGGGAGCCATGATCCCGGACATTCAACAGGAAATTTTACTGGTAACAGAAAAAGGCAGGGAAGAAGAAGTAATTACACGGCTCGCCAGGGTGGGCTATGATCACACCATCGGGTACCTGAAAGATGGTTTTGAAGCATGGAAGAAAGCCGGTAAGGAAACAGACGAAATACAGTCCGTTACGGCCGGGGAGCTGGCAAACCTTCTGCCATTGCAGGATGTTAATATGCTGGACGTTCGCAAAAAAAGCGAGTACGAAAGCGAGCACCTGCTGGGATCGGAAAATATGCCGCTCGACAATATCAACGATAATATGCCTTCGCTCGATAAAAACAAAACCTACTATGTTCATTGTGCGGGAGGATACCGCTCTATGATCTTCAATTCCATTCTGAGAGCCCGGGGCTATCATAATCTTATAGATGTAAAAGGCGGTTTTAAAGCCATTAAAGAGAACGGGAGCTTTGAGATAAGCGATTATGTGTGCCCCACCACTTTATTGTAGCCTGAAGAAAAAGAGGTGGCGGAAGCCGCTATCCGCTCCTCTTCAAAACCAATACGGAAACTTCTAAAATCAACAAACATGTCAAAGCATCCTGATGATACAGCCTCTGAAAAAAGGGTAATCTGGTTCAGCCGTATCCTGCGGTGGACACTGGGAGTATTTTTTATTGGCGCCGGCATTATGTATTATACTGAAGGAGCGTGGCCGGCTATTATGCTCGGGGTTGTATTTATTGTAACGGGCTTTTTCAGGCCAACACATTGTTTAGGCGGAAGCTGTGCTGTGCCGCCACGACAGCCTTCTCAAACCGCCGAATAATACGCTTGCAAAAAGCAATAACAGGTAATTCATAAAAGGTAGCAACGTGACAAAGATCACAGCCTGGCAGGAAAATGGCTGTTATATTTAAGGATAAACTATTTCATCATGAAAAAAAATGTAGGCTCCGCAGACCGGGCAATCCGGCTCACTTTAGCAGTGGTTTTTACTTTATTGTATGTAACAAAGGTTGTTACCGGCACTCCCGGCATTGTTCTGCTGGTAGCCGGCATCATCCTGGCACTTACTTCATTGATCAATTTCTGCCCGGTTTACGCTTTATTGGGCATCCGTACCTGTACCGTAAAAAAATAAAAACCACGATTTTATAGCCAGGCTACCCGGTATTTTTGCCTTTTTTTGACCCACCTGGCATTTTTCCCTTCTGTTCATCGAAGGTTTAAGGCTGATCATCGAAATCAGCTTTTACAGATTGAGTTGCATTTTATTTTTACAGTCGCTTAGTTACCCTAAAACCAATACCTATTATGCAACTTAAAAGAATTATAGTTGTAATTGTAGCATGTCTCTCCAGCGCTTTCTTCTGCATATATACTATTCCCATACACAGAAGTTACCTGGCCGAAATAGAGATCAACGCAGACGACCTCATTACCTACCGCACATTACTGGACACAACCAACTGGAACAGGTGGTATAAACATAATGATCAAACATTCCAGGCTATACCGCATACTATTTCTATCATTCCTGATAAGCAAAAAAAGAAGTTCGCATACGTATTGCATGAAAATGAAAATGAAATACGCGAGGGCGGCATACAGATCATTAAAAGTAACAGGTGGAACAGCAAAATCAAATGGACCGAAAAGCTGGTATTTGAAAAAGACATTCAGCAGAAATTAAAATTGCTTTTTCATCCTGAAGAGTTCAGGTCGGTTTTTTTACAGAATGTTATTCAGTTTAAAAGCCATATTGAACATCCCGACAATATATTTGGCGGTATTGCTTTTGAACGTCGCAATATTCCCGCAAAAAAGCTGGTCATTCTTTCCGATACTGCAAGTGCAAGCGATATTGAAGCCAAAGCCAACGAGCTGCACCAGTTTATTATTAATTCTGTCCCGGAAAAATATTTAGTACAAAAAGATATTTATATCAGCCAGCACGAAATATTCAACGATACCCTTGCATACATAAGAGTGGGTGTAAGTGTTTCCGAAGACCTGTTCACAGTAAAAGCGCCGCTGGATATTCGTGATACCGAAGATCATTCCGCTATTGTAATGTATATTGAAAAAGGGTATACGGAGATCAACGAAGACATTTCCATTATGTACGAATGGCTGAAAAAGAATGATGCCAGGCCATCTACCGGTTTCTGGATAGAACATACCCCCTCTACCGCCATTGCCCAAAACGATGTAAAGCATCCGCTTACCATCATCCAGGAATTTTATTCGATAAAATAGCATGAAAAGTAAAGCCCGGAAGACATTTGGGAAATTATTCACTCCATATCTCCCCTCACCCAGGCGGACGCACAAACAGGTATGAATTGCGCAGAAAGGGTAGCACCTACGAGGCATAATAACAGCTTATTTTTTTGCAGCACAAGGACAATCCGTTTGTAAACCACTGGCAGGCTCAATTCCCTGCTATACCGTAGGTGCAGCCCTCTTTTACCCCCTGAGCATGGAAAATTTCTGACGGCCCCTGCGAAAATTGGAACTTTCCTCATCACAGGTAAATACCGCCTTTTGTAATTGTTGTATAACCACATTAACAAGACCTGTACGCCAAAATAGGATGCGTTTGCCCTGTTACCCTGGCCATCTTTCTTACTCAACTAACAGTATCTTTGCCCGCATGGGTCATAAGAAACTAATTCGTTTTGAAGCGATCAAAAGCTTCAGGAATGTGCTGCAGTATCCTGAAGGAATGCCTGGCAAATGGAATCATTTCTTTAAAAATGAAAATGATATTACCCTTGAGCTTGCTTGTGGAAAAGGAGAATATACCGCAGGACTTGCCCGGAAATATCCCGGCAGGAATTTTATTGGAGTAGATCTTAAAGGCAACCGCATTTGGGCGGGCGCTAAAAAATGCCTGGACGAAAAGCTGGAAAACGCAGCCTTTCTCCGCACACAAATAGAAAGGATCACTGATTATTTTGCCCCGGGAGAGGTGAAAGAAATCTGGATCACATTTCCCGATCCGCAATTAAGACTGTCAAGGGCAAAAAAAAGACTTACACACCCCCGGTTTCTGCGGCTTTATCAAAAAATAGCAGCTCCCGGCGGAGCTGTTCATCTCAAAACAGATTCTCCCGACCTGTACCGGTTTACCAAAACGGTAGCCCAACTTTACCAACTACCGGTACTGGAGGATATAGAGGATATTTATAACGAAGCTGTCATCAGCGAAGAACTGCAGATCAAAACATATTACGAAAGCCTGGACATAGCTCAAAGCAACAGGGTACATTATCTTAAGCTTACATTAAATGGTGAAATTTCGCCTGAAAAAGACGAGCAATTAAAACAGTTGCTGCAGGAACCGGCTGTTGATTGAAAGAAAAAACTGTGTATGAAAATATACCTGGCCCTGAAGAGCGAACTATCAACCGAACAATAATACCATGCAACGAAAAGCAAAGCCTAAGGCTTTAAAAACAAAAGCGCCCGGCAGGAACAGGGCAGCCGGCAAGGATTCTTTTTTTGAATCGGTGTACGAAGTAGTAAGGTTGATACCCAAAGGACGCGCCACCTCCTATGGAGCCATTGCGGCATACCTTGGTACAAAGCTGAGCGCACGCATGGTGGGCTGGGCAATGAATGCAGCAGGTAATGTTACCCCTTCTGTTCCAGCGCACCGCGTGGTAAACCGCAATGGTATGCTTAGCGGTAAGCATCATTTTCCGGAACCCGGCTTAATGGAAAAATTGCTGAAGAAAGAAGGGATTAAAATAAAAAATGATACCATTGTTGATTTTGAAAAAGTATTCTGGGATCCCTCCCGTGAATTGCTGTAGCAGCATTCAGCTAATTGCCTTAGCTTACAGTTAAAATAGAACCGCTATGTCATTTAAGGGAAAAACAGTTTTTATTACAGGAGCAAGCAGGGGTATTGGCAAAGCCATTGCACTAAGATTAGCAAAAGAAGGAGCACAGATAGTAATAGCAGCGAAGTCGGTGGAAGAAACCCCTAAGCTCGGCGGCACTATTTTTTCCGCCGCCAAAGAAGTAGTGGAAGCCGGAGGAGAGGCTTTGCCTGTTCAATGCGATATACGGAACGAAGAGCAGATAGCACAGGCTGTAGCCAAAACCATTGAAGTGTTTGGTGGAATAGATATTTTGATCAACAACGCTTCCGCCATTTCACTCACCCCCGTAGAAAAAACAGAACCCAAGCGCTTCGACCTGATGTTCGACATCAATGTAAGAGGAACTTTTTTTGTAAGTCGCGCCTGCATACCCTACCTGCGCAAAGGAAACAACCCGCATATCCTGAACTTATCGCCTCCTGTAAATCTTCAACCCAAATGGCTGGGCAACCATGTAGCATACACAATGAGCAAGTACAACATGAGCATGATCGCATTAGGGCTGGCGGAGGAATTAAAGAAAGATAAAATAGCAGCCAATACGCTGTGGCCCCAAACAACCATTGCAACCGCGGCTGTTCAAAACCTGTTAGGAGGAGATGCGCTGATAAAAATGAGCCGTACTCCCGACATTGTTGCAGACGCAGCATATTATATTCTTTCGCGCCCATCGGATAGTTGTACAGGCAATTCCTTTATTGATGAACGGGTGCTGGCCGAAGAAGGCATTACCGATCTAAGCAAATATAACGTGGTACCCGGCGCACAGTTATATCCTGACCTGTTTTTGTAGAAGCTTGTAACCTGTGTCAGCTATCAGCGGTCAGGTATCAGCCGTCAGCAATGGAAAGTTGACAATTGACAGTGGACAATGAAAAATTACGCGTTTACCGTTTGAGGTTTATAGTCTACACAACTTCAAACAACAAACCTGAAACTATAAACCAGAAACCACAAACATCTCAAATTTCAAATCTCGAATCTCAAATCCTCCCTCCTGAAACTTGTAACCTTCACTAGCTTACTCCCGCTCCCGGAATTATTACATTTTCCGGCTTTACAAAATGTAGCTTACCAGCTTCATCTTCCGCCATCAGTATCATACCGTTGCTTTCTATTCCCCTCATTTTTCTTGGAGCCAGGTTGGCCACCACCACCACCTGTTTCCCAACAATTTCCTCTGGCTTAAAATGCAGGGCTATACCCGATACAATGGTCCGCTTTTCAAAGCCAAGGTCTACTTCCAGCGTCAACAGCTTATCTGCTTTTTCTACTTTGGAGGCCGCATCAATAGTGCCCACCCGTAAATCCAGCTTTGCGAAATCATCATATATAATCTCAGGTTTTAAAACCGGCGCTACCTCTGCCTTATCTCCGGCAGTTGTTGCAGCTACTGCTACCTTGTCAACGGCGTTGGCTTTGAGCTTTTCAATTTGGGCAGCTATCTCGCTGTCTTCAATTTTACGGAATAGCAGCTCGGGTGCACGAAGACTATATCCTACGCTCAGCAACTTCAGGCTTCCGGCATTTTCCCAATCCAGCATCTTTTCCACTACCTTAAGCATATGCAGCATTTTTCTGGCGGTGCCCGGTAAAAATGGATTGATCAGTATGGCCAGGTTAGCGGTGAGCTGCAAGCTCAGGTGCAAACAGTTGTCAATTTCTTTTTGGGCCAACGCCGCAGCCTCGCCGCCTTCGGTTATTTTTTTGGCTTTGATCCAGGGCTCTTTTTCCTGCATATAACGATTACCCTTACGCGACAATTCAATTACTTCAAACAATGCCTCCCTGAAGCGGTATTCCTCCAGGCTTTTTGTAATCTTTTCTACTGCCTGCTTTATATCAGCTATCAACTGCTGATCGGCAGCGTCTATAGTATCGTTGTGAAAAGGAGGCACCTTTCCGCCACACAGCTTATGCATCAATACCAGCGCACGGTTTACAAAATTGCCGAATATCGCTACCAGCTCGCTGTTATTCCTGTCCTGGAAATCCTTCCAGGTAAAATCATTGTCTTTGGTTTCCGGCGCGTTGGCGCACAATACATAGCGCAGCACATCTTCACAACCTGGAAAATCCTTAATATATTCATGCACCCAAACCGCCCAGTTACGGCTGGTGGATACTTTATCGCCTTCAATATTCAGGAACTCATTCGCCGGCACATTATCGGGCAATACAAAATTGCCATGCGCTCTCAGCATAGCGGGAAAGATGATACAGTGAAAAACAATATTATCTTTTCCAATAAAATGCACCAGCTTGGTATCTTCCTTACACCAGTAATCTTCCCATTTATCGGTAAGCTCTTTTGTAGCGCTAATATACCCTATGGGCGCGTCAAACCAAACATACAACACTTTTCCTTCCGCATCGGGCAACGGAACCTTCACGCCCCAACTACTGTCCCTGGTCATTGCCCTGCTCTGCAAACCGCTGTCCAGCCAGCTTTTACATTGCCCGTACACATTATTCTTCCACTCCTTATGATCTTCCAGCACCCATTGCTTCAACCATTCTTCATAGTGCTGCAAAGGAAAATACCAGTGCTTTGTTGTACGTTTTACCGGCACCGCATCGCTGAGCGTACTGCGTGGATTGATCAACTGTTCAGGGCTTAGTGCAGACCCGCATTTCTCGCACTGGTCGCCATATGCATTAGGGTTGCCACAAACCGGGCAGGTACCTGTAATATACCTGTCGGCTAAAAAAACCTTCGCCTGCTCGTCGTAATACTGCTCCGTTTCCTTTTCTTCAAATAAACCGGCATCATACAGCTTTTTAAAAAAATCTGCCGATGTTTGGTGGTGAACAGCATTACTGGTGCGGGAATAAATATCAAACGATATACCCATCTTTTCAAAACTGTCTTTAATGATCGCATGATATTTATCTACGATCTGCTGCGGGCTCACTCCCTCCTTCATGGCACGGATAGTGATGGGTACGCCATGCTCATCGCTTCCTCCTACAAATTTCACATCCCGCTTTTGCGCCCGCTGGTAACGCACATAAATATCCGCCGGAATATAACATCCCGCTAAATGACCAATATGCACAGGCCCGTTGGCATAGGGTAATGCCGCCGTAACCAGTATTCTTTTATAATCTTCCATATGCTCTAAAAAGAATGCAAAAGTAACTCAATGGCACGACATGAAGCGATTTGCTATCTTCGTCTTTTATGCTTGTTAAATTGTTCGCAATGAAGAAAATCATCCCTGTATTACTGTTCGCGTTGGCCTGCTGCCTGTTAAAACCGGCTTTTGCCAACGAAGGAATGTGGTTGCCGCAACTGCTGGCTGCCTTAAATGAAAAGGAAATGAAGGCTATGGGTATGAAAATAAGCGCGAAGGATATTTACGACATCAATAAAAGCAGCCTGAAGGATGCCATTGTAAGCCTGGGCGGATTTTGTACGGCAGAAGTAATTTCGGGAGATGGGCTTTTGCTCACCAACCATCACTGCGCGTTTGACGCCATACAGAAGCATACTACCCTGCAGCACAACTATATTGACCGGGGTTTTTGGGCAATGAACCGGAAAGACGAGCTACCCAATCCCGGGCTTACCGCTACGTTTATCGTACGTATTGAAGAAGTAACCCAACAGGCGCTTCAAAATATAACCGGTGACATGGAGGAAAGAGAACGGCAGTCTGCGGTAGACAAAAATCTTAACGCAGTAAGGGCAGCCACTGCAAAAGAGGAGTGGCAGGATGTGCTGATCCGCCCGTTTTTTGAAGGCAACCGGTATTTTTTATTTATTACAGAAACGTATACAGATATACGATTGGCGGGAGCGCCCCCATCTTCTATCGGGAAATTTGGCAGCGATACCGATAACTGGATGTGGCCGCGCCATACCGGCGATTTTGCCATGTTCCGCATTTATGCAGATAAAAACAATCGCCCTGCCGCATACTCAGCCGATAATATACCCTACAAGCCCAAACGGTTCCTGAATATTTCGCTCGATGGGCTGGAGAAGAACGACTTTACGATGGTATTTGGGTTCCCGGGGAGAACACAGGAATATTTATATTCCGCCGCTATCGCGCAGGTGCTGAACCGCCAGAACCCCGCCAAAATAGCCATCCGTAACCAGGCGCTCAATATAACGGATAAGTATATGCGCCAGGATCCGGGTATTAAGATCCAGTATGCGTCCAAATTTGCCTCTACCGCCAACGCCTGGAAAAAATGGATAGGAGAAAGCCAGGGGTTGCAGGCAACGAACGCCGTTGCAAAAAGGCAGCAATATGAAGCCGAGTTCCAGAAAAGGGTAAATGCCGCCGATAGCCTGGGCAAATACAAAACCCTGTTAAACGAGCTCAGTGCCGCATATACTTCTTTTGATGCCCCCGCATTGTACCGCGATATTTTTAATGAAACGGTACGGAATGTAGAAATGCTTTCTTTTACCACCCGTGTCATTCCCTTGATCAATGCATCCACCAAAGGCGAAGCCACCTACAACAATCATCGCGATGACCTGAAGGAATACAGCACCGGATTCTTTAAGAATTTTCAGCCTTCGGTTGATAAGGAAGTAGCGGTTGCATTGCTTGAGCTGTACAAAGAAAAAATGCCGGTATCTTTTATTCCTGCTGTTCTACAGAACGGCAGCAATACAACAGACCTGGTGCAACATATCTTCAGCACTTCTTCACTGGTAAGCGCAACCGCTTTTAATAATGTTATAAGCAAACCAATGGCTGAAGCCGTGAACATATTAAGAACAGATCCCCTGGTGCAGCTTGCTTCGGAAATGGGCAAATTATATGCTGATAACAACCTGCCTGCCATTAACGAGTGGCAGGTAAAAATAAACAGGCTGCAGCAGGTATATATGAAGGCGCAGATGGAAGTATTTCGTGAAAAGAAATTTTATCCCGATGCCAACAGTACATTACGCGTTACATACGGTAAGGTAAATGGTTATACCGCAAAAGATGCGGTTTTGTATGATCATTACACTTACCTTGACGGCGTAATGGAGAAGTATGTGCCCGGCGATTATGAATTTGACGTTCCTGCAAAACTAATTGAGCTGCACGCTAAAAAAGATTATGGCAGGTATGGCATTAACGGAAAGATGCCGGTTTGCTTTATCGCCTCCAATCATACCACGGGCGGCAATTCCGGCAGTCCCGCGCTCGATGCCTACGGCAACCTGGTAGGATTGAATTTCGACCGGGTATGGGAAGGAACCATGAGCGATATCAACTACGATGCCTCTATATGCCGTAATATTATGGTGGATGTACGGTATATTTTATTTATTGTAGACAAGTTTGCCGGCGCAGGTCACCTGCTGAACGAAATGAAGCTGGTGAACCCGAAGAAGATAAAAAAGTGAGTACAGGGTTCCGAACCTTTTGAAAGGTTCGGAACCCTGCTTTTTATTTTGCAATTAAGTATTTTTACCGCGGTTATGAATCGTAAACATTTTTTATCGTCGGTGTTAACGGCCGGAACAGCCTTACCGGCAATTGCTTCCTTGTTACATGATGCCGATACTCCCCCCCTTGTTCCCCCGGCCCTGAAACCGGGTGATGTGATCGGTATTACTTCTCCGGCAGGCTTTATTACAATAAATGAGCTGCAGCCGGCCATACAAAAAATAGAGAGCTGGGGATTGAAGGTAAGGCTGGGTAATACCATCGGGAAACGGGATTTCAGCTTTGGCGGTACAGATAATGAAAGAGCCAGGGATTTTCAGCAAATGCTGGATGACCCAGCCATTAAAGCCATTATGTGCGCACGGGGAGGATATGGCGCTGTAAGGATCATTGATAATTTGAATTTTTCAAAATTCCAGGGCAGGCCCAAATGGATCATCGGGTTCAGCGATATTACCGTACTGCATTCGCACATCAACAGTAATTACAAAATAGCTACCATTCATTCTAAAATGTGTAACAGCTTTCCGGAAGACTGGAATAAGGCGGAACCAATACAGGTTGAAACCATTGCCTCTATTAAGGATGCGCTGACCGGTATAAAAATGAAATATGCCGCAACGCCCAACGAAAGGAACAGGACAGGCATAGTGGAAGGAACATTGATTGGCGGCAATTTAAAAACAATAGAAAACCTTTCGGGCTCGAAATCGGAAATAAAAACTGCGGGAAAGATCTTGTTTGTAGAAGATACCGGCGAATATCTTTACAGCATTGACAGGATGTTCTGGAACCTGAAGCGTACCAATAAATTATCCCAGCTAAAAGCTTTGATCATAGGCGGCTTTAAAATAAAGCCCGATGAACCCGGCGAAGAGTTTGGAAGGAATTTGCAGGACATTGTTTGGGAAAAAGTGAAGGAATACAGTTATCCTGTTTGTTTTGATTTCCCCGTTGGGCACCAAAAAAATAATTTTGCTGTAAAATGCGGTGTATTACACCGGTTAAGCGTAACCGCAGGTAAAGTAGAGTTGGTGGAAATATAAAGATTCGATATTTGAAATTTGAGATCTGAGATGAATGTGTCGTGTCCTGGTTTATTGTTTATAGTTGGGAGTTTATAGTTGGGAAACTCTAAACTGAAACTTGCAACCTATGACCTGTAACCTGCAACAGCCATCAAATATCAAATCTCAAATAACCTGAAATTTGTAACCTAAAAATCTCAAATGTTCAAAATTCCCCCTTACTTAAAAAAAGGAGATACGATCGGGATCGTATGCCCCGCGGGATATATGCCAATCGAAAAGGCCCAGGCATGCATTCATACCTTACAACAATGGGGATATAAAGTAAAAGCAGGTAAAACCCTCGGCGGCATGTCAACCAACTATTTTTCCGGCACCGATGAAGAGCGGCTGAACGACCTGCAGCAAATGCTGGATGATAAAGAGGTACAGGCAATTTTATGCGGCCGCGGCGGGTATGGTGTAAGCCGCATTATTGATGGTATTGATTTCTCCGCATTTAAGAAAAAGCCCAAGTGGCTGATCGGCTTCAGCGATATAACCGTTTTGCATACGCATATTCATACCCGTTATAAAACAGCCACCCTGCATGCGCCCATGGCAGGCGCTTTTAACGATGATGGCCCCGCATCGGTATATGTGCAATCTTTACAAAAAGCGCTTGGGGGCAAAAAGTGCGCTTATACCGCGGATGCACATCCGTTAAACAGGAAAGGCCGTGCTGAGGGCTTGCTGGTTGGAGGCAACCTGGCTTTGCTGGCTCATGTAACAGGCTCCATATCTGAACCGGACACCAAAAACAAGATCCTTTTTATAGAAGACGTGGGTGAATACATTTACAATGCAGACCGGATGTTGCTTCAATTAAAAAGAGCCGGAAAGCTCGATCATCTTGCCGGCCTTATTATAGGTGGCTTTACTGATATGAAAGATACCGACAGGCCATTCGGCAAGCCTGTTTACGAAGCCATACACGGCATTATAAAAGAATACAGCTATCCTGTTTGTTTTAACTTCCCCGTAAGTCATGGCAAAGAAAATTATGCGCTCAAATGCGGTATCCGGCATGCGCTCAGTGTTGGCAAAAAAGTAACATTAAAAGAGCTGTAATATATTCCAAAACAGAAAGGACCACCGCATTTCAGCCGGCAGTCCCTATTCAACCGTCCAATATTTTTTACCCTTATTGTTTAATTATTTTGGAAGAAGTGATCACTCCTTTGTCGGTGCTTATATGTACCATATATACTCCTTTTGCAAGACGGTTAGCCTCCGCTATTGTAATGACATTGTTCCCGGCATTAACAGATGCTGTTTTCACCAGTTTAACCTCTCCGGAAAGGTTATAGATTTTAATGGTAAGCGCAGCTTTTTGAGCGGATTTGAAATTGACATTAAGCTGGCTGCTGAACGGGTTGGGCCAAGCCTGCACAGAACCCGTATTTTCGGTATTGAACTTTACAGACTTTACGTCTGTATACCTGCTTCTGCCATCCGGCTCAATTGCCCTGATCCTGTAATACACTACCGGAGGATGTGCGGAAGATAAATCCCTGTCATCATAATTATAATTTGTAATATTTTGCCGGCCTGCTACTTTAACAACACGGGTAAAATCAATGCCGTTGTCGCTGCGTTCTACCTCAAAATAAGTACCTGCATCGTATTGAACCGCCCAGCTTAAAACAGGAATACCGGCAGAAAGTGAAACGGAAAAATCGTTCCATACCACCGGTAAAATAATTACACTGGTATATATGGATGAGCACGAAGTATAAGAAAGCACCCCGGTAGTATCAGGAGCAGGAAACTGCGCATATACAGCGCTTGAATATACAGTGCCCCACTGGTCGTCAAAGATCTGGGTTGTCTTTGTTCTGTTTACGGTATAAATTCTCAAAACATCCGAAGTGGTGCCGCCTGTACCTACAGTACCGCTGGTAGTGCTTTTTCCCCAAATGTACAGGTATCCGTTACCGGCTACATTACCCCAGTTGGTAAACTGTACGGTTTTAATAATACTGTTGCCTGTATTGATAATATTACCGCTGTTGGTGAGCGTTGAATTAGTTGCGTTACCGGCAGCCCATAATAAGCCGGCATTGTAAACTGTTCCACTATTAATGGTAAACCCTTTTTGAGCTACCATACGGCATGTATTTGTGAAAGAAGTACTGCCTCCTATCGTAAAGCTTCCCCCGGCAGAAAAAAGTCCCTCGTTGGTAATTTGCCCCTTGCCTACACTAAAATTCCCCCCTATTGTAAAGCTCTTTTTGTTAGAGATAGCAGCGTTTCCCCATACGTTGAAATCAGAGGCTATGCTCACATCTCCATTATTAATAAAGCTGGTATTATCCGCATTGATGGCAAAAGAGCTTTTAAAGGTTAAAGTTGCTCCTATATTGTTGATCCACACCTGGTTACCACTTCCGTTTACCTGCGAGGCATTGTTAATGGTTACAGAACCGTAATTATTCAGTGCAAAACCAGCTTCCGTATCAAAAGAAGAAAAAACAGCCGTTCCATATACTACGTAGGGACCACGCAAACCATTAACACTGCCGGGCTTAAGAGTTGCTCCGGCAGCTACGGTTACCTTTCCTCCACCATTCCAGTTGGTAATACTGCCGGTAAATGTGCCCTGCTTAATGTAAAGACTATCACCGCTTTGTAATGTATAAGAAGTGGATGTACCATTGTCTATATAAGTAGTTTGGCCGAACAACCACACCGGAACAAATGCCGGCAGAAGAGAAAGGATAAGGAAATTAAAGCGTTTCATTTGTAAGGTTTTGACTATTTGACTTTCGAAATTTGCCTGGTTATCTACCCGTTTTTACACTAAGTGAAAAACCAGAAAATTTAAATGTTTACACTTATTAATAACGTAAACTTATAGTAGAAAACACTTATTATGAATAGCCAGACCCTTAAATTGACTTAAGTTAACCCGAGGCGGGAAAAAAGGGTTGATGTATGCTAATAAAAGCTTTAATATATTGAAAATCAGATCTGTATTTTACGATGAGCAGTAAGATTTCATCGGTGATTGCGCGGGGCGTCGAAAAAAAGGAAGTTTTTAGGAGCTGATCGAAAATCGCTCCAATGGCCAATATCGGCCTGCACAGCAAACATGGCACAGGTGGGCATATCATCTACCCGTACCACATCGGTAAGGGTATTTACAAAAAAGGTGATTCCCGGGTTGTGAGAAAAAATGGCCAGATGGTGCAATGCATCGTCTGTTTGAGCAATAATATTATAGAAGACTTCCACCTCGGCCAAATACAAAGCATCCTTCAAAACAATCCGGTCAACATCATATCCAAATTGTTTTGCAAAATAGGCAGCGGTTTTGCGGGCTCTTTTTGCAGGGCTTGAAATAAAGGAGTCAACAGGTATTTTTCTGTTATACAGCAATTCCGCCATTAGTGGGGCATCGTGCTTACCCCTTTCGTTAAGGGGCCGGTCGAAATCACTTAAACTGACATCATCCCAACTGCTTTTAGCATGCCGGATCAAAATAACGGATCTCATTTCTCTTTATTAGGGGAAGGAGGTGATTTACAAAGTAATAGCCTGAAATTTGGAAGAATTTCAAAAGGGTACCCAATTAAAAATTATAACATTATACTACATAGGAAACGCAGGATCTAAAAACGGGTGCAAAAAAACTTTCAATGTTGCAACAAAAATCAAGCCAACACAGCCCTTTTAGTATCCCCGAACATTTTTTCCTTCCATATAATTTATAAATGCCTTATTAACAACCTTGTTTCCACCGGGTGTGGGATAGTTACCGGTAAAATACCAGTCGCCGGTATTGGTTGGGCATGAATCGTGCAGATCCTCAATGGTTTGGTATATAACATCAATATGGATGTTTACGTCGGGCGGGGTGATGAGCTGTGCGATCTTTTTAGAG
The DNA here is from genome assembly GCA_019638595.1 of Chitinophagaceae bacterium. GTDB lineage: Bacteria > Bacteroidota > Bacteroidia > Chitinophagales > Chitinophagaceae > Agriterribacter. The sequence goes on from JAHBTJ010000017.1 coordinate 109,754, forward strand.
ATAGTTTCGGCAGTAAAAGGTTTATATACCTGGCGCACAACATTTTCGGTATGCAACTGGTTGTTCCGCTCCAGTTCCCGGCAACGATCGTACAGATCCTGCAGCAGCCCCTCCATTTTATTCTCTTTAATGAGCCCGATCGCCGCCTGAAAAGCAATAAAATCGCCCATCTTGCTCATATCAATTCCATAACAATCAGGATACCGTATCTGAGGGGCCGAAGAAAGGATAATTACTCTTTTAGGTTCCAGCCTTGATAACATCCGTACAATGCTTTCCCGAAGCGTGGTTCCTCTTACAATAGAATCGTCAATCACCACCACCGTATCTTCCTTACGCTTAATAGAACCGTAAGTAATATCGTATACGTGCTGCACCAGTTCATTACGGCTTACGTCTTCGGTAATGAATGTGCGCATCTTCACGTCCTTATTGGCAATTTTTTCCACCCTTATACGGCGGTTGACCATTTCCGCCAGCTTCTCGGCATCAAAATCCTTATCCCACGAACGGATGCGCTCAACCTTTACTTTATTCAGGTAATCTTCCATCCCCTTCAGCAAGCCATAAAAGGCTATTTCAGCAGTATTGGGTATAAAGGAAAAAACAGTATTTTTTAAATCGTAGTTAATGGACTTTAAAACCGCATCACTCAGGTGGTTGCCGAGGGCTATCCGTTCGCGGTATATTTTCTCGTCGTTACCCCTTGAAAAATAGATCCGTTCAAAACTACAGGCACGCCTTTCTTTAGGCTCAATTATCTGCTCCACCTGGTAACTGCCGTCGGCTCTTACAATAAGGGCATGTCCCGGCATAAGCTCTATCACTTCTTTTTCGCTTACATTGAACGTTGTCCGGATGGCAGCCCTTTCAGATGCCGCCACTATAATATCATCACTTACATAGTAATAAGACGGGCGAATGCCATGGGCATCCCGCATCACAAAACTATCTCCATTGCCTATCAGCCCTCCTACATGAAAGCCGCCGTCAAAAAGCTTTACCGATTTCTTCAACACATTTACAATATCCAGCCTGTCGGGGTGCAGCTCATCTTCTTTCACCAAAAAATGATGAACCACTTCCATCATGGCCGCAAGATCGCTTTGCTTTTGAAATGTTCCCGGCTCTATATTTACAAGCGAAAAAAGCTCTTCGGTATTAACCAGGTTAAAATTACCTGCCAATGCAAGGTTAAGGGCAGGTATAGTATGGCATTTTATGAACGGGTGGCAAAATTCAACATTGTTTTTTCCCTGGGTTCCATAACGCAAATGCCCCAGCAAAAGTTCTCCCATAAAGCGGAGATGCCCCTTCATAAGCCCCGGATGCTTCTTTATGTCCGGTTGATATTTTTCCAGCTCGGCCAGCTCTTCAGATACCTGCCGGAAAAGGTCTGCAATAGCCATGGTTTGAATACTCCTGATGCGATGCATGAAAGGATAACCCGGCTCCGTATCAAGCTTTACTGCGGCAATCCCGGCCCCATCCTGCCCCCGGTTGTGTTGCTTTTCCATTAACAGATACAGCTTGTTTAAGCCGTACATTACCGTACCATACTTTTGCTGGTAATATGAAAAGGGCTTTCTAAGTCTTATGAATGCCAGACCGCATTCATGTTTTATAGGATCGCTCATGAAGAGGTTTAAAAAAGAAGTCGCAAAGTTACGTTGTTTACACTTAGAAAAAGCAAATAAAAAAACCCGCTGAATCATTACAACGGGTTACAATTACAGGCTGCCTTTCATAGTGACGCTATAAAAAGCGCCAGTTTAAACTAACTATTTCGTTTAGCTTTTAGTTGTTCAAGCATTTTCCGCTGGTTTTCAACGTCCTGGCTCTGGGTTTGCTGCTTCTGCTTGTTCGATTCCAGGTCTTCCTGCAGTCCTTTGATCTTTTTTTCGAGCGAAGCCTGCTCTTTTACCAGGTCGTCATACTTTTTTTCCGCCTTTTTGGTGGCTTCTTCCTGGGCTAAAATATCCTGTTCCAGCTTATAAGCTACAGACTGGGAACTGACCTGCGCGTAAAAGCCATCTGAGGTTAACATAGTGCCGGCAAGCGGAACGGGTGTAGCATGCTCATTGGGTTTGCTTGTAAAAAAATGAACTACACTCACGTCTTTTTCTTTCCTGCTTTTCCTGTCTACCTTTATATACAGGTCACAACGCTCATCGCTGATCTCGGCATTATCAACATCCTTAAAAGTGAGCCAGCCCTTGCTTTCTTTAGGCTTATATCCCATTTTGGCCATTTTGTTCTTAATAGCCTGCTCAACAATATCAGACTCATTGTTGATCTCCATTTTCTTTACGGTACGTTTAATTCCGCTGAATTCAATTTCACCTTCACTAACCTGGGCAATTGAAAAGGGGGAGTGGAATAGAAATGCAAAAAGTAGTAGAAAAAAAACTCTCATCGCAATAGTTTTTGATACAGACGATAAGGTAATTAAAAATGGTTGCATATATCAAAAAAAATATTCAAAAACTCTTTCGGCACAGTACATTACCTTTATTTCTGAACTTAATTTTGTTGTTTAAACATTTTGTTTTTGGCAGGCATTAAACAATTAGCAGGACAAACCCTTTGGTATGGAGTAAGCAGTATTGTACCAAGATTGCTCAACTATTTACTTACCCCCTATCTTACCCTCAAGCTTTCGGGCGCCAGCTATGGCGATATGACCCTGGTATACGCGTTGATCTCTTTCCTGTTCATTATTTATACTTACGGATTAGAAACCGCCTATTTCAGGTTCAGTCAAAAAAAAGAATACGAGGCAGACCTTTATAATACCAGCAGCGTTTCCATTATAACATCTACCATTATTTTAAGCGTAGGGTTATGGTTCTTTGTTCAACCACTGGCAACCCTTACCAACGTGCCGGAGCACCCGGAGTATATTAAGATCGCCATTTTAATTGTAGCGTTCGATACGCTGGCCGTTATACCCTTTGCAAAGCTGAGGCAGGCGGGGCGGCCTGTCAAATACGCGGTGGTGCGCATTTCGGCAGTGCTGCTTAATATAGGCGTATTATACTTCTTTCTGTCTGTAAGTCCCAGGCTTGCCAGGTCAAATCCCAATAGTGTTTTTACCGTTATCAGCAATAGCAATTTTGAAACTGCCTATGTTATTATCTCCAACGCGCTGATGTCGCTGTTCACCCTGGTGCTTTTATGGAAGGAATTCCAGGCTTTCCGCTGGCGGTTCAATCCGGCACTCTGGAAAGAGATCATGATCTACTCTTCGCCTATGCTTATTGTTGGGTTTGGCGGTATGATCAATGAAACGCTCGATCGCATTATGCTGGGCTGGTGGGGCATACCTGTTGCGGGCGGCAGCATTAAAGACGATATAGGCACCTATGGCGCGTGCTATAAATTGTCTATTTTAATATCCCTGTCTATCCAGGCTTTCCGCCTGGGCGCAGAACCCTTTTTTTTCAAGCAGGCCTCCGGCGAAAACCCACAACGGGTATATGCCCGGGTAATGAAGTTTTTTGTGATCATACTGTGCCTGATGTTTTTATTTGTAGCGCTTTACCTGGATGTTTGGAAGCATTTCATACAGAATAAATCCATGTGGGCCGGACTAAAAGTAGTGCCGGTTTTATTGCTTGCCAACATGTTCCTCGGCATCTACTACAATCTTTCCGTTTGGTATAAAATAACCAACAAAATAAGCTCCGGCGCATGGATCACCATAGCCGGAACAATTATTACCATCCTAATCAACTATATTTTTATACCTAAATACAGTTATGTGGCAAGCGCCTGGGCTACTTTTTTCTGCTATCTTACTATGATGGTTAGTTGCTATGTTTGGGGGCAAAAGGAATACCCGGTACCCTATGCCTGGAAAAAACTGCTGGCATATATTGTAATTGCAGTGCTGCTGTATTTCTTACATACATGGCTTACCGCTTTGTGGACCAACGAAATGTTCAGCTATATACTGGCTACCCTTATATTATTTGCCTTCGGAATATTTGTGCTGAGAGTTGAAAAAAAAGAGTTTCAAAAAATGCCTGTTATTGGCAAATACATCCGGTAAACATGGTTTATATCAAAGCCCTCCATATAATATTTGTAGTTACCTGGTTTGCAGGACTGTTTTACATGCCGCGGTTATTAATATACAATCGCGAAGCGCAGGACAAGCCTGAACCTGCCCGCAGCATTTTACAGGAACAGCTTATCATTATGATGAAGCGGCTCTGGTACGGCATTACGGTACCTTCTGCCATACTAACTTTAATATTCGGACTGGCTACCATGGTAAAAAGCGGGTGGCATAAGCTACTGTTTCAGCCCGAGGGTAACTGGCTGTTACTGAAGCTCATTTTTGTATTGTTCCTTTATATTTATTTTATTATTGAACACCGCATGTTCCTGCAGCAAACAAAAGGAATATTTAAACAAAGCTCGCAACAGTTACGTATATGGAATGAAATAGCCACTATTTTTTTAATAGCCATTGTAATGCTGGTGGTGGTAAAGCAAAATATGAGCGTGGTGTGGGGGCTGACTGGTTTGATATTATTTATTATTGTATTAATGAGCGCCATCAGGGTGTACAAACTGCTTCGAAAAAAATAGGCACAGCTACGGGCGCTTTACCCTGGTAAACCAGCTTCCCTTATTGACATGGCAGGCAGCTCCTGTTGCATGCAGCGCTATAAGATTCCGCTTTTCGAAAACGATTTTCCCGATTACAAAAAGAAGCCCGGGCAGGGCCGAATACCTTTGCACGTTACGTATTTCGCCCTGCGATTTTCCATAATAACAGGTTGTTTAAACTATGGCGTGCAGATATTCATATATTTTGTTTTTGATATTACTGGGAAATATCTCCGCATATGCCCAGCAGCAGCCGGGTGAGATCGCCGGTAAAATTTTTACCAGTGACGGGCTGCCTGCTCCTGGGATCAGCTTAACACTCAAAGACACCCGGTTTTCGGGTATTACCAACGAAACAGGAGTTTTCCGTATTAAAGCCCCTGCCGGAACTTATACGCTTGTTGTAGAATCTGTAAGCAATCAACCCGAAACAGTTACAGTGTCGGTAAAAGGTGGTTTGGTTACCAATATTCCTGCTATTACCCTCCCGCAAAACTCAAAGCAATTACCGGAAGTGGTTGTAACGGGGCAGTATGGGGTACAGTCGCTCAAAAACTCTGTTTATAAAGTTCGGTCTATTGGCAAAGAGCTGATACAAATGCGCAATGCAACTGACCTTGCCGGAGTATTGAACAATGAACTGGGCATTCGTTTCAGTTCAGACTTTGCTTTGGGAGAGACTGATATTAACGTAATGGGTATGTCGGGGCAAAATGTAAAAATTTTATTAAATGGCGTACCGCTAGTAGACAGGGGAAGCATACGGCAGAGCCTGAGCCAGATTGATATCAATAGCATAGAAAAGGTTGAGATAGTGGAAGGACCTATGTCTGTAATGTACGGCACGGATGCGCTTGCAGGAGTGATCAATATCATTACTAAAAAAAATGCTGCTAAACAAAACAACACTTACAATATTGGTGCACGAATACAAGAAGAAACTGCCGGGAGCGAATATGACCCCTTTCGAAAAAAGGGACTGCATAACCAGAATATACATGCAGGCTGGACCCACAAATCAGGTATAAATGTAGGTGTTGGTGCCACAAGAAACAACTTTGGAGGCTGGCAGGGAACAAAAACAGGACGCCAGAAAGATTTTCGTCCCAAAGACCAGCTTTTTGCAAACGGAACAATAGGTTACCGGAATCAAAAGCTCAATACATGGTACAGGCTCGACCTGCTTGACGAAACCATCACCATCGAAGGGCCTGTTGCTGCTGACATGGCAACAGACCAGGAATTTATTACACGCCGCTTTACTCATACAATGCAGGCCGATTGGCTTTTGAATGAAAAATTAAATTTCAATGGTAGCTTTTCTTACCAGGATTACCACCGCCGCACGCGGACAACAGATCTTGATTTATTGACCGGTAAACGCACATTAAATACACGGTTAGAAGGAGGACAGGATATGTCTGAATTCAGTACCCTGTTTTTTAGGGGAACAGCTCAATACAAAATGTCGCCAATGGTGTCATTTCAGCCTGGTATTGAAATAAAATCTGACCGGACAACCGGTCCAAGAATAACCGGGAACCCTACTATTACCGATTATTCACTATTTGCTTCTGCTGAAATAAAGCCGGTTTCATTCATTAATATTCGTCCGGGAGTTCGATTTTCAAAAAACTCGGTATACGATGCTCCGCCGGTGATCCCTTCACTTAATACTAAAATTTCGCTTAGCAAAAAAACAGATTTGCGCCTGTCCTATGGAAGAGGGTTCCGTGCACCTGCATTGCAGGAATTGTATTTTGATTTTCACGATGCCAACCATAGCATTAACGGAAATCCTGATCTGAAAGCAGAATACTCCAACAGCTTTACAGGTTCGCTTTCTGTACTGGCAGTTGAAAAGCAACAGTTAAGATTTAATACTTCATTATCTGGATTTTATAACCATTTTAAAAACCGGATTGACATAGCCAACAATATTAATCCCTCCCGCCCTAATGAATATTATTACATTAATGTTTACCAATACAAAACAACCGGCGGTACGCTTGAAAACACTGTATACTGGAAAAAACTCCAGGCAACGCTGGGTGTGTCTTATATAGGCAGGTACAACGATTATTTTGGAGATGGCACTTATGACGACAACAAAACGTTGCCTCAATTTGTATGGTCTCCTGAAATAAACAGCAACATACTGTATTATATTGATAAGGCCGGAATGAAATTAGGCCTGTTTTATAAATATACCGGCAAGCTCCCGCAATACCAGTTGGTTACTGCCGGCAACGGGCAACAATCTGTTGTTTTAGGAACCGTAGCAGGCTTTCACACAGCAGATTTCACTGCATCGAAAAATATAGGCAGGTATGTTATTTTAAATACCGGCGTAAAAAACATCTTTAATGTAAAACGTATTAATAATAGTATTCAGGATACCGGGGGGGTGCATTCTTCAGGCGGGGATGTCCTAAAATCGTATGGCACTTCTTTCTTTCTCGGACTGGCTTTTAGCTGGAACAAATAAAGTAATTAACAACACAACAATAATTATTTGCACATGAAACAACTACAGTATTTACTGGCAATTATTTTTATGGCGGCAACGATCGTATCATGTAAGGACAGCGATCCGCCGCTACCCGATAATCTTGCTAATTTCGAAAGCGGCGAAACCGGCATTGGTACTGATATAACAGAAAAGGAAGTAAAGATCAATCTTTCCCGCGCAGCCACTACGGATATAACCGTAACACTGTCTTTAGAAGGTACGGGAGTAACCTACGGCACAGAGTTTACCACCACCCCGGCAGCTACCGGCAACAATATTTCTGTAGTGATCCCTTCCGGCAGTACCAGCGGATCGTTTAAAATAACTAAAAAAGATGATATTTTCCTGTCAGGAGAAGAGAAAGTGAAGTTTATAATGGTATCTGTCACATCACCTGTTCTTGTAGGCACTACCAAAGAACTTACCGTAAGCTTTTCTTCCATTGTTTCCGAAGGCTCGCAACTAACGCTGGAAGGGAAAATTGGCCCGCAAGACTCGATATATTTCAATGCAGTATACGTTGACCTCAGCAACAATAGCCAATTGCCGGTTGGCAGAAAAACATGGAACCTGGGTTTTGAAAACGGCTCCGAATTCAGGGTCATCCTGAATCCCGGCTATCAAAGCACGGTTGCTGCCATTGACAAAACTGACCTGGCAGCTTTTGAAATTTCTGATACTACCGGCGTTGGGCTTGACCATAGTATTACAGATCCCACTAGCGCCGTATTGGTAGACTATTGGGATGGCGACCTTACTAAAACCGCCATTGCGCCTGTTTCTGCCAACGATGCTGAAAACAAGGTTTACCTGTTAAGCTTTGAAGGCAGCAAGGAAAGCGATAAATGGTATAAGCTGAAAATAACACGAAATGGTACTGGCTATAAAATACAATATGCATTAGTTGGAGAAACTACGCTTAAAAACCTCGACGTTCCAAAGAATGACGCGTACAATTTCACTTTCGTTTCGCTCGAAACCGACAAGATTGTAGATGTTGAACCTCAAAAAGAAAAATGGGATATTATGTGGGGCTACAGCACTTATAATTCAGGGCTTGGCTCACCTTACTGGTTCCAGGACTTTGTATTATTAAACTACGTTGGCGGAGCCCAGGCGGCAGAAGTGCTGGAATCTACCGTTACTTACGATGCATTTGTAGAATCAAATATAGCAGCTATTACATTTTCCAGCACCCGCGATGCCATTGGCAGCAAATGGAGACAAGGTGCAGGCCCCTCAGGCCCCGGCACTATCAAACGCGACCGCTTTTATGTAGTAAAAGATCCTTCCGGCAATGTATACAAACTTAAGTTTGTAAGCTGGGGCGGTGGCGGCGACAGCGGTGAAAGAGGCAAACCTGTTATTGAATACAAACTGGTGAAACAGGGATAATTAATTTTTTAAATATGAACGAAGATACCGGCTGTACTGGCCGGTATTTTTGTTGGTGGGAGGTAGCTATGGGCTGTTGGCAGTGAGCTATCGGTTATCAGCAATTTATAGTTTATGGTTTGTTGTTTGTGGTTACACAGTTGGCAAACCTTGCACAGACGAAGGCACAGACCATAAACTATAAACCTCAAACCCGAAATTTGTAACCTGAACCCCTGTAACCCGCCCTCACTCCTTCCCCTTTGCGCAACTATTTTTCCCGATTTAATAAATCATTGTTGAGGTTTTACAGGATTTTTGTACCCTTAAATTTTCCACGTTGATGAATCCTTTAAAAAGAATACAGTTCTGCCTGTATGGTATTATATTAATATATGCTTCCTGTACTCCCGAAGCAAAGAAACCTGCTATTAACTCAGAAAGGATTGTTTCCCTCGACGGTTCCCTTACAGAAATTATTGCCGAAATAGGCCTGGAAAAAAATATTGTAGGTGTGGATGTTACCAGCACCTACCCTGCTTCGGTAAACGCTTTACCTAAAGCCAGTCATACCCGTACCGTAAACCCCGAAGCTGTTATAGCCATGAAGCCCAGCGTAATATTTGCGCTCGAAAAAGGCATGAAGCCTGAAGTGGAGCAGCAATTTTATTCTGCAGGCATACCGCTGGTCATCCTGAAAAAAGACTACAGCATACAAGGCACTAAAGATCTGATAAAACAGGTGGCCGATACATTAGGAAAAGGAGACAGGGTAGACGCATTGTGGAAGCAGGTTGACGATGACATGGCCTCCGTAAAAAACTATGATACCAAACCCAAAGTGCTTTTTGTATATGCCCGCGGAGTAGGCGCCATGAGTGTAGCCGGCAAAAAAACCGCGCTTGATAAAATGATCGAACTGGCGGGAGGCATCAATGCCGCTTCGGAAATAGAGGATTTTAAACCTTTTACACAGGAAGCGCTGGTGGAAGAAAATCCTGATGTAATATTGTTTTTTGACAGCGGGCTCGAAAGCCTGGGCGGTATAGACGGTTTATTAAAAATGCCCGGCATAGCGGCTACCAGTGCAGGTAAAAATAAAAAGATCGTAACAATGGACGGGCAACTCCTGGCCGGCTTTACGCCGCGGGTTGGAAAAGCAGTAGCCCGGTTATCGGAACTTATTCATCAATAAAAGCGTTATTTCTAACCCCGGAGAAAACATGAAACCTGCTGTACTGGTAACCACTTTAACCGGCATTTTACTTGTAGCGGTAATTATTTCCGCCGGGTTGGGCGCGCTATCCGTATCGCCGTTGCAAAGCATCGCTATTTTATTAAGGCAGGTGGGCATACACCTGGATGTACCATACAGCGATCAGCAGGAAGTAGTAATTACCGCTATACGGCTGCCCAGGGTATTGTTTGGCATTTTTATAGGCGCCACCCTGGCTATGTGCGGAACCGCCATCCAGGGCTTGTTCAGGAATCCGCTGGCAGACCCTGTGCTGATAGGCATTAGCAGCGGAGCCGCCCTTTTTACAGTAGTTATGATAGTAGCAGGACTGCAATTATTTGCCGGGCTGTTCAATATGATAGGTGCGTACGCATTAAGCCTGGCTGCTTTTGCCGGCGCTTTTATTACGGCTATTATTGTGTACCGTATTTCGCAGGCGGGCGGAAAAACCATTGTAAGCACTATGTTGCTGGCTGGTATTGCCATCAGCGCTATGGCAGCAGCCGGTACCGGCATCATGACGTTAATGGCGAATGATGCCCAGTTGCGTACCATCACCTTCTGGAACCTTGGAAGCCTGGGGGGCGCCAACTGGCAAAGCCTGGGGGTACTGGTTCCGGTTTGCATGATCTGCCTGGTTGGACTGCCAACGCTTTCCAAACCATTGAACGCGCTGGTGCTGGGCGAAACCAACGCAGCGCATATAGGCATTAATGTAGAATCGCTGAAAACAAAAGTAATTGTATTAACAGCCCTTGGAGTAGGCGTGTGTGTGAGCGTGAGCGGTATTATTGGTTTTGTAGGGCTGGTAACGCCGCATATTATACGCAAGCTGATCGGCCCCGAACACAAAAATGTTTTTATAGCATCGGGGCTGCTGGGAGCCATTATACTGGTAATAGCCGACCTGCTGTGCCGGACAATTATTGCCCCTGTAGAAATACCGATAGGAATAGTAACGGCTTTACTGGGCGCTCCTTTCTTTTTGTACCTGTTATTAAAAGAGAAAAAAACACAGATCGTTTTTTAATGTTACAGGCAGCACACATATCGTTTAAGAACAGCCATCGCTATTTGCTTCATAACGTAAGCTTTGAGGTAAAGGCGGGTGAAGTATTATCGGTACTGGGCGCTAACGGAGCGGGCAAAAGCACTTTGCTGAAAAACATCAGCGGGGAGTTGCAGCCGCATAAGGGAACGCTTATTTTTAAGAACAAGCCTTTGCATTCCTGGAAAAACCACGAGCTGGCCCGGCAAAGAGGCGTATTAAGCCAGCATTACCAGGTATCCCTGCCATTCACCTCGTTCCAGATAGCCATGATGGGCAGGTACCCGCATTTTAAAAACCATCCGCTGCCGAATGACCACGATATTGTTAAACAATGCCTCTGTTTCAGCGGCATTGAACATCTTGCCGACCGTAATTACCTTACCCTGAGCGGCGGTGAGCAGCAGCGCGTGCAAATTGCCAGGGTATTGGCGCAGTTGTGGGACGATGCTTCAACCGATAAATTATTATTGCTGGATGAGCCGGTAAGCGCCCTGGATATACAGTACCAGCATCACATTATGCAGCTCATCCGCAAGCTGGCTGTAAGGGGATTTGCCATCATAAGCGTAGTACACGACCTGAACCTGGCACTTCAATACAGCGACAGGATCTTGCTGCTAAAGAATGGAACGCAGGTAGCCTTTGGCGATACCGCCCTGCTTAACAAACAACATATTAAAGAAGTATACGGGGTAGAGTCGGAACTGATAGCGCACCCCGTGGAGAACAGGAAATATATCATCATAACCGAATAATTTAATAATATAATTTTACAAACATGTCAGCAACTACTACCACATTACTGGAAAAATACGAAGAAGTGAAAAGGCAAAATCCCAAAATGCGCATCAGGGATATTGCCAAACATTTACAATCAAGTGAAGCCGAATTACTGGCTACCGGCATTGGCAGCCATGTAACCCTGCTGGAAGGTGATTTTGAAAACTTCCTGAAAGAAGTAAGCAGTATGGGAAAAGTAATGGCGCTTACACGCAACGATCATTGTGTACATGAGCGTAAAGGCGTATACAACAATGTATCGTTTGAAAATCATGTTGGGCTCGTGCTTGATCCCGATATTGATCTGCGGCTGTTCATGATGCACTGGAAATATGGCTTCGCGGTAAATGAGAACGACCGCTTCAGCTTCCAGTTTTTTGATAAAAGCGGCGAGGCTGTTCACAAAATTTACATGATCGAACAGAGCGATATGTTGGCCTATGAACGCATTAAAGCCGCCTATACCGCGCCCGACCAGTCAAAACCCGTTATAACCGAAGCTTACAAACCCACGCCTGCGGAAAAACCGGATAGTGAAATTGATGTAGCAGGATTCCGGGATGAATGGAAAAACATGACCGATACCCACCAGTTTTTTGGCATCACCCGTAAGTACGGAGTAAGCCGGGTGCAGGCGCTGCGCCTGGCACCCGAAGGTTTTGTACAGGAAGTGAGCAACGATACTACGGAAAGGCTATTGCAGTATTCCGCCGATAAGCAGGTGCCCATTATGATATTTGTTGGCAGCAGGGGCTGCATTCAAATACATACAGGAGAAATCAACAAGCTCATGCGTACAGGCCCCTGGTATAATATACTGGACCCGGAGCTTAACCTGCACTTGCGCACAGACATGATAGCACGAAGCTTTATTGTAAAGAAACCCAGCGAAGCGGGCATTGTAACCGCACTGGAGGTTTTTGATAAAGAAGGGAACCTGATCGTTCAATTCTTCGGGAAGCGAAAACCCGGCATACCCGAACTGGAAAGCTGGAGAGAAGCGGTGGAGACGGTTGTTAGTGGCAAGGAATAAGTGTATGAAATAAGATAAGTGAAAGGAATCACCACCTGTTTTGTTTTTCCTTTCACTTTTCACCTTTTATAAAACTATAAGCGCAATGCAATACAATGCAGAGGTCATCAATCATTTGATCCGCAACAGGAGATCTGTTTTTCCCGACCAGTTTGAAACAGGCAGGCGGGTACCTGATGAAACGATAGAAGAAATACTTATAAATGCAACCTGGGCGCCTAATCATGGACGCAATGAGCCCTGGTTGTTCACAGTATTTACAGGCAGCGGACTTCAAAAACTGGCCGATTTTCAGTCATCGTTATACAAAGCAGAAGCCGGAGATACTTTTAGCGACGCTGCTTTTACCAAATTGCAGAAACAACCGTTAAAAGCGTCGCATATTATTGCCATAGGAATGAAAAGAGGAATGAACCGTCGTATACCCGAAATAGAAGATATAGAAGCTGTAGCCTGTGCGGTACAAAATATTTACCTGTCTGTAAGCGCTTATGGATTGGGCGGGTACTGGACAACAGGAGGCATTACTTATAAAGATGCTGCCAAATCATTTTTCGGACTGGGCGAAGAAGACAGGCTGCTTGGGTTCTTTTATATCGGCTATGCGGGAGTGCCATCTGCGGGAAGTCAAAGAAATACCCGGGAAAAAATAATCTGGGTAAAAAACTAAACAAAGAAAACGCCGAAAGAAAAAATACGACTATAGCCAACGGGATAGCAATTACTACATCAGCCAACTGTTAAGTGAAAGTTAAAGGATATCAGGCAGCATATTCTTTTCCGTTTTTACAGCAATCATTTGTTCTTTTTTATAAAAGTTTTTTGAGCAAAAGAAGAAGGGAGCACGACTGCTCCCCTCGATCCCTAATCCCTAAACCCTGGAAAAAATTTATCTAATAAGAATGTTGTATTGTTTGATGATCGTTTTCCTGTATTGCAGTATTTTTCTGCTTTGTAATTTTCATTCGCTATGTTACTCCATTTTCAGAAATTGTGCCAAACATTGCTAATATGAACATTCGCGCATGTTTTTTTTCTTTGCCATAAAATTTTATGCTCTAACATCCATCCAGGTAGCTGTTTATTATACGGTGCTGTTTTAGTTTTTCGCTCTATACATAACCTGCCTGCATGTAGTACATCTGCCGGTAGCAGATCCTGCGGGCAGGTATTATCATTTATAATTTTTAACTGTGTAACCCGGTACACAGTTAACCTGTACCCGTGGGAAATTGTTACCTCAAAAACAGCGTTGCTGCAAAACAGGCAGCCCTGCACAACTATTCAATTCGTACCACATTCGTTTATGCGTTACTGTTCTACACACACATACGGGCTTTTAAAAATAAAATACCACAATGCGGGTATATGCCCTGACAATCATTTATATCAAAACGTGGCATAGTGTGGAAATCTCCGCCGAAGCCGACCCGCTTTGCTTTACCGGCGTTGAATAGCCTTTATTTCTGTAACTTCGCCAACATTTTTCTGGCAGATATGGCTACAAAATACAAGGAATATACAGGATTGAACTTACCGGCAATAGAACAGGAAATACTTTCAAAATGGATTGATAATCAAACATTTAAAAAAAGTATTGCCATACGTGAGGGTGCTGCGCCCTTTGTTTTTTACGAAGGTCCGCCCAGCGCCAACGGCATGCCCGGCATTCACCATGTAATTTCGCGTACATTAAAAGACCTGGTATGCCGCTATAAAACCATGCAGGGCTTCCAGGTAAAAAGGAAAGCCGGGTGGGATACACACGGGCTGCCGGTAGAGCTGGGTGTGGAAAAAATGCTGGGTATTACCAAAGAAGATATCGGTAAAAAAATATCCGTTGAAGATTACAATGCTACCTGTCGCCGGGAAGTTTTAAAATATAAAGACAAATGGGATGAGCTTACCCGGAAAATGGGGTATTGGGTGGACCTCTCCGATCCTTATATCACTTTTGACAATAATTATATAGAAACCCTTTGGTGGTGCCTGAGTGAGCTGTATAAAAAAGGATTATTGTACGAAAGCGTAAGCATACAACCCTACTCCCCCGCCGCAGGTACAGGTTTAAGCTCTCATGAACTGAACCAGCCCGGTACCTATAAAATGGTAAAAGATACTTCTGCAACAGTACTTTTCAGTTTAGCAAAATCACCAGGATATTCCCGTTTAGGAAATGAGGAGGGATTGTCTACTTGGCAGAATATGGAAAAATATGGAGAGTCTGATTTCTATAGACAACTATTCCAAAAAACCCAGGATGCATGGAAAGAAAACCCGGTAGGTTCTAAAAGCGTTTTTTTCATGGCATGGACTACAACTCCTTGGACCCTACCCTCAAACTTAGGTCTTGCCGTTGGAAGAAATATTGATTACGTACTAATCAAAACCTTTAACCCTTATACGCATGAGCCTATAAACGTAATTCTCGCAAAATCTCTCGTCCTTAAATACTTTAAAGCCGAAAATGAGAACGGAGATTTTAACACTTATACTTCTGACTCAAAAAATATCCCCTGGAAAATATTAAAAGAATTTAAAGGACATGACTTAGCAACACTTTATTATGAGCAACTATTACCATTTGAAGCAAATACTGTTGCCAAGGTAAGGGAATTTACTCCTAACGCTAATCCATTTAAGGTAGTAATTGGTGATTTTGTTACAACTGAGGATGGTACCGGCATCGTACATGTAGCACCCGCATTTGGCGCTGATGACTTCCGGGTAGGACAAAAAAACAATATCGGCATTGTAACACTGGTGGATCGTGAGGGTAAGTTTATTGATGGTGTGGGTGAGTTCAGCGGGCGATATGTAAAAAATTATAAAGACGAAAAAGATTATGTAGATGTAAATGTGGACATCTGTGTAAAGCTGAAAAAAGAGAACCGCGCCTTTAAAATAGAAAAGTACGAGCACAATTATCCGCATTGCTGGCGTACAGATAAACCTGTACTGTATTACCCGCTGGATGCCTGGTTCATAAAAACCACGGCCTTAAAGAACCGGATGGTGGAGCTCAACAAAACCATCAACTGGAAACCCAAATCCACAGGCGAAGGCCGCTTTGGTAACTGGCTGGAAAATATGGTAGACTGGAACCTGAGCCGCAGCCGCTACTGGGGTACTCCCCTGCCGGTATGGAGAACAGAGGATGGAGAGGAAGAAATTTGCATAGGTTCAATAGCCGAGCTGAATGCTGAGATCAAAAAAGCCGGCGAAATATTAGGTGGAGGCGTAAATAAAAACTATTTGCATGAAGGGATACTGGACCTGCATAAGCCTTATGTGGATGAGGTAATACTGGTTAGCAAAACCGGTAAGCCCATGAAAAGAGTTCCCGACCTGGTGGATGTTTGGTTCGACAGCGGCGCCATGCCGTATGCGCAATGGCATTTCCCTTTTGAAAATAAAGAGATATTCGCACAAAACTACCCGGCCGATTTCATTGCCGAAGGGGTGGACCAAACCCGCGGATGGTTCTATACTTTACATGCTTTGGGCAGCCTGCTCAAGGAATCTGTTCAGGAAGAACTTAAAAAAGCCGGTTTTGAAGTAAGCGATGAAAAATATCCCGGGCTGGCATATAAAACCTGCGTTTCTAACGGGCTGGTGCTCGATAAGAACGGCAACAAAATGAGCAAACGCCTGGGCAATGTGGTAGATCCTTTTAAAACCATTGAACAGTTTGGCGCCGATGCCACCCGCTGGTATCTTATTACCAATGCTTCCCCCTGGGACAGCCTGAAGTTTGACCTGGAAGGCATTAAAGAAGTGCAGCGCAAATTCTTTGGTACCTTATATAATACATACCAGTTTTTCGCGCTGTACGCCAATGTGGATGGCTTTGCATTTAAAGAAGCCTATATTCCGCTGGCAAACCGGCCGGAAATAGACAGGTGGATACTTTCGTCGCTTAACAGCCTTATTAAAAAGGTTACCGACTACATGAACGACTATGAGCCTACCCATGCGGGAAGGGCAATAGAAGATTTTGTAGATGAACACCTGAGCAACTGGTATGTGCGCCTGTGCCGCCGCCGTTTCTGGAAAGGAGAATACGGGCACGACAAGATCTGCGCCTATCAAACATTGTTTGAATGCCTTGAAACCATCCTGCGGCTAATGGCTCCCCTCTCTCCATTTTTCAGCGATGCGGTTTTTAATAACCTCAACGCCGTTTCAGGCAGGCACAATGTGGCATCCGTACATCATACCCTGTTTCCGGCAGTTAATACCGGAGCAATAGATGAAGCGCTGGAAGAGCGTATGCAACTGGCGCAGGATATTTCTTCCCTGATATTATCGCTCCGCAAAAAAGTGAATATTAAAGTACGGCAGCCCCTGCAAAAGGTATTAATACCTGTGCTGAATCCCGGAATGAAAGCCCAGGTTGAAAAAATTGAAGAACTTATTAAAACAGAAGTTAATATTAAGGGAATTGAATATCTTACAGAAAATAACGGCTTTATAAGTAAAAAGATAAAGCCCAATTTTGTGGCACTGGGCAAAAAACTGGGCCCTAAAATGAAGCTGGTAACCAGCGCTTTAGCATCCTTCAGCCAGGAAGATATCAACACTATTGAACGGGAAGGAGCATATAACCTGCAGTTAAACGGCGAAATAATCCCCCTTCAGTTAAGCGAAGTAGAAATACAAAGTGAAGATGTGCCCGGCTGGATAGTAGCTAATAAAGGGATGTTAACAGTAGCGCTGGATGTTACCATTACCCCTGAGCTGGAAAATGAAGGGAACGCGCGGGAGCTTGTTAACCGGATCCAAAAAATCCGGAAAGACAACGGGTATGAATTAACGGACCGTATTTTGGTAAAACTGTCTGAAAATCCCATACTCAAACCATCAATCAGTGAATTTAATACATATATTTGCGCCGAAATTTTGTCAGACAAGTTAGAATGGTTACAAGATATTCCGGATGGTATTGAAATTGAAGTAAATGACATACCTTTAAAAATTTTAGTGACCAAAAAAGCATAAATGCATGGCGACTAACAAAAAAGCAGCAAAAAAAGCAGCACCAGCGAAAGCAGCCAAATCTGGAAAACAAGTTTCCAAAAAAGTTGCAAAACCTTCAAAGTCAGCACCTAAGAAAGTTGCTAAAGCAGCAAAACCGGCAAAAACTGCCAAACCGGTAGCTAAAAAGCCTGCCGCAAAGCCTGCACCAAAAGTGGAAGCTAAAAAAGCTGCGCCTGCACCTGCTAAAAAAGCGGTTGCCCCGGTAAAGGCAGCTCCTGCAAAAAAGGCAGTTAAGCCAACCGCCCCCGCTGCAGAGGTAAAAGCGCCGGTAACCGCCAAGCCGGTTAAAGCGGCTGCCAAAGCAGAAGAAAGCAAACCGGCAAAGCCCGTTGTTATTCCTAAGTTGAGCACCAGCACTGCCAGAAAGTATGAACCAGAATTTACTCAATCCGTGCTTGATAAGCCAGTAGCACAACAAAATGGACCAATAATGAGATATAGTGATGCTGAATTACTTGAATTTAAAGACTTGATACAACGCAAACTGGAAGCCGCAAAAAAAGAGCTGAATTACCTGCAGGGTTTAATTACCCGCAAGGACGATATGGGAGGCGATGAAAGCGAAAACAGGTACATGACCATGGAGGATGGCAGCATAAGTATGGAAAGGGAGCAATTAAGCCAGATGGCCAGCCGCCAGATCCAATACATTGACCACCTGGAAAAGGCTATGATGCGCATAGAAAACAAAACATACGGTATTTGCAGGGTAACAGGTAAGTTGATAGACAAAGCCCGTTTGCGCGCTGTGCCTCATGCCACATTAAGCATAGAAGCTAAAATGGGTTATGCAAAAAACCCGAATGTTCAATAAGAAGCAGTTTATCGTAAATATTGTAAGCCGGATGCTTTGATAGTGTCCGGTTTTTTATTTTGTATACCCCTGCAGGAAATCATACCTATTTCTTTTGCGGAATTTTATTCCTCAGCAACAGGCGCGCTTCATGTAATTCGTCGCTGTCGCGAAAAACATCTTTGGGAAGCAGGAAAAAGCTGCGCGGGTTAAAATACAAATGAAAAAAATGAGGAGTTTCCATCATTTCGCTAAACTCACGCCAGGCCCAGGTTTTAGTGCTTCCCCGGCTGTTATCTATAAAAAAATGGTTTTCCTCAAGGCTTATATTAAAAGTATCCCTGAATGTATTTGACCTTTTATAAATAGTGGCAGGCAGCCACCAAAAAAAAGCCAGCATGCAAAATATCCACAAAAAAGAGCTGATGAGGAAAGCCAGGGGCGTTACTTTTTTATAAAAAAAAAGCGCGGCAGCAAAGAGCGCGAATACGTTCACCAGGATGATCATCAGCTTAATTTCTCTTTTGCTGATGAAATGATATCGTAAAGCCTGTAATACCTGTGGTTTTTGGTAGCTTACTTTTATCTGCATGGCATGAAGATATAAAAAAGAAAAGTTTAAACAAGAAGCATACAATTAACCCTTGTTTAAACTACAGGAACTCCGGAAACAGGAGCTCAAAATACAACTGATAAAATACCCGGAACCAGGTACGCTTTTCAATTAACGCACACTCCGGCATTTCTTTTTGCTACCATTCCAATGAGCAGCCTGGTAAGGCGTAATAGATTGTGCACAGGATGAAACAAAAATTACAACCAATAACAAAACAATCAATCTTTTCATTTTTGCGATTTAGAGTTAACAGAAGCATTGTGGCGCTTCATCAGGCTGCATCCGGATTAAAAAAGTTCGCATCCGGGATC
Organism: Chitinophagaceae bacterium; assembly: GCA_019638595.1. Taxonomy (GTDB): domain Bacteria; phylum Bacteroidota; class Bacteroidia; order Chitinophagales; family Chitinophagaceae; genus Agriterribacter. The sequence goes on from JAHBTJ010000017.1 coordinate 129,121, forward strand.
TGTTTATTGAATACAAAGAAACTACCGGGATTGCACCTGTACAATACATGCATGTTGATATTCTATGATATATCCCAATGCTTCTACAAAATGCTAAAATCGTCCAAAACAGTCCTTTTGGCGGTAAACAACCCTTTAATCATATACAGTAACTCCTTTATGCAATTGATATTTCATAACAGCATAAAAAAATCATGGTAATATCCCCTTTAACATGGAAAGGGTAACACCTACGGTGTATGAAGCTATGTTGTTATTATACCTACAACCGGGTAACCTCTACGAGGCACAATAAAAGCTTGCTTTTGCAATCCCGCTGCGCTAAGCGTCCCCGACTGCCATGCCTGCGGCAGATGAAGCGTCAGGCAGGCTCGCATAACACGTTTTCTTATCGCCGGGCGATTTCGAACACCGGCAATGCAAGAAAAAATGCCTAAGCCATTACATTTAAATTCCTGTTTATAATGCTTGCGAATCAGGAAGCCACAGGAAATATAATATTAAGTGATTATTTGGCAGTAGATCTCGTTATGTATAGGGCAATGCTACCCAATCTGCGCTATCAGTCAAAACTTTGCATGCGGAGATATTTATTTCTTTTTCCTCATGCCGGCACGAACCATCTTTACAAAGGCTTCAGTAACATTGACAAGAGCGGCAATTTTCCTGACATTAAAATCTGTGTTCATCAAAAGATTTTCTACAAATTCATGATTCTTTCGCTCAATACCTTCTTCCAGCAATGTTTTTCTGATGGCATATTCATCCCATGATGCCATCAGGTCTTTTTCGTATTTCATATATTGCTCCTTCGTTAAATTTGACACTGCTGCAATATTGAATAATTTTGTAAATATTCTTGTGTTCAGCATTACCGGCACTTTCTTTAACCGGCTCATATTTTTTAACACAAACAACCATTTATCAACACCGGTTTTTAACTCCTTTTCAGCTTTTGCAAATTTAGGTATTTCTATAAAAATGAACCCCAGCTTTTTGTAAAATTCCCTGCCTGTTCTGGCATAGCTCATACGCACATAATGAACACATTGTGCAGGATCGGAATCTTCCAAAACAGCATCCATCACCCCGATAAAATAAACTTCTTTCAGCGAGTAGTCCCATTCTTTTCCTTTCGGAGCCTGGTCGTGTATCAGCCTTGAACAGTAATAAACTGCCCTGTCCTTAAAATATTGCTGACGTATTCGCTGCACCTCAATAATAAATACTTCTCCGTTCTGCCCTGTACAAGTCAGGTCAAATACCATTCTGCGGCTTTGCGGTACCGGTCCACCATGCTCATTCCTGTTATACACAATGTCGGCAATTACTTTTTTACCTTTAAAAAGCTCATTCAAAAAATCAATCAGTAATTCCTTTGTAGGCTCACTGCCAAGCAGAAATTTAAATCCAAAGTCGCTGAGCGGATCTATAAAGGTACCTATTACAGGCTTTGGCGGAAGTTGGTTGCGTTTATTCATGGTTATCTCAAAGCGGGTTATCTCAAAGATAAGGACATAAGAGTAGATAATGACTTAGCGCAAGGGAGATAAAGTTTTGATATATGGAGCAGCCCTTGCTGTCAAGATAAACCGGCAGGCTCGCTTAGCACGTTTTCTTATCGGCAGCGATTCATTCACTTCAATAAAAAAATCCATCCCGAAGAATCGGGACGGATTTGTGTAGGTTTATGTTCCTAACCGTCCTAAATGAAAAATATATTGAAGCCTAGCTGCAGCCCATGCTGTTGCCGCAGTTCAGGCATTTATAACAGGTTCCGCTGCGCACTGTAATATGCCCGCAGGTATTACAGGCAGGCGCATCGCTCTGCATACTTTTTAAATGTTCGCTTACCGCGTTGGTATTCACCGCCGCCCTTTGCGCCTTCAACGGCTGAACAGCAGATCCTGCGGCTACCGGTCCGCCCACTACCCTCACATCACTTAACGCGGGCTTGGGCGCATATTCCAGCCCGGTGGGTATATCATCCCAGTCATCATTACCAACGTTACCCAGCTCTGGCTTATCAAGCACATGTACCAGGTCTGTTCTTCCAAGGTATTCGTACGCCAGGCAGCGGAATACAAAATCCACGATAGAAGTAGTAGATTTAATATTAGGATGATCTACCATGCCCGCGGGCTCAAACTTGGTGAAAACAAATTTCTCCACAAACTCTTCCAGCGGCACCCCGTACTGAAGTCCCACGGAAACAGATATCGCGAAGCAGTTCATTAAGCTGCGCAGTGTAGATCCTTCCTTAGCCAGGTCAATAAATATTTCGCCCAGCGTTCCGTCACCATATTCTCCTGTTCTCAAAAAAAGCGCCTGCCCGTTAATTTTCGCCTTTTGGGTAAAGCCGCGGCGTTTAGCGGGTAATTGTTTCCTTTCCACTATCCTCGATAACTGGCGTTTCAGCTTGGTATCTACCGATTCCTGCATTCGTTTATGCAGCTCCTCCAGCAGCTCATCTACCGTAAGCTTGCCCATATCTATTAACTGGCTTTCGGGGTTGTTAGCATCTTCTTTCGCGTCAGCGTTGTCTTTGCCTTTTGTTTTTTTGCTGTCGCTCTTATTGCTAAGCGGCTGGCTCAGTTTAGAACCATCGCGGTACAGGGCGCAGGCTTTTAAGCCCAATTGCCAGCTCAGCATATAACTGTCCGCTATTTCTTCTACGGTAGCTTCGTTGGGCAGGTTAATGGTTTTAGAAATAGCCCCGCTGATAAAAGGCTGAGCGGCAGCCATCATCCTGATATGACCATGCGCATGAATAAATCGCTCCCCTTTTTTACCACATTTATTGGCGCAGTCAAACACAGCGTAATGTTCCTTTTTCAGGTAAGGAGCGCCTTCTATAGTCATAGTGCCACAGATATAATCATTTGCAGCTTCCACCTGTTCAGGAGTAAAGCCAAGCGCTTCCAGCAGGTTGAAATTCCAGTCGTTGTATTGCTCGGGAGTAAAGCCTAATCTTTCCAGGCAAGGCTCACCCAGTGTAAACTTGTTAAAAACAAAGCCTATTTCAAAAGCAGAAGCCAGCGCATTATCCAGCTTCCTGATCTCTTCGGCAATAAACCCTTTTTCGCTGAGTGTTTGAGAGTTAATATGAGGAGCCCCGGCAAAACCGGCAGATCCTACCGCGTATTTAATGATCGCTTCTGCTTCCCGGGCAGCGTATCCGAGATTTTTAAGCGCCTGCGGAACAGATTGATTGATGATCTTAAAGTAACCTCCCCCGCTCAGCTTTTTAAACTTAACCAGGGCGAAATCAGGCTCTACCCCGGTGGTATCGCAATCCATTACCAGCCCTATGGTGCCTGTGGGTGCAATTACGGTAGACTGCGCGTTGCGGTATCCATACTTTTCACCCAGCTCTACGGCTTCATCCCAGGCATTGCAGGCAGCCTTTAACAGGTAATCGGGGCAATATTTGGCTTTAATACCCTGCGGCTTAATGCTCAGTTGCTCATACTCATCCGCATCATAAGCGGCCAGGCGATGATTGCGCATTACACGCATCATATCTTCCTTATTTTCTTCGTAACGGGCAAAAGGTCCCAGCACGGACGCAATTTCCGCAGATGTTTTGTAGGAAATACCGGTCATAATAGCTGTAATGGCGCCTGCTATTCCCCTTGCTTCCTCACTGTCGTATGGTATGCCGCTTACCATCAGCATAGAGCCCAGGTTGGCATATCCCAAACCAAGGGTACGGTAGTCGTAGGAGAGCTGGGCAACTTCTTTAGACGGGAACTGTGCCATTAATACAGAAATTTCCAGCACCGTTGTCCATAAACGCACGGTATACTCAAATCCCTTAACATCAAAGATGTTCTTTTCTTCGTTGAAGAACTTGCGAAGGTTAACAGAAGCCAGATTGCAGGCAGTATTGTCTAAAAACATATACTCGCTGCAAGGGTTGGAGGCCCGGATACGTCCACCTTTGGGGCTTGTATGCCATTCATTAATGGTGGTATCGTATTGGGTACCCGGGTCCGCACAACGCCAGGCTGCGTACGCAATTTGGTTCCACACTTCCTGCGATGGTAATTTTTTCATCACCCTTCCGTCGGAACGTGCCTTCAGTTCCCAGTCTTCACCTTTCTGTAGTTTTTCAAAAAAGTCGTTGGGTATGCGTACCGAATTATTTGAGTTTTGCCCGCTTACCGTTCTGTATGCTTCGCCCTCATAATCAGAAGCATAACCGGCGGCGATCAAAGCGGCAACTTTGTTTTCTTCCTCCACCTTCCAGTTAATGAATTCCATTACCTCGGGATGGTCGAGATCAAGACAAACCATTTTAGCGGCCCGCCTTGTTGTGCCACCGCTTTTAATGGCGCCTGCGGCACGGTCGCCAATTTTAAGAAAGCTCATCAGCCCGGAAGAAGTTCCGCCACCGCTCAGCTTTTCGCCTTCGCCACGAATATTGGAGTAATTGGTGCCAACACCGCTGCCATATTTAAAAATACGCGCCTCCCTTACCCACAGATCCATGATGCCCCCTTCGTTTACCAGGTCGTCTTCCACACTTAATATAAAACAGGCATGCGGCTGAGGGCGTTCGTATGCAGAAGTTGATTTTTTTAATTCGCCGTCTGCAGGGTCCACATAGTAATGCCCCTGGGGCTTTCCTTTTATACCATAGCTTTCGTATAAGCCTGTATTGAACCATTGCGGGCTGTTAGGCACGCAGGCCTGGTTCAATATATTGTACACAAGCTCTTCGTAAAAAACCTGCGCGTCTTCTGCAGAAGCAAAATAACCATAGCGCTCGCCCCAAACCTTCCAGCAATTTGCCATACGGTGAGCAACCTGCCTTGCCGATGTTTCCCGCCCCAGCGTACCATCAGGCTGCGGTACGCCTGCTTTACGAAAATATTTTTGCGCCAATATATCTGTTGCTATCTGGCTCCATTGCTTAGGCACTTCCACGTCCTTCATTTCAAACACTACTTCACCATTCGGGTTTCTTATTACCGAAGTGCGGTAATCGTATTCAAACAAATCAAATACAGACGTTCCACTTTTTGTAAAATGGCGACGAAACTTCAAGCCACCTGTTTGGTTACTCCTGCTCATATCTCCCAAAATTTATAGTTTGAATAGAAGGGTTAACTAAATATTATCAAATGATAAGAGAACGAAAATATCAGCCAAAATTGTTTTATCAAACCGGTAAATATCAACACTCTGTGGATAAGTATGCCAATAGCTGTCAACCTGTTTAATTTCAATGGTTATGCACACCTGTGCAATAAAAAATTTTAATTTCCGGCAGGTTTTCTTTAGCTGTAACGGAATGTAGCGCAGCAGGCATATTGCAACGGGCAACAACCATTTGCTTTTGTAGCAAAACTGTTTTCACCTGCTTATTGGTTACCGGTATTTCAATAAAGCTTTACAACCGGGAAAACTGATGATAAAATTTTGTTAACGGAGCCTGTTTTATAACATAGAGTATTTATACGCTTATTATACGATAAATTTACGCTACAGCCTATTTTACTTTTTAAAACGGTTAACCCAAAAACTTTTTGCATTTTTGCAAATACAGGAACCAATAGCATTAGAATGACCAACCGCATTTACCATTCCATAGCAGATAAAAAAAAGGCAGGCAAAAAAATGTTTGCGGTACTCATTGATCCTGACAAGGTAGATAACCGGAAAATAGAAGAGCTGGTTGCCCTTACAACAGAGGCGCAGGTAGATTACCTGCTGGTTGGCGGCAGCCTGGTGATCAGTAACCATTTGGATGAAGTGGTGATAGGGATCAAAAAGCTAAGCAATATCCCGGTAATTCTTTTTCCGGGTACACCATCGCAGGTAAGCCGGTATGCCGATGCGTTACTCTATCTTTCCCTTATTTCGGGCAGAAATCCCGAACTACTTATAGGACAGCATGTTATTTCCGCTCCGGCAGTAAAACAGAGCGGGCTGGAGCTTATGTCAACCGGCTATATGGTAATTGACGGAGGCGCCCCTACAACAGTTTCCTATATCAGCAATGCCACGCCTATTCCCTCCAACAAAAATGAAATAGCCATGTGTACTGCCATGGCCGGCGAAATGCTGGGTATGAAGCTTATTTACATGGATGCGGGCAGCGGAGCCGAAAAAGCCATTACCGAGTCAATGATCCATAGCGTATCGAAAGTAATTGACGTACCGCTGGTAATAGGCGGTGGTATAAACACGCCCGAGAAAGCATACCTGAACTGCAAAGCCGGCGCCGATGTGATCGTAGTAGGCAATGCTATTGAAAAAGATACTTCTCTTATCAGGGAAATAAGCGCTGCGATACATAGTGTGCCGGTTCTATTAAAATAATTCATCTGCCCCTATAAAATAACCTTTCCCTATTTAATTCTCTATTCTATTGTATACCTTTAAGTATACATGTACAACCATGGCCAGGTTCTTACTTTTAGCTTTCTTTTTATTTACAGGTAAGCTATCTTATTGCCAGGTAACCAAACAAAACTGGCTGGTTGGTGGCACAGGCTCTTTTAACTCAAATAGCTATACTGATGATCTGGGTAATAAATCATACAAAGAAACATATCTGCAACTGCAACCCAATGTCGGGTTTTTCTTTATAGATAAATTAGCGGCGGGCATTAAGCTTAATATATCATTTTTAAGAAATAAAGTAGAGAGCGAGAATTATAATCTGCAAAAATCCAACTTCTATGGCTTCGGGCCTTTTATCCGCTATTATATATTGAACAGCGAAAACAGGATCAATTTTCTTATAGAAGGCAGCTATCAATACCAGGTGGAACGGAGTGGTGGTGTGAGCGCTAATAACAATAACCCAATTTCTATACAAATGACACAGTATACCAGGAATATGCTGGGTTTTGCCGGCGGCCCGGTAATGTATTTTAACAGAAGCGTTGGTTTAGAGCTTTTGGCGGGATACAGTTTTACTGACTATGTACAGAACAAAAGCAATATCAAAAAATTTTATGTGGGTATTGGCTTGCAGGTGCACCTGGAGAAAGAATAAAACGTATAACGATGACCAGGCTCCTATTTTTAGCTTTCTTTTTATTTACGCTTAAACTATCCTATTGCCAGGTAACCAAACAAAACTGGCTGCTCGGAGGCACAGGGCAATACAATTCAGGCTCCCTGGCAGACACCTATGGAAATGAAAGTATAAAAGAGCATAATATTCAAATTCAACCAAACATCGGGTATTTTTTCGTGGATAAGTTAGCGGTAGGTATTAGGATTAATATTGCTTTATCGCGGCATACAGACCTGGGCAACCGTAGTAATATGCAAAGCAACTCCTTTGGCTTCGGGCCTTTCATCCGTTATTATATATTGAACAGCGAAAACAGGATCAATTTTCTTACAGAAGGCAGCTATCAATACCAGTTTGACAGGAAAAATGTGCTGGGTTTTGCCGGCGGCCCGGTCATCTATTTTAACAGGAGCGTTGGTTTAGAGTTTTTGGCAGGATATACTTTTACCGACTATGTACAGAACAAAAGTAATATCAAAAATTTTTATGTAGGCATCGGGTTACAGGTGCACCTGGAGAAAGAATAAGATGATAATACTCATGATTGATACACCATTGATCCGCCTGTTTCAGGCGCATTCTACCCTGCCTTGGGCATAATTTTATATTTGATTACTAAAATTTCACATAAAAAAATGCCCTGCATTTAAAAAATGTATTTTCTTTGCAGGGTTAAAAGCTTTATTCAAGTATATCTCTTACTAAAATGCAAAAAAATCGCACCACGACAATAGCCGAAGGGTTCGCAGGAACGGGCACTTCTTTGCGTGGGGTTTTTCCTGTTCTTCCAGGAGCAGTTTTTTTCTGTCGCCCAACTCCCTTCAGGGTGCGACGTTGATACTTCCTTACAACATAGTACACCTATTCTGGCAAAAAGGAACTATGGCCCGGGCGCAAAGAACCGGGGCTAATGACGTTTATACTATCCTTTTACGGCGTTTATCAAGTATTTAAAAAGAAAATGAAGACCCAGGAACAATTTCAGGTATTGGTTGCAAATGAAAGTCACTTCGGCTTTGCCCGGATCATATGCGATGAAATGGCATCTTCGGCTAAGGCCCGCGGAACAGGCATCGCTAAAAGAAGCCCTGAATATATACAGCAGAAAATGAAAGAAGGCAAGGCTGTAATTGCTTTTAGCAAAGAAGGCATATGGGCAGGCTTTTGCTATATAGAAACCTGGAGCCACGGTCAGTACGTGGCCAACTCAGGGCTGATCGTAGCGCCTGCATTCCGCAAGGGAGGGCTGGCGAAGGCTATAAAAAGAAAGATCTTTGATTTGAGCAGGAAGCTATATCCCGAGGCTAAAATATTCGGGCTTACTACCGGGTTGGCTGTAATGAAAATAAATTCGGAGCTGGGTTACGAGCCGGTTACTTATTCCGAGCTTACGCAGGACGAAGCGTTTTGGGCCGGCTGTAAAAGCTGTGTAAATTATGAAATACTGATGAGCAAAGAGCGTAAAAACTGCTTTTGCACCGCTATGCTATACGATCCTAAGGATCACTACGAACCTGAAGAGACCAAAGAAGATTTCCGGCAGCACTCTAAATTATATGAACGCTTTATGCGCATCAAAAAATGGAAGCTGCTGCAACCTTTCCTGAAAAAAGATAAGGAAGAACCGGCTTCAAAAAAAGGCATGAAGGCAATGCTGCATTTCTTCTTTAACCTGTAGCATTTATCATGTTTTCATTATATTAACTGCAAAGCCATTCTTAGCTTTGCATCACCACTCATTAATAATAAAAAATATACGGATGAAAAAAATAGTACTGGGCTTTAGCGGTGGATTGGATACTTCTTATTGTGTAAAATACCTGAGCGAGGATAAAGGATATGAAGTGCATTCCGTGATAGTGAATACAGGCGGATTTAGCGATGAAGAACTCAAAAAGATTGAAGAGCACGCGTATACGCTGGGCGTTACCACCCATACTACCATACATGCCGTTAAGTCGTACTACGACAGCATTATCAAATACCTTATTTACGGGAACGTATTAAAGAACAATACCTATCCTTTAAGTGTAAGCGCCGAAAGGCTAAGCCAGGCGCTGCACATAGCGGAACATGTTAAAAAGCTGAACGCGGATGCTGTTGCCCATGGCAGCACCGGCGCGGGCAACGACCAGGTAAGGTTTGATATGGTGTTTCACATCATGATACCAGGCGTTGAAATTATTACCCCCATACGTGATATGAAGCTGAGCCGGGAAGAAGAAATTGCTTACCTCAAGAGCAAGGGTGTGAACATGAACTTCGAAAAAGCGTTGTATTCGATCAATAAAGGCTTATGGGGCACCAGTGTGGGGGGCAGGGAAACCCTATCGTCAAAAGGCATGTTGCCTGAAGAAGCCTGGCCAACGCAGGTAACAGCTACGGATAGCCGCGAAGTGAAATTGAGCTTTGTAAAAGGTGAATTGAAGGGAGTAGAGGGTAAAACTTTTACTCATCCGGCAGAAGCCATACAATACCTGCAAGCTATTGCGGGACCTTACGGGATTGGGCGCGATATACATGTGGGCGATACCATTATTGGCATCAAAGGGCGCGTTGGCTTTGAAGCGGCGGCGCCTATGGTAATCCTCAAAGCGCATCATGCCCTGGAAAAACATGTGCTTACCAAATGGCAGCTCAACTGGAAAGACCAATTGGCGCAGTTTTACGGCAACTGGCTGCACGAAGGGCAGATACTGGACCCGGTAATGCGCGATATTGAAGCGTTTTTAAGCAATTCGCAGCAAACGGTTACCGGCGATGTATACGTGCAATTACTGCCCTACCGCTTCCAGGTAACCGGTATTGAATCGCCGTACGATCTTATGAACAGCAGGTTTGGCAAATATGGAGAAATGAATACCGGTTTTACCGGCGAGGATGTGAGAGGCTTCAGCAAAATATTCGGCAACCAAACAGGCATATACCGGTTGGTGCAGCAAGATGTTGCCGGTAAATAAATATTAACCGCTGCTTCCGGTAAACAGAACAAATTTAGAAATGATGGAGGGCTTGCAGGTAACACAGCTTTTGATAACACGGGGGCACAATATTATTGGATATGCAAAAAATTAAAGTTGGTATAATAGGCGGGGCAGGATATACAGGCGGAGAGTTAATAAGGTTACTCATCAATCATCCTGCCGCCGACACCATTTTTATACACAGCCGCAGCAATGCCGGTAAACCGGTTTTTGATATTCACCAGGACCTGTTCGGTGAAACCAAACTAACTTTTACTAACGACCTTTCGGGGTTAAATGGCGGCATTGATGTATTGTTTTTATGCCTGGGTCATGGAGAATCAAAGAAGTTCCTGACGGAAAATAAAGTTGCCGATCAAATAAAGATCGTTGACCTGGCAAATGATTTCAGGCTTATCAAAAACTCAGCTATTGGTAACCGTAAGTTTGTATACGGTTTACCTGAATTGAACAAAGTGTACATAAAAAGTGCGCATAATATCGCTAATCCCGGCTGCTTTGCAACCACCATACAGTTGGGATTATTGCCCCTGGCAAAAGCAGGATTGCTGGAAGAAGTATATACCACCGGCATTACCGGCAGCACGGGCGCCGGACAAAGTCTTTCCGCTACCTCTCATTTCAGTTGGCGCGCAAACAATATACAGGCATATAAAACTTTAACGCATCAGCACCTGGGTGAGATAGGCGAATCATTATTGCAACTGCAACCTGAAAGCAATATTGATTTAAACTTCGTGCCCTGGCGCGGAGATTTTACCAGGGGGATTTTTGTCAGCTCTACCGTGCATTGTAATTTGAGCGCTGAAGAGCTCAAAACACTGTATAAAGATTTTTACAAAGATGCGGCATTCACTTTCGTAAGTGATCAGCCCATTTTTTTAAAACAGGTAGTAAATACCAATAAAGCGATCATACAACTGGAAAAAGTAGGTACCAAGCTGGTAGTACATTCCATTGCCGATAATTTATTGAAAGGCGCAAGCGGGCAGGCTGTACAGAATATGAACCTGATGTTTGGACTGGATGAAACCGCGGGACTGAGGTTGAAAGCGGCGGGATTTTGAGAAAAAGCCCCTCTAAATCTCCCCCAAGGGGAGACTTGTGGAGCGATTGAAATAATAATAAACTTTTTTAAATTTAAAATTCCCTCCTTTGGAGGGTTAGGGAGGCTTCTATAATGAACTTATTCGACGTATACCCAATCAACAATATCGCCATCGTAAAGGCAAAAGGCTCTTATGTTTGGGATGATAAAGGCGAACAGTATCTTGACCTGTATGGCGGTCATGCGGTAATCTCTATCGGTCATACACACCCGCACTGGGTACAGCGGATAGAAGACCAATTGAAGAAAATTGCGTTCTACAGCAATTCCATAAAAATTCCTTTGCAGGAAGAGCTGGCAACAAAACTTGGTAAATTATCCGGCAAGGAAGATTACCAGTTGTTTTTGTGCAACAGTGGCGCCGAAGCCAACGAGAACGCCTTAAAATTAGCTTCCTTTCACAACGGAAGGAAAAAGGTAGTTGCTTTCAGCAAAGCATTCCACGGAAGAACGTCTTTGGCCGTATCCGTTACAGATAATAAAAACTATGTTGCCCCGGTAAATGAAACCGACAATGTGGTTTTTCTCCCGTTTAATGATGAGCAGGCACTGGAAGATTATTTTGATAAAAACGGAGACAACATTTCTTCCGTAATTATTGAAGGCATACAGGGCGTTGGCGGCATTAACGTAGCAAGCGATGATTTTTTGAAAAAGATCAGGGCACTATGCGATAAATATGGCGCAGCATATATAGCAGATAGCGTACAGTGCGGTTATGGCAGAAGCGGAAAATTTTTCAGTCACGACTTTGCCGGTGTAAAAGCGGATATCTATACCATGGCAAAAGGCATGGGCAACGGTTTTCCGGTGGCGGGGCTTATTATTGCGCCTCATATAAAGCCCAAACATTTTCAGTTGGGGACTACTTTTGGAGGCAATCACCTTGCCTGCGCTGCGGCAATAGCAGTACTTGAGGTATTGGAAGCCGAAAAATTGTTAGGCAACGCAGTTATGGTGGGTAAATACCTGAAAGAAGCGTTGAACGAAATACCACAGATAAAAAATGTAAGAGGCAGGGGGTTGATGATAGGCTTTGACGTACCGGAAGCGCTAAAGGAACTGAGAAAGAACCTGCTGACAAACCATAAAATATTTACCGGCGAAGCCAAACCGAATGTAATAAGGCTATTGCCTTCGCTGGCGCTAAAAAGAAGAGACGCGGAAGATTTTATCGAGGCGCTGAAAGAAGAGATTGGAGTGATGGAAGAAACGGCTTAGGGTATAGGGTTTAGGGTATAGGGCCTTAAACCTCATACACTACCTTTCACCTTATACCTTTCACCTTAAAAAAAGCCACATTGAAACAGTTTATTTCGGCAAATGATGTGAACGATATCAATGCTTTTGTGAAAAAAGCGTTAAACTACAAAGCCAACCCGTTTAAGGATAAAGCACTTGGCGCCAATAAACGCATTGGACTGTTATTCCTTAACCCCAGCATGCGTACCCGCTTAAGCACCCAGATAGCGGCACAGAACCTGGGTATGGAGCCGATAGTATTTAATGTAGGCAGCGAAGGTTGGGCTTTGGAGTTTGAAGAAGAAGCCATCATGAGCGGCAGTAAAGTGGAGCACGTAAAAGATGCGGCTCCCATTATGGGAAAGTATTTTGATATACTGTGCATACGCACCTTTCCATCTTTAAAAAACCGCGAAGACGATTACAGTGAGCTGTATATAAAGCAATTTATCAAATACTCAGGTATACCGGTGGTTAGCCTGGAAAGCGCTACCCGGCATCCATTGCAAAGCCTTACGGATATTATAACCATTACCGAGGTTTTACAAAACAATCAACTACAAACCCTAAACCGCAAGCCCAGGATCGTCCTCACCTGGGCGCCCCATGTAAAAGCGCTGCCGCAGTGTGTAGCCAACAGTTTTGCCGAATGGATCAACGCTTGGGGGCAGGCGGATTTTACCATTACGCATCCCGAAGATTATGAGCTGGATGAACAGTTTACCAAAGGAGCAACCATCACCCATAACCAGGAAGAAGCATTGAAAGAGGCAGACTTTGTATACGTGAAGAACTGGAGCACGTACAAAGATTATGGTAAAATATATTGCAACGACCCGGAGTGGATGCTTACCAATGAAAAGCTGAAGCTGACCAATAATGCTAAAGTAATGCACTGTCTTCCTGTTCGCAGAAATGTGGAGTTGAGCGATGAAATACTGGACGGCCCGAACAGCATTATTACGCAACAGGCTTCCAACAGGGTGTGGGCGGCGCAAACTGTTTTGTCGGAAATACTCAGCCCCTAACCCCTGAAGGGGGATGGCTACGCCTTTTCTTAAATTTAGCTAACCAGTTAAAATACACGAAGATGAACAGGTAAAAGAAAATGATAAGATCAGGGAGGATCATTTAAAAAGTTTAGGATTACACATAATAAGATTTAAGAACGAATATATCATCCAAAATTTAGGAACTACGTTGGCAACTATTTCAAAAATGATAGACGCAATTAAAAGTGAGCAGGCAAAAAAAGAAAAACAATCTCTTTTCGTAGTAAAGATTGGTGGCAACATTATTGATGACGAAGCCAAACTATCAGCCTTCCTTAAATCATTTGCCCAACCTGCTGCTACGGAAACAAATGCTGCTATAAATCCCCCTTTAGGGGTTAGGGGCTTTGTGCTTGTACATGGCGGGGGCAAACTAGCTACCCGTTTAGCTGAACAGATGGGCATTGAGCAGCAAATGGTGGATGGCAGGAGAATTACAGATGCGGAAACACTGAAGATCGTAACGATGGTATACGCCGGGCATATCAATAAAAACATTGTAGCTCAATTACAGGCAAATGGCTGTAACGCTATCGGGCTGAGCGGCGCGGATGGCAACGCTATACTGGCACACAAACGCATCAGCAAAAACAATATTGATTACGGCTTTGCCGGCGATATTGACGCGGTGAATGCATACCTGCTTACACAATTACTCGCACAGGGTATAACAGTAGTGCTGGCTCCCATTACTCATAACGGGAAAGGACAACTGCTCAACACCAATGCCGATACCATTGCCCAGGAAACCGCCAAAGCATTATCTGCACACTATAATGTATCATTGATCTATTCGTTTGAGAAAAGCGGCGTATTGCTTAACGCAAATGACGACACTACGGTGATCCCCGAAATTAACCCGGCCTCCTACGAACAACTGAAAAAAGAGCAGAAGATCTTCGCAGGCATGATCCCCAAGCTCGACAACGCATTTGCCGCGCTGAACAGCGGCGTAAAAAAAGTAATTATAGGAAAAGCGGAAGCGCTGGAAGAGTTGCTGGAAGGTAAGTCGGGTACAACTATAATCAATGAGTAAAGATTTTTCCATATTAACAACTGAGGCAATTGCTTTGCTGAAAGAGCTGATCGCGGTTCCGTCCTTCAGCAAGGAAGAAGATCAAACGGCAGGTATACTATGCCTTTTTTTTGCCAAAAAGGGTATACCCCATTTCAGGATCGCCAACAACGTATATGCTTCCAACAGGCATTTCGATGAAAAAAAACCAACGATCTTGCTGAATTCGCATCACGATACGGTAAGACCCAACAAGGGCTACACGCTCGATCCGTTCAATCCTGTTGAAAAAGATGGAAAATTGTATGGACTGGGCAGTAATGACGCGGGAGGAGCATTGGTTGCACTCATTGCTACTTTCCTGTTCTATTACGAAGAAAAAGACCTCTTGTATAATATCGTATTCGCAGCCAGCGCGGAGGAAGAGATCTCGGGTAAGAACGGTATTGAATTGCTGCTGCAACACATATCCTTTAATCCGCCGGGCAGAACCTGGGCTGTTGCAATAGTGGGCGAGCCGACGAAGATGCAGATGGCTGTTGCTGAAAAAGGCTTATTGGTACTGGATTGCATGGCAAATGGCAGAGCGGGGCATGCGGCGAGAGAAGAAGGCGACAACGCGATTTACAAAGCAATAAAAGACATTGAGTGGTTTAACTCGTTTCGTTTTCCGAAAGTATCTGACCTGCTGGGGCCGGTAAAAATGAGCGTAACAGTGATCAATACAGAAAACAAAGCGCACAATGTAGTACCCTCGCAGTGCAATTTCGTGGTAGATATCCGGGTGAATGAGCTGTATACTTTTGAAGAGCTCCTGGCTATTGTTAAAAGTAATACTTATGTTGACGTACAGCCGCGAAGCCTGAGAATGCGTTCTTCATCCATCCCGTTGGATCACCCGGTTGTAAAAGCAGGATTGGAATTGGGAAGAACGTATTACGGATCGCCCACCACTTCGGACAAGGCGTTGATGCCTTTTCTTTCTTTGAAAATTGGCCCGGGCGATTCTGCAAGAAGTCACACTGCAGATGAGTATATTTTTACAGACGAGATAAGGGAAGGGATTGAACTGTATGTGGGATTGTTGGGGAAGATGGTATAGGATGCAGGTTTGTGGTTACAGTTACACTATTTGAGATTTGAAATTTGAGATTTGATGGCTGTTGCAGGTTGCGGGGTCAGGTTTGTGGTTTCGGGTTTGTAGTTTATGGTTGCTGATAGCTGACTGCTGATAGCCGATAGCTCATCGCCCACGGCTGATAGCTATTCAGGTTACAGGTTCCAAGTTTGTGTAAACCATAAACCAATAAACAAAAAACCACAAACTATACTTGTATCCGAAACCCCTAACTTGCAACCTGTAACCTGTAACTTGTATTATGAAACTCTGGCAAAAAGACAATTCTTCGGTAAACGAACTGATTGAAAAATTTACGGTAGGGAGAGATAAGGAATTTGACCTGCTGCTGGCACAGTACGATGTGCAGGGCTCTATAGCGCATGTTAAAATGCTGAAAGAAGTAGGCTTAATGAGCGAACAGGACGCATCGGACGCGGTTAAAGGGCTGGAAAGCATTTTGCAGGATATACTAAACTCAAAATTTACGATTGAGGAAGGTATTGAAGATGTACACTCCCAGGTTGAATATTTACTAACGCAACGCATAGGCGAAGCCGGCAAAAAAATTCACAGCGGCAGAAGCCGGAACGACCAGGTAGCGGTTGACCTGAAGCTGTACCTGCGGGCAGAAGTGTTGGCGATAAAAGATGAGGTAAAATCCCTTTTTGATCTGCTTATCAGCCAGAGTGAAAAATTCAAAGACAAATTACTGCCGGGTTATACGCATTTACAGATCGCTATGCCCTCCTCGTTCGGATTATGGTTTGGAGCATATGCCGAAAGCCTTACCGACGATATAGAGCTGCTGGCAGCCGCATACCAGGTAGCTAACAAAAACCCGTTGGGTAGCGGGGCTGGTTATGGTTCTTCTTTTCCTTTGAACAGGACGCTTACTACCGAACTACTGCAGTTCGGTTCGCTGAATTATAATTCGGTATACGCGCAAATGAGCCGCGGCAAAACCGAAAAGATCGTCGCTATCGGCATCGGCAGTGTTGCGGCAACACTCAGTAAGCTGGCAATGGATGCCTGCCTGTACATCAACCAGAATTTCGGCTTTATTTCTTTCCCCAATGAACTGACGACAGGCAGCAGCATTATGCCGCATAAAAAAAACCCGGATGTATTTGAACTGATCCGTGGCAAATGCAACCGCATACAATCTGCCCCCAACGAGCTTACCTTGCTCATCAACAATCTTCCGTCGGGCTATCACCGGGATATGCAGTTGACCAAGGAAATTTTATTTCCTGCTATAGAAGAGCTGAAAGCCTGTATCCAAATGACAAAGCTGATGCTGGAAAACATCAGTATCAAGGACAATATACTGGACGATGAAAAATACAAATACCTGTTTAGCGTGGAAGCGGTCAATGAGCTGGTGAACAAAGGTATTTCGTTCCGCGATGCTTACCGGCAGGTAGGCAATGATATTGAGCAGGGAAAATTCAATTTCGATTATAAAAAACAACTGCATCACACCCACGAAGGCAGTTTGGGTAATTTAAGCAATGATGGTATTGTTACTCAAATGGAAAAAGTGTTGAAGAAGTTTGAATAGCTGTCAGCGATCAGCAGTCAGCCATCAGCCATGCTATCAGTGTCATGCCCTGGTATAAGTAGAACAAACCCGAAACTTGCAACCTGCAACTAAAAAATACCTTTCAGCTCCTTCAGCGAACCAACCGTATACGTTGCTTCTACACGATCGGGTATATTTTTATGATTGATAAATACCTGGTCAATGCCTGCGTTTCTTGCACCAGCTATATCCGCTTCTATATCATCGCCCAGCATAATACTTTCCATTGGAAGCGCACCTGTTTTTGAAAACGCGTAATCAAATATCTCTTTCTGCGGTTTAAGACTGTTGCTTCCTTCGGAAGTGATAACATTGCCGAAAAAGCCGGTGAGCCCTGAATACTTCAGCTTGTTATGCTGCACGCTCTCGAAGCCATTTGTTATAAGATGTAAAGCATACCCTTTGTTACGAAGATACCCGAGTATTTCAAGCGTACCGGGGAACAACAACGTACGTGTAGGCAGTTGATCCAGGAATTGCGTATCCATGGTGTGGGCTAAACTTTCATTGCCTATTTTAAAATCAAGCAGGGTAAGCCGCATCCGCTTCAGTCTCAGTTCTTCCCTTTTAATAAAACCTTTACGATACCGCTCCCACAGCCTTGTATTGTGATAAATATACCTTTCATAAAAAGCCTCAAAATTTTCCACACCGTATGAAGCTAATTGTAATGTATGATGAAGCTCCTGCAGTGTAAGCTTGGCGTTCGATTCAAAATCCCACAAAGTATGATCCAGGTCAAAAAATAAATGTTTGTATTTCATCACTCCAAAAATAAAAAAGCAAAAATACACTGTTTCGTATAAGTATGTAGCTTTGAGCGCACATCACTTATCAGCACTACAATTCTATGAATGTTATCATTACAGGCGCATCCAAAGGTTTTGGAAAATCTATAGCGGAAGTATTTGCTGCCAATGGTCATAATATATATATGTGTTCCCGCACCGAAAGCACGTTATATAAAACACTCGGGGGGCTAATTACACGCTTTCCTGAACGTATTATAAAAGCCCGGCCCTTCGATATCAGCAAAAAAGAAGAAGCACAGGCATTTGGCAAATGGATACTGGATCTCAACATCCCCATTGATGTGTTGGTGAACAATGCCGGATCCTTTGAGCCCGGAAGCGTATTCAACGAGCCCGGCAACACGCTTGAAAATATGATGGCGGTCAATCTTTACAGCGCCTATCACCTTACCAGGACATTATTGCCCAAAATGATGGAGCAGAAGAACGGGCATATTTTCAATATGTGTTCCATCGCATCGCTACAAGCCTATAAAAATGGTGGCGCTTACAGCATCAGCAAGTTTGCTTTGGCCGGGTTCTCTAAAAATTTACGGGAAGAAATGAAGCCCTGTAATATTAAGGTAACCACCGTATACCCCGGCGCCGCCTATACCGATTCGTGGGCGGGTAGTGGTGTGGACCCCAGGCGCATTATGGAAGCTGCCGACATAGCCAAAATGATCTATGCCGCATCACAACTGTCGGCACAGGCCTGCGCGGAAGAAATAATACTCCGCCCGCAATTGGGCGACTTATAATACAACTGCTGCTTTTCGGCGCATTGTTTTTATTTCAGGCTTTTTAAATACGCGAGGCTTTGCGGCACCTGCTCCATGGAACGGGAGGACTCGTCTTCTATAAAATAATGTTTAACGCCGGCCTTCTTTGCTGCTTTCATTACCGCCGCTATACCAACATCGCCCGAGCCCAATACAACATTGGTTTCTACATCGGCCTGTCCTTTCTGGTTACCTTCCGTACCCGGCCTGCGATCTTTGAGATGCATCAACGGGAACCTCCCGGGATATTTTTGCAGCAATGCCACGGGATCCTGCCCGGGATGCTTCACCCAGAAAACATCCATTTCAAAATTAAAGTACCTGCGATCTGTATTTTGGGCAATATAGTCAAACAAAGTACCCTCTTCATATGGAGTAAACTCGTACCCATGTGCATGATAGCAAAGCGATAAGCCATTCTCTTTTAAAATTTTCCCGGCTTTATTAAATACCTCAACAGCCTTTTTTGCATGCTCAATAGTAAAGTCGCCATCGTGGGGAACCCAGAAGGTAACCACATACTTCGCGCCATAGGTTTTAGCCGCTTCAACCGCCGCCATCGGATTTTCGTCGAGTTGCTTAAAGTCGGCGCCCACACTTACTATTTTCAGATCATTCTTCTTCAGCAACGCTTTAAATTCGTCTACAGGCAGGCCATAGCTGCCTCCTCCTTCCAGTTCCCTGATACCCATTTTACTTATTTTTTCAAGCATGCCGGGAATATCTTTTGGTATCTGGTTACGGAAAGTATATAGCTGTACCCCTATTTCCTGGCAAAAAGCAGGTATCGTAATAAAAACAACAAAGCTTAATAACATTACGCGTGTAAGCCGGGCAAAATTAAAAGGAACCATATATAAAGTTTTTACAGGTGAATAAATGTACAACATTCATGCTTACTTATAAAAAGTAAAAGATTGCCGTTATTGCGGGGGATGAAGCAGGTTGCATTGATTTAAACGCCCCTTGTGGCGGGGAGCGCTTTCTCATTCGTGTGATATAGCTGTATTTCAAAAATTAAAGTAATTTAAATCCCCGTTCATATATTTCATAATTTGCCATTGTTTGCGTATTAAAACAACATTTATGCAAAGTGCATCACCAGAAGAAAAATTAAAGCAACTGGGGCTAATATTACCGCCGGCACCCAAGCCCAAGGGTGTTTACAAGCCTTGTCTTATTGACGGAAAATATTTATACCTGTCAGGACATGGTCCTGTTCAAAACGATCAATCGCTTATGAAAGGGCGCATAGGGCGCGATATGGATGAAGAGCAGGGAAAGCTTGCCGCCAAACAGGTGGGACTTACCATGCTTGCCACCATTAAAGCGCATATCGGCAGTCTTGATAATATTCAAAGAGTGATCAAAGTACTGGGAATGGTGAACTGTACGCCCGATTTTGAAAAGCACCCGTATGTAATAAACGGCTGCAGCGAACTGTTTGCCGCTATATGGGGCGAAGAAAACGGCGTGGGTGTAAGAAGCGCGGTAGGGTTTGGATCGTTACCGGAAAATATACCTGTAGAAATTGAAGCATTATTTGAACTGGCATAAGCATTTATAAGCAATGAGCTATTTAAAAGATACATCGGCGGAGTGGTACAACATATCCAATATTCAAACCATTGATTCCCCGGCACTGGTAGTGTATAAGGAACGGGTGGCCCAAAATATAAAGCTGGCAACCGGAATGGTAAAAGACATTTCGCTGTTACGCCCGCATATTAAAACGCATAAAATGCGGGAAGTAGCGCAAATGCAGATGCAGGCGGGCATTACCAAATTCAAATGTGCTACCATTGCAGAAGCGGAAATGCTGGCCCTGGCAGCAGCACCGGATGTATTGCTGGCGTATCAACCGGTGGGGCCTAAAATTGATCGCTTCATCAATCTTATTAAAGCATACCCCAACACGCATTTTTCCTGCCTTACCGATAATACAACCGCCGCACAGGCTATCGCGGAAAAAGCAAACGCCCATAATATAGTCATTGATGTTTACATTGATCTGAATACCGGCATGAACAGAACCGGCATACCCGCATTAAAAGCCATGCCGCTGATAGATGAGCTGCAGCTCCTGAAAGGCATACGGCTGGTTGGGTTACACGCTTACGATGGTCATATAAGAGATATTGACCCGGCGGCAAGAAAAAAGAACAGCGATGAAGGATTTGCCCCTGTGGCAGCATTGAAAAAACAGGTGCAGGAAAAATACGGGCAGTTGCTCAACATCGTAACCTCGGGCACACCTACTTTTCCCACGCACAATACACGCGAACATGTAGAATGCAGTCCCGGC
The DNA here is from genome assembly GCA_019638595.1 of Chitinophagaceae bacterium. Lineage (GTDB taxonomy): Bacteria > Bacteroidota > Bacteroidia > Chitinophagales > Chitinophagaceae > Agriterribacter. The sequence continues at coordinate 150,138 of JAHBTJ010000017.1, forward strand.
ACGTTTGTATTTAACGACTGGGGGTACAAGCACGGCATTCCCGATGAGCCTTTTGAATATGCCGCGCTGATCATTACAAGAATAATATCAATAGTAGACAAAAATACGGTGTGCACCGACCTGGGGCATAAATCCGTAGCGGCGGAAAACCCGCTGCCGAGGGTTCATTTTTTAAATGCGCCCGATGTTACACCCGTGGGCCAAAGCGAGGAGCACCTGGTACTAAAAGTAGCAGACAGCTCGTTGTTTACACCCGGCGATGTTTTATACGGAGTGCCGGTGCATATATGTCCTACCGTTGCGCTGTACGATAAGGCATACGTGGTAGAAAACAACGCGGTAACAACCGAATGGCAGGTGGTGGCAAGGAACAGGTTTATTAATTTTTGAAGCGGGGAGCTATGAATGGGCTGTGGGCTATGAGCTATCGGCTATGGGCTATGGGTTGTGGGTTGTGGGTTATGAGCCACTGACGGCTCCATTGCTACTACCGGCTTCTGTTGCCCTCCCGGATGACACGAGTCGGACGGGTGTCACTCACTTATACGTTCTGTACGCTATTCAGCAATGCGCAGTGTTAACTATGGTTTTCACGTTATTTATTTTCCTGGAATTTTATAACCAATCCTGATAGCAATATGTGGAAATGTTCTCCGTAATCAGCACGATCAATTCCTGTTTCTTCTTCGTCCTTTTTACTTCCTCTACCACCTTATCAAAATCAGATTTATAGTCCATATCTTGTATAACCCGGAATTTTTCATATTCCGTTTCTGCTGTTTTTTAGCAACGGCAGCCGAAATTTTTCCGGCATCCTTTAAAATCAAGATTATAAAAATCTATTTCCCTGCTAACATTTCTGCCTCCTTCGTTTTGAACTGTTCGGATTTTCCGGACAGTTGATGCTCTTTCTAATGCTTTGTTTTCGAATAAGAGAAGTCATACAGCATTTATTTGAAAAATAATTTCTTGTATTCGATATAGCAGGTTTATTCATTAAGCGTTTCTTCTATCGCTGCCCGTAGTTCCTCTTTATTGGGCAGGTACAGTTGATATTTACTCACAAATAATTGCGAAGAAACATTGTGCATAGCATATTGTATCAGCAGGTCATCTTTTTCTCTTGCCAGCACAATACCAATAGGCGGGTTATCTCCTTCCGTTTTTTCTTCGTTCTCAAAATACCCCAGATACATATTCATTTGTCCCACATCTTCGTATCCGGCTTCACTTTTCTTGAGGTCTATTAAAATAAAACACTTGAGGATCCTGTGGTAAAAAACCAGATCAACATAATGATGTTTGTTGCCCAGCGTAACCCGGTATTGCCTGCCAATAAAAGCAAAGCCCTTGCCCAGCTCAAGCAAAAAATGCTGAAGATGCTCAATGATCCGGCCTTCCAGCTCGGTTTCGCTATAATGGTACAGCTCCGGTATTTTCAGGAAATCCAGTATATAAGGGTCGCGGATAACATCTTCGGGCCTGGAAACAAACTGCCCCTGCTTTGCCAGGTGTAAAATGCCCTCTTTGTCTTTAGAAGCAGCCAGGCGCAGGAATAAGGCTGCTTTTTTCTGCCGTTTTAGCTCTGTTGTGCTCCAGTTTTCTATAACAGCCTGTTTCGCATAAAAAGAGCGTTCTAAAGAGTCGTCTATTTTAACCAGTTCGCATAAATGTGTCCAGCTCAATTTGTGAGGAACCTCCTCACAAATTGGATAATATCTGTATACCAGCCTCATATAGTTGAGGTTAGACCTGCTAAAGCCCTTTCCATGCATCATTGACAAATCTGCCGCAAGCTGCTCTAATAACGCTTTTCCATATGCTGCTCTGCCTTCTCCTTTTTGTTCAAATTCAACAATATAGCGGCCTATTTCCCAGTAAGTAGTTACTAACTGTATGTTTACGGTCTGAACGGCTTGTTGCCTTCCCTGGTTGTAAGTGGCAGAGATCTGGCTGACAAGCTCGTTATAATCCTTTTGATTGGTCAGGTTGTTCATAAGTAGCAAAATTTTTTATAAGCGAAATATTGATCAAACGTACATGAAATTTTTCATTCATAAAACCTGCCCGTTCCGGCAGGCGGGCGCACAAAGGATGAATGAATCCCGAATGATTTCGGGATATGGGAGTTCCTCTTTTTTCTACTGGTATGTGTATTCATATACCAGCATAAAAGAGTGAGTATTTCGGCATGTGAAGACATATACCGATGGGAAATAGATTGCATTACACAGCATTTTGTAAATTAAGTGAGTTATGAATCACCAGGAAGAACACCGGGAGCTGTATATCCGCATTGGTGAAATATATTTTTGAACGGCGAAATGACGGTTGCAGCTTCTGTATAACGACAAGTAATTTATAACTTAGGAAGCCCTACTGTTTTCAGAATAGGATTTGCCCTGTCAACTTTATCTTTAAACAGCGGCTGATCATCATATTTCCCGTTCAGGGTTTTATCAATACTAAAACCTTTGGAGAGCTTTAGCTTTGCTGATTTTATTTGTTTTTTGGGTTTCATGGCAAATCAAATTTACGATTTTCTGTGCGCTAAAAGCTTTTCTCAACAATGTAGGATTCAACAAAACAATGTAAATTTGAACTATGAAAATCGCACTTCAATATGTTAACGACATGAATGGCAGGACAAATGCTGTTCAGCTACCCCTGACAGAATGGGAAAAAGTACTGAATAAGCTAAAAAAGTATGAACAGGCTTTAAAGCTGAAATCAGACCTTAAAGAGGCATTTGAACAAGTCGAAAGTCTTAAAAAAGCAAAAGGACATAAGCAGACACTAAACGAGTTTTTAAATGAGCTTTAGTGTTATTCCCAGCGACAAGTTTAAGCGGGAAGCAAAACGGCTTATCAGGAAATTTCCATCTCTCAAAAAAGAGCTTGCCGGCTTAGGTGCTATATTAGAAAAAGAACCAGACACGGGAACACCTTTAGGAAATGAAACTTATAAAATCAGGCTTGCTATTAAAAGCAAAGGAAAAGGAAAAAGTGGCGGAGCCAGAGTTATAACTTATATTGTTACTGACAACAAAGAAGTTTATTTATTGACAATTTATGACAAATCGGAATTTGATAGCATAGATGACAAAACAATCAAATTAATTATAGAAAGTTTAAATGCTGACAAATAGTGTGAACATTCCCGCCGTGGTTCGCACCTCTGGATCTCCTGCCGATCATTTGTTTTACCCGATAGTTATCTGATAAAGCATGAATATCCCTTAAATCCTTCTTTTCCTCTCAGCTTTTCATGAGCTTCTCCGTAACGTCTGCCTGTGATTAGCCTTGTGTGCCGGAAAGATGAACCAGTACGGGTAAAGACACAAACCAGTACAGGAAATAGTGTCAAGGAAAGCCATCCCCTTGCAGCTAATACCATTATAATGATACCTGCCTGCCATTCTTCAAGCATTCACCCGCATGCGTTACTTCCCTTACATCCACCAGGTGCGCGGCCACAAGTGTTCGAAACCTTTCACAATAACCGCTTTCAGCCGCAGCGCGGCGGTATATTTGTAGACAATTGATTCCGTGGATGCAAGGTGCAGCGCACCGGAATATCACATTTTAGTGGGTAAAAAATATTTCGCCGCTCTGCGGCTAAAAAAACATTCATGATAATCAGCTACAAAGATTAAGGTGCGCTGCACCTCTTGAGTAAATTTCAGGTTTCGAACACTTGTGGTGCGCGGCTTCTACCAGCTTTATTAAATAGATTGCATTACACAGCATTTTGTAAATTAAGTGAGTTATGAATCACCAGGAAGAACACCGGGAACTGTATATCCGCATTGGTGAAATATATTTTTGGATGGCGAATACGGATGCGGTTTCCGTCTTTTCGACCGAGCCAACACGAACACTATAGTTTAATGCAACTTTTGCGAGGGAGAAATCTGCCGGGCATTTGTACTAATGCTCAATATCTGCACTACTGCTCAACGGATTTCTCTCCCGCCGCGATAGTCGTTTAGTTCATTACAACTTTAGGGCGGGATCGAAATGACGATGTGTGTGCCGTCATATCGACCGAGCAGCACGGAGATTGTAGTATAATCGCTTTTTCGCGAGTGAGATATCTGCCGGGCTTTGGCACTAATGTTCATCTTTTGCACTACTGCCTAACAGATTTACCTTCGGTGAGAAAAGTTCTCTCCCGCCGCAAGATGCTTTTAATTTAATTTTCAGAATGGCGGGATCGAAATGACGGCGAGAGTGTTTGTATTTTGCCGTCAGCACTAAGGCAAAGTTTGTAATTTTTGAACCACACGGTCATTATGCTACCGCACCTATAGGAAACGGAATCTCAATTCCCTCATCAACTTTCTTTTATTGTAATACCTTTTAAGTAGCTGATACTGACCTGCCATTCTTTACACATTCACCCACATGCGTTACCTCCCTTACATCAACCAGGTGCGCGGCTTCTACCAGCTTTATTAAATGGGTGCATACTGTCAGCGGGGCGGTTATAGCCGTAGTATCACTGTTCAGGGCATTCTCCACTACCTGCTCCCAGCACTGCAGCCAGTTGTTGAGCGACCGGTAGCTGAAAAACTGCTGAAATGCCCGGTAGGGATCACTGTATTCTTTTTCAGACAGGCAGCGCGGAAACTCCTTCCACGCATCAGCGCTAACATAATGGCTGCAATAGTATTTTTTATTAAAGAGCTCTTCTTTTTTAATATTAACCGCGCTGTGCTTTGTATGCCTCAAAGCATGAGCGGCTTTTATAAGCGAGCGGATGAGCCTGCTATATAACAATATATCGCCGGGCGGATATCCTTTGCCCCGCCTGGCATGGCACACCAGCTTTTTGATGAGCCTGCGAAAATGGTGCACATGCGCTTCGGCAAAGAAGTGGGCAATTACCTGGTAAGGATCGGTAATGCACTCGCAGAGCCAGCATTGGGTAGTAAACGGGTCTTTGTGGTGTTTGGTTTTCATCTTTTTATTTTTAGGTGAGGCTTAGACAGCCCTATAAGGTTTTTAAAACCTTATAGGGCTTGTTGCGGCGGTATTACGCCGGGTAAGGCGGTGATGATCTCTCCGCCGGTGCTGGTAATGACCGTAATGGTGGTTACGGTATTGCCGGAAGTATCGTGCCCGAGCGGCGTGCCAGTATCCAGTACCCGCTGCAGGTGAGGACTGCCCGGCATAGGCTGGGGCGGTTGCTGGCAGGCATCTCTTATGCAGGCTACAATTTGCGGTATGGGTATGGTAAACTTGCCGGTAAGCGGAGCCTGTCCGCCTGCCGGCGGATGGCGCGGCACTTTGTAGTAATGGCGCTCCGGTATATGCGCCAGGGCTTTGCTGCTTAGGTACGAGCCTTTACGCAGCAGCTTTTTGCGGTGCTTTACGGGCAGTTGCCAGGTAAGCCCTTCCTGCAATTGCTGCAGCCAGCTTTGGGTATCTGCCAGCAGGAACAGCCATTGGGTTTCGTTAAAATGGATGTTGGTGCTTTGTGCAGGTGTGACAACGGCGTTGTTCATAACAAAAAGTTTTAGGCTGGCACCCGCACAAAAAAGGCGTGGCGCTCAACTTACCGCTTTTGAGGCCCTGAGAAGCCCAGCACACGGATAAGAGAGCTCACGCCTAGGTCGTGAGCTATTCTGCTTATCACCCCGCATGCTTAGAAATTTCTCAGGTTTCAAAAGCGAGATTCAAAGCGAATGCTTCAAATGATTTTATGAAGTAGTCGCGAAAATAATTTCTTTGTAAATATAAAGGGAAAATATTGAAATGTGGTATATTAATACCACATTTATTTTTTCTCATAGTGAGACCTTGCTACAAATCAACATGATGACTAAAGTTGTAGAAAGCGATTTTTTAGTCCGGTTTGGCAAGCAGCTTGAGAAGCTAAGAAAGAAGAAAGGTCTAAGCTACAGAAAGCTTGCACAAAATTGCAATATAGATTATAGCAATATTAGCAAAATTGAAAAGGGAACCGAAAAAGCTAACATTACTATGTTAACGTTACTGGAATTGGCCAAGGGTCTGGAAGTACATCCTAAGAAGCTGCTGGATTTTGAGGATTGAAGTCAACGGAATTCATTAATTGTCCAGACGGGTACAAATGTCCATTTGGAAATATTATGTTGGAGTTAAGTACAAAAGCAGATAGTTATTCATCAGTCCGAACTGTAGCTGATAGACAAGACGAAGCGGGGACTGTATTGTCTGTTCGCCAACATGACACAAACGCACATATTATCGGCTGCCTCTCTGTTAGCCTACGAGGCTATTAAATTATATGTTTGATGTCAGTTCTTGTTTTTAATTTATTGAAAATATAGTCCATTGACTTTACGTCGTCCTCAATATATGCGTAAATATTTTTTGGAAGTTTTTTCCCTGTCCGCTGGCAACGTAAATACTGAAATGCAACATATAAGCCGTTAAGATGGTCATGTTTAAATTTGTATCCAAAATATCTTCCAACTGGTTTAAGTCCGTAAGCCCCTATTGGTAAAATGTAATTTTGTCGAATGAGAGTACAAAGGTCGAAGTGATTGCAGCTTAAAAAATATTCAAAATCTAAATCATGTCGCTTTAGCGCCGCGCTGAGAATTTTTGTATCAAATCCTACTCCAGAATAGCTAAATAAATGAGGACTGTTTACCCTTTTAATATAAGCCAAAAAGTCTTTTAAAATTTTCTTCTCTTGCTTCCACGTTTCTGCATAAAAGTGCTTGATTTTTTTGTTATGATAAATAGCAATGCTCCATATCTTTTTGTCGGCAAATGAAGAAGATAGATCTGTTTCAATATCAAAGTGCATTATTTCTCCTTCTGGAAATTCAATGGGAGTTAATCGATAAATTTTATTTTCAATTTGAGAAAGTGCGGAAAGTTTTAGTCTATTAATTCTTTCTTGTGTTATCCCAACCCCTGACATTTTTTTTGAAGTATCAAAGGCTATCAAGTCGTCAAAATTCTCAATTCCTATTTGCCTTAGAATTTGAATTTTACCCCAACTAATGCCATGAAGTGAAGCAAGATCAAATTTTTTATAACTCTTCGTTGCCTTGCTTACATACTTACTGATATTTTTTGCGCCATTTACTTTATATTGCCCTGAGATGGTGTCATCGTCTGTTTTGTAATAAAGAGTCTGTCCTATCCCAATTTTTCTTAGCGATCTTTCAACCCTATAAACATCATCAACATCTAACCAATTATACGTATATACGCAAATAACTTTCTCATCAGCAGACGGAGCATTGGGACTCGGCTTCGAAGTAGCTGCTTTTGCGCTAACGCCTAAAATCCCATCTTGTGTTGCTCGTTTAATTTTTTGCCAAATGTTGTCATGATCACTAACATTCGAAAAGACAAGCCACTTACCCGACTTAGTATGTTTATATTTTTGTGGGTGTCGTTTAACCTTAATTACAGAAGCATAAACCCAATAGTCATCCATTAGCTCTGTCGGAAAATCGCTGTCTAAATTTTGTGTTGCCATAAACTATCTGATTGAACATGATGCATCTTAAGGTAACTGATAATATCAAATATTTATTGTGGTAGCCCCAATCCATTATTCTTGTTTCAATATACTGCCAATGTAAACACAATGAGCTCGCAATGAACATAAATCAATAATCAATATCCTGTTGCTCCGTTTATATCCTGTACCTAACCCATCTTTATGAATAATGTCTTTCAACAGCAAACCACAAAAGCTAACCAGGACTCATACGAAAAGGGCTATCTCTTTGAGAAGTTTGTTATCAGTCTTTTCAACGAAAAAAACTTCAAGGTGCAAGAATGCCGGGAGTCAAAAAGAATAGTAGAAGGAGCGACGCTGCTGGCTGATCATTATTACCCCGATATTGAACTTATTTTTCTGGGAAAAAAGAAATATTTTTTTGCGGTAGAATGCAAATGGCGTAGAAGCTTACAAAATGGCATGACCACCTGGGCTAAAGAGCACCAAATTAGAAGGTATGAGGAATTCCAGGTGCGCAAAAGGATACCAGTATTTATTGCCATCGGTATAGGAGGCGAGCCCTATGCTCCCGAAAAATTATTTGTTACACCTTTCGAAAAGATTAAGGGATCGTCTCACGTTTTTGAATCCGACCTGATTCCATACAAAAGAAAGCCTTCACATAAGTTCTTTTATGATACCGTTCAGCTAAAGCTATTTTAATAGGGGGAAAGGAAAGGACTAAAATTACATATTTGGTTTATTTTGCAAAATCATGTGAATCAGCAATCCTGGCCAAATATTTAGCATACTTATCCAGCATGTTCTTACTAAATGGTATTCTAAGTCGTTTAATTCGCTTAATCCCGAATTTGAAATCTTGACCATCAAAAGGAATGGAAATACCAATAGAGGTACCTAAACTGAATGGTTGATTAAGTTTCTGAGTTATTTTCTGTTTAACTTCATCTGGGATTCCTGTGATATTTTGATAAAGCTCGCTCAATTCCTTCTTTTGAGCCTCATAATGAGCTATGAGTTTTTTCAAACGTCTTTCCCATGAATGGCTTAGGATATTAATATCTGTTGTTGATAATCCAACAGTAGAAGCAGTTCCTTCGGTATTGAAAACAACTAAATCAAGAGCGTTTAAATCGGCCAAAATAGGTTTCTTAAAATTAATAACGCCTACCGTATCAGCACTTTCCTTAAAATAGTCCAGTATGAATTTGTTAAAAAGATAATGATTCTGCACTCCATTCTTTTCAGCAAACTTGTGAATGTCCTGGATAACGTCGTCAATTAACTTTTCTTCAATTTTACATAAATTGCCAAACTTCGATTCTCTTGAGCCATCCTTTCTAATAACCAAATCACATTCTTGCCCTAAGAGAATGTAAGTCCCAATTCCTGAGCCTTCAAATACTTCAAAAATATCACCGTTTTCTATTGGTGAATTCAACGGGTTTAATAAGCCAGCCTTTAAATATATTTCTGATCTTCTAATTTCATCGCTATCCTTATAAGGATATATGTCTGATGGAATTTCAAAGCGTATATCGCTTATTTTTTTTGCTTTCTTAATGCTTGGGTTTACTTCTTCTGAGTATTTTTTCTCAATCATGAGTTTTTTAATACTATCATCATGGATAATATTTGCCACTCGTAAAAGTGTCTCCACTTCCCAAACCCCTTCCTCCACAGAAGAAATCAAAATAGATTGGTCAAAATCGTAGGTATCTATTTTATTAATTTCCTCGATCACCTTTCCCTGCGCCTCTTTTATTAATTCAACTGATTTGATCTTGATCAATTCAAAATATCGGTCTAAAATTGCCTTTTTTATCCCATCGCATAATAATTCAGGGTTTTCATTTCGCTTTTTGGATAATGCGAAAAAATCTTTCTCTTGAAGTCCTCCTTTATTTTCAGAAGCAATAGTTTTTCTTTTCTCAAACTCTTTAGGTACAGATTCGATCACATGAGTAATTAGAGTGCAGTATGATTTATCCCAAATAGAAGACTTTTTTACTTCAACAATCAAATCATCACCTTTTACTCTGCCGCTTTTAAAATCCTCATGTGTGGCTCTTGTTAAATCCTGATCAAAAATCAAGAGCACTTTTTCATTATCTTTTAATTCAGCTTCTAATTCTTTAGATTTATCTTTCCACTCATCAGGGCTAATTAATGAAAGTGATTTGTCTGGAAAAATTGATTTTAGCTGCATTGTTCTTTCAAAATCTTCTGCACTAAAAGAACTATCATCGAGGGCTGATATCTGTTTAAATACCTCTATTCGTTTTGTATTATCAAAGTCTTCCCATTTTGAAGAAAAATCATCTAATATTATATCTGTTTCAGGCAATTCTAAATCAATTGCTTCTCCTAGCGCTTCCTTTACTTTATTACCTTCCCCTTTATCAATTAGAGTCTTAATCATTCCCGATACCATCGGAAACTCTACCAGGCAGTTATAGTCATCAACATAAAAAGCTGACGTGATATTTAATTCCTTTAAAAGTCGGCCAAATCTCGCAATTGTTTCTGCAATTGCAGCATCATTGCCGGGAGCAATCAGTTTGGTCATAAGCTAAAGTTCAATTATAGAAGAAAGATCAATCTGGAAGATATACCTTTTACCATATTGATTTTTTTCACTCGAAAGTATTATTTCACAATTTGTAGTTTCTATTAATTGCTGCACAATAAACAACCCTAAACCTCGTCCTATTTTTTTAGGTTTGCCAGAAACAAAAGGTTGGAAAATTCGATCTTGGATAGCAGGCTCAATACCATTTCCATTATCATATATTTTGATAAAAGGCTCTTTTGCTTCAACAGTTACGACTGGCTTAAATCTTGGATGTTGTTTTAGTTTTTCTTTTAACCAGTATTCAGAATTGATGATAATGTTATCGAAAATCTGTGTTAATTTCCCTTTGTTTATTTTTAATGTAAAGTCACTTCCTTTGATTGAAGTCACAAAACCTATTTCGCCATCAAATCTTTCTTCATAGTATTCTTTTAGCTCCGCTAAAAAGCCTTTGACTGAAATCTTCTCTTTGCTTTCCCTAACGTATTTCAACGACGGAGCTAAATGGCTTAGTTGCTTTCTGAAGGACTTTGTTGCACTTCTAATATATTCTACATATACGTTGATCGAGGATATATCTATTGCAGTCTTTCCTCTAATCTTTTTATTAAGCCTTTCTGTCTCTTCCACTATTCTATCCACGATATTTGAAAGCTCATGTGATAAAGCCTCTGCTGTTAAGCCGAGTCCTGCAAGCTCCGCAAAGTCAGACAATTGTTCTTCTAGGCTCTCAATTTGAGGTTGCAGGTATTTTACATATTCATCTAGCTTGTTTGTTTCCGTTAAAATATCTTCCACTTGTTCAAGCAATTCTTGGGCTTCTTCCAATAGAGAAGATATTTCAGCAAAGAGTTGTCTTCTTTCTTCATCCTCTGCTGTACCCTTACTACTTCCTTGCTTTTTAGAGGCTTCCCTAACTTTTATTGCTGCATTAGCGAGGTGATACTTTACCTCTTGTGTTTTCTTAGTAATCTTTTTTGCTTTTGATGAAGCTTTATTTAGCTTATCAAAAGAATCGGACATGCTTTTAATTCCCGCAGACTGCTGAGCTTTTTGCTTCCTATATTCATTGTAACTTCGTCTCGTTCCTTCTAAAATGTTATTAGCCTGGTCAATCACATAGTTCATGACCCTCATAAAATTTCTTGAATAAGGAGTGTCTGTAAACCCCTCTCTATCTGTTTTTTCTTTTAAGTTCCTGTTTTCCTTCGCTGTAATAGAAACAAAACCGACCACATTGCCCGGTCTTAATCCATAAAAAGACCCACCGGAAGTTTGTCCTCCAGATAGATTAAGCCAATCTTGCCCATCAATACCATAAGGTTTAATACCAAAGCCATCCCGAAATATTCGCACCCCAACCTGGTTTTGAACTATTCTTTTAAATTCAGCAATTGAACTGAATGCTTGAGTAATCGAATCAGTATCTTTAAAGAAGAAGTCATCAATTTCTCCTTTAAAATTTCCAGGATGAGCAATTTCAGCTACGGAATTTGTATCGTCAATATTAAGAGAAAGGCGATCCAAAGTATTAAATTCAATTTCTCTTTTAAATGTATAGAATACTCCCTTTTTCCCTGAATACTTTAAATCATCTACATGATTTTGTTTATTATCAACCGGATCAGTCAGAAATGTAAAAAAGTCCTCTCCGAAATCAGGTAATATTTTTGTTTCGTAAAACTCAGTAGCATCGGCACTATTAGAACCGTTAAGCTTCTGAAATTTGACAGTGCCGTTAATTATTACATTATTGTCAGTTAACTCAAATTTTAGTGTTGTAACTGAATTTTTCCGAACTTTTTCACTCAATTCATCAAGATCAATGTTTTCTCCATTGATTTTAAGATAAACGTTGAAAATCCGATCTTCCTTGAAAGGGAAAATCATCTGAGAAATTTGGCCCCTAAATTTGTCCCAGGATACCCCTTCCCATTTTTGTGCCTCCTTTAAATTGGTAACAACTAATGTTGTACCTTTTTCAGATGGGTCTTTCTTGAGCTGGTCTATATGAACAGGGACAGAAGTTAAAGACGTATCATCATCAAAGGTTTCCCAATCAAACGCGACATGATTTTTTTTATCGCTCTTAGCTTTTCCTGTAAAAAGTTCGAGACGACTACCAAGCTTATTTGTACTTAGTCTACCAACTCCCTTTTCTCCTAATGGCGTTCTCCCTTTTGGAGTAACCAGTCCATCAGCTTTAAATTTCTTTTTTGAAGATAATGAAATCTTCATCCAGCTATTCCATATATCATCATCTGACATTCCAAAGCCGTTGTCAGTTATTGATATAAACCCAGGTGGTGAATCTTTGTAGAAAATGTTTGGATTACTGTAATCGTCCTTTGTGTTTATTTCAACCCTTGCCCAATCAGCATCTGCATCATAAGAGTTTTTTATCAACTCCATCATAGCAGTTACTTCATCAGAAACAAGTTCTTCCCCTAATTGACGGATAAGAGCTGCGCTGACATCAAAATGAGGTTTTCGTGTTTCTTTAGCCAACTTTTCTAAAAATTAAGATATCTTCAAATGACATCAGTTCTGAATCTTTGTTTCGTTTTGCCATTCGTTTATTGAGAATTTCTCTTGAAATCTTCTTAATTAGAATGGCTCCTTGATTTTCAACAAGCTCTTTGATTATTTTATCATTGGGAATTTCGATGCCGCCAACATTTCTATTGCCGACAGTCCAGATTTGATATGAATTGACTTTTAGGGAAGAATGAATATTTATTATGGAGATATATAAATCATTTATGAATGATACAACCTTTTTCAGTTTATCTGGAGATTTAATTTGAAGTGTCTTATAAGTGTTTTCAAACGAAGGTGAGTTTCGGAATAAAATAGCTAACTGGCTTGCTTCAATCTGTTTCAGCCTTCCTCCTAATCCCCGTGAATCAATTTCAGAAGTTGTTTTTAAAAAATCGGCTGTTGCGAGTTCATGTATATCACCTAAGTCAATCCATTGTAAAGGAAGGTATGAATGTTGGCCATAGGTTACGGTAGTCTTATTATCCCCGTAAGGTGGCGAAGTCACCAGCAGGTCAAAAAAATTATCCTGGCCATTAGGTGTAAAAATTGATTCTTTACTGTCTAATAATTTAAGGCTTACTTGACCGATATAAGCCCCTTTTGAAAGTTTATCAGCATTAGTTAATAAATCGGAATACCAATTCAAATCTTCAATACAACTTTCAAAATGTTCCTTGAATGATTGAATTGGCGAGAGATCGCGGCTATTAATATCCTCAGCTTTTCGAATATGCAATTTGAAAGTAGATGTTCTATCGTTGGAAGTCAATCTTACAACTTCTGCTAAAACTACCCAATAAAATCTCCTGATGGCAGGTCTTTTTTCTTCCCGTACTGCTCTTACAATTCTTGATAGTTCAATCGCAACAGAGTCTTTAAACCATTTTTTTAAGCCTTTAAAATTAGCCTCAATTTTGTTAGAGCTATCTTTTTCGAATTGTTGGAAAAAAAATGGTTTTCTTTCTTTTATAGCCTTGATATAATATGGGCCTGTTCTGGTTTTTGACACTAATATCGCAAGAGGATTGATGTCTTGACCATAACAGTCTAGCCCATTTTCCATACATGCTACTAACGATGTTCCCGAACCCATATAAGGATCCAGTACACTTGAGATTGTGGGCTTATTTCGAACTATTATTTCAATGAGTTTCCGTTGAACGACAGGAACCATCATTGCAGGATACTGAAAGAAACTATGCAAATATTCACTTCTATCGTGATCTGGTGATGACCAAAAAGTGTTATTTTCTTCTGTTAATGCATCAATTTCATTACAGACTTGTTCATCAACATCTTTTGGTGTCAAAGCAAGCGAACAGTCTGTTATAATTACTCGTTTTATTAGTGGAACTTTTTCAATTACTTCCATATAATGAGTTAATAAATGAAACAAATATATTTATTTTTTGCCTATTTTTATAATATGCTGTAATTCATATAATTACATAAAAAATGTACATGGTTTTTGTTGGTTAACAAAACCAAATAAACAACAATTTTAATGTTGTGCATATAACCGGAGTATGCATAGGGATTACAACCCATTATTAACTATTTCACACTTCTTATTGATTTGTGTCCTCTAAAAACAGCACTTGATCTTTAATCCGCATGTGTAAACACACCGATTAAAAAATATAACTTAACTCTCTTTTTCGTTCCACATTTTTTGCATTTTCTGCAAAATGGATATATACAAAGACAACTGTCCTCCTGTTATATTGGAGTATATTTATAAAGCCACTAAAAATTTTTGAAATGCAGGTTCGGGTAGTGGCAGGCAGTCAAAAGATTGAAGGATTAAAAGTGTATTTCAAGGTAAGATGTTTTTTGGTAATATCAAATATTTTATTGGTGAGGGTTAGCAATTACTATATAGCAAATTAGATAAGGAATTGTTTGATGAATTTTATAACGATCGCCAACGGCTCAGGCAAATTGCTCACCAAATAAGGCAGGGAATTACCAGTGAATCGTTATGATGACCGGTGTATCAGGTTGAAAAATTTAAAATTTTGTGTGAGTCATTGTTTTTTTGATCCGCATAGGTTTGTAGATTTCCATAAAGAGTTAGCATGCTTTTTTACATTTATCTATTTGCAAAAAGATTTTTTGCTTTATACTTCGTACATGCTTCATATTGAACGGAACTACCGCCGATATTCAGCGGGATGCTTCATGAGCAGTTGAATAGAATTGTTGACGTACAAGAGTGCGATCCCGCCCCCGGCGGGACAGGCTGCACAAAAGCCCAATAGAAATCCAACTGCCGGCTACCCAAAAATAATAATACACTACTCATTCAGCCTGGTGATTGTGTACGGCAGCAGCTATAACAATTTCCTTTGCTACCAGGGCAGGTAGAATACTCCGCAACAACAAAAAGCCGCACCCCAATTCAAATGTTAAACCAGCGATTATGCCCGCCATACAACCTACTGGTTTATCCTTCCCCACCAGTTCCTGGTGCTGTGCCGGCAGATGGGTACGCCTCCCCGTAGCGTGCTCCCCGATTATTTTATTGGTATGTGTGTAGCATTAGCAGAGGATTTTGTTGGTGAGTAAGACACCTAAATAAGAAAAATTAAAATACCAGCTCGCTTCTGTGCCGGCTTAGATAGTCGTGATTTTGTAGTGATAGGCTTTTGATCATTTCCTTTCCACTAATGCCTGTCCTATGATAGTCACTTGCTTTGAGGGGGTCTGATAAAATAATTTTACCGTTGTTTTCAAAACTGATCAGATGCTGATCAAACAATGCATCGTAAGTGGGTGAAAGTAATATACCATTATGCACATCTGATCTTTCATTATTGCTGGCATGGCACCATGGTACAATAGGAGAGGCAATTAAAATTTCATGCTTTGTATAACCGGTTACAGCACAAGCAAACTTCCAACGGTGTAATACACTTTTACGGTAAGCTCCCTGCCCTATCCGGATATGCTTTTTAAAATGTATGTATGAAGCATATTCCACAAACAAAAACAGGAGCCTCCCGGAAGCTCCTGCTTAAACAGTCATAGCGTAAAAGTCTATTGCGCGGGTGTAACGCCATAAACGTTCGAAACCTGCGAAAATGCCGCTCCTACGGAGCTTTGTCAATGCCTTACTTTATAATTGCCACCAAACTTTCGCGTCTATGACGCTATAAAATTGTTGATATGGCGGCCTTCAAAATAACGTTTCGAACACTTATGGTGTTAATACCTCATCAATTACATGAACAATTCCGTTTGATGCAGGCACGGAAGCAACGATATTTGCCGTTCCGTTGATCAGCGGCTTGCCATTTACTATTTTGATCGTTACATTTTTTCCATCTACCATGCCGAGGCTTTGACCATCCTGCAGTTGTCCGGCTTTAAGCACGCCCACATACACATGATGCTGTAATATATCAGTCAAAACATCTTTCTTTCCGGGTTTCAGCAAGTCTTCCACTGTGCCTGCCGGGAGCTTGTCAAAAGCAGCGTTGGTGGGGGCAAACACTGTAAAGGGTCCGGCGTTACTCAGCGAAGTTACCAGGTCGGCGGCTTTTACCGCTTTCACCAAAGTGCTGTGGTCTGCACTGCCAACCGCAACCTGCACAACGTTTGGCTGGGATGTGTTATCTATCACACCCTCCTGTGAGTGCGTTTCAATAGCTGTTCCTGGTGATGCGTTAGTGTTTGTGCCGGTACCGGAGTTGCAGGCAATCAGTATACCGGCACCAAGAAAAATGAAAAGTAGTTTTTTCATGTTCAAATAGTTTCCTGTAAGTTATTAGAAGCTTATCCTAAACCTTATGAGGGCAGTCATATAAGGAACTGATTCTTCTCCAGGTGCAGGTTTGCTCCGGTATTTCCAAGATCTTTTTGCATGGCCCGGCGCCTTCAATAATATAATTAAGATGAAATTGTTTAAAAGACCATTGGAGATATTACAAGCGTTTCTTCAATGCAGGTATTAGAAGGGCAATAAGGATAACAGCTGCAATATTCATGAGCAGGAAACAGTAAGTGGAAATAAAATTTCTACGCATAGCTTTATGACCGGTGTAACAGAAAGGTTTTGAATTTTAATAAAAAAGGAGGGCGCAATGGAATCAGGTATAAAAAATAATATGCAAGCTTCCTGATTCAGAGACCGGAAATCATATTCCCCGGAGGAAATATGGGCTGCCGGCGGCACTACCGCTTTCGGCAAAAAGAAAGGACAAAACAATGAAAAATTGATTGAAGCTTTGGAGGCAAGCCCGGATAGAAAAACCTGGCAACTTTTTGGATGCCACAATTATAGCGGAGATTAACCACCAGTATATCAATAGCTCTGTTGAGATAGATACCTATTCACAAAGGCGCACATAATTATTGAAAGCGTAAACAATTTCCATTACAGATAGGGAGCTCTTTAGCCTTGTAGCATGAAGCAAAATCCACCGAGGTTCAAATATCAGGTAAGTCCCACTAGTTATTAGCTGCCAAATCTTACCTTTTTGATATACTTTTGGCAGATAATAATTTTTATTAGTTGCCAAATCTATGTTTTTTTTGCTACTTTTGGCAGGTAATAGAAAAGAGATGAAGCATACGATCATAGGCCGGACAGCAGAAATAAAAATACTGGAGCAGTTGCTGAGAAGCGATCAGCCCGGGCTGCTGGCCATCTATGGAAGAAGACGGGTAGGCAAGACTTACCTGGTAAAAAATTATTATGCAGATCACCTGAAGTTCGTTTGCAGCGGGGAATCCGGTGGCAGCCTGCGCACGCAGCTTGCCAATTTTCAGCAGCAATTGAATACCTGGTTCCCCGCCAACCGGCAGCTTCAGCCGCCCGCCAACTGGCAGCAGGCTTTTATTATGCTTCGAGAATGCCTTGAAACGGTTAAAACGAAAGGTAAAAAAGTTATTTTTTTTGACGAGCTGCCCTGGCTGGACACCCATAAATCGGGGTTTGTTTCTGCCTTCGGGTATTTCTGGAATATATACCTTTCTGACAGGCCGGACATACTCGCGGTAATATGTGGTTCCGCAGCCTCCTGGATGATCAAAAAGATAGTCAACAATAAAGGAGGGTTGCATAACAGGATCACGCAACGGGTGAGGTTGATGCCTTTTACCTTAAAAGAAACAAAAGATTACCTGCAATACAGGAATATCCGTTTCAGCGATTACCAGGTACTGCAACTGTATATGATAACCGGGGGCATACCACATTACCTGAATGCCGTTAAACGGGGAGAAAGCCTGCACCAGGCGATTGATCATACCTGCTTTGTGCCTAACGGCCTGCTGGCAGATGAATTCCAGAACCTGTATCCAGCACTGTTCAATAATTATGAAAAGCATGTGCATGTAATACAAGCCCTGGCTAAAAAGAATAAGGGGTTGACCAGGAATGAGCTGCTGGCCAGCGGGGATTTAGTGACAGGAGGCGGCCTTACCGCTGTGCTTGAAGAACTGACAGAGAGCGGCTTTGTAGAAAAGACGGAGCCTTTTAATAAAAAAAAGAAGGAAAGCCTTTATCGGCTGGTGGATGAGTTTTCCCTGTTTTATTTAAGGTTCATGAGGGGTAACAGCAGTAAGAATGACTGGCTGACGATCAGTAAAACAGGAAAATACCTGTCATGGTGCGGATATGCTTTTGAAAATGTGTGTATGAAGCATATTCCACAGATCAAAAAAGCGCTGGGCATATCGGGCATCAGCGTATCTTACTGTTCCTGGTATCGTGCAGGCAGTAAACAGGCAGCCGGTGCACAGATAGACCTTTTACTGGACCGGAGCGATAATACCATTCATATTTGCGAGATAAAATTCAGTATAAAGCAGTTTGTTATTGACAAGCGGTATAGCCAGCTATTACAGCAAAAAATAGCCGCTTTTCGTGAAAGCATTCCGCCCGGAAAAGGATTGCTTTTGGCGTTTATAACCACTTACGGTGTGGCTGATAATGAATATAAGCTACAACTTGTGGATAACGAGATCAGGATGGAATCGTTGTTTGACCAGGTGTGAATGTACACGCACGATCGGCAGTCCGGGGTCTTCTCTTCCGGATACCGCTGTACGTGATATTAATGACCTCGTTGCCAAAGGCATACTTATGAAAGGCCCGGAAGGCGGGAGGAGCACAAGGTATTTGATGGTGGAGGATACGGGCGGGTAAAAGGCTGGTGCAATGCCAAACGTGAGATGTGAGGCGTGAAAGCTCGTTTCACATCTCACATTCACGACAATACACCGACATAGTTTGATTGACATAATATAGTTAATATCCGCCTGTCGTCGGACAGGTTTGAGATACCCGGGAAAGCCCGAAGGGCCCGTCCGACCGGCCATCCGGGCGGGCTTGAATGTGCATAGCCCCCAACGTTGTTGGGGGTAAACAGGCAGATGAATGGCACAACCCTGAAAGGGTTGAATTGAACATTTCAGAGCAGGTATTTTTCATTAAATTCCACACCATTTTCTATAAGCAGTCTTTTGAATTCGTCATAGAACGTTTCTTTTTTGTGATGCTCTTTTTGGTTTTTAACATAATTGATAATGACATCTTTTTCTCTTACCGAATAGGTGAAAGCGCCATAGCTATCCTGCCATGCTTCAAAATCCGGAAACAAACCACTATCCTTCATCCAGCCATTGCTGGCTATCTTTATGTCCTTAATATAATCAGCAAGTGATGTGGAGGGATGGAGGTCTGAAAAAATATGAATATGATCTTCTGCTCCATTAATACGATAAAGTTTGCACTTTTTATTCTGTATAATGCCCCAAATGTATTTGTAAAGCTGCTCACAATTTTCTTCAGCAATAGTCATCTTGCGGTGCTTCGTACCAAAAACGATCTGGTAAAAAATCTGACGATAGCTCATAGTGTTTAATTCAATGGTTATAAAATGTGGTGTTATGCATCTGTAATTTACATCAAGTTTCCAACATTCAACCCCGCAAGGGGTTGTTTTGACTTGTCTGTTATCCCCCAACTTTGTTGGGGGCTATTCATGTATAAGCCCTTCGGGCTACAATACAATACCCGATACCGCAAAATACTAATTAGTCATAAATCCTACCGTACCTGTTATA
The DNA here is from genome assembly GCA_019638595.1 of Chitinophagaceae bacterium. Lineage (GTDB taxonomy): Bacteria > Bacteroidota > Bacteroidia > Chitinophagales > Chitinophagaceae > Agriterribacter. The sequence continues at coordinate 169,801 of JAHBTJ010000017.1, forward strand.
ACATCTACCTTTATCTGAACCTGGTTAAAAGTACTTTTGCTGCAAAAGAATAACAGGTGAATGCACAAAACAATATCTCCCGTAAAAATTTTATCAAAAATTCAGCTTTGGCCATGGCAGGATTGACTATAACACCGGGCACGCCGGGTTTAAAAGCTGCCGCAGGTAATACATCCGCAGCAGGCAAAAATAAATTAAACCTCAAAAATGTTCGCCTGGAAACCGGCTTTGTATACGAAGAAGGCGAAGTAACGGCAACTACCACAGGGTTGTTTTATATTGAGATAGAGAACGGCAAAATTACAGCCATATCTCCCAACCAGCCCAACGCCAATGCCATTGATGCCAAAGGTTACCTGGCGCTGCCTTCTTTTAAGGACATGCATATTCATATGGATAAAACCTTTTACGGCGATAGCTGGCGGGCAACGCGGAAAAGAACAGGCGGCGTGAAAGGAATGATCGCGCTGGAGCAAAAGATACTGCCTGAAATGCTGAAAAATTCCACCTTCAAAGCGGAAAAAATGATAGAGCTGCTGCAATCCAAAGGCACGGGCTTTGCACGCAGTCATGTGAATATAGAACCAACTTCAAAACTGGAATCATTACAGCATCTTCAGCAAGCCCTGGAAAACCGGAAAGACAGCTTTGGCGCTGAGCTGGTGGCATTTCCGCAACACGGCGTATTTTATACCAACTCCGTTCCTTACATGAAGGAAGCGGCTAAGATGGATATTGATTTTATAGGAGGACTGGATCCCTATACGATTGACGGTGCCATTGAAAAAACGATTGACTTTACCGTTCAACTGGCGCTGGATCATAACAAGGGTATAGATATTCACCTGCACGAAACAGGGGAATCAGGATTGAAGACGGTGGAATATTTAATAGACAAAGTAAATGAAAATCCTGTGCTGAAAGGTAAGACCTATATCAGCCATTGCTTTGTATTGGGAAAGATTGACAACATTAAACAGGAAGCAATAGCAGAAAAATTAGGCGCTGCACAGATAGGCATCAACTCCACTATTCCATTCGGCGGACTGATCATGCCCATTCCCACATTGTATAAGCATAACGTAAAAGTTATGACCGGCAACGACAGCATTGTGGATCACTGGAACACTTTCGGCACAGGAAGCGTATTGCACAAAGCCAACCTGGCGGCGCAGCTGTATGGTTATTCCACAGAATTCGGTTTGTCGAGAAGCCTGGGGCTGGCGACAGTAGGCGTGCTGCCCTTGGATGATAAAGGCAACCGGCAATGGCCTAAAGCAGGAGACAAAGCCAACCTGGCGCTTTTGAATGCGAGCTGCTCTGCCGAAGCAGTATCGAGGGTTTCGCAGGTGGAGTCGCTGATCTATGAGGGGAAGGTGGTGTTTTAAATTAAATATTCCGGCTATGCAGCTATTGCTATTGTTATTTTCATTCGTGGTTTTTAATGCATGTAAACCGACTATTATTGAACCTTCAACTTATACAATGCAGCAGCAACAAACTATTATTGAGTCTGTAAAGAAGAATGATATGGAAGCTGTGAAGAAGCTGTTGAGCAGTGGTGCAGATGTGAATACAAGTGATAAAAGCGGGCGGTCATTATTGCTGATCGCTACGATACAGCAGCAGGCAGAGATGGCAAAGCTATTGGTAGCACACGGAGCTGATGTGAACCTGCAGGCTGATAACCTCGACAGCCCGTTTCTTTATGCAGGCGCCAGCGGGCAAACCGCGCTGGTACAACTTTTTTTAGCGAACGGTGCACGCTTTGACCTGTTCAACCGCTACAACGGTACGGCATTGATCCCTGCCTGCGAGCGGGGTCATGTGGAAACCGTCAAAATACTGGCTTATACCAAGGGCTTCCCTGTTGATCATGTGAATCGCCTGGGCTGGACGGCATTACTGGAGGCTGTTATTTTAGGCAACGGGAGTGAAAGCTACCTGCGGATCGTCGGGATACTAAAAGGTGCCGGCGCTGATCTCACTATTGCGGATAAGGATGGCGTCACCCCATTGCAACATGCGCGGTCGAGGGGCTTTAAAGAGATCGTTAAAATACTGGAACCATAAAAGCACAGGATAAGATGACCGGTTATTGCTTCAGAATATCCTATTTTTAAGCAACAAGTTTTGAAGCTGTATGAAGCATTCGCCCGGTAACTTCCCTGTTTTGAGCATCAGCGGGTTCAGCGAAGACCAGTCTCCGCACTGTAATGTATTATTCCATGAGCTGAGGGGAGCGCGTTCGATTGATGATCCGCATAAGCATGATTTTTTTGTGATCATGCTGTTTGAGCGGGGTAGCGGCACACATACAATAGATTTTATACCTCACAGGATCAAAAGCCACCAGGTTCACCTGCTTTTTCCCGGCCAGGTGCACCAGTGGAAAATGACGCAGCAAACCATCGGCTACCAACTGATGATCAGCCGTGAATGGTTTGAGTGGTTCCAGCCTTCTTTGCGGTTCTCTGTATCCTATTACCAAAGCCATCCCGTTATGGATATTTCCGCGGCGCATTATCAATTGCTGCTGTATGAATTCAGGGCGATCCGGGAAGAATTGAACGGAGCAAACATTACCTGGGCGCTTGTTCAAACCCGTTGCCAGTTGATCTGCTTATTGATCAGCAAGATCGCGGAAGGCGGTTCTGCAGATTTTGAAGGATATCATTCCAACCCTATCATAACAAAATATATAGCCCTGATTGACCTGCATTTTAAGCAGGAGCATTCGGTAACATTTTATGCCGGTAAGCTGCATATCTCTGCCAACTATCTCAATATTGTTTGCCGGAAAAACCTGCATGCGGCCGCTTCCTCGCTTATCTACGACCGCATTTTACTGGAGGCAAAGCGGCTGTTGAAGGTTTCGGAAATGTCAGTAAAGGATATAGTGTATGCGCTGGGGTTTTACGATCACGCTAATTTTTCAAAATTCTTCAGATCGCAAACCGGCATGACGCCAACACAGTTTAAGGAATTGTAACATCGCTATACAAATTATTCCACCCCTTTCCAATCCGGCGCTCTTATATTCCCTGAAATACAAATGGCTTTGCAATTTACCGGGAGCTTACAGCGATACTTCCGTATCGTGATCTCCATTTGATGGAGTTGCTCTCTGCGTTGCCGGTGCGTTCCATTCCTCCTGGAAAGCGCCAGTTACAAAACAAGACGCTCTTGCCCGTCATTTCGATCCCGCCCGCAGGTTGTATTGATTTAAACGCAATTGCTGCGGGAGAAAAACCAGCCTGCGGCAGGCAGGTCTGCCAGGCAACAGTACAAATGCTGAGCAATAGTACGGAAGCCCAACGGATTTCTCTCCCGACCTTCGGTTGGGATGCCAATGACGTATTTGGTTTTGCAATCAGCATTAAAAAGAGATACCCTGTTACTCAACCACTTGTCGTCTTTGCGAGACCGCCCGCATCGAAATTTAAATTGGAACAATGTTACGGCGGACGAAGCAATCCTCGTGCGTATACAGCTTTCAAACTGCGGACCCGCCGCGATATACCTTACATTCAAAGCAACAAGCGGGCGGGT